>CP070811.1:4146011-4175842 GCA_020343875.1 Anaerolineales bacterium | reverse complement strand
CTGCTCAAGCCAGCGGCGACCCTCATTAAAATGATGGCCATGCCAGAATCGCGCCAACGGTCCAGTCAGCCGCAACGCGGCCTCCACCCGCCAAGTCGTGTCCCGCCCATCGGCTTTCAGCAACCAGGCCAACGCCGCACGAATGTTGTCGTATTCGTGCTCCAGTCGCTGCAACCACGCCACTTGCTCCGGCCCAAACAACTGGGGCGCGGCCTGCTCGACCAGGGCCAGATAATAGGCGGCGTGCGCCTGCCGCGCCGCGAAGCCATCGGCATGACCCGGCACCATTGTATGCCCCTCAGACACAGTGTCCAGATGGGCTTCGGCGTACTGGCGCACGAGTTCATGCAAATCAAACCACCCCTCGGCTACGGGCTGCGCCAATGACTTCGAAACCAGCGACGACAGCAAAGGCAGCGGCGCCCCCGCCACCTTCTCAGCAGCCTCGCGCGTGAAGCCACCCCGAAACACCGAGAGCTGCGACAAGGCCCGTCGCTCTTCGTCGGAGAGGAGTCTCCAAGAGTGATCGAAGGCTGCCCGCATCGATCGATGCCGTTCCGGCAAGTCTCGCGCAGACGCTGCCAGGAAGTCCAGGTTACGCTCAATCTCCTGGGCAATCTCCCGGCAGGTCAACACGCGTACCCAGGCCGCGGCCAACTCGATCGCCAGGGGTGCCCCTTCCACCAGCTGACAGATACGCGCCACCCACGGCCGCTCTTCATCTTTCAATTCAAAGCCCACCTGCGCCCGCCAAGCGCTCTGGAGGAATAATGCCACTGCGCTATACTCCTCCGCCCGATCAATCTGGTCAGGTGCGGGAACTGGCAAGCCCTGGATGTCGAAAAGCCACTCCCCCTGGAGGTTAAGGCGTTCGCGAGAAGTGACCAGCAGCTTCACGTGCGGTGCTTGCTGCAGCATCTGAGCCAATAGCCCGCCACCTTCCAGCAAATGCTCAAGGTTATCCAACACCAGCAGCAGGCTTTTTTCGCGCAGATAGTCCAAGATTTGCGCTTTAGGGTCAAGCACACCAGAGAACCTGAGGCCAAGGGCTTCACCAATGGTCGGGGCGATGAATTCGGGCGAAGTGAAGGAAGCCAGCGACACGAAATATACCCCGTCCGGGAACAAGTCCCGCCGCGTAAAGGCCAATTCGAGAGCCAAGCGGGTCTTTCCGATGCCGCCTGTTCCGGTCAGTGTCAACAGGCGGCACTGTGGTTCGCACAGCATCCGGGCTAGCGCTGTCAGTTCCGGCTGGCGACCGATCAAGGGCGTGGGCGGGATGGGCAAGTTGGAGGCAGGCCGGGGCGGGGCCGGCCTGGGCTCAAGCGTCTCAGAAACAGGCAACGGTGCCCCCAGCCGCTCGACGAGTTCCACGCCACGGGCCGCTTTGACGAACGTCGGAAGCTGGTCAGGCGGAACCTGCAGACAATCGGCCAGCAGCTCTGCTACTTCCCGGGAGGGTCGTCGCTCATCGGTCTCAATCTTGCGTAGGTAGGACACAGAGCAGCCGACACACCGGGCAAGCTGTTCGCGGGTCCGATCCAGCGCTTTACGCTGCTGGGTAACCCAAGCGCCAAATGAAACTTCAGCCAGCATAGCTCACCTCCCCCAATGTGCACAAGCCGGCAGAACGAACCCTTCGAGAAGGGCACGCTCAGCCAGGGAAAGGGTATCGTCGCGGACCTGGCAACAACCGCCAGCAGGGCCATGCACGCGATGATGGTGGATTACGTCAGTCAAAACCAGGCTCGCAGGTCAGCACCGGGTGTGCGAAGTAGCTTGTGCCCCTCTGGATGGGGTTGAATGGCTGGGCACGGCTTGCTTTCGGGTCTGCTTTTGGGTCAAGTGCCAGAGCCGAGCAAGATGTCTCCCAACTGACTAAGGTTCTCCAAGACATGTGTTCTGCTGCTTGGTTGCGCTATTGGCAAGCAGTGCAGCCAGTGTAGGCACCAGTTCACTGTACATCCCTTGCTTGGTTATGTAAGCGCTGGCTCCAGCCATTCCCGCGTCGGTGCGGTACAAGTCATTTGTGTGAATGGTCAACATCACGATCTGCGTGCATGGAAAAGCGGCTTTAATTTGTCGTGTTGCCTCAATGCCATTCATGCCTGGCAGGCGGATATCCATTACAATGAGATGGGGTGACTCGGCGCGGGCTAGAGCGATAGCTTCTTCACCACTGGTTGCCTCAATTACACGACAGGAAGGGAACTCTACCCCCAGCCAATCCCGTAGTGCCTTGCGTACAGCTTCGTGATCCTCGACGATCAGGATGGTTGCTGGCATAGACCACCCTTTCTCCCCAAATCATTTAGCTTCTCAGTACAAACAGAAGTTCACTCCCGATTATTATGCCATCTGCCGCAGCACTTGTCTGTCAGGAGGGCTTGACAATTGATGTGGGGAATCTTCGACAATCCAGACCTCCGCACAGAGAACACAGGAGACCCAATGCTGCACTGCTCTAAATGGGTTACCAGAAACCGACCAAATCCATCTTCGGCGGTTAGAGGGGCTGTGATGCTTGGGCTGGGAATTCGGTCTATTGCAGCGGGGTCAATCCATGTTGAATTGCGAATCTAACCAGACCAGGTAGGTCGCTGATGCTCAACTTATGCATCAGACGACTGCGGTACGTCTCAACAGTCTTGGGGGAAAGAGAGAGGGTGTCGGCGATTTGGGCGCTCGATTTGCCCTCAGCGACGAGCTGCAGAACTTCCCGCTCGCGTGGGCTGAGGCGCGCCAGGGGGCTTTCTGCTTGGGCAGCCTGGCGCTGATGAATGTAATCGTCAACCATCCTGTCTGAGATCTTTTGGCTCAGGTAGCGCTGGCCGGTGTGGACAGCGCGAACGGCGTTGACCACTTCGATGCCAGCCGATTCCTTCAGCAGGTAGCCGCGTACTCCGGCCTGCAATGCTCGAAAGATATGTTCTGTCGTGGCATGCATGGAAAGAATGATAAGCTGGGTATCAGGGCAGACTTCGCTGATTTCCCAGGCCGCCTCAATGCCGTTCAACTCGGGCATGGCGATATCTAGGATCACCACGTCAGGGCAAAGTTGTGCCACCTTGCGCACTGTCTCACGCCCATTGGCGGCATCGCCAATCACTCGGATGTCCGGCTGGGCCTCCAGCAGCGCCCGCAGCCCGTCGCGTACCACAGCGTGGTCATCCGCCAGGAATACACTGATGCTCACTGAGCCACCTCAACGATGACCTGAGTTCCTTGCCCAGGCACAGACTCAATCCGGCAATGGCCGCCCGCTGCTTCAGCGCGCTCCGTCATAGTCAGCAATCCCCAACCGTGACCCCCACCAGACTTAGTCATCGTTCCAGGGTTGAAGCCGATACCGTCGTCGCCGATCACCAGGCGCAAGGCTTGGCCCTGCACCCGCACAGTAATCGTCACGTTGGTTGCCTGCGCATGCTTGGCCACGTTGGTCAACGCCTCCTGTGCGATGAAGAACAAGGCACTCTCGATGGACATTGCCAGGCGTAGAACAGGCTCCGTGCCCTCAACGGCAACAGCGATGCCTGTCCGACTGGCGAACTGCTCTGCGTACCAATGCAAGGCGGCCACCAGCCCGTAATCATCCAGCACCGGGGGGCGCAGGTTGACCATCACATTCCGAATGCGTTCGGCTGTCTGCTCCACCAGGGACAGCGAATCATCAAGGCGAGAACGGATGGCCTCCTCCGTCTCCTCAGGCATCTGTGACCGAATGATGTTCAGATTGATACCAAGCGCAGTCAGCCGCTGCCCCACCTGATCATGCAGCTCCCGCGCCAGTCGTTGCCGCTCAGCTTCGGCCACCTCGGCCAGTTGAGTGCTTAGGGCGCGTAGGCGCTCAGCATACTGTTGGAGTGCCTCCTCCGCGCACACCCGCTCAGTTACGTCACGCACAGCCTCGATGATTCCTTGGAAAGTGCCGTCTGCCCCCCACAACGGCGCAGCCATAACCTCCACAATGCGACGCTCGCCGTTCGCGTGGTGGTGTTCATGCACGACCTTGACCGGTTGGCCCGACTCGCGTACCTGTTCCAGGGGGCAAGGGTGCTCCGTGCCTGTGCAAGGTGTCTCACGTAGATGGGAAACCTGGTAGCAAAACTTGGGTTTCGATGCGTCATTGGCTGCGGACGAAAAATCGCGCGCAGCTCGGTTCACCAGCTTTATGCGATAATCGTTCCCAATCACCACAATTGGATCAGGTACACTATCAATGACCGACTGTTGAAATGCTTGCGTGGCTTCCATTGTACCTCTGTACCTCCGCCTGCATCCGCCCAATCAATTGGGAGACAGTGTGCAGTAATCTTATCACGGTTCATCTGTCTCCGCAATGCGCAGGCACGTTGATGCATTTGAGGGCATACCTCCGGCATAGCAGCTCGTGTGACACATTTTGGGTCACCAAGTGGGGCAGCCAGTGACCCCACTTCTGGTCGGTTGTGTGGTTTAATACGATCAGATCCAGCAACCCGGACAAGGTGTTCCTAGCCTGATACATGGAACGGAAATAACACCTTATCTGCTTGAACTATGTGATCTTGAGAGGAGAGTAGCATGCGAAACGGCGATTTAGGCAAAGTGTACCAGGATGGCGAAGTCATCGTCCGCCAAGGCGAAATCGGAGACTGCATGTACGTCATCCAGGAGGGGCAGGTTGAGATCCTGGTAGAACAGGATGATCGGGAGGTGCGCCTGGCCATACGCGGGGCGGGGCAGCCCATTGGCGAGATGGAGATTCTTGAGCACCAGCCGCGCAGCGCAACGGTGCGTGCCCTGGGCCAAGCCCGGGTGCTTACTGTGGACAGGAAACACTTCTTGCGCCACATCCACCAGGATCCCTCGCTGGCTTACCATATGATGCAGACAATGTCTCACCGGATCCGTGAATTGAGCACCGAGGTGGCACGCCTGGAACGAAACCAGAGAGGAGCCGGTGCGGCCGCAGGCCGTCCGCCCGTCAAGACCGACTATCTTTACATCGCCCCGGCATGACCGCGCGCGAAGGTACGCCGCACCCCAGCCGTTTCGATTGGGTGTACCGGTTCATCTAAGTTGGCACGCTCAAGGTCTGTACTTTCTCTAGAACGGGCAGAACTACCTGTTACTCGTTCACACTCGGACGCACTCCCAAACTCAAGCAAGGTAGGGGCCGAGGATGGCATCAAACGAAGCTATGTTTCACAGGCTGACACCACGCCACCATAGCTGGCAGACGCTGATCGAATTCGATCTGTCCTCAGAACTGGGCAGTGAACAGCTGGCGGTGGAGCGCGTTGTCCAGGCGATGCACAGGCTGAATTGGCCAGCGGGACAGTTGCGACAGCTCAAGCTGGCCTTAGCTCAGGCCATCCGCAAGGCTGCCGACTGCAGTTGCCGGTACGGCCCGGCGGGAGCGCTGACCATTCGGGTGCTGATTCCGGAGACCGACCCGACAACGCGGGAAACTGATCAACCCTACGACGTGTCAACCCCACCCCCGGCGCCCCAAGTGGATGCCCAACAGACCACCCAGTATCCATCTCGTGGATGGGGTTTCTTCATGATTGAGAAGACAGTGCCAAGTTCCGACAGCCGCGATGTGGGATATCTCATCGAACTTTACCTGTACCCCGAAGGAGCGAAGCCTGACACTAACAGCTGTTGAGAGGTGAATGGGCACTCCGGTTCCGCAGGAGAGGCGATTATGAAGGCAGTTGCTGCAGGATCTTGCTCTTATCTCTGGCATGCTAACAAGAACTGAAATGAAGCAGGTAGTGTTATGGACATCACTTCGTATCTAAAACGAGTTAACTATCAAGGCCCGCTGGCTCCGACGGCTGAGACGTTGCACACGCTGCACTATTCACACGTGCTCGCCGTACCTTTTGAGAACCTGAACATGCATCTCGGGCGCCCCATTCTCCTAGACGAAGAATATCTCTTTGAAAAGATCGTCACCCAACGGCGGGGCGGCTTCTGCCTAGAGCTGAATGGTCTCTTCGCCGCGCTACTCCGGGAACTGGGCTTTGAGGTGACCCTGCTCGCCTCTAATGTTAGCAACGGTAAGCCCAGAGTACTTGGCCCGAAGTTCGATCATCTCGCGCTGCTGGTGTACCTTGAAGAACCGTGGCTGGCCGATGTGAGCTTTGGCTACTCATTTGCTGAACCGCTGCAGGTCAATAAGCCGGGTGAACAGATGCAACGTACCGGGGTTTACCGCCGCGTGCGCCAGGACGGAGATGGGATGATGTTGGAGTGGAATCGAGATGGTAACTGGGTACGCGCTTATCACTTCAACCTTCAACCGCGCCTGCTCTCCGACTTCTATGAACCCTGTTACCATCTTCAAACCTCGCCCGAGTCGATATTTACCCAGAAGCGGATCTGCTATCGCGCGACCTTGGAGGGTCAGATTTCGCTGCGCGATATGCACCTGAGCATAACCACCAATGGCCAGCGGTATGAGCAAGAGCTGACCAGTCAGGATGAATACGCGGCTGTGCTACAAGACCATTTCCAGATTCGACTATAGGGGATTAGGTCCAAACAACACGAATAGTTGAACCATGCCAGATTCTGAGGAGGCTGGCTATGAAAGTCCTAATTATTTATGATCACACTGGGAAACAAAAGGAGAACTATCCAATGAAGATAACGCTGGTGGCAGGCCTAGCCCTGCTCCTGAGCCTAACACTTGGCCTGGCTGCTTGCGGGGGTGGCACCCCCAGCCAGGCTGCGTCAGTTCAGGCCTCTGTTGGAGATCCGCTTGTCGGCGAGAAGATATTTGCCAGCGCCTGCGCTGCCTGCCACGGCCCGAAGGGCCAAGGCGTCCCGGGCTTCAGCCAGGATATGAACCAAAGTCAACTCATCACCAGCCAAACGGACCAGGAACTGGTTGAATTCATCAAGGTAGGCGGGCTCCCAGGCGAAGCACTGGTTATGCCTCCCAAAGGTGGGATTCCCTCGCTTACCGATCCCAACCTGGTTGACATTGTGGCCTACATACGCTCGTTACAAGAGTAGTCAACTGGACTGTGGCGAATCGAAGAGTATACTGAACCAATTCAAACACACCTGAACGCTGTGTTCAGATCAGTGAATAATTGGAGGTGTATCTATGAAATCACGTCAATTGACAGGGCTGCGCCTGCTGGGGCTATGGCTGGTTTTCCTGGCCCTTCTGCTCCTGCCGGGCACGATTATGGCACAGGAGGCAGTCACTGTACGGCTCGACCCTGTAGGCGAGTCTGAGGTCACCGGTACGGCCATCCTGACCGCTGCCGGTGATGGGACCAATGCAGAGCTTCACATCACGGGTTTGGCACCGGGCGCGGACGCTCGATCCACCCTGCATGCCGGCACCTGCACCATGCCCAGCGCCAGTTTTGCTGCCTTGTCCGATCTGAAAGCTGATACGAGCGGTACAGCCACGGGGACAGGCTCAGTGCTTTTTCGAGGAACGGAGAACGTCAGCCTAGCGATAATGGCCGATGGCGAGCACATCATCGCCATCCAGTCGGGCGGGCAGGTCGTGGCCTGCGGGGTGATTCCCGGGCTGACGCCTGCCTCGGCCCCTTCGACGCTACCAGAGACCGGCGGCGCGACAATCTTGCTCGCGGCTGCCATTGCCGGTGTCCTGGGGTTGTGCGCCTTGTCTGGCTCCCTGTTCCTGAGCCAACGCAGTCAACCCCGGCATCGTTTCTAACAAGAGACGGACTTGCCGTTCTTGGCCGTGGGCAGTGGCAGTTCTGTGGAACCAGCGCGGATTACACCCTGGAGGTCACCATCCCGCCGGCGTGAACCCGAAGTTATACTGACTGTGAATATTGGGAGGCAAATATGAACTGGATGGGTCTCTTAAGAGTCGTTGTGCTTGGACTAGCCGTGACATTGAGCGCATGCACTGTAGCCCAGGCCAACCCACCAGCGACGTCAGCGCGAGCCGTCCCCGATCTTGGATCTTCGGCCCAGGCCCCCTGGGATGCCACGGAACCAAGCGCGGCGATTGAGCAGGCAATGCTGGATAGTATGAAGGCACGAGGCGCACCAACTGAAAACGCCAAGATTGTGGTTCAAAAGATAGCCGATGGTTATGCACGCGCCGCCGTTTACTATGACGTCGTCAGGCAGCCCACTGTCTGGGATCTGGGCTTTGCCTATTTTGAAGATGGTGCCTGGAAGGTATGGGCATTTGGCTCCGGCATCGCCCAGGAACATGTAGAAGCGGCCGGGATTCCCCGTAGCGTCTGGCCCGATGGTTGGCTGAGCATACCACCGGAAGGTGACAACTGTCCTGAAACCACGGTCGACACGCAGCTGCTCAAGAACAAAAGACACGGCTATTGTCTGCTATATCCCGTGGGGTATAAGGTAGAAAAGCACAGTGAAGTCGAAACAGATCTTGTCGTCGGCAGCTTGTTGAACGCGGAAGACCCGCGCGTTAATATCAGAGTGGAAGATGCCGGGGGTCGAACGGCCGAAGAGCTGGCAGAACAGGTCACCGTTGATTTTGAGGCTTTTCCCGTGGAACGCAGCAGCATCGTCCTGGGCAATGTGGAGGCGATTGTGCTGGACCAGTTGCCTGGTCAGGACATCAACCGGCGGGTGCTTTTCGAGCACGATGGTCTGCTCTACCAACTGACGTTCTTGCCGGCCGACGAGAACGCTGGTGACGCCTACAGGCGTATGGAAACGCTCTACGACAAGATCGTTGCTTCGTTCGCCTTTATCCCGCGGTCGGACGAGTGGTTCCCCGGCGAAGACTGCCTCGGGGCCAAAGCGGATACACAGTTGCTGTTCGCTGAAATGTACAACTTTTGCATGCTGTACCCGATCGGCTACGACGTGGGTGAGCCCGCCGAAAACGAAATCGTGTTTTTTGTGGGTTCCTTGCAAGATGGTACGTACCCGAGACTCTTCATCGAGGTACAGGATGCGGCCGGCCGCACGGCCGAGCAAGTCGCCACTGAAATGCAAGCCGACGTTCAAAGATCGATACCGGGTTACACTGTCGAGCGTTCCATTGGTCTGCGATTAGGTTATGAGCCTGCGGAGATGCTGGAACATATGCCTGGCCAGGAGATCAGCCGACAAGTGATCGTCGTGCATGGCGGCCGGCTGTACAAGTTAACGTTCCTGCCAGCGGAGGCCCAAGCGGATGAGGTCTACACGCAGATGGAAACTCTATACACCACGGTGATCGACTCGTTCCGCTTCCTCCGCTAGAACACGTAGACCCGTCCAGGCTGTGGACAGTTCAGGGCGACCGGTGACCTGCCGTCATCCTTTTGGCAGTGAAAGACGATGAGCGGATGTATGCTTTGATGAGTTGAGACTCGATTGAGCAGTCAATAGATGGAGCAAGACAACGTACCCAAACCACGTCGCAGCATCGGTTACTGGCTGCGGTTGGTGATCTTTTTTGTCGTCACACTGTACCTGGGGACCAGCATGGCTATAGGGTTGCGGATAGCATACGCCACGGCACACCCGGCCAGGGGCCGACCTTGCTGCCTGACTCCCACCGAATTCGCCGGCCTTGACTACGAGAGCGTCACCCTCCTATCTCGCGACGGACTACGAATCGCCGGATGGTACCTCCCTTCAAAGAATGGAGCAGCGGTGGTGCTGAGTCATAGCCACAGCAGTCACAGGGCGATGACACTGCCCGTCGCGGCCATGCTGGCTGAGGAGGGGTACGGCGTCCTGATGATCGACCTGCGAGCACACGGCGAGAGCGAAGGCAGGACTTTCACGTTGTGGCAGGCGGGCGATGACGTGCTGGGCGCAGTTGACTACCTGCAAGCGCGGCCTGATGTCGATCCCAACCGGATCGGCGCGTGGGGCTTTTCGGCGGGCGCGGCAGCAAGTGTCCACGCCGCCGCGCAGTCGGAAGCGATCAAGGGTGTCATCGCCGATGGATTAAGTTGGGTGCGTTTCAAGGATGCCCGCGGATTGTACCGGGGGCTGACCTATCAGTATCTCCTGATCGACTGGGTTCATATGACGGTGACCGATCTGTTCTATGCTAGTAGCTCTCACCCGCGCGCGCTGGTCGACGACGTGGGGCTAATCCCGCCGCGACCATTGCTGATTATGGTGGCGGAGGATCACCCGTTCGACAATGAATCGTTGGCCGCCGAACAGTACAAAAGGATTGGCGGCGAGTCCGTCAGCGTGTGGATCGTGCCCGGCGTGGTGCACGGTGGAGGGTGGGATCTACACCCCCAAGAGTACCGGCAGCACCTGCTGAACTTTTTCGTCAGAGCACTAGAGAGAGAAAATGAATAGACAAACCGGTCTCAAGTTAAACGATGGCTCCCGCGTGGCAGTGATGGGCGGGGGACCCGCGGGTTCCTTCTTCAGCTATTTCTTGCTGAATCTGGCTGAGCGGGTCGGCAGGCAAATCCAGGTAGATATCTACGAGCCGCGCGATTTCAACGTGCCGGGCCCGGTTGGCTGCAACATGTGCGCCGGTGTTGTCTCCGAGACTCTGGTGCAATACCTGGCGGCCGAAGGTATCAATTTGCCTCCTACAGTAGTGGAAAGGGGCATTGATTCCTACATGCTTCATATGGATGTAGGCAGCGTCCGCATCGATACCCCGCTGCACGAGAAGCGGATCGGCGCGATATACCGCGGCAGCGGCCCACGTGACCTCAGGGAGCTCAAATGGGAGAGCTTTGATGGCCACTTACTGACGATCGCCATGAACAGAGGGGCGCGCCTCATCCGCCAGCGCGTGGTCGAGGTTGCCCAGGCAGATGAGCTAATACGTATCAAAACCCGGAACGGCCAGCCCGAGTCCTACGACCTGCTGGCCGTCGCCGTCGGCGTAAACACCGCCACGCTGAAGTTATTCCAAGAATTGGACTTCGGCTTCAGGCCTCCCCGCACGACGAAGTCCTTCGTGCGTGAGTACTACTTGGGTGAGGAAGTCGTCGATAAGTATGTGGGCAGTTCGTTCCATGCCTTCCTGTTGAATATCGATCGCCTCGAATTCGCTGCTATCATCCCCAAGGGTGATTATGTGACGCTCTGCCTGTTGGGTCAAGATATTGACAAAGACCTGTTGGAGACCTTTGTGGCCGACCCGGTAGTCAAGCAGTGTTTCCCCCCCGACTTCTCCCTGGATCAGGTGGCCTGCTGGTGCGCGCCACATATCAACGTCAAGGGGAGCATCCAGCCGTTTGGAGATCGCATCGTGTTCATCGGCGACTGCGGGGTGAGCCGCCTATACAAGGATGGGCTCGGAGCGGCATATCGCACCGCCAAGGCCGCAGCGAGCACCGCTGTGTTCCAGGGTATTTCGGCGGAAGACTTCAGGCGGCATTATTGGCCGGTCTGCCAGGCGATCGAAACCGACAACCTTGTGGGCAAATTCATTTTTACCATCGTCGGCGGGATTCAACAGTGGAGGTTCGCGCGCCGCGCAGTGCTGCGTATGGTCTCAAATGAACAGGCAGGGAAAGCTCGCCCTGAGCGGGGCATGAGCCTGGTCATGTGGGATATGTTCACTGGCAGCGCACCTTATAGAGAGGTTTTCCTGCGCGCCCTTCATCCAGCCTTCTGGACTCGCTTTCTGCGGGATTTGGCCGTCTCGCTTTGGCCGCTGCATAGAGGCGGCACGAAAATCAAAATTTCGCAGCCAGCGTCGGAGACGCCTGCACTGCGCCTTGGTGCAGGTGCATACACGGTGCACCTGTTAGAGAAGTATGCTACGCGAACTGGAGAATTAGGCAAGGTATACCAGGATGGCGAGGTCATCATCCGCCAAGGCGAGATAGGAGACACTATGTACGTCATCCAGGCAGGGCGGGTTGAGGTCGTGGTAGACCAGGGCGGTCAAGAGGTGCGTCTGGCAATCCGGGAGGTGGGACAACCCATCGGCGAGATGGAGATCTTTGAGCGCCAGACTCGGGTTGCGACGGTGCGCGCACTGGGCCAGGCGCGGGTACTCACTGTGGACAAGAAGAGCTTGGTACGCCGCATACGCGAAGACCCTTCGCTGACCTATTACATGATGCAGGCCATGTCCCAGCGCATCCGCGAGTTGAGTGTCGACCTAGCCCGTCTCGAACTAGATTCGAGGACGTGACACAAGGGCTGGGCTGAGAGAGCACCCAGGCTCGATTGAACAAGTGATCGGTCATAGGCAACCCGCATACCTTCCTTGTCTTCCCCCTCGATCCAGAATTAGTCTGCCCGGCACTTGGCTTGCCGTGGTCCTCCACGTAGACGACGAAGGATGGCCCCCCGGGCTCGAGTCAGCGGGGCTGCCGATAGGTGGCTTTGCCGCTGAAGCCGGCCCAACCGAAGGACTTCTGGTCCCCGATTGACAGACCCTCCAGAGGGTCGCCATCCGCGCATACCCATCCCGACGAGCTGCCAGTCTCATCGAAGGTGGTGTTGGCCGACACCGTATCCGTGACCAGCACTCTGGTGGCATTGGATTGGCCCACAAACTGGTGCTGTTGTGTTACATTTCACATTAGACCAACCAAGGTCAAGACATGAAACCTAGCAACAGCTCAGTTCATATGAGATTCATGAAAGATTTGTCCCGGGATTGAATCTTAGCCCAATCTGTGGTACTATGGGCATAGAGTGTAAGGTAAAAGCGTTGTCTCCAGCGCGTCGCATTCACAGTGATGTCGAGGGAGGTAGGCCCTTGAGCGACTTGCAGCCGAGCCCTAATCTGGCCACCAGGCCGGGAAGTGGTCGGCTTTTTCTTACCCCCATTGCTTCGCTGATCAGATGAAAGGTAACTCTTCTTACGCTTCGTTCCGTGTCGCAGCCAAGCTAGAGAACCTGGCCGCCATCCGCCGCTTTGTCGAGGAAGCGACGACCACTTTGGGTGTTGACCCGACTACGATAACCGAGATCGTCCTCGCAGTAGATGAAGCGGCAGCCAACATCATCGTCCACGGCTATCGAGGTCACACCGGGCCCATGGCTATCCAAGTGAAACGAAGCCATGATGCGCTGGTCATCTGTTTGCGCGATAAGGCACCACCCTTCGATCCCACCAGCGTGCCAGCCATAGACTTGACCGCGCCGCTGGAAGAAAGGGTTGCCGGCGGATTGGGCGTTCACCTGATTCGAAAGATTATGCATGAAGTGACTCACCACGTCACGCGCGAAGGGGGCAACCAACTGATCCTGGTGAAGAGACTGGAGGCAAAAAGTGAAAATCTCCACATCGATAACCAACCATGGACCTGTACTGCTTAAGCTGGTGGGTGAAGTTGATGCCCACACCGTCGGCAGGCTGGATCAGACACTGAAGGACTTGGTATCTCAGGGCCATTACCGGCTGGTACTCGACGCCTCCCAATTGGAATACATCGCCAGCAAGGGATTGCGGTCCCTCCTGTTAACCCAACGGGAGGTGAGCCAGTTGGGGGGCGAGGTGAGGCTATTTGGTCTGACTGCCCCGGTACGGCGCATCTTTGAGCTGGCTGGCTTCGACGAATTGTTGCTCATTTGTCACACCCGCCAGGAGGCTATGGAGGGCTGGTGATATGCCAAAAGACACCTCAGTCTTGACCATCCCCAATGACGCCTTCTATCTTCCCATTGTCGGCGCCTATGTGACGACCGAAGCTGCGCAACTTGGCTTCCAGGAGGCGGACATCGGCGACGTCCGCTTGGCCGTAGACGAGGCCTGCACTCACATTATCGAAACCGCCTTTGAGCCAGGTGAAGAACAGGCTTTTACTATCTCCTGTCAACGGGATCCCAGCGGTCTCAAAATCACCATCGCCGACCAGGGCTTGCCATTTGACTCGCACGCCATACCGGACTATGACGCTCACGGTGGACTGGATCGGGAGTTGAGTGGCTTGCCCTTCTACCTGATCCAGCGGGCAATGGACAAGGTTCGCTTCGTCAACAAAGGCAGGCAAGGCAAGGAACTGCGCCTCACCAAGTATCTCCAGGTCCCCAACATTGAAGCCTACTTCCCCCCTGAGGAGTTACGTCCCTACGATACGGCAGTCGAGCCAGCGCCGTCAGCCAAATACGCATGCCGATTGATGGAACCAGCCGACGCCCTCCACATTGCCCGGTGTGTTTACAAAACGTATGGCTATACATACCCAGGTGAGCAAGTCTACTACCCGGAGCGGGTGGTGTCCATGAACCAGAGTGGAGAGATGATTTCGGCGGTGGCCGTCACCGAAACTGGGGACGTGATTGGTCATTGCGCCCTGTCGGGCCAGCCAGGTGAGCCGATGATGGAGGTAGGCCAGGCGGTGGTGGACCCGGCCCATCGCCGCCGCGGGGTGATGAAAGGACTGATGGACCTGTTGATGGAACACGCCTGTCAGCAAGGGCTTACCGGATTGTTTATCGTCGCGGTCACCGTCCACCCCTTCTCACAGCGAGCGGCCCTCAGATATGGTTTCCGGGAATCAGGACTGCTGCTGGCATATGGGCCTCGGGCGGTGCACTTCAAGAAGATCGCAGGCCAACAGCTTCCTCAGCGGGAGACGGTCGTCTATGGATACCAGCCCCTGCACCAGGAACCTCGAAGCCGTGTCTACTCACCTTCCCAGCATCGTTCGATCATCGCCCGCATTTACGGCAACCTGGGGCTGGAGCGAGAATTTGTCTCTCTAGAGCCACCTCGCCACGCCGACTCCCGCCCTTCGGCACATGAGGCGCCGCCCTTTAGCCTCTCTACGGAGATCAGATCCGCGTTGGGGATTGCTGTGATCGAGATCACTCACTGCGGGCCGGGCATCGAAGGCGAGGTCAAGCGAAAGCTGAGAGACCTTTGCTATGAGGGAATTGACGTTGTTTATCTCAATCTCCCCCTCGGAGACTCGCACACCCCCCTGATCTGCCCCAGCTTCGAAGAACTGGGCTTCTTTTTCGCTGGCATCCGACCCAGACCGACGGGGCTAACCGGTCCCCAAGGGATAAGTAACCGTGATTTGTTATGCCTGCAGTATCTCAACGGCCCCCGCATCGACTACGACCTGTTGCAAACCTATAGCGACTTCGGTAAGGAGCTAGTGCAGTACGTCCGAGAGCAAGATCCCCTCGCCTGACCTCACCAAGTGCTTGTCGAGAAATGGCTTCCCAGTCGCAATGGAGATTCTAGGGAGGATACCTGCTCCCAAAGTGGGAAGTTGCTTACCGACAGGTGCCGCCGCTGCCAGCGAGCCCAACGTGATTTTGAGGAGACCCATCATGAAACCAGAGGAAGACACGGCACAGAAAGACAAACTGCTGCAGCCGGAAGATTTGAATGAGATCATCCAGACTATGGCTGAGGCCATATTTGTGCTGAATGCGGATGGGTACTTCACTTTTGTCAACCCGGCCACAGGGTTCTTGTTGGGTTACGAGATTGAAGAGTTGCTGGGGCAGCATTGGACGACGGTTGTACCACCTGATCAGCATTCCATAGTCCAGGCAGCCGACAAGCGGCGGGCACGCGGCCAAAGCGACCGCTATGAACTTCAACTCATCCGCAAAGACGGGGGGCGGGTTCCCACCCAGGTCAGCGGCAGTCCGCGGCTGGAACCAGGTACGGGGCGACTTGTGGGTACGTTGGGAGTCTTTACCGACATCACGGGCCGGATGCGGGCGGAAGAAGACCTGCGACGGTTGCAGGAGTTGAACGAAGGAATCGTCCAGAATATGACCGAGGGCATAGGGGTGGAGGATGCGGGCGGGTATTTGACTTTCGTTAACCCGGCCGCGGCGAAGATGTTAGGCTACCAGCCTGAGGAGCTAGTGGGGCAACACTGGACGGCCATCCTCCCACCCGACCAGCAGCCCATCGCCCAGGCAGCCAACGAGCGCCGCGCACGCGGCCAAAGCGACCGCTATGAACTTCAACTCATCCACAAAGGCGGGGCTCGGGTTCCCATCCAGGTCAGCGGCAGCCCCCGCTTTGACCCGGATACGGGACGCTTCATGGGTACTTTGGCTGTTTTCACTGACCTCACGCAGCGGGTGCGAGCGGAGTCCGAGAGGGATGCCGCGCTAGAGGAGCTACGGAAACACCGCGACCGCCTGGAGGAGGTGGTGAGAATACGCACCGCCGCCCTGACCCAAGCTAATGCCCAGCTCCAACAGGAGATCAGAGAGCGAAAACGAGCGGAGGCGGAGCTTAGAGAATACCAGGAACACCTGCAGGAGCTGGTAGAGGCACGTACCGCCGAACTGCGCCAGAGCGAAGAACGATACCGCACCCTGTTTGATGGCAGTCCGGCCGGGTTGTACCGGACCACGCCGGCGGGGCATTTCGTGGACGCCAATCCGGCTATGGTGCACATGTTGGGCTACCCCAGCCGGGAGGGCCTGCTGGCAGCCAATCCAGCCAGCTTCTACGTCACCCCAGAAGATCGTATGCGGTGGCAGGCGCTGATGGAGCAGGAAGGGGTCGTGCGCGACTTTGAAGTGCGGCTCAGCCGCTACGACGGTCAGGCCATCTGGGTCAACGATACCGCGCGAGCCGTCAAAAACGATGGGGGCCAGGTTGTATACTATGAAGGGAGCCTGGAGGATATCACTGAACGGGTTCGGGCGGAGAATGAGCTGCGCCAGTACCAGGAGCACCTGGAAGAACTGGTGGAAGAGCGCACCGCCAAACTGCGCCAGAGTGAAGAACGGTACCGCACCTTGTTTGACGGCGTTCCGGTGGGCTTGTACCGCACCACACCGGACGGGCAGGTCCTGGACGCCAATCTGGCTTTGGCCCACATGCTGGGCTATCCGAGCCGGGACGAAGCCCTGAAAGCAGTCAACGCGGCTGATATGTATCTAGACCCTGCAGAACGGGCGCGCTGGCAGGAGCTAATGGAACGGGAAGGCTTGATTCGCGACTTTGAAGAGCGGGTTCGCCGTTACGACGGCCAGCTCATCTGGCTTAACGACACCGCGCGAGCCGTCAGGGACGAAGAGGGTCGGGTGGTATATTATGAAGGAAGCCTGGAGGACATCACCCAACGCAAGAGATTTGAGGAAGAAATTCGCCGCCAAAAGGAATACTACGAAGCTCTGTTCGTCAACAGCCCGGTAGCCGTGTTGACCATCGGCCGGGATGGTAGCGTCGTATCCTGGAACCCGATGGCGGAAAAGCTATTTGGTTATACCCAAACTGAAGCGATTGGTCGGAACGTGGATGACCTGGTGGCCAAAGACGATTCCATTCGAACCGAGGCGGTCGGGTACACCCAGTTGTTTCTGGCAGATCCGGCTGTCCAGGCCGACTTATCCCAAGCCGGGGCATTCACCGGCCTGGTAGACGATATGGGCCGGCTACAGGTTACCACCCAACGCACCCGCAAGGACGGTACCCTGGTGGATGTGGAAGTACTGGGCTTACCGGTTTTCGTGGCCGGGGAGAATGTTGGGTTTATCGTCATCTATAACGACATCTCAGAGATTCAAGAGGCCCGTCGCCAGGCCGAGGCAGCCAATCAAGCCAAGAGCGCCTTTCTGGCCAATATGAGCCACGAACTGCGCACCCCCCTCAACGCCATCCTGGGCTTCGCCCAACTAATGGACCGGGATCCGACTCTCACCACCCAGCAGCAGGAAAACCTGGGCATCATAAACCGCAGCGGTGAGCACTTGCTGGCCTTGATCAACGATGTGTTGGAAATGTCCAAGATTGAGGCCGGTCGGGTGACATTGGAAGAGAAGAGCTTCGACCTGTATCGGATGCTCGGCAGTCTGGAAGAGATGTTCCGCCTGCGGGCTGGCGAGAAGAAACTGACCTTGAGCTTTGAGCGGGTCGAGAACGTGCCCCCATTCGTGCGGGCGGACGAGAGCAAATTACGCCAGGTCCTGAGCAACCTGCTCGGCAACGCAGTCAAGTTCACCCCGAAGGGGGGTGTGACACTACGGGTGAGGGCGAAGCAGGACAGACCATCAGTCGAGAAACAACCGCCTTCAGCGGTTCGTCGCCCTCAGGAGATATTGGTCTTTGAAGTGGAAGACACGGGGCCCGGCATTGCACCCCAAGACCTGACAACCGTATTCGACCCCTTTGTGCAGGCAGCAGATCAGCAGCAGCCTCAGGAGGGGACCGGCCTGGGCTTGTCCATCAGCCGCCAATACGTACGACTGATGGGAGGCGACCTGACTGTGAGCAGCGAGTTGGGACGGGGGAGCCTTTTCAAGTTCGAGTTACCGATTGCCACCGTAGGGGGGCCGGAAGCGGCCCAGGTGCAGGTGGCGCAGCCCAGGCCACGGGTACTAGGGCTGGCGCCGAACCAACCCATCTATCGCCTGCTGGTGGCCGAAGACCAGGAGACGAATCGCCAGTTGCTGATCAAAATGCTGGAGCCACTGGGCTTTGAGGTCTGCGAAGCTTCAAACGGCCAAGAGGCTATCCAGATATGGGAAGAGTGGGAGCCGCATCTGATCTGGATGGATATGCGTATGCCGGTCGTAGATGGCTATCAGGCCACTCGCAGGATCAAGGCCACCCCCCAGGGCCAGAAGACCGTCATCATCGCGCTGACCGCCTCCGCATTTGAAGAGGATCGAGAGAGAGTGTTGTCGGAGGGTTGCAACGATTTTGTGCGTAAGCCTTTCCACGAAGATGAGATATTTGACATGTTAATCAGACACCTGAGGGTGCGCTTTGTCTATGAGTCAGAAGGTTATCAGGGGGCGCCGCTTCAGCCTGGGGAGGCCACCACCCCGCTGGCGGATATGCTCACACCGGCAGCCATGGCCACTCTGCCCGCTGACTGGGTGACTGATCTGCAGCAAGCTACCATCAAGGCTGACTTGAATCTGATTCTGAGCCTCACAGATCAGGTCCGTGAGCAGAACCCGGCCTTGGCTGATGTGCTGGCAGAGTGGGCCTATAATTTCGAGTACAAAAAGATCCTGGCCCTGTTGAAACAAGCCGGCAATAATAGTCAAACTTAAGGAGAGGGTGACCATGAGTCGCGGCCAGCTTGAAACCCCAAAAGCGGATATCTTGATTGTTGATGATACCCCGGCCAATCTGCAGCTATTGTCCAAGATGCTGGCCAAGCAAGGATATCGTGCGCGTCCTGTACCGGAGGGTTCATTGGCTTTGGCGGCCGCGCAGGCAGAGCCCCCGGACCTGATATTGCTCGACATCAGGATGCCAGAGATGGATGGCTACCAGGTCTGCGCGCACCTGAAATCTGATGCGCAAACCCGCGATATCCCCATCATCTTTATCAGCGCCCTGGATGAGACCCGGGACAAGGTCAGGGCCTTTGAGGCGGGGGGCGTGGATTATGTCACCAAGCCCTTTCAGTTTGAAGAAGTCCTGGCCCGAGTCGAAACCCACCTGACCCTGCGCAGGTTACAGCAACAACTCCAAGACGCCAACCAAAAGATGGAGCAGGAACTAGCCCTGGCTGGGGAGGTGCAGGCCAGTTTCTTGCCCCGCCAACTGCCAGACATCCCCAGCTGGCAACTGGCGGTTACGCTGAGACCATCTAGAGAAACGTCCGGCGATTTTTATGATGTTAGCCTGCTACCCAATGGGCGATTAGGGATCCTGGTCGCCGATGTGGTCGACAAAGGGGCGGCCGCAGCCCTGTTTATGGCCTTGAGCTGGACGCTTCTACGCACCTATGCTGCTGAATATCCCACCCGACCCGAGCAGGTGCTCAGCGCCGTCAATCGTCGTATTCTGGAGGACACCGACGCTAGCCAGTTCGTGACCGTTTTCTACGGCACCCTTGATCCACTCACAGGCAATTTGGTGTATTGCAATGCGGGCCATTGCCCGCCTTGCCTTGTCCACGCCCAGGACAACGGCCCGGCCCGAGTTTTGCCCAGGACAGGCATGGCCTTGGGTGTAACCCAGGAGGTCGCCTGGAGGCAAGAAACAGTTCAGCTTGATCCGGGTAGTGCCCTGGTTCTGTATACCGATGGCATCACAGAGGCCCGGAATGAACAACGGGCGTTCTTTGGCGAACATCGACTTTTGGAATTGGCAAGAGCCAACCGGAAGCACCCAGCTCAGGGCATCCACGATGCCTTCTTAGCGGCTCTTGATGACTTTGTGGGTGACATGCCCCAGTTTGATGACGTTGTTTTAATGGTTGTCGTTCGAGATCCAGCTGGGAGCCAAGCCCAACCATGATTAGTGCGCAAGCCCCAGTTTCAACCAACAAAAAAGCCCGCCTCACTGGATGGGATTTCAGTGCCACGGTGGACCAGGAAAAGGATTCCGCAAACGGCCAGGGGTCACGGGCCAGGTTTGGCCGTAATCACCACCCAGTAGTAATTCAGCGGGCTCTCCGGGTCATAGGCATAGCCAATGCCATATTCAATTTGATCCGCAAAGAATGACTGCAGACCCAGCAGCTGATCGCGATGCCCCGCTGAGGCCATCCAACCCTCCCAGACAGCCTCTGCCATTGAGTAGCCACCGCCAATCGACTCGATGTTATTGTCATTGAGTTCGGTGCCGTAAAAGGAGGGCAGAACGTAACCAGCCTGGCGCACCAGGTAGTTTGGTCCGTAGCCTTCAGGCGTTACGTGACTGAAGTAACCCCGGCTCGCCATATCCTCCGCCCGTGCTCGAGCGACCTGAGCCAGAATGCTATTGCAGGTAAATATGGCGCGCTGTTGCTCCGCGCTGTGGATCATCAGGCTTTCTATCCGCTGCTCTTGAGGGTTTAGCGAGCAGGCTGGGGCGCTGGCGATGATAGGAAGATATACTCTGTGGGCGGGCGGGTCATCCGCCAATACCTTGCTTTCGGCCATGAAGCTGAAGAGCACCATTGACAAGCCCGCCAGAAACGCGGTCAGAAGACTGACTCGATAATGGCCACTTGTTCGCTTCAAGGCTGGTCTCCTGGAGTTAAAATTGAGAGAGACGCTACTTGACCAAGGTATGGAACCCTGATCTCGGCGCTGTCCGCTGACCAGCCCCTTCGGGTCATGGTGAGTGAATATTGACCAGCCGACAACCCTTCAGGCCCGAGACTAAGGTCTAAGGAGTGTACTCATTTCCCGGTCGTTAGTCAACACTATAACACGCTTGACCCATGATTGTAGTTACATTCCAGTTACAGTCAATACTTATCACACGTTTGACCATCCTGCCTAAGGTCACCCGTCTGACAGTCTCTAGATTATGGACTACGAACGCAATTTCCTGGCCATTCAAAAAGGGTGTAGAATGACGCAATCCTGACGGCCAAGGAGAGCCTTTATTGAACTGGCATCCTATTCGCATCCTCTATCCGGTTGCCCTGGCCCACCTGACGATCGAACTGTGCAATAATTACCTACCCGTCGTCTATCCTATTTTGATTGTCAGCATGGGCCTGAGCTATACTCAGGTAGGCTTGGTCACTCTGGTGGGCACGGTTGGCACAACGCTGGTCCAACCCCTATTCGGCTATCTAAGCGACCGGTGGGAGAGACGGCATATAATCACTTTCAGTCTTATGTGGCTAGGAATCCTGATGGGTTTGGTAGGCCTGACCCGTAGTTATTGGCTGCTGGTGCTACTGGTGGGCCTGGGAAGCCTTGGCTCAGCCGCCTTCCACCCGGCTGGGGCGAGCGTTATCGGTTCGGTTACTACCACCCGCCGGGGAGCAACCCTCTCCATTTTCTCGGTGAGCGGGACCCTGGGGACTGCCTTGAGTCCGCTACTGATTACAGCCAGCATCGGATGGCTGGCGCTGTCGGGAACGACGGTGCTGATTCCCATCGCTTTGTTGATCGCTCTGCTACTCCACCGTCAATCAGGCTGGGGCACAGGCACCAGCTCCAGCTCCGAACCCGCTGGAGCGCAGACGGCTGAAGACCGAGCCCGCGCCCAGAACTGTTCTCTGGCAGGGTTGATCCTGGTGATTCTGGCGGTGATGTGCCGCTCCTGGTTTCAGCTCAGCCTGGTCACCTACCTCCCGGAATGGCTGCAAGGCCAGGGATGGTCGGCGGTGAAGAGCGGGCAGATATTGACCACCTTACTGGTATCCATCAGCATAGGCACCTTAATAGGCGGCACGCTCTCAGATCGGATTGGTCGCTGGCAAGTACTGGCCCTGAGCCTGGGCCTTCTGGGGCCTATGCAATGGCTCTTTATGGCCGCCGGAGGTCCGGCGCAGGTGGGAGCCGTGATACTGGTCGGTGTTCTGCTGGGCGCCAGTCTACCTGTGTCCATTGTCATGGCCCAAGAAACCTGGCCACGCGGTGTGGGGCTGGCCTCGGCGCTGGTGATGGGCTTGGGCTGGCTGCCGGGCGGAATCGGCGCTTCCTTCACCGGCCTGTTCGCTGACCAAACCTCGCTGACGGCAGCCCTCCGATGGCTGGCTATTCCACCCGGACTGGGGCTTGTCTGCGCGCTGATCTACGCTACGATATGGAGCAGGTACTGCAAGGACAGGTAAACCGTTGCAGACAGCTCAGGGTGCGTCCCCTAAAATTGGGAAAGCACAGGGGGAACGGGGGATTCCCTCGCATCCGCCCCAGGTTTGTCCCCATGTCCCCAAATTCTGGGGCACACCCGACAGCTCGCTTTTTTGACAAGTTGCCAAGTGTGGAGTATACTGCTGCTTTGAAAGGCATGGTAAGTTCTGTTCAGGTGATTAGCATCCGTCCAGATTTGCTGAGTCTGGGCGGTTTGTTTTTACGCCCCTAACAAACCCCGCGCCACAAAGCTATATCCCTTCATAGGGAAAGGAGATTGTCAAGAAATGAGTGAACGTCTGACCGGAACCGTAAAGTGGTTCAGCAACCAGAAAGGCTACGGCTTCATCAGCCGCGATGGGGGAGAGGATGTCTTTGTGCATCACTCTGCCATTGTTGGAGAAGGATTCCGGAGCCTGATGGAAGGTGACCGCGTTGAATTTGTAGTTGAGCAAGGGCAAAAAGGCCCGGCCGCTGCCGACGTGCGCAAGCTTTAAAACAAATCGCATAATGGCGGAAACGAAGTTAACAGTTGCCGATAACCTGGCGGTCAGCATCGATTTTGCTCTGCGTCTTGCAGACGGAGAGCTGATTGACGCCACTACGGATAACGAACCCCTGGAGTTTCTGCAAGGGCAAGGGCAGATTATCCCCGGCCTTGAGCAAGCGCTTTATGGGATGGCAGTTGGCGATGAGAAAGATGTGGTGGTAGCGCCAGCCGATGGCTACGGTACCCGGGATGCGGACGCGGTGGAAGTGGTCGCCCACGATGTTTTTCCTCCAGATCTGACCCTGGAACCAGGCATGGCACTCCGCATGCGAGACGAATCGGGGCGGGCCTTTGAGGCCTACGTGACAGACGTTCGCCCGGAGGGTGTATCCCTTGATTTCAACCACCCCCTGGCCGACGAGACACTGCACTTCCACGTCAAGATCGTTGGCCTGCGGCCGGCGAGCAACGAAGAGCTGGAACATGGCCACGTACACAGCCCGGAGCATGGACACTAGGGCTGACGACAGTCCAGCCTCCTTTAAGGACACCTCCGAGCGGTACAACCCTGTGACTGCATGAAAAAAAGCCCCTGCGTTTGCAGGGGCTTCCTTTCATGCGCAGATCGACTTCACAAGACTGTCAGGGGATTTTGAATGGCCACCCCGCCCCCGACCAGGTCCCGTATCTGCCCCATCTGGTCCCAACAGGTGCCTGGCCGGCGGCTGATTCAACGTCTGAGCAAAAGGCTGAAACACCTCCTTCAAACCCCCCCCATCCAAACCACATAGCAGACTAACTGCAGGCAGAAAAAGATGTCAGGTACAACTATGCTTCCTCAAGCGACTAAAGCCGCCTGGCAATCACAAAGGTGATATCGTCGGAGCGAGCCACCCCCCCGGTGAAATTGGTCAGAGCTACCTCCAGCGCTTCAGCCATATCTTCCACCTTCAGCTGGTGCTTTTCAAGCAGAACCTGCCGCAGGCGTTCCTCGCCAAAAACATCACCGTCAGCGTCCATTGCCTCGTTGACGCCATCCGTATACAACAAGATGAAATCGCCGGGATCCAGCTCTACCACCCGCTGCTCAAAATCGATCATCTCAAATAGGCCCAGCGGCATGCCGGTCCGGGTGAGCTCGATCAGCTCATCTTCCTGCGCACGATAAAGCAAGGGGGGATTGTGTCCCGCGTTGACGTAGGTCATCTGGCCGGTGGCCGGATTGAGCTGGGCGTAAAAGAGGGTGACAAACATGCTGTTTCCGGAATCGGCACATAGCAAGCGATTAGTCTGCTGGATGCCCTCGGCCGGTGAGGGGGTGGCTGCCACACTGGCCCTCAGGGTGCTGCGGGAGAGCGCCATGAACAGGGCAGCCGGCATACCTTTGCCAGATACATCGGCGATGACTATGTCCAGCTGTTGATGAGAGGGAACGAAGTCATAGAAATCGCCGCTTACCTCGCGCGCCGGCTGCCAACGCGCGGCGAACTCCCAGCCAGGTGCCTGCGGTGTCTCGCGCGGCAGCAAACTGGCTTGCACACCGTAGGCCATCTGTAGCTCGTGTTCGAGCTTCAGCAATGCCTGCTGGCTGCGTAATAAACTCTGCGTATTCAAAGCCACAGCGGCTTGCGAAGCTAACGACTCGACGACCAACTGCTGATACAGGTCGAAGGCGATCACTTCACCGGTTTTCGGGTCCATAGCGTTGAACAACTGAAGCACAGCCACCACTTGCTCAGTATGGTCTTTGAGCGGGACGGTCAGACTAGAAACAGAACGATAACCATGCCTTCTATCGAAGTTCTGGGTGTCGGAAAAGTCAAAGTCTTCGACGCGGTAGACATCAGGGAAATTGATCGAGTGGCCGCTCAGGGCGACGTAGGTGGCGACACTGCTGTAATTGGGCTCACCTGTTGCCTCGTCAACCAGGCACAGGGGGGGAAAAGGTATCTCTTTACCCGTGGTGCCCCCCATTGCAATCCCCAGCGAGTCGATCTGGGTGATAGCATACCTCAGACAGTTTTCATCGCTGCGCAAATAGAGCGTGCTAGCATCGGCGTTGCACATGGCCTTGGCCTCTACCAAAATACGCTCCAGCAGCCGATCCAGGTTCTTTTCAGCTGATAAGGCAATCCCCAGAGGAAGAATGACCCGTTCCAAGCGGGTCCGCAAAGCGCCCAGATCCCGCACCCGAGCCCGCAAATGTTCAGAAAGAACTCTGATAATCCCGCGCGCCACCTCAGGCCGTTCGTCCATCAGCTTATAAAAGGGTTTCTGATCCAGACGCAACAGATGGGTGTCCTCCACAGCGGTCACTGAAGCCAAACGGGGCTCCGAGTCTATCAACGCCATCTCGCCAAATACGTCGCGGTCCGTGAGATGATTCAAGGTACGCTCTCCATCATGCACGCGTACCCTGCCAGCAGCAATGACATACATGGAGGCGCCGATATCCCCCTTCTCGAAGATGATTTGCCCAGATTTGAGGGTGACCTCTTCCAGCAGAGCCGCGACTTGGGCCAGAGTCTCCTCAGGAGTCTCGACGAAGATACTGACGCTCTTCAGAATACTCACTTTCTCAGTTGTCGCCAGCATGTTCACGCCTTTTCTGTCCTGTATTCTTGAGTCTTTCGCGCGAAAGCCGTTGCACGAACTCTTTCGCACCGTATGTGTGATGCCGATGTGCCAGATAGACCTCCTTTTGAGACCTGATTGTCGCCGACAGATATTGCTCAAGCGGGTGCATAGAGTGCATTTGCCTTAGGCCGATTTAAACTCCGATGATGGTTCCAGTCTTTCAAGTCGCCCACGGGCATCGTTCAGATCCCGAACACGCGCGCGCAGGTGCTCAGACAAAACCCGGATAATGCCGCGGGCGACTTCGATGCGGGCATCCATCAAGCCATAGAAGGGTTCTTGGTCAAGGCGCAGCAAGCGGGTCTCGGTCACAGTCGTGACTGAGGCGACCCGTGGTTCTGAGTCCAACAGCGCCATCTCACCAAATACACTTCCCGCCCCGAGGTGATTGAGGGTACGCTGGCCATCGTGGACACGGACCTCGCCATCCACGATGATATACATACAATCGCCAGTTTCCCCTTTCCTAAAGATAGTTTGGCCTGCTTTCTGCTCAACCTCCTCCAACAGCATTGCCACTTCGGCCAGAGTTTGATCGGGTGTATTGGCGAAGATGCCCACTCTTTTCAAAATGACCACCCTTTCAATAGTGGACAGCGCCCGATGGTCGCCGTCTTTGATGGCATCCAGTTGCCGGATGGCCTCAGCAGTGTGTGTGTCAACGTCGTGACGCAATTGATCGATGTAATTGATTGGCAAGGCACCGTTCAGCCTGGCCAGGGCCCATACGGAAGTCTCTCGGACCAGGGAGTCCGGGGCAGACAAAGAAGCTACAACTGCCTCTTGCAGATGCACCGCCGATGCCAAGCCCACCGTGTATAGGGCCACCGCCCTGGTCCAAGTATCCAACTGCCCATCGGGCGCGACAATGATCTCCTTAAGGCGCTGATCGGATGTCAGCTTGGCTTGTGGGTAAACAGCACTTAGATCCTGCAGGCGCTGGTGGGGAGACAGATCACCCAACAAAGGCAGAAGTATCCGCTTCAACTCCTTTGAGACCAGGATATCGATGACCTCCAGGGCATAAGCCTTTTTCTCGGACGAGGCTCGGGTCAGATTATCGCGTGCACGCAACACCAGTTCGGCATCATAGATAAACGACAGCAAATAAAAGATGCGCGCCCGGCTCTGCTCCAACTTAGCCGCTAAAGCCTCTCGCAAGAGGGAAGTCGCTTCGTCCTGGCCGATCTCTATCCAGGCCGCCAGTGTCCAGGTGACCTGGGCAGCCTCTGCTTCGATCTGTCGTTCGACGAGGCTGGTCTCCTGCTCGCTGCTGACCCGATAGCCGCACCGGCCGAGCGCATGCAAGATCTGAGTGCGGACTTCCTGGTCAGGAAAATCAATCTTGTCTTTCAGCAGGGCGATTGCGCCATCACCGCCAATACGGCCGCAAACGTGAGTCAGGCGAGTGAGCATCTCACGATCCTGCCCCTGCATAGTCAAGGCGGCCCCAATCGCTGGCAATGCCGACTGGCCGCCAGCTACCAGAGCTGCAGTAGCAGCTGCCCAGGTTTTGGGCGAACCCAGTTGTGCCAAGACCAATGACCACAACCTGGCACTCTTCAATTGCCCGGCAGCCAGCAGCGCCGCCCGCCGTACTTGCAGGTCGTCGTCGCCAAGCAATCGGGTCAGAGGTTGATGGAAACTGCGGACGCCCACCTCCTGCAGAACCTGGGCAGCCAGAACGCGCTCAGCCGGCTGAGCAGAGTCACACATCTGGAGCAGCTTGTGACCAGCCGCCAACACACCCTCAATCCCGCCACTGCGCAACAGGCCGACCAAGGCTCCCCGCCTGAGCTGCGGCTCAGGGTCCTCCAGGTAGCCAGATACCTCTTCAAATACCTCGGCTTCCCCCAGGGCAGCCAACGTATACAGAGCCGTGCCGCGCACATCCACGCACGGCTCCTGAGCCACTCGCTGCCGGACGGCCTCCAAGGCCGTGCTTACTTCGAGGCGCTCGATGCGCTGTAGCGCGTCTTTGCGGACCTCAGGAGCCGGGTGTGCCAATAGCTCACCCAGAAAGGCCGGCAGTGATGCGTGTTGGATCTCTTCCAGCAAGTTCAGGGAATAGATTACCACCCCAGGGTGCTGGCTACGCAATCCCTCCTGCAACACTACCAAGCTGGACCCATCCGCCAAGGATAGCTGGGCATCCCCCAATCGACGCCTGGTCAGCGCCTTCATGAGCATAGCCGGGTAGCCCCGAGCCAGCAGGGCCGCCACCACCACCCAGGCGATGACGATAAAGAATAGGGCATAAATGAGCTGTACCGTACCGGAGGGGAAGAAGACATTTAGAGCCAGAAGAGCCAGCCCGGCCAGGCCGTTGGCCAGTGGTTGGAAGATACCCTCCGCCATGGTCTGGGCACGCCCGCGCTGATGAGCAGGAAGGGGTTGATAGAGGATTGTGAAGGCCGAGCGGTCAATTGAGAACCGCAAGGCCATCTCCAATAGCCTGGCGAGCACTGTAGTCCAGAATAGAAGGGTCACGACCCCCGGCACGCTGCCGATAACAGCCATGGCCGCCACGCCGACCAGCAGTATGACCGGCAGAACCATGATGCTTACCCGCAAGCCATAGTGGTTGATAACACGGCCGGCGAGGAATGTGTTGCTGAACAGGGTCACTATGCCCAGTATGGCCAGAAAGATCCCCAGAAAGCTGGCCAACTGCACCTCATCTGGGTACTGGGCAGCAGCCCGACCATAAAAGAGGTTATCCAGGAAGAAGAACCCTACCCAGGCAATTATGACCAGGGCAAACATCAAAATAACATAGCGGCTCTTCAGCAAATCCGCGCTCGAGCTTCTTGCCTGGGTTGACCTGCTTGGGGCCGGGGCGGACAGGTGATCAGCGAAGGTGCGGGTTATGCTTAGCAGTAGAACCAACGCGCCCATCACAGCCCCGGCAGCCAGCAGCAGCAGATTAGCCGTGCCAAACAACGCCACCAGGGGAGGCATCAAAAACCCGGTGATCACAATTGCCACCCACATGCCGGCCCCCACCAGGCCGAAGAGGCGTTTGCCTTGGCGCACGTTGAGCACACGCCCGGCTAAGGTCCAAAACTCAATGTTGCCGAAGTTGACCAACACCTGGAACAAGATGGGCAGGCTGAACACCAACCAGCCAGCCCCGGTCAACGCCAGGCCGAGCCGAAACGCGCTGATGAGAAGCAGCAGAAAGCCAAGGTTGAAAACCAGCAGCTTTGAAAAGGAAAGATGCTCACCCAACTTTAAGTAGGCAAAGGTGATCAGGCTGACCACCACTGCGTTAGCAATATAGACGAAGGGCAGGGTCTGGGCATCGAATTCCACCAGAAACAGGGCGAAGGCCGCTGTTTGGGTGAAGTTAAACGCGGCACCCAACAGGAAGTAATTCAACAACAATAAGGACACCAGGCGGCCTTCGCCCGGCTGAACGTTGAACCACGACGACAGTTTACTTTGCAGGTTCATATCGGCCATCCCCAAACAGGCTGCCAATTCAAGTCTAATGCACGGGGAGCAACATTGCTACGGTACTGGCTGCGGGTCCGGCGTGCGCAGCTCCCGCAGCGATTGCTGATCAAGGCCGGCAAACCTGGGCAGGTCCAGCATATTCATACGCACCATGCGCTCCGTCATCTTGGACAGGAAGAGACGGTTTAGTTCCGGCTTAGCCACCATCTGCCGCAAAGTGGCAGCCGGCACACGCAATAGAGTGCCGGGCTCTTCGATCACCACGTTGGCTGTACGAGGAACCCCGGTCAGGGCTGCAATCTCGCCAAAGAAATCACCAGCGTTCAGAACTTCCAACACCTGCTCCTGGCCGTCTTCCACACGACCCGCGACGGCCCGCCCTTCCAGGATGAAGTAGGCAGCATCGCTGACCTCGCCATACCGCACCACGGCAGTTCCGCTAGGCGCTTCGATATAGCGCATATCCTTGAGAAGGCTCTGCCGCTCCTGGGTACTCAAGGCCGAGAAGGCCGGCAGGCGGCTGGCAAATCGATCCAGATCAGCCAAGAGCGCGGCTCGGCCCACCCCCAACTCTGGCGCTTCGGCTACGCCACGCAACAGGCGGATGGCGCGCCGCCATTCGGCCGCCGGTTGCCCCAGCCCCGGCAGCACCAAAGCCAGCAGGCCACCTCCAGCCGTGATGATTGCCGCGGCCAATACCAGAAGCCGGACGTCGAACAGATCCGCCAAGCCGGCCGCTGCCATACCAATGAGTAACAATACATCCCGCACGACGAACAAGGTGCTGAACACCCGCCCGCGTATTTCGCGCGTGGTGTTGCGTTGGAACAGAAGTGCCCGTGCAACCGCATATGGCGCATTCAGAAAACCTGAGACC
>CP070811.1:4087515-4145911 GCA_020343875.1 Anaerolineales bacterium | reverse complement strand
TTCCCCCGTGTCGCCTATCAGGTAGGCCTTTCTCACTCGGTGATTGGCTTCGCGCCCACGTAGTTGTGGCAATTGTTACACGAAGTCTGCGGATCGTGGCAATACAGGCAATCGTCCTGGGTCAGGTGGCCTTGGTTGACCACATCCATGTGATGAGTCTGCCACCAGTCGAGCGGGCTATGGGTTTGGGGTGCCGGCAACTCAGGAGCCAGACGGATGGCCATGGGCCCGGAGCCATCCTTGACCGGCTTCTCCACGTAAGTGGGATAAAAGCCCACGATCAGGGCCAGCATAATCAAAACTGCCAGGATAAGGGCTATTCTTCGCATCAAATCCCTCCTGATCAACTGATCGCAGATCACCACGACGAATCAGCGGCCGTCATCAGAGCTTCAGCGCGTTAGCCAATAGATCGATCACACCACCTACCTGAACCGGCACATCCCAATAGGACATCACCTCCGGTAACTGGGCTTTGCAGATGGCGCAAGGAGTAGCCAAGTAATTAGCCCCCACGTGCTTGACCGCCATGGCGCGCGGCTTGCCGCCGGCCATGCGGATGGGCATCACCTCGTCGGTCAGCAGCCCGCCGCCCGCGCCGCAACAGAAGGTCTTTTCGCGGATCGTGTCGGCCGGCATCTCCACGAATCGATTACAGGAGGCACGCAGCACTTCACGTGGCTCCTCGATCAGTTGGCTGCTGCGGGCCGGATTACACGGGTCGTGATAAGTGACCAGGTAATCGTCGTTGGCACTCTTATCTATCTTGCCGTCGAGGGCCCCCTTGCGCAGCATATCCACGATAAACTGGCTGATATGGTAGGGGTAAGGCGGATCGAACATATCCATCGGCCCATTCAGGGTGGGGGTGAGAACACCAGCCCGCCAAGCGTGGCCGCATTCACCCCAGATGATGGTCTTCACACCCAGCATGCGGGCCGCATCGATAATGCGCTTGTTGACCTTTTTCAGGTTGTAATAGTTGAGGAAGAGTCCGAAGTTTCCTCCCTCGTTGCAGTAGGTACTGGTTGTCCAACGGATACCCAACAGGTGGAAAAGCTTGGCATAGCCGATCATGGTATCCACGTTGGCGAAGTTGTCGGCCGATGGGGGCACCAAGAGCACGTCAGCCCCTTGCTCATCCACCGGGAAGCGGAGGGAAATGCCTTCTTCCTCCTCCACGTCCTCCTCCAAGAATTCGCAGTTGTCTATCCACGCCAGAGGCGGGATGCCCAGGTTATTACCCCTCTCGTAGACCTTGGCCACCACTTCGGTCACGTACTTGGTGGCAACCCCGATGCTGCTCATAATCTCACGGGCGGCCATAGTAATCTCGGCCGTGTCAATGCCGTAGGGGCAGAAGACCGAGCAGCGCCGGCACTCGGAACATTGGTAGAAGTAGATGTACCACTTCTCCAGCATCTCCTCGTCAAACTCGGCAGCGTGGCTGAGATCAGGGAACAAACGCCCACCCAGCGTATAGTAACGCCGGAAGACCTGGCGCAGCAGTTCGGCGCGAGCGACGGGCATGTTTTGTGGGTCGCCGGTGCCCAGGTAATATTGACACTTGTCGGCACAAGCACCACAACGCACGCAGATGTCCATGTAGACCCGCAAGGCTTTGTTCTTCTCCAGCAGCTCTCCCAGCTTGGCAATAGCTTTCTGCTGCCAATCGGGGACACGCTCCTCGGGCAGGTCAATCGCCTTGTGGTCTTTGGCCTTGCCAGGCCAACAGCGCATCGCTGCCGTAGCATGCTCACGAATGGGGGGCGGGGCCAGGATACCCGCTTTGGCCGGATCCTGGATAATCGGAGTCTCGTCGAATTTGGCCATTCCCCTATCTCCTCCAGAAGTCTATTCGATCTGCAAAACCGGTCCCGCTGAATGCCTATCGAACCGGATAATCCCAGGGATTCACGTAACGCTTACCCGGTTTTTGAACTTGATAGGGCTGGTTGCGGCTGGGGCTGAAGAAGACGCCTCCCGCGTGCAGCAGCTTGCTGAAGGGGAAATAGAACATCAACACAAGCACCAGCAAGTAGTGAATAATAAATAAGGGATGCATGGGAGGTGGAACCGGATGCAAGGTAAGCAATCCCAGTATGAAGGCTTTCACATCCACCAGATAGACGTGCGCCCAATAGCTGACCATAATCCCCGTCCCGGCGATAATACCCAAAAGAACCAGAGCAAAGTAGTCGGGCAGGCCTGACAGGTACAGTGTGCGCGGCAGGGCCAGGCGCCGCCACAAGAGATACAGGACAGCCATGCCAAACAGATACCCGAAGAACAAGGCCAGCGACTCCATGGTAAGGACTATGCCAGGCACCGGGAAGGTAAAGTAACGCAAGTGCCGGAACAGGATGGCGAAGAGTGCCAAGTGAAAGACCCAAGCCCCGGCCCACAGAAGCTTGTCGGCCTTGAAGAGATTGGGAAACAGGAACACGTCGCCGATGACCCGCGTCACTGCCCCACTTTCAGTTTCAGGGGCCGGCGTGGTAGCCTCCGGCCAGGGCATGGGGGTACGCAGATAACCCCAAAGCCGCCACATCAAGCCCAGCACAAAGGTCAGGCCAACCAAATAGGACAAACCGATGATAAAATACGAGGCTAAGGTCCATAGAGCCGTGGAGGTATCCATAAGCCCCCCTTATAACATAAAGATGGCTGATGGCCTATGACTTGTGGCCTGTAGTCGCTAGCACAACATAAGGGACTACCACGCCGCTGCCAATGGCCATCAGCCACCCAAGTTGTGTGGAACTTGCTAATTACTCAGGAATGGCTGCTGGCCAGATTACACGCAGCCGGTCGGCTTGGGTAACCCGGCGATTTTGCACGCGCCCTTAGCTGGTCCGCTGGGGAAGAGCTCATAGATATACTTCAGTTTGAAGTCAGTTTCCTTACACAGCTTGCGGATCATAGGCGCGATGCCAAACTCCTGGTAGTAGCCGCGCAGGTAGTTGATGACCCTCCAGTGATCCTCGGTCAGCTCTTCTACTTCCTCGGTCTTGGCGATGGCCGCCGCCAGCTCTTCAGTCCACTTGTCAGGTTCTTGAATGAAACCGTCCTCGTCTACTTCAACTTCGATCCCATCCAGCTGGACAAAAGGCATATCTCACCTCCGTTCAATATCATTAGACAACCCGCACTTACCACAGCTCGCTTGGTAGAGCCGCCTGCCCGTGCCAATACTTACCCCCCGGTCAGCACGGGCCGGTAGGGTACGGCGGGCGCAGGCATAGCGGGCAGGAGTGGTACGAGGCGGGTACAGTCAATGGCAGCTGTGCATAAGCCCTGCCATCCGACCACCGATGCCTGACTACCAATGCCTGTTATTCCTCAGGAAGCTTGATGAAGGTGGCTCCTCCGAAAGACGTGAACTCCAACGTGCCCTCATTCACCAGTTCCTTAAGTACTTTCTTAGCGGTTCGAGTATCAATGTCCAGGCCTTTGGCCACGTCCCGGTTGGTCATCATCTTGTTCTTCTTTTTGAAGAACTCGACGACCTGAGTCTTGAGCTCCTCAGTTGCCTCCGCCATCAGAGTCACCCCCTGTTACCACTTGAACGTGGGCGTTGACCGATAAGTCTCGGGTGCCAGGGTGAAGTCGTCAATGAGCTGAACACTGAAGGGAATACCGGTCAGGTCGAAGAAGCGCTCCCAGCCAACGCGATCAATCCACTCCCCCATGCGCTCGTGTTTGCGGGCGTGTTTGGCCCAGGTCTCGACGATGTTCTTGACAGCGTCAGTTACCTCTGGCCAACGAGGCGGGTTGTTGGGTAGAAAGGGAATCACCAGGCGCGAGAACTTGGGTGGTGTACGGGCGCTGGAGATCTTGCCACCCACCCAGATAGAAACGCCATCACCCTGGGGGTCGGCCAGCGGCATACCGGGGCACATGGTGTAGCAATTGCCGCAGTACATGCACCGCACCTCGTTGATCTTCACCGTCTTGTTCTTGGGGTCGGGTCGAATGGCGCCGGTGGGGCAGGCCGCAATCACATTCGGGATCTCGCACTTGGCACGTACCTGGTCGTGGTCTATAACGGGCACCAAGCGGTGAATGCCCAGGATAGCGACGTCGGAGCAATGCACCGCGCCGCACATGTTCAGGCAGCAAGCCAGGGCAACCCGGCAGTAGGCGGGCAGCTTCCAGTCAACGAAGTATTCGAAGAGCTCGTCCATGACCGCCTTGACCACGCCTGAGGCGTCGGTGGCTGGGGTGTGGCAGTGAATCCAGCCCTGGGTATGAACAGGGTTGGTGATAGTATGCCCGGTGCCGCCTACGGCGTAGCCATTCGCTTTCAGGTGCTGGATGAGTGGCTCCACTCTGTCTTTGTCGGAGACCAGGAACTCCAAGTTATGGCGGCTGGTAAAGCGCAGGTAGCCGTCACAGAACTGGTCGGCGATTTGGCACACGTCCCGGATCCAGTCCGTGCTGACCAGGCGCGCCGAGCCCACCCGCACCGTGTAGAGTTCATCACCCGATTCGGCCACGTGCTTCAGCAGGCCCGGCTTGAGGCGCTCGTGATACTTCCACTGGCCATAGTTCTTCTCGACCACCGGCGGGAGCATCTCTCGGAAATAGGGAGGGCCAAAGTCTGTTCTAGTCGCCATCTCGCCTCACCTCCTCGGGGTCCCAGAAGTAGTAGGGGTTGGCGCGCGGCATCTTGATCATCTGCGGGGCGGGGGGCAGGTCCACGGCCTTGAGGAAGGCCCGCATGCCCAGACGATTGATCAGCTCACCCAGCCGCTCGCGCATCTTTCCGTGTTCGTCCCACCAATCCCAGATCTTCTCAAGCAGTTCCTTGAACTCAGTATAGGGTGGTTCCATCTTCATAAAGGGAACGATGACCCAGGAGAGCAGCGCGCCCTGCACGATAGGTGCCTTGCCACCAACTAGAATGGTGGCCCCCTGCTCGACTCCCGGGCGCAAGGCCTTGGACATCAGGTTGATGCAATGCATACAGCGGTTGCATTCGGCGTCCTTGATGGCCAACGTCGTTGTCCCGGGATCCCAGCTCATGCAGCTGGTGGGGCACAGGTCCACCACCTCGGCCTGGACGTCAATGCCATTGGTGGCATACTCAGCCACCGCGTCCGGGTCCACCCGGATCTTGTCGCGCCAGGTGCCGATGATCGAGATGTCGGAACGGGGCACGGACGCCACGCAGTCGTTGGGGCATCCCGAAATCTTGATCTTGGACTTGTAGGGGAACATGGGCCGATGCAGTTCGTCCTGGTACTCCATGGTGATACTGTAAAGCAGGTCCAGGGTATCTATGCAAGCGTACTCGCAGCGACCGGGGCCCACACAGCAGCTGGGCGTCCGCATATCACTGCCCGATCCACCCAGGTCGAAGCCGATCTCGGCCAGATCATCGAAGCAGGGCTGCAGCTCGGCGGTGGGTGCCCCCAGCAAGATGATGTCGCCAGTAGCACCGTGCATGTTGGTCAGCCCGCTACCATGCTTGTCCCAAACGTCGCAAAGTTCGCGCAGCTTCTGGGTGGTGTAGAACCAACCGGAAGGCTGGTTCACGCGAAAGGTATGAAATTCGGCCACGGCCGGGAACTCGTCGGACAGGTTGGAGTAGCGGCCGATTACCCCCCCGCCGTAGCCCCTGACGCCTACGATGCCCCCGTGCTTCCAGTGACCGATCCTGTCATTGTAGGAACGCTCCAGCTGGCGCATCAGGTCTTGGGCCGATTCTTTCCTTTCGGCGGCCCGCTTCATCTCCGAGACGAAGCTGGGCCAGGGCCCTTCTTCGAGTTCGTCGAGCAAAGGGGTTTCTGACTCTGACATAAATACACCTCCAGTGATGTTGACCCTCTCGCAGGTTTAAGAACTGCGAGAGGGTAGGTATGCTGCTGCAAAGCCCGCTTAGAACCCCAGTACGCCAAAGATGATCGACGCAACAGCTAGGGCCAGCAAGGTGTTGAAGACCGTAGCCGCTATATAAACGACGACTGGCGGCCAGCCCATCTTGCCGATTTCCTTGAAGGAAAGCTCCAGGCCGATGCAGAAGAAAGCCATACCGAAGAACCACTTGGTGTAGACACCCATGCCGCCAATCTGGTCTTTGGTGAAAAGGCCCACCGAGGTCAGGATGGAGACCAGGATGAATCCCAGCACGAACTTGGGGAAGCGATGCCAGATAATGGCTGCGCTGGGGCGTTCATCCGGCTTACGCTCGACCACCATGACGAAGTAAAGGGCCAGGGCGAAGGCAGCCACGCCGATGAGCACGTTCTGTGACATCTTGACCACTGCCGCCACCTGCTGTGCTTCCTCGCCATGAATGGTGCCAGCACCCACCACAGCAGCGGTGGTATCGATGTTGCCGCCGAACCAGGCGCCAGCCACGTCATTGGGCAGGCCTATGCCCCGGGCGATGAACGGCATAAGCACCATCAAGGGCAGCGCGGTGATGATGACCAAGGCGGTAATGTAAGTAATCTCCTCTTTCTTGGCCAGCACCGAGCCGGCGGCGGCGATGGCAGCCGACACGCCGCAGATGGAGACGGCGGTGGCCATGACTGCCTTGAGGGTATCAGCGATCTTCAACTTGCCAGCCAGCCACCAGGTGAAGAAGAAAACCGAGCTGACCATAATAAGGGCCTGGATCAGGCCGCCAGCGCCCTTGGCCAGAATCTCGCCGAAGGCAATTTTTGAGCCCATGAGCACCAGGCCGACTTTGAGGAAGAACTCGGTTTTGATGGCCGGCTTGATGAAATCATGCACGTTGGCGGCGCGCAAGATGAAGTTGACGATCAGGCCCAAGATGGCCGCCACCAGCGGATACTCAAAGGGGTTCTTGCCGATACCTTGCGCCTTGAACCAGGCCGAAATGCCGGCATCCAGCTCGGCGATAAGAAAGGCGAGTAACAGGATTATCACCAAGCCCACGATCAGCCCCGTCGTCTTGGAGCTTTGCCGGGCAGGTGTTGCAGAACTGGTTGACATTGTCTTTCCTCCTTAACTGTCCATTAGGATGGATTTGCCAGTGACTAGTACCCCTTCTCAAAAGTCTCTAGGGTATTGGAGGGCCGCATGCGAGGCTGTCAATACTCCCAGCGAGGCACTAGCTTCTTGGCCCGAAAGGCAAGCTACTTGAGAAAGCCAAGGATCGGCCATGGCAATGCGGGCAGATTGACGATCCAAATCAGTATCAGGAACGCAAAGCCCACGACCACAGCCATCCAGTCTTCACTGAGTTTCATTATGAAGCCTCCTTCTTAGTTTGGTATGCGACGGACTGTCAAACGTCTGATAGGGGGCGAGTCTAGCTCTATCACGCCCATACCACCGGATCTTTGAGAGTGTTTTCGTGCACCTCCCTCCTTTCCCCGGCCCAGACCGAGCCACCGGCAACCCAACCCATCAAACCGGGCACAACATGCGTCCCCGGCCTATGCTAACGTTGGTAGTACCCTGGTCACCCTTCATTGTATACGATTTCACAGCTAAATAGAATAAGTTTCCACCTTATATCAGTCTAAGGAAAACCTTAGACCAGATAAGGGCAGGCTTATTGTCGTCTCTCGTAGACACATGGTAAAATTATGTAGTACGACCTGAGACACACCCTTTGCGTGTCAGCCAAGGGGCTGGCTCGTGCTGGGTTGGTCTTTAGGATGAATCAGTTCGTGCGGAGACTGGACTGGTATAGATTCCTGAAAACCAGAGGTTAAGGACAAAAGCACTATGGCAAAACCGTGGTATACGCTATCCCCCCAGGCAGTGGCAGAAGAACTACAAACCTCGTCGGATCGCGGCCTCAGCCACCAAGCCGTCCAAGACCGATTAACCGAGTTTGGCTATAACGAGCTGCAGGAACAACCACGCCCCGGCTTCTGGAGCATGTTGCTGTCCCAATTCAACAACTTTGTGGTTCTCATCCTGATTGTGGCCAGCCTGATCTCGTTGTTGCTAGGCGATTACCTCGAAGCGGGCGCCATCCTCACCATTGTCATTCTGAACGCAATTCTGGGCGTGGTACAGGAGTCAAAAGCCGAACAAGCCCTGGCTGCCCTCCAAAAGATGACCGCGCCGGAGGCTGACGTGATCCGCGACGGACACCGGCTGACGGTGCCCTCACGTGAAGTCGTGCCCGGCGACTTGGTCATTCTGGAGACAGGCAACTATGTGCCCGCCGATGTGCGGCTGACCGAGAGTTTCAATCTACGCATCGAGGAAGCCTCGCTGACCGGGGAAAGCGTGCCGGTCAACAAGAAGGCGGAGGCAATTCTGGAAAGCGAAGTTCCCATCGGCGACCGACGCAACAGCGCCTTTATGAGCACCATGGTCACCTACGGGCGGGGGCGCGGAATTGTCACCGAAACCGGTATGCAGACCGAGATCGGCAAAATTGCGGAGTTGCTCCAATCGTACGAAGCCGAACCGACTCCATTGCAGGTGAAACTCGACAGGTTGGGGCGGACGCTGGGCATTGCCGCACTGAGTGTATGTGGGCTGGTCTTCATCTTGGGCGTGATCCGCAACCCAGCCGGCACGCCCCTCACCGATACTCTGCTGGATATGTTTATTGTGGCCGTCAGCCTGGCCATTGCCGCCGTGCCCGAAGGGTTACCAGCAGTGGTCACCATCGTGCTGGCGCTGGGTATGCAACGCATGATCCGGCGTCACGCCCTACTGCGCAAACTGCCTGCGGTCGAAACCTTGGGCAGCGCCACCGCCATTTGCTCCGACAAAACAGGCACATTGACGCAAAATGAGATGACTGGGGTGCGTATGTGGGCCGGGGGGCAAATCATCAGCATCGGTGGCGAAGGGTATCGCCCGCAGGGGGAGTTTTCGCTGGAGGGCAAACCTCTCAATCTGGCCCAGAATCCGGCGGCTACCCTTACTCTTCACGCCAGCACCTTGTGCAGCGACGCGCTGCTGGAGTCCAGGGACGAAGGCCCAGGCGCAGGATGGCGCATGGTGGGCGATCCCACCGAGGGGGCGCTGGTGGTGGCCGCGGCCAAAGCCGGCCTGTGGCAACACGAGCTGACCCGGACTCTGCCCCGGGTGGCCGAAATCCCCTTCGAAGCGGACCGTAAGCGGATGACCACTATTCACCAGGTCTTGAGTCCTACGGTGCTACCGCGCTACGAAGAGTCTGCAGCCCCGTATGTAGCCTTTGTGAAGGGGGCGCCTGATATCCTGCTGCAACATTGCACGCATATCATGGTGGCCGAGGAGGTGCGCCCGCTGCGAGATGAAGATCGCGCGCAAATCTTGAGGGTCAACGAATCACTGGCCTCGGATGCACTGCGCGTGTTAGCCGCTGCGTACCGCCCGATGGACGAGGCGCCGTACGAACCGAAATCCGAGGAGGTGGAGCGCGACCTCACCTTCCTGGGCATGATCGGCATGATCGATCCAGCCCGGCCCGAGGTGAAACCGGCCGTTGTTGAGGCGCGCACCGCCGGCATCAAAACGGTGATGATCACCGGTGACTATCCCAATACGGCCGTGGCCATCGCCAGTCAGCTTGATCTCCTGCGCAGCGGCGACCGAACGCTGACCGGCATCCAACTTAATGAGATGAGCGACGAACAGCTGGCGGAGGTCGTCGAATCGATAGACGTTTATGCCCGAGTCTCGCCGCAGCACAAAGTCCGCATCGTCGAGGCACTGCAGTCCAAAGGGCACGTGGTGGCTATGACCGGCGACGGCGTGAACGATGCTCCAGCGCTCAAGCGGTCGAACATCGGTGTGGCCATGGGCATTACCGGCACCGACGTGAGCAAAGAAGCTTCGGATATGGTGCTGACCGACGACAATTACGCCAGCATCGTAGCCGCAGTCGAGGAAGGGCGCATCATTTACGCCAACATCCGCAAATTCGTCTTCTACCTGCTCAGCTGCAACGTGGCCGAAATCCTGATCATCTTTCTGGCTATGTTGGCTAACCTGCCTCTGCCACTGACGGCCATCCAGCTTCTGGTGCTGAACCTGATCACCGACGGCGCGCCCGCCCTGGCCTTGGGTATGGAAAAAGGCGACCCGGATACGATGCAGGTCCCGCCCCGCCCGGTTGATGAGCCGGTGATCAATCGCGAAATGCTGGTGGGCATTATGGTCCAGAGCATCGTCATCACGGCCGCTGTGCTGGGGGCATTCATCGCTGGCCTCAACTGGCATGGCTACACGGGCCACGGCCTAATCATCGCCCAGACGATGGCCTTTGGCACGCTGTCCATCAGCGAGTTGATCCGGGCTTATACCTCCCGCTCTGAGCGGTACGGCATCCTCCAAATCGGCCTCGTCAGCAACAAGTGGATGCAATATGCCGTAGTCTCCTCGCTGGCAATCTTGCTAGCCATCATCTATGTGCCCTTCCTTGACCCTATTTTCAACACCGCCTTCCTGGGCTGGCGGGAGTGGAGCCTGATGCTACCGCTCCTGTTCGCCCCGGCCGTTGCTGCCGAGATTACCAAAGTCTTTTTGCGAATGCCCAGTCTGCAAGGCTGGTTCCACCCATTAGCTGCGCCGACGATGCTAGAGGCCGAATACGCCAATCCGGGCGCCGAAGAAGGTATTTCAACCCTCGAATAGACAAAAACGGCGGCGATGCTCAACAGTCTCAGGTACCTGTTTCAACCTAAAAGGCCCTACACACTCTTTCAGGTTGAGCCCTCGTTGGAGTGCAATCTGGAATGCGTGATGTGCCCGTGGTCGGACCTACGCCCCGAAGCGGCTCAAATGTCGTGGGATACCTTTACCCACATGGCCCAGTATTTTCACCTGACGCAAGGCGTGGATTTGACAGGGGGTGGCGAGCCTACCACCCATGCGCGCCTGCCCGACATGGTGCGCACAGCCAAAGAGGCCGGCTGCGAAGTAGGCTTCAGCACCAACGGCACCCTGCTCGATCCCGGCTTATCGGAAACCCTGGTGTGGGCAGGTCTGGACTGGATCTCCTTTTCTATTGACGCAGCCAGCGCTGAAACCTACGAACGGATTCGGCAAGGGGCCGAGTTTGAGACGGTGCTCAACAACGTGGAGGCTTTGCGCGAGGCTAAAAGCTCACGCGGCAGCAAGACTCCCAGGATGATGATGGTCTTCGTGATGATGCGCGAAAACTACCACGAGCTGCTGACCTACATTGAGCTGGCCCATGAATTGGGGATAGAGCAGATCGTCTTCAAGAACATGGATGTGATTCTGAAAGAAGAAGACGACGGGCGCCGTCTCTTCAGCCATGATAGTCCTCCACTGCCCGACGTGGAGTCCACCATGGCCGAGGCGAGGAAGCGAGCCAAACAGCAAGGCCTCGGCGTGCGCTTTTACGCTCTGCAACCCCAGGAGTTGATGATGTGCGAGAACGATCCGTTGCACAATCTCTTCGTCAATTGGGCTGGATATGTATCTCCCTGCATCACCCTTTCGTACGCCGAAGACCGGGTGTTTGACGGCAGGCGGCACTTTGTAGCTACTCAGCGCTTTGGCAATATCAACACCGAACGGCTGGAGGCAATCTGGGATAGCATCCCCTACCAGGAATTTCGGCGTACCTACGAGATTCGCGTACGACTGGAACACCAAGCAACCATCAACGCCCTCATTGGTGGTGAAGAGTCCGAATCCCCCGTCGCGCCGCCAGCTCCCGCGGTCTGTCGCACCTGTTACTACCTGTATGGCGTCTGATCGTAAAGAGCAGTTGCGGGATTGGCTGGCGAAGCAGCGCTATCAGGCCATTATCGAGCTGGCCGGGCGCAAAAAGCGCGTACTGAGTTTCCTCACAGCGCTAACCTACGACACAGATCCACTAATCAGCTGGCGCGCTGTAGAAGTCATTGGGCTGGCGGCCGGCCGCATCGCCGCCGACGATCCCGAATTTGTCCGTAACCATGTGCGCCGTCTAATGTGGTTGATCAACCACGAATCAGGTGGCATCGGCTGGCGAACCCCAGAAACGATAGGCGAAATCCTTCGCAGCTGCCCAGAGTGCTTTGCCGAATTTGTGCCTATCCTCCTCTCCTGCCTAGATATGGAAGAACAAGACGCAGTCCGTTTCCGGGCCGGGACGCTGTGGGCCATTGGCCGGCTGGGGCAGGTAATGCCGGAGGCGGTCCGAGGGGCAGTGGCAGGCGTTTTCCATTGCCTGGACGACCCCAACCCGCAGGTTCGTGGCCTAGCTGCCTGGTGCCTGGGAGAATTGGGAACAGCCGAGCATCTGGCCAGCCACAGCCTGCTGCTAGCGGATGAGAGCCTGGTTGACTTTTACGAAAACGGCCAGCTCATCTCTAAAAGCGTGGCCCAACTGGCCCGCACTGCGCTGGAAACCAGCCGGCAAACGGGATAAGCGTCTCTTGCTTTAGCCCAACACCCCCTTCTCCATACCAGTCAGGACGCGCCCCCTGGATCCGATGCTGTTGCACATCGGTCAGTTCCTGGTTATAATGGCATGCGAGATATGAAAAATTCAAGTTAGATAGAGATTGAGGTAGGGCTTTCCTGCAAATGAGTGAAATCCACATCCAACCATGGCCTGAAGAAGGGCCACCCAAAGAATCAACGTTACGCCAAATTCTGGGCAGAGAGGGGTTGCAGGCCCATCGCTGGTCTAATGCGGCGGGCGATGTGTATAGTGCACACACGCATTCCTATCACAAAGTCATCTACGTCGTCGAAGGCTCAATCACCTTCGGCTTTCCAGGAAAGAGCCAACAGGCAACACTCCGCGCGGGCGACCGGTTGGAATTACCGGCAGGGGTAGCACACAACGCCTGGGTGGGACCGGAGGGGGTCGTATGTTTGGAGGCGCATCATTAACGGGGTACAAGAAGCGCCCGCAAAGCAACCCTCAGCTCAATCGCCACTGCCAAGATTGAAACGAGCAGCCCAAGACGAAGTCCTGGGCCGGCCAGCGTGCAAGTACTTGGGCAACGGTAGTGCGCTGAGCCGTCAGGCACCAGGCCGCTAAGCCCATGTTCACCCGGAATGACCTACAGCGCTTCATCGAGCAGCACCACATCGCCGCCGAAATCCTTCCAATGCCTGAAGATACCCCTACTGTGCCCGACGCAGCGCGGGCGTTGGGGGTAACCGAAGAGCAAATCATCAAGTCTCTGGTCTTCCTGGTAGACAGCCAGCCCACGCTGGTAATCGCCAATGGAACGGGCAAGGTGGACAGTCGCCTGGTTGCCCGCCACTACAATGTGGGGCGCAAACGAGCCAAGATGGCCCACCCGGATCAGGCGCTGGAAATCACTGGCTACGCCGTGGGGGCTATGCCTCCCTTTGGGCATCGGACCCGGCTGCGCACCATTATCGACCCCGGCATCATCACCCATGTAGAAATCTTTGGCGGCGGAGGCGAGATCAACGCCATGCTGCGCATTACCTCGCAAGAGCTGATGCGGGTCACCCGGGCTGAGGTTGTGCCAGTCTTATAGCGGAGCACTGGATTTTAGGGGCTGGCGTTGACGGGGAAGACGCCAACCGTATAAGGCAGTGAAGGTCACGGATTTGTAAGCCAGGCTAAAGGCCCACCCGGCCGGCTCTGGGCAGTAAGATAAAGGATGTCATGACTCGAGTTCTGGCACTCATACCTGCGTATGACGAAGCGAACCACATCGCACAGATGGTGGCCGGCACCCGAGTTCATCTGCCGGTGCTCGTGGTGGACGACGGCTCGACAGATGACACCGCCGACCGCGCAGAGGGAGCTGGCGCGACCCTGCTGCGCCAAACGCCCAATCAGGGCAAGGGGGCGGCGCTGCGGGCGGGCTTCGGCTGGGCGCTAGACGGCGGGTACGAAGCAATCCTCACCTTGGACGCCGATGGCCAGCACGACCCGGCCGAGATCCCCAAATTCCTGGGCGCCTATGCCGCTCATCGCGCGGACCTGATCATCGGCGCGCGGGATTTCCGCCACATGCCGCTGAGCCGGCGGCTGGCCAACACGGTGGGGAAATGGAGCTTTTCGTGGGCCATAGGCCAGCCCATCCGCGATAATCAGTCCGGCTACAGGCTGATCAGCCATCGCCTAATGGAGGCGGTAGTGGCCAGCAGCGAGGCAGGCTTCGAGTTTGAGGTAGAGATGATCGTTATTTGCGTAAGGCGTGGCTTCAGATTGGATTGGGTTCCCATCCGCACCATCTACGCTGGCGAGAGGAGCCACATCCACGCCTGGCGCCACACGGTCAATTTCTTGCGTATGGTGGTACAGACGCGCAGGAGCCGGCAGTAGACAGCTGTTTCCGTCGCGACCTGCTTCAAGCTGGAGTAGAATGGGTCATTACCTGAGAGGTTTGTTTTGGATAAGTTGCGCCCCCGCTTTCCACTGAAATGGCTGAGGCAGCCCTACGGCCTGCCCCGGCCCGACCTGGTGATCGTCGTTATCCTGGCCCTGTTGCCAGCCCTTTTCTTCTGGCGACTGATCGCCCCCAATCCGGCAGATCGAATGAGCATCCCGGCCGGTGATTTCACCGAGCAATACTACCCCCTGCGTGCGTACGCCGCCCGCGAATTGACCGCCGGGCAGCTCCCAATGTGGAACCCGTCTCTTTATGGGGGCCAGCCCGCCCTGGCCGACATCCAGTCGGGTACCCTTTATATTCCACAAATCGCGCAGGCCTTTCTACTCGATTGGCTGGGATTGGGCTTCCCGGTGTGGGCACTGGAACTGCAGGCCGTGGCCCACTTCTCTTGGGCAGCATTCGGCGCCTACCTGCTTGGACGGCGCCTGGCCCGGCAAGCCGACGCCCCCCTGCGCAAGGCCCGTTTCGCCGGAACGGTCGTCTCACTGGTCTTCACCTACAGTGGCTACCTGACCGGCTTTCCCGTCCAGCAGCTAACGATCCTGGAGGTGAGCGCCTGGACCCCGTGGGTGCTGCTGAGTATGGATGTGTTGGCGGCGAGAAGTTCGAGACCAGGTGACAGAGATTGGAAATCACTGGTTAGAGGCTGGGTGGTGGCCGGTTTGACATTAGGACTATCATTTCTGCCTGGCCATCCACAAACATCGCTTTACGTGGTATACATGGCGGTTGCCTTCTATCTCTTCCGCGTCTTGTCACAGCTGCCCGCCGACTGGAACCATGGCTCCCTGGAGAGCTGGTTGCAGACGCCTGACCGACGCCTACCGTTTGGTATCGGCTATTTGCTGACATCTGTCGCCTATCTGCTACCGGTTATACTACTGGCCCTTGCGTTGGCCGCTGCTCAACTGCTGCCCACGCTAGAGTTCATCGCGCACTCGCCGCGCGCCAACCTGAATTACGCTGCAGTCAGCTTTGGGCTTCCGCTGCACGAGCTGGTGTCGCTGGTCTACCCTGGCTATTTCGGCGGCTCCCCGGAGTACGTGGGGATTCTACCGTTGGTCTTAATTGGCCTGGCGCTGGCCCTGGGGCGCCCCCGGGCCAGCGTGGTTTTCTGGGCAGTGTCTGGGTTGGTAGCCATGCTGCTGGCCTTCGGCGGGAATACCTTTCTTTATCCTCTCTTCTACCTGATGGCCCCCGGTTTCGATGCAGTGCGCCACCAAGAACGGGCCTTCTTGATTTACGCACTGAGTGCAGCCATGTTGAGCGGCTATGGTGTGCTGGTTTGGGTGAGGCCGTTAGGTCGCCTGCGTCGCGCCAGGCTGCGCCGCTTTGAGCGAGGCCTGCGGATCATCTTTGGTGCGGGCCTGGCACTGACGGCCCTTTTCTTCTATGGCTGGGTAGGAAGCGAACACCCCGACCTGTTTGAAGGTGTACTGCGACACCATGTCTTTGGCCTGGTGTTGCTGGCGGGGAGCCTGATCTTGCTGGCGCTGCGCCAGGCCTCTGCGCTGCGCCGGCCGTGGGGTATGGCACTGATGGCAGGCTGGATTGCCTTCAACCTATTCAGCATCAACTGGCGTTTTAACCTGGAACAGCCGGGGCCAACTGGCCCCTTCGACCCGACCCCCCTGACCGAGTTTTTGAAGGCTCAGACCAGTGCCGCACGGGAACCGCAACGAATCGCCAGCGCCGGCCTGCTGCCGGGCGGGCCAGGTGCTGCAAGCGTGTACGGCCTGCACGACATCACCGGCAACACGCCACTGCATCTGGACAGCTTCGAAGCCTTTGAGACCACGGTACCCGAATGGCGCCGCTGGCAACTCATGAACGTAAACTATGTGCTCAGCGAGCGGGACCTGGAGGGCCCCGGCCTGTCTCAAGTTTTCCCCCCGGGCGAAGCACAAGGCGATAAAAACCAGGCGCGTGTCTACGCTATGGGCGATCCCTTCCCGCGCGCCTGGGTGGTCCACGCCGTGGAGATCATCCCCGACCCGGCCTCAGCCCTGACCCGGCTTGGCGCCGACGAGCTGGACCTGCGCCAAGTGGCGGTGGTTGCTGAAGCCCTCGGCATAGCCTTGCCCGGTCCCACCCACGGATCATGGGTGCGAGTGGCGGGCCTGGCCTCGAATGAAATCACCCTTGAGGTAGAAGCCGTGGCCGATGGGCTGCTGGTTTTGAGCGAGATCTACTATCCAGGCTGGCGGGCCAGCGTGAATGATGAACCAGCACGCCTGGTTCGGGCCAATGGAATACTGCGCGGCGTCCCACTCCCCCAAGGACATCACACCGTCCGCCTGTGGTACGCACCACTCAGCGTGCAGGTGGGCCTGGCGCTCTCAGGGCTGACATTGATACTGAGCCTGGTGCTAGCAGCCTGGACCATGATGCCTACTACGGTACTACCTTGCGCCCCCTGACTTTTCATGTCATAATCATCAGGCAGAATCCTGTTGGAGTAAAAGCTGTCGCTGCAAGCGACGACGCGTGCTGTCAAGCAGACCAGCGGAGGAGTAACTATGCGGCGTCCTGGCCTGTGGGTAGCTAATGGTGGCCCGACCGACCCTATCAAAATGTTGAGCTGGCGTCCGGGGGCCCTCACCTGCTACTTTGACTACCTGACCGCCAATCAAGTCTGGGACTACAAAGCGCAAAACCCAGAAGCCACTATCATTGTCCGCTTCCAACATCCCCGACAATGGCACCAAGACCCGTCCGGCTGGGCGCGCTGGCTGGGGGAGATGGTTGCCAGCAAGTGGCCAGAGCTGCAGGAACTGGATCCCTACGTTTACTTTGCCAACGAGATGAATCTGCACTACGAAAACGGCGACAATAATCCTGGCAATCAGTCTAAATACGAGAGCCCCGAATTTTACCAGCGTTACGCCAGCTGGGTGCGGTTAACCGCCGATCATGTCAAGCAGCACGCGCCAGAGATGAAGTTGGTGTGTCCTCCTTTTGCCTTTGGTCATCACGAAGACGGCGCTCCCGATGACGACGGTAACCCCAAAGAGGGATGGGCTGGCTACGACTACCTGGTGGATACTATCCGCGACTACTTCGATAACGTCATCGCCTTTCACACCTACTGGGGGCATGCGGGGGGCAGTGTGTACGACTGGCTTTACGAGCCCACCCTGTCGAGCTGGTATGCCTTTCGCTGGCGACGGGTGTTGAAACTCTTCGAGCAGCGCTACAATACCCCGGCACGTATCATCATAGACGAAGCGGGTAACTTTGGCGCCAATGATCCCGACTTCACCGATCAGATTATCTATCACGCCCGCGAATGTCTGGCAGACGAGCGAATTATCGCCATTACCTATTTCTTGTGGGAAGACCCAACCGAAAGTCCCGGCAACATTCCGAATTCATGGGTGCAGCGCTGCCTAGATCTAGACGATCATCTGGCCCGGCTGACCATCATGCCAAACATAGAGATTCAGCCCAGGGTGCCCACCATCCGACTGCTGCTGGAGGATGGTACTGTGCAAGTGATGCCCGTTGAAGAATACCTGCGCGGTGTCGTGCCAGCTGAAGTGTTCCCTAGCTGGCCTCTGGATGCGCTCAAGGCCCAAGCGGTCGCCTCACGCAGCTACGCCATGTACGCCATCCAGCATCCCCACCACCCAAACGCCGACCTGTGTAGCGACGCCGCCCATTGCCAAACCTACAAGCCAGCCCGCATCCACCCCAATTCTGACGAAGCGATCCGCCTCACCGAAGGGGAGGTGGTTGAATATCAAGGCCAGTTGGCCAACGCCATGTTCTCTGCCAACTGCGGCGGGCATACGGTGCCCAGCAGTGTCGCCTTTGCTGGTGCTCCCGTGCCCTATCTGCGCGGCGTGCCATGCATCAATCCTGGCCCTCAAAATGGACACAGGGTGGGTATGTGCCAGTGGGGTGCACACGATATGGCACAGCGCGGCAACGACTACGTGACCATCCTCAAGCATTATTATACCGGTGTCAACCTCTCCTCCGAAGTACTGATCGAACTGGGCATCATTCGAGGGACGGTATACGATCAGGCAGGCAGGCCACTGGCAAACGTCCGGATGCGCCTGTCGCGCGAGGGCTGGAGCGATGAAGCGATCAGCGGTCCTGGCGGCAGATATACTTTCCTTGATCTGCCAGGCGACACCTACGATCTTCAAGCGGCGGGCAACGGTGCGCAACGCAAGGGGCTGCGCCTGGCCCCAGGTCAGGAGCTGGTGTTGGACCTGGTGCTCCAGCTTCCAACAGCAGGCTGGACAATGCAGATGGAGCGCCGGGTTGGCCTATCGCTTATCGTCGGCTCGATGCCGCGGGCCGGCATCGAGATCACCATTGTGGACCCCTTCGGCAACGCGGTCAGGACCTTCAGTGGCAGCAAGCCGGAGTATGGCACAGGCGGTTTTGAGACTTGGGCGCCACACATCGGCACCTATAGCGTCCGCTTTCTCGACCAAGCCTTTGACGTGCCGATGAAGGGGCAGATGACTCATCTCATCTTCTCCGAGGGGGAGGAAGAAGAGATCCCAGAGGCGCAAGGGGTCATCAGCGGAATACTCAGGGGCCACACCGGCGTGCCCCAGCCAGGGCGACAGCTCACTCTGGTGGGCGGGGAGATGGGCGCGCGCACGGTCACTACGGGCGCTGATGGGAGTTACCGCTTCGATGGCCTGCTCGCCGGCACCTTCACTCTGAGCGTGGTGGGGACCAATGTGACACAAACGGTCCAGTCCGACGGGCGCACAACATCCAACGTGGACCTGAGGTTACCCATGAGGAGAGAATGGTCTACGGAAGTGACGCGTGGCACCGGTCTGCCGATACTGGTGGGCAGCCTGCCCGACGCAGGGGCAACCATCACCGTCACCGACCCAGCAGGTGACAAACACCAGGTGGTTAGCGGTAGCAAGCCGGAATATGGCCCGGGAGGCTTTGAGGTCTACGCACCCCGCAGTGGGGCTTACACCCTCCAGTTTCTGGATCAGACCTTCACCCTGCAAATGGAAGGACAGTTCACGCGGGTCACCTTCTGGCGAAGCACCCCCATAGAGACGCGGGCGCGACTTGTGTCCTCTCTGCTGCCTTTCTCGCAGGCTGATGCCTGGTTCCAACGCTTTGAGTCCGATGAGGAAACACGCGGGCTGTTTGTCCTGGAAGAACTGTGATGCAACCATCGCTATTTGCCGACCCCACACCGCGCGTCTACAGCATAAGTGCTATCACTACGTACATCAAACGAAAACTGGAAGTGGACTTGACGCTCCAAAATCTGTGGTTGGAGGGGGAAACCTCCAACTGGCGGCAAGCCCCTTCTGGACACGTGTATTTTACGCTCAAGGACCCGGATGCGAGCATCCGCTGTGTGATGTGGCGTTCCAGCCTGCCGCGCCTAAGCTACCTGCCAGCCGGCGACGGCGAGGCAGTGCTGGCTCACGGGCATATCTCTGTCTACGAGCCAAGCGGGCAATACCAATTCTACGTTGACGACTTGGAACCGGTGGGATTAGGGGCGCTGCACGTCCAGTTTGAGCAACTGAAAGCGCGCCTGACCCAGGAGGGCCTCTTTGACGAAGCCCGCAAACGGACTCCCCCCCCTTTCCCGCGGCGGATTGGCCTGGTCACCTCGCCTGCCGGCGCCGCCCTACGCGACGTACTCAACGTGCTGCGCCGTCGCTATCCGCTGGTCGAAGTAATTCTCTCGCCTACCCAGGTGCAGGGCGAAGATGCTCCCCCCCAGATCGTGCGTGCCCTACAAGCGTTGAGCACGGTAGGTGACGTGGACGTCATCATCCTGGCTCGCGGAGGGGGCTCCTTGGAAGACCTGTGGGCCTTCAACGACGAGCGAGTTGCGCGAGCCGTGGCAACATCGCCGATCCCGGTGGTGTGTGGCGTTGGGCACGAGACCGACTTCACCATGGCCGACTTTGCGGCCGACCTACGCGCCCCCACCCCGTCGGCTGCCGCCGAGCTGGTCACGCCCGATCGGGATGAGCTGGCCCGTCGCCTGAGGCTCTTCGGGGCCCAATTAAGGGCAGCTGTCGGCGAAAGCATCGCCCGGCGACAGCGCCTGCTGGCAGGCGAAATGCGAGCCTTGCGGCGGCTTTCGCCTCAGACCTGGATTGAACAGCGACGGCAGCGAGTGGACGATCTCAGCCGTGGTGCCCAGGCAACTATCGCTCACCGGCTGGCTCTGAAACGCGAACGACTCAGCGGCCTGGGGTTGCGTCTGACCACTCTGAATCCCAACGCCACTCTGGCCCGGGGCTACGCGATTGTCTCCCATAGTGACGGCGGGCAGGTGGTAAGTCGGGTCGCCCAGGTATCGCCCGGTGACCTGCTATCGGTACAGGTGTCGGACGGCGTGTTCAGGACCGCTGTCCAAGACAAGGGTGAATCGGCAACCAATAACCAGACAGGAGGTAACCGTCCTTAAAAGGTGAGAGTAGATGAACGAAATTGATAACCTCAGCTTTGAAGAAGCTTTTACCGAATTGGAGGAGCTTGTCCAACAGCTCGAAGCAGGAGACCTGACTCTGGATCAGGCTATGGCGCTCTTCGAACGAGGTATGGCCCTGGCAACGCAGTGTAACGTCCAGCTCGACGCTTCTGAACTTCGGGTACAGCAGTTGATGTCCACCTCAGAGGAACACCCATCGGGCGAGGATTACGAGTTGGGCCCTTTCGAGGAATACCTACCGGATTAATATAGGGATATGAGAGCCTATTATATTTATGAGGAGATGATATGATAACCCAAAGCCAACCATTATGCTTATACTGCGAGCGGGGTAGCGAGCAGGTCCCCCTGCTGACGCTGCGTTACCAGGAGGGGGAGACGTGGATTTGTCCCCAGCACCTGCCAATCCTGATTCACAATCCGGCCAAATTGGCGGGCAAACTGCCCGGCGCGGAGAACCTGACTGCTGAAAAGGGGCACGGCCACGGTTAACACTCACTCGAAAAACGGCTGACTGGTCTGTCAGGCCTAGCTTTCACCAGCACGACAAGGAGCGGCACTTCCTGGCCTACTGGCAGGGAAAGCCGCTCCCGTATTACTTTGTTTGAGAAAGAAGCGTTCAGTAATGGGTTCTACTTGGGCACCAAGCTGAGCATTTGAATGCGTGTGTCTTTAAGGCGACTGGATATGATCTCGGCCGACTTTTGCAGGATACGATAGCCGAGGTGGCAGTCCAGTTCAAACATTGCTCGCAGCCCGGCTCCGTCAATGGCAACCACAGTCACAGGCGTGTCTGCATAGGCGGAGGCAGTCAGGGTTTGGGGCTCAACCACAGCCGACCAACAGAAGATATCCCCATGAGTCAAGGTGGACACTGTTTCGTGCTGCAATCCCTCTTCATCCGTGTTTACCTTGATATCAACAGTGCCTTCGATAAGCACAAACAGCTTGTCGGCCTTACCTCGCTCGCGAAAGATAAAGGTATTTGCCTCGTACTTCTCCTCTTCGGAGATCATAGCAATGCTCTTGAGTTCTTCTTCCGTCAAACCGGCGAAAAAGGGAAAGCGGCGCAAGAGTTCAGGTGAAACCATCAGGTGTCCTCCTGTTAATGGGTTGCGGCTGGCTCTGGCAGACGAGCTAGGGACTGCAGGATTAGTTCGGTCGCAGCTGAAATGGCAGCGTCTACGGCGTGGGTACATGTTTCACAAAATGTTACCACATCTTCGGCTTCGATGGCAAATATCTCGACCACACGTGGCAAGGAAAGCCCCAGACGACGTCCTAGTTCCAAGGCAGTGGGCAGATTCATGTCATGGGCCGATGCGCTGTGCTGGGTAGGCGCAGCCGAGACAATATCGTCCAAGGTCAGGCGATGGATGGTACCCGGCTGCCCACTGGGCGTTTGGATAGCATCTACGAGGATGACCCGCTGATAGCCGACCATTATCTCCATCAGGGCCAGCCCTCCTACGCTGGCCTCAGCCACGGTGATATCATTTCGCCCGGCTGAGGCCAGTGCCTCCTTCACCGCATAGGCCACTTTCACACCCACCCCATCATCAGTGAGAATGGGATTTCCCAAGCCAATCAGCAGAGTTTTCATCCTCGGTTTAGTCAAGGTACTGGCTCAACCGTTCAACTACATTCCCCCGGGCGTCACGCACGACCAGCTCCAACGGCATCTGACCAGGCAGCGAGTGAGTAGCGCAAGAGAAGCAGGGATCGTAAGCACGGAAAGCCATCTCCACTTTGTTGAGCAGCCCATCAGTGATGACTGTTCCCTGATGGATGAGCGCTGAGGCCGCCTTCTTGATGGAGAGCGTGATGGGCGCGTAGTTGTTAGTGGTGCCGACGACGAGGTTGACTTTGGTCAGGATACCCTGCTGGTCGGTGACGTAGTGATGGGTCAGGGTGCCACGCGGCGCTTCCACGATGCCGATCCCTTCGGTGGGGGTTTCAGTAGGGATGGTCCGCACGTTGGGGTCGGTGATCTCGGCATCCTGAATCAGTTCCAGCATACGTTCGGCGGCATACAGCAATTCAATGATGCGCGCCCAGTGAGTTGCCAGCGTGTGGTGCACTGGCTTGCCGTTCAGCGTCTCATAAAAGCGTTCGTATTCGGCCTGGGCCAGTGGCGTGGCCATTCCGTCGGCAGCGTTTAGACGGCTGAGAGGCGTGGCGCAATACATACCGCTGTCTTTGCCGGGCACAAAGCCCTTCCAGCCCACCTTCTTGAGGAAGGGATACTTGAGATAGCTCCAGGGCTCCACATGCTCAGCGATGTGATCGGTGTACTCGTGGGGTGTGTACCTACAGAACTCGTTCCCATCAGGGTCTACCACCCGCACCGTGCCGTCATAGAAGTTGACGTGGTCGTTGCCGTCTACCAGCCCCATATAGTAGATAGGCTGGGTGTAGGCGTCACTCAAAATCAAGTCCACATAGGCCTGGTTCGACAGCACAATGTCGTCGACGATTTGAATGCTGAACTTGGCGAACTCCAGGTTTTCGTGGGCGATTTGCTCGATTTCATCTCGCTCCTCTTTGCTCATAGCCTTAGACCAGCCACCCGGCAAGCCAGCCACGGGGTGAATGTGGCGACCTCCCAGCACCTTGATGACGTGGTGGTTGCGCTTGCGGCAAGCGATTACCTGTGAGCCAATCTCCAGCCCCACCTTGTCGATGACACCTAGCACATTACGCTCGTACTTGGGAGCATCGGGGCCGACGACCAGGTCTGGGCCACCCAAGGCGTAGAAATGGGTGGTGTGATCGGTAACATAGAAGGCCATGTAGAAGAGCTCACGCAGCTTCCTGGCGGCACTGGGCGGCTCGACGTGATACAAATCATCCAGGGCCTTGGTAGCAGCCATGTGATGTGCTTCGGGGCACACACCGCAGATACGCTGCGTAATGCGGGGCATTTCCTCCGCCGGCCGCCCTACGCAAAACACCTCAAAGCCACGCAGTTCGGGGATGACGAAATGAGTGTCTTTGACCTCGCCCTGGTCGTCCAGGAAGATCTCAATTTTGCCGTGGCCCTCCAGCCGGGTGATGGGGTCAATGGTTATGCGTTTCATCATCAAGCCTCCTGACCATTCCCCGACAGGATACTCTCCCCTGGGTGGGCGCCCCAAGCTACGCGGTGCAGCAGGGAATGGGGCAAACTGAAGCGGTAGAAGGTACCGGCCGGATCCGGGATGGTATCCAGGATGGCCTCGATCTCTTCTGGGTCCTGACTGTCTATCACCGAAGCCACGCCGCTCAAGAAACGCGCACCTTGATCCACCACGCCCTGGTTGGGGCCGTAGCAGCCCCGGCATGGCATGTTCACCTGCGGGCAGAGCGCGCCACACCCGCTCCGGGTAGCAATACCCGCGCACAAAATGCCTTGCTCCAGCAGGCACAGATCGGGCTCCGGGATGATCTGGTGGGGCCGATAAAACTTTGTGATCTTCTTCTCGTGCTTGCTGCGCAGGCACTCGTCGCAGACGGTCACGTGAGCGCCGATAACTGATCCCTGAGGCGGCAATTTGCCTTCCATGATGGCTGTCAGTGCGTCCCAGATGCGGTCGGCTTCGGGCGGACAACCGGGAAGATAGTAATCCACATCCACCACCTGGTCCAAGGTCTTGACCGTGTCCCAGTAGGCTGGAATATGGACGCGTCCTTCAGGGAACTCCCAGCCGCCCGCAGCCGGCTCCACGCCGTCGGGGTTGTGCGTGGTGGGTGCGTTGTGATAGATCCAATCGAACATCTGTCGGCGGTTGCTGAAATTAGCCAGACCGGGTATGCAACCCTCGTGGGCGCACGAGCCAAAGGCAACCAACAGCTGGCTCTTACGACGCAGGAGTTGGGCCATCTCGTAGTTCTCGTCGTTGCGGATGGCGCCGTTAAAGAGCGTGAAGAGCAACTCACCATCTTTCAGGGCCTCAACGTCTGCCACCTTGCCGTCAAGCACGCAAGGCCACAATACGATGTCAAAGGCGTTGGCTACATCAAGAATCTTCTCATGGATACCCAACACAGCGATTTCGCATCCGCCGCATGACGATGCCCAGTAGAGGGCGATCTTCGGTTTGCCGCTCAAGGAAACTTCCAAATCGCTCATGCGGCCACCTCCTCAAGTTCAGGTTCGAGTACTGGCCTGAAGTGACCGTTGCCGCCGAGCAACTGTTTCCAATTCAGCGGCCCCAGCTCGCGGATGGTTTCGGTCATCTGGGTGACCGTGGCGGCGAATTTGGGTCCTTCGGCAGCACTGGCCCACTCCAAGCGCACTCGTTCATCCTCCAGGCCGAACTGCCTCAGGGTGCGCTTAAGTAAGGCCATGCGCCGCATAGTCTTGTAGTTACCCTCGACGTAGTGGCACTGGCCAGGATGACAGCCCATCACCAGCACGCCGTCAGCGCCCTCCCGCAACGCCTTCAGCACAAAAACCGGGTCCAGCCGTCCGGTGCACATAACACGAATATCGCGCACGTTAGGCGGCATCTTGATCCGGGAAGTTCCCGCCAAATCGGCCGCGCGATACGAACACCAGTTGCACAGAAACCCAACAATCACCGGTTCAAAGTTGTCCTTTTCGCTCATAGTCTCCTCTCTCATCAACCCTCAAGCCTCAATTGGCAAACAGCAAGCTCGTCATACGGTTGCCTTTTGTGCTTTGAAATTCGACCCGCACGACTACGCGGTCAGTGCCTCTACTTCTGGAATGGGCTCCTTTCCGTCCAGGCTAACCAGGATGCCTTCAATTTCGGCCATAATCTGCTCGTTGCTGAAATGAGCCCCAGTAACTACACCGCTAGGGCAAGCAGCAACACAGGTGCCGCAACCTTTGCACAGGGCCGGGTTCACACGCGATACGCCAGGGTCTTCGATAAAGTCTATGGCATGATAGGGGCACATATTGTTGCAGATACGGCAGCCAGAACACCGCTCCTCGTCAATGATGGCCCGTACCGGCTCAAGCTCCACCTCGCCCTGGGTAATGAGGCCCAGCACCCTGGCAGCGGCAGCGGCTCCCTGAGCTACGCTGTCGGGGATATCTTTTGGCCCCTGGACACAGCCAGCGATGAAGATGCCATCCGTCATGGTTGCCACCGGGTCAAGCTTGGGGTGCTTCTCGATCAACCAGTTATCATGGCTGCAACTGATGCCGAACAGGTGGGCCACATGGCTGGCGTCGTGCCGCGCCTGGATGGCGGGGCTGAGGATCACCATGTCCACTGGTATACGCCGCTGCGCGCCCATAAGAGTATCCTCAGCCTGTACGATTATCTTGCCCTCCTCACCTGGACGACGCACGGCATCGGTGATCTCGGCCACCCGGCCCCGTATAAAGTGGGTGCCCTCTTCCAGGAGACGGTGATAGAACTCCTCGTAGCCTTTGCCAGGCGTGCGCATGTCAATGTAGAAATTGTAGACCTCAGTCCCTGGCAGCCGCTCGTGAACCAGGTGCGCGAATTTGAGCGAGTACATGCAGCAAATCTTCGAGCAGTACTCGTGGTAGTTCTTATCGCGGCTGCCCACACAGTGGACGATGGCGACGCTCCCGGGTGTCGTGACTCCATCGCGTAACACAATTGACCCGGCAGTGGGACCGGCGGCATTCACCATACGTTCAAACTCGAGGCTGGTGAACACGTTGGCCAGCCGGCCATATCCATACTGGGGGATTTTGCGCGTGTCGAACAGGTCATAGCCAGTGGCCAGGATGACATTGCCCACCTCCACAGTGACGATTCCATCCTCTTGCTCAAAATCAATGGCCTCGGTGGGACAGAACATCTGGCAGGCTTTGCACTTACCTCGTTCAAAATAGATGCAGCTTTCAGCATCAATCACCGGATACTTGGGTACCGCCTGAGGGAAGGGGCGATAAATCGCTTTGCGGTAGCCCAGCCCGGCCTCAAAAACACCGTCGATCACCCGCTTGGGGCACTTCTCAGTACAGATGCCACAGCCAGTACATAGTTCCTCATTAACAAAGCGCGCCTTCTTGCGAATGGTGACGGTAAAATTGCCCACGTAACCATCCACCCCTTCCACTTCGCTGTAGCTGAGCAAGGTGATGTTGGGGTGGTTGCCGGCATCGAACATCTTCGGAGTAAGGATACAGGCTGAGCAGTCGAGAGTGGGAAAAGTCTTGTCCAGCTGGGCCATGTGGCCGCCGATACTTGGCTCGCGCTCCACCAGGTAGACGGGATAGCCGGCCTCGGCGATTTCCAGGGCGGCCTGAATGCCAGCTACGCCCCCACCCACCACCAAGGTGGCAGGATTGATCTTGGCCTGCATCGGCTCTAGCGGTTCGTGGTACGTCACCCGATGGACGGCGGCGCTGACCAGGGCCTTGGCTTTGTTGGTGGCTTGGACCGGTTCGTCGTGAATCCACGAGTCGTGCTCGCGGACGTTGGCCATCTCAAAGAGGTAAGGGTTGAGCCCAGCCCGGGCGCAAGCTCCTCGAAAGGTCCGCTCATGCATGTGGGGGGAACACGCAGCAACCACTACCCGCGTGAGACCCTTTTCCTGAATATCGTTCTCCACCAGCTCCTGGCCCAGGCTGGAGCACATAAATTCGTAATGACGCGAGACTTCGACATTGGTTAGATCAGCCGCCCACCTGGCGACTTCCTCCACGTCCACTTTGCCCGCGATATTCGAACCGCAGTGACACACATATACGCCGATCTTCTCACCCATCATCACGCCTCCTCATCCGGCATCGTGGGCATAGGCAACGCTCGCTTGTCAGCTCGCTTCCTGGCCTTTTTGTCCTCCTCCTGGGGCACTTCCACCGCAATCTTGGCCAAAGCCGGCTGCGCAGAGACGATCTCAGATCCCAGGCCAGCATCCGCGGCGCTCAGGCCCAAGGCCAAAGCCATCAGTTGGGTGAAGTAAAGAATGGGTATCCGATAATCGGTTCCAAAGTGGCGATTGACGTTCCCCTGATAGGCATCCAGGTTGAGCTGGCACATGGGACACACGCAGGCAATGACGTCGGCATCATACTCAGCAGCGTTGTGCAACAGGCGGCGGATGAGCTCGTAGGCAACTTTCTCACTGATCTGGGTCATGTGGCCGCCGCAACACTGGGCTTTGAGGGGATAGTCTACCACTTTTGCCCCCAGAGCACGCAACAACCGATCCATCGAGGTAGGATACTCGGGGTTGTCAAAGCCATTCTCGGGCCGGACGATCAGGCAGCCATAGTAGGGAGCCACTCGCAAGCCAGTGAGAGGCTTTACGACGCCCTTGGTAATCGCATCACAGCCGACATCGTTGACAATGATGTCCAGCAAATGCCGAACCTGAACGCCGCCGGGGCGATACCCAAGCTGACCAGCCGCCAACGATTGTCCCACCCGCTGGGCCAGCTGAGGGTATTTTCCCATATACTTATCGGTTTTCTTCAGATTGACATAGCAAGCACTGCACGGCACAGCCATCTGGGCCAAGTCTCCCGGCACCAGGGCCAGGTTGCGAGCAACCAGGGCATAGGCTGGCAATAGATTGATGGCAAAATACTCGGTAGCTCCGCAGCAGTTCCAATCGTCAACTTCCTGAAAGACCAATCCCAACCTGTCAGCAACTTTCATGGCTGAGGTGTGATAGGAGGCAGCACTACGTTCCAGGGAACAGCCGGGATAATAAGCATATCTCATTGGGCACCCTCCAACTCCTTTGCTTTGTCCAGAATAGCCCTCAGTTGGCTGGTGTTCCTGATGGAGCTAGGCGTGAGGGCCAACCGGTCACGGCGCAGCATATCGAGGGCAAAGGTCCCCAGTCTGATCTTGCCCAACGGTCGATGGGTCAGATGATAGCGAGTAGCCAATCCGAGCTCATAGCTACGGCCAAACTGCTCCACCATGCCGATGAAGGTTTGCGACCAGTCAGGTGCATCGGCATCTTCGTAAAGTCCTTGGGCAATAGCCATCCGCTTGAGCGTGTACATGATGTCGGTGATGGGGATCTCTTGTGGGCAGCGTTCGGTGCAATAGTAGCACGACACACAATACCAAGGGGTGTTGCTGCGTAACACCTTATCCTTCATATTGGCCGCCAGCATAGCAAAAATGTGGCGCGGGGTGTAGTCCATGTCCTCACCCGAGGGGCACGACCCCCCACAAGTGCCACATTGAAGGCAAAGGCGCAATGCTTCACCGCCGGGTGTCTTGGCGATGACCTCCTCAAAGAAAGTTCCAGGTGAAGAGGGTTGACCATTTCCTGAAGCCATCATAAGCACTCCCTCTACTCTTATTTGTGAAATTTATCACTACTTATTGTGACATTTATCACTTGCTCCAGTGCTAGTATAAGGGAGATCAGCTATCATTGTCAAGTCATGCGCAAATGTAAAAGTAGTGACAAATGTCACTTGTTTGCATGAGGCTTTCTTAGAAGCGGACTGACCTGTCAACCAGTCCAATGACTGCGGGGAAGCCAATAAGAATGGGGATGCCGGGTGTCTTCCGCCCCCTATCGTTCTACTGCAAGGTTACCCAAGTCCACATAGTTGTTCACGGGGACATTGTTCTCGATGACTGACAGTCGCTCCAGCGTCTGCCAGTGATAGGCGCCGACTTGTAGATAGTAAGTGCCCGGTTCCAAGTCAGGCGGTAATGTGAGTCTGTGCTGATCGGGTAGCTCTTCTCCTGGCTGCCAGGTACTGGTCGGCAGAGGCATTTGCCACCAGGGCTGGCTATCATGCTGGGCCACGAGCTGACCATCCCGATCGACCAGATGGACAAAAACGGTGTAGTCGCGATCCATAGGCGCCAAGGCCTGCCAATAGAGAGTCACTTCCAGATCTCGGCCTGCCTGCCCGGTGCCGGGCGAAAGGTCATAGCCACGCAGCCCCATCTTTCCAGCCAGGTTGGCCTGCAGCGGGCGAGAGGGCTGAAAGCCTGTCTCAACAGGCAAGGCAACCTCAACCAGCCGACGCCCGCTTTGCTCGAAGCTGGCCAGATACACCCAAGTGCTGGCCTGAAAGCGACGCACTGGTGTGGGTGATTCAATCGCACGCACTTTCAATCGCTGGCTCCAGTCCGACCAGTCCGGGCCTGCTAATACGCCGGCGGCCAGACTCCATTGGTCGCCCAGCTGCCACGGCATTGTCTCAGTGATGACGATTTCGCCCGGCCTCCACTGGCGGGGAGGATACCAGAGTTGGGCGATCAAAGGACGTTGCTGAGTATCCTCAATCAAATCTCCTTGAGCATTCAAGAAGAAGGGATAAAGACGCAGGTCTGAATCGATCGGATGGAGTGCCTGCCAGTAGAGGCGCACCGCCATTTGCCCGCGACGGACATCTTCCACTTGTTCACGATGAGCCTCGTCCAACACGTCAAAGCCCAACAAACGCAAGTCGTGCTCAAACTCAACCTCGAGCGGGTACTGGGGGGTGGTGGCGTGCGGGCGAGCGAAATCGTAGAAGGCGTCGGGCAATGTGCGGTTGGTGACACCACGGCGTAGCAGGATGTAGCCATCGGCCGCATCCAGCACACCGAACTCACCCGAGTCAAGTAACTCATCCACCTTTGTCTTGAGGTCGTTGGGATGGATCGGCCAGGTGCCGGTTGTCACGTCAAGGAAGACATACTCTGCATCGTTGACGTCCGGAAACTGGTAGGCAATCATCCGATTGCTCAGGTGGGGATACAGCTTTCCCTGGACGGAGATGGGCGCCCCAGGGGGGATCTGAGCCATGAAGCGCTGCGCCAGCCTGTCGTGGTTGGTGATCTCCCAATTAGGTGCACTGAGCGCCAGCGGCGAAAAACCATGGAACACATGCCATATGATGGACACCAGCAGCAGGGACAGGCTTATGACGTAGGTCAGCCAAGGTCGAGCGGCTGGCCACACCCGGCTAAGCCCCTGGCGCAGATAGAGGGCGCCGAATAAGGCGCCCCACGCCAGCCAAGGCGCGACATCTGCGCCATACTGTCCTCCGCTGGCATCGTACATAGCCGAGTTGAGGCTAAGCAGATTGATGGCAAACATAGGCAGTCCAATCAGCAGTACGGGCAGGCCCAACAAAGGCAAATAGGCAAATGGCGTCAGCACATCCCGAAGATAAGCCAGCTTGGCAGGCTGCCAAAGGTTCTCCAGGACCAGGTCGGGGCGTGTAATTGCGGTACCGACGATTTCCAGCGGAGAGTCGCCCAGATAGGAGTAGTAGCCAAGGAACAGATGCTCGCCTGTCACGCTATGGGTAGGGATGATCCAGTACATAACCAGCACAAAATAGCCCATGGCGAGCACAACCGTGAGTATTCCGAGCACCCAGTTACGGTAACGAGCCATAGCATACAGGCCCAGGAAAACAACTACCAGGGGGATTTGCTCCTTAGATGCCATGGCCAGAACGGCGAAGAACAAGAACCAACCTGACTTGCGCCTGTCAAGAAAGTAGAAAGCATACATCAGGAAGCCGGCCGCCAAGGCTGGCGGGTGAAAGTCCCACAGGTTAACGACCTCCAAGGTGGGGAAGAGCAAATAAGCCAGCAACAGACTGAGTCCGGCCAAATTGCTCTCCAGCTTTTCTCTAGCCAGCCAGAAGAGAGGCAAACCACCCAGCCCGATCACGGCCGTCTGTAGGAACAAAAGCATTTCGGGGCCGCTGTAGATGAGATAGAAAGGAGCTACCAGGAACAGGATCAAATCGGCGTGGTTAGACAGGTGCAGCAGCGGTTGGCCGGTCGTGGTGTAGAAGAAGATACGCCCGCGAAGCGTGTTCCATACAGCCTGGTCGAAAAGGCCCAGGTCGAAGCCACTTGAATTGAAGCTGGCGTGACGCAGAATGGCGAGTCGCGTAAAAGCTACTATATACAGTAGCACTAGCCCCCACGCGATGACTTGAGCCCAGATTTCCCCATTTCCGGGGAGAAGCCCCCGGCGCTTCACGCCAACCGTGAGCCTATGTGCCTTGGTGCCTTCAAGGCCCATCTGCTTCCTCCAGGGTTTCTCGGTCTACGACGCATTGAGGCTCTTTGTGCCGTGGATTCCATATCACTTCCGAAACAGGTCAAAACGCTCTTCTTGCACAAAAAAACGGGGTTCGCCGCCATCAACGAACCCATCGCCGCTAGCATCCAGGCCTGAGGTCTGAGCGACACGGCGTCTAACAGCGCGTATGATTGTAGGTGGCCATCAACCGGGCAACAGGTGACCCATCCCAACCCATTGACTGTCTGGACATTTCATCCCAATCAGTATACCAACATTGCGCGAAAACCTCAAACTGTGACAGCCACCCCAACCTGTTTTTGGCTTTGCGGTGGAATGGGTACATGGTAGAATAAGACTCGGTGGTCCGTTCTTCTGGGGCCCCAGGAGGTCCAGTTATGATCTCAGCCGTCGTGCTGGCTGCCGGCCTGTCTACTCGAATGGGGCGGCCAAAGCAGCTGCTAGCCTTTGGAGAGCATACCGCCATCGAACAGGTCGTCTCGGTGGTACTGGCATCGGCCATGGATGAGGTGGTGGTAATCACCGGCCATGAACGGGCGGCGGTGGAAACGGCCCTGGCGAAGTGGTCGGTACGAATTGTGTTCAACCCTGATTACGCCCATGGAGAGATGCTTTCCAGCGTTCAGGCTGGGCTGCGAGCACTGGCAGCCCACAGTCAGGCAGCGCTGCTGGTGGCGGGTGACATGCCAGCCCTTGAGGGAGATGTGATCGCCCAGCTAACCCAGGCCTACCGGGCCAGGGGCGCCGATTTCGTGTATATTCCCAGTTACCAGATGCAGGCTGGGCACCCGGTTGTGGTGCCACGCGCCTACTGGCCGCCCATACTGGCACTGCCAAGCAGCGATAATCTGCGATCGGTGTTGCGGGCCGAAAGCACACGCGTGCACTGGGTGGAGGTGGACACCCCATCGGTGCTGCGGGATATGGATACACCAGCAGATTACGAGCGGGAGTTAGCACTCCGCCGGAGACGATTGGAAGGCTAGGAACAGTTCTCTTTTCAGAAGACGATATTCCCCTGGATGGATCTATCCTTGCAAGGCAGACTGTCCCCCCAGTTAAGCTTTCATGGGTAGGTTTTTCCATGGGGTGGCTCACGCCAGCACGGCCCGCCCCGAAATGAATTTCAGGGCTACCATACGGCGCCGGATCAATCCGGCTGGGCCGATTTCAGCTCCATTTACACCTGCCCCACCGTCAGGTGCGGGTGGGGCGTCGTATTGTAGACCGGCGACTTCATCGCTGGTCGAGCCGCAACCGAAAAAACCTACCCATGTAAGCCCAGTTCGGGGGGCTGGAGAATCAGGCCAGGGACTTTTCGGCCTGGGCAAATTCGCGCCAGCTCACGCTCTCGCGACCCATGTACCAGAAGCCAAGCAACGTGATGGGAAGCCACAGTGCCGCGTGCAGTACCAGCGTGTAACTGGCAGCCAGAGAGCGAGCCACACCGAAGATGGACAGGATTTCGATGCCAGGCGCATCGAAGGTTCCCACGTAACCAGGGGAGGAGGGGATGGTGGTCGCCAGGTTCACGATGCCGTTCATCAGCATCAATACCCAAAAGGGGACGCTGAAATCGAAGGCGTGCATCACAAACCAGTATTTCACCGTCTCGGCCAACCAGATGACAATAGAGGTGACGAACAGCATCAGCACATCGCGCCCGCTACGCAGCGAGTGGAGGCCAGTCATAAAGCGATCGGCAAAGCCACGCACCGGCGCACGAAAACGGGCCGGCACAACCCGTTCAATGAGCCAACCGTAGGCTACCTCGGCCCACTCAACTTTGATGGCCAGAGTCATAAACAAGGCCAGTGCGCCAAAGAAGAGAAGCGAGGCAGCGACGACCATTACTTGCAGCCAACCTGGCATGGGCGTGAAGGGCAGCCCCACGAAGACAAAAATGAGCATCACCAGACCGTCAAACACGCGCTCGACGACAATGGTCGCCAGGGAGGCGCTGACACTGACCCCTTCGCGGCGGCGCAGCACATAGGCGCGGATGACTTCCCCTGCTCGGGCTGGGTAGACGTTATTCCCCATATAGCCAATGACGACAACCGGAAAGAGCCGGCGCAAAGGGATGCTTTTCATAGGACGCAACAGATAATCCCAACGCCAGGTCCGGGCCCACACGCCGAAGAAATAGACTGCCACACCCGGCAGGATCCAGCCATATCGCGCCGTGCGCATGGCGGTCCACACATCGTCCAAGCGCAGATTTCGCAAGGCGATGACAAGGAACAGGGCGCTGATGCCAGCGCCCAGCCAGAATTGCCAACGTTTCAGCACGAAAATTCCCTCAGTCTATGACGGATAGGATAAGCGCAATCGCTTACGATTATAGTCACAGACAGAGGGCATGCAAATCAGGGCCTTTCTCTGAGAGTGTAGGCAGCAACTCCGTTGCCAGATTGTACTTATTGTGGCGCCTATGCTAAAATTTTTGGCAGACTCTAACCTTGATTGATTCAGACTTCTGCGAGCTGAATTTACTCGTCATAAGACCGATGAGACATGAGGTGAAAGCCTGGTTTGGGTAGGAGGCATACATTCCAGAGCTGTGGTCATTGCGAGGGCTAGCTTGGCACTGATGGACGGCTTTTCCCCTGCCGATCGGTATCTCTTCCGGCTCACTATCCGACGTGGGTCTCTACTTGGCCCCCCAACATAACATCCCTCATGTCGCCCAGCCAGGCAGCATGGGGAGGGCGCGTCCCAGATATTTGAGAAATCGGGACAAATCTGGGAGGATACGCCTCTGTGCTTGCCCATTTTTGGGGACGCACCCATATGGGGATGCTGATTTTCCTTCCAAGCAAGAATGGCACTAGAGAGGTAGACTGTGCTAGTGAACACATTTTCATTACCCGCTGAGGCCGTGATCCCTTTTGCAGGCGCCATGGCTCACCTGCTGTTGTGCTTGTACATACTCCTGCGGCGGCGGCTTATCGACACCACAGGCCGCCTTCTGGTGGCCTATCTACTTTTAACTGCCTTATGGAATATCAACCTGGTGGTAATGGCTACCGAGCTACCGGCACTGACACCTAATCTTGGCTGGTCGCAACTGGTATCCTACGGGTTGATTGTGCTCGGTATGGCGTATTGGGCCTTTGCGCGCTCCTTTTTGCAGCGAGCGTGGATTGCAACGTGGGGTTGGGTGATTGGCTCAGTCGTTTTGGCCCTGGTCGTGATCTTAGATATGGGCTGGCTCGTTTCATCGGCCACGTTACAGACCTGGAGCAACGGCCGGGCCGGCCTCCAAACGGTCTCTTTTGCGATAAGCGTAGCCTGCTGGGCCAGTCTATTGGTTGCGGCGGCCCTGACTGCCGAAATACAGCAATTCCAAACCCCAAGTCCCGCTCACAAAAACAGGCTCCACTATTCTTTTATTTCCAGCATAGTGTTGATCGCAGGCTACGGCATGTACTTAGCATCCCGGGAGTCGCTGGGGACAGCCGGCTTGATGATTACAGTGTTGGGTGATGCCCTGCTCGCTTACACCGTTTTTGTGGAGAACCTAGTTGATTTGGGTACAGGTGCGCGCCAGGCCGCCAGTGCGTTGGTAGTAGCCCTGATTACAGTTGCTGTCTACGTAACTGGCGTTTACCTGGTGCAGATGTTCCTGGGTGATTTTCTGGACGCCACTTTCCTGAGCCATGTTTTGGACCACACCCTCTTGGTAGCGTCTGTCACGGCTTTGTTGCTGACCATCGTCTACACACCCATTCGCCAGATCAGCCAACGCCTGATGAATCGCATTTTGTTGGGTCGGCACTATGATTTCCAGATGGTCATCCACGACTATGGCCAGGCCATCAGCAATATTCTCCAGCTCACCGAGCTGAGCAAAGCTGCACTGACCCACATCGGCCAGACGCTGGGTGTGGACCACAGTGCCCTGCTGATGCTGGACTCGGAATCAAACGGGTATTTCAAGCTGCGAATTCTGCCGGCGCCAGGTGCCAGCCGGCTACCTGAAAGCATCTCTCTCAGGAAAGAGACACCCATCACCCAACGCCTGGTCACCGAACGCCAGCCCCTGGCTCAGTATACAATTGACTTCTCTCCCGAATTCACAAGTGCTTCAAAAGATGAGCGTCAACATCTCAAGACGCTGAACTTTGAGTGGTTCATCCCCATTTTGAAAAAGAAAGAGCTAATTGGCATTTTTGCCCTAGGGCATAGAAGATCAGGCCAAGCTTACGGCGCCCAAGATCTCCGCCTGCTGGGTACGCTGGCCGACCAGACGGCGCTGGCCCTAGAAAACGCGGCCTTGTTTGACCACTTGCAACGGAATCTGGTGCAGACCACGCATATGAAAAACCTGATGGATAACGTGTTTGCCAGCATGGCCAATGCAGTGATCACCACCGACGTTGTGGGCAAGATCACCCTTTTTAATCAGGCCGCCGAGATGATGCTGGGGGTGCCAGCAAACCGTTGCCTGGGCCATCACTATGCGAATGCCCTGCCTTTTCTGGCCGATACTGCACTGCCTGGTCTCATAGCCAACGTCTTTAACCAAGAAGCTCCATACTCCAATTACGAGATTACCTTGGAGCTGAACAAGCGAGGTCGAGTAAACCTCAGCCTGAACCTGACACCCCTAAAAGATGCCCGCGAGCAGACCAAAGGCGTGGCGATCGTCATGGACGACCTGACCCCAACCAAGCGCCTGCAAGCCGTGCAAAACATGTTTCGTCGCTACGTTTCCCCGGCCGTGGTCGACCGCCTGCCTTCAGACCCTGGTGATCTGAAGTTGGGCGGCCATCGGCAAGAGATAACGGTTCTGTTTGCCGACATTCGCAACTTCACAGCCTTCAGTGAAAAACTGGCACCCGAAGCGCTGGTGGATGCCCTGAATCAGTACCTGTCAATGGCGGCCGCCGCGATTTTGATGTATGAAGGCACCCTGGATAAGTTTATGGGTGATGCCGTGATGGGCATATTTAACGCGCCGTTGGAGCAAGAAGATCACATACTGCGAGCGGTTCGATCCGCCGCTGCCATGCAGCGAGCCCTTGCCGACTATCATCACCACAGCGGTGAGAAGCATCTGCTCAACTTTGGCATCGGCATTCACGCAGGCGAGGTGGTGGTAGGTAACGTAGGCCTGCCCGACAGAATGGACTACACCGCCATCGGCGATGTAGTCAACCTGACCAAGCGTATTCAAGAAAACACTCCCGGCGGGAAGGTGCTGATAAGCGAAACTGTGTACCAGGCAGTGAAAGGCTCGGTGGACGCCATATTCTATCACGAACTGCACGTGAAAGGACGCGAAAAGCCAGTCAAGACCTACGAGTTAAAGTGGATCTAGGATGTGAGCGGGTGGAGGATTCAGCCATGAAACTGAAAGACCAGGTAGCCATAGTGACCGGCGCCAGCCGTGGCATTGGGCGTGCCATCGCCCAACGCTATGCAGAAGAAGGAGCGAAGGTTGCCCTGGTTGCACGCAGCGCTGCCCAACTCGAAGCGGTATCCGCCGAGATTCGGGATGAAAGCGGGATGGCGCTTGCATTACCCGCAGATGTGACCGATCACAACGCCGTCAAGAGGATGGTACGCCGCGTGGAAGCTGAGTTGGGAGCGGTTGACCTGCTGGTCAACAACGCGGGCGCCTTCAACTGCATCGGCCCAACCTGGGAAGTGGATCCAGAGCTGTGGTGGGCCGATGTCACCATTAACACACTGGGAGTCTTCCTGTGTTGCCGCGAAGTGGTGCCGGGCATGGTTGCGCGGGGCAAGGGTCGGGTCATCAATCTGATTGGGGGAGGAACCGATCTGCCGTTGCCCTACGGGTCTGCCTACGCGTCCAGCAAAGCAGCTGTCATGCGCTTCACGGAGACCCTGGCGGTCGAGCTTATGCAGCACGGAGTCATGGTTTTTGCACTCAGGCCTGGCTTCGTTCGCACCGCTATGTCGGAGTATCAGCTGACGGAGGAAAACCGGCGCTGGTTACCTGATACGGCCCAACGTTTCGAGGAGGAGAAAGACGTGCCGCCTACCGAGGCAGCCAATTTAGCGGTGGAGTTTGCTTCGGGCCGCTTCGACGCCCTCAGCGGTCGCTACATCAGGGTCAATGACTACAAGGGGGATGACCTGGACCAGGTAGAGGCCCAAATCCCGGAGATTCTGGAAAAGGATCTGCGTACCTTGCGCATGCGGTAGGGGAAATACACCGTCATTTCACCCATGGGTCCAAGGCATCACGCAGGCCATCCCCAATCAGGTAGATGGAGAGAGTGGTCAGGAAGATAAACAAGCCGGGTGCCAGCACCAGCCAGGGCGCATCCGTGAAATTACCCAGCGAACCCTGCATCATATTGCCCCAACTGGGTAGGGGAGGGCCAATGCCAACCCCCAGATAGCTCAGCCCGGCTTCGGCAATGATGGCGCCAGCGATATTAAAGACACCGATGACAATCGCAATGGACGAGACATTGGGTAGCATGTGGCGGAACATGATACGCCAGATTGAAGCGCCTGTCGCACGGCTGGCAATGATATAGTCCCGTTCGCGAATGGAGAAGATTTGGCCCCGGATCAGACGTGAGATACCCATCCAGCCGAAAATACCCAGCAGAAAGGCCAGCCCTTCCGGCCCGGGCTGAAAGACGCCGGACAAGATAATAAGCAGGAAGAGGAGGGGAATGCTGCTCAAGGTTTGGATTACGGCGTTGATGATGTCGTCGACCAAGGTGGCTGCGTAGTAGCCGCTGATCAGCCCCATCACGATACCCAGCGTCATCGATAGCCCGGCTACGTAGACGCCAATGCGTAGAGAGATACGCCCCCCATAAATGCCTCTGCTCAACACATCCCGACCGGCCTGGTCGGTTCCCATCCAGTGGCAGGTGCCCGGGCCAGCCGTTAGACACGCTTTAACGCCAGCGGCAGAGTCAGACAGGACGTCTGACCAGGTTGACCATGAGCAATGAGCTATGCCACCCGCCTGGCAGGTACTGGCGAAGTGCTGGAACTCGGGCCAAGCCGCGACCGCCCAAGTGGGGGGCAGACTGCGATTCCGAAGGTTGGTATCAGTGGGGTCAAAGCCCAAAAAGTTCTCAGTCAGCCAAGGCGCGGCCAGGGTGATGGCTATCATAAAGATCAGCAAGGCCATGGCGGCCATGGTGATCTTATCCCGGAACAGTTTGAACCGGACCGCACCCCAGTAGGTCTGCTCTTTGACTTCTTGGATAGGTTTTGCCGCCTGACCGGGCAACCTTAATGCATCTTGAGCCATAGTCGTTATAACTCATACTTAACACGAGGATCTACAAAGCTGTAGAGAATATCAACCATCAAGACGCCCAAGATGCCCAAAAAGGAGCTGATCACAAACAGCCCCATCATCACCGGATAATCCCGGCTGTTGATGGCCGTAACCGCCAAACGTCCCATACCCGGCCATGAGAAAACCAACTCAAACAGAATCGAGCCCGACAGAAAGAGGAGAAAGATTCCGCTCAGGCCGGTCACAAAGGGCAGCAAGGCGTTGCGTAGCACGTGGCGCACGATGACCACCCGCCTTGATAGGCCCTTGGCCCGGGCTGTCCTGACGTAATCCTGGTTCAAGACCTCGAGTATCTCAAAACGAATAATGCGAGAGGTGCTGATCCAGCCACCTACAGCGCCAACGACTGCCGGCAAGATAAGATGATGTAAGCGATCTGGCAAAGATCCATCGCCAATGGTCTGCATACCGCCCAAGGGTACCAGACCCAGGTAGCCGCCCAGGAATATTAGCAGCAGCAGCCCAATCCACCATTCGGGCACCGTATTGACCAGCACGGTGGCGAAGCGGATGATGTGATCCGGCAATCTGCCCCGATTGAGCGCGGCATAAATGCCGGCTGGGACGCCGACCACGACGGCGATGGCCAAACTGGAGGCCCCCAGAAGGAAAGTGGCCGGTATGCGCTGCGCGATCAGACCGATAACCGACTCACCCTTGAAGTAAAAGGAACGGCCGAAGTCCAGACGGAGGATGCCGCGCCCGCATTTGTCGGCGTTGCTGATACAGCGGCCACTTTGCCAGGCCAGGCCATTGGGAAGCACAGCAAACCAATCCTCGCCAGTCAGCCAGGCCAAATACTGCACCAAGGTGGGGCGCTCCAAGCCGTACATTTGAGCCAGACGATCGTAGTCAGCACTGGTACGCTTGGGATTGTCATCCAGGAATTGAAGCGGACCGCCAGGTGCCAACTGATAGACGGTAAAGCCAATAAGGGTCGCCAGCCATACCAGGAAGATGGATTGGAGCCCGCGCCGAAAGATGTATCGCGTCAGAGATCGCCTCACTCGTCTGACTCTCCTACGATGTACCAGTCTTCAAAGTTCCAGGTAATCCCCAGCGGCCTGGGGTCGATGCCTTGAATCCGGTTATTCTGCCCGCTCCAGGTCTTATTATAGAAGAGGAACATATAGGGCGCCTCTTCGGCAATAATCTTCTGAATCTCCTGATATTTCCCCTTGCGGAACTCGGTGTCGTAGGTGGCCCCCGCTTCCTCAAAGAGGGCTTCCACCTCTTTGTTGACGTAGCCCACGAAGTTTAGAGCAGGAATGTTTTCCTCAGCCCAAATAGTATACATGATGTGCGGTTCGATGGTAGCTGACCACGTGCCAATGGCCATATCCCAATCAGGTTCTTCCGCCTGAACCGCTTCCAGGTAACTGGACCACTCCACGGCCTGTATTTCCACCTCAATCCCAATATCGGCCAGGTAATCCTGAACGCTCAGAGCAATCAGCTCGCGAGTCTGGTTGGTGTTAGGGCCATAGAGCAGCGTCAACGTTAGTTGCTGGCCATTCTCATCCAGCATTTTACCATCTTGGAAGGTATAACCCGCTTGCTCAAATTCGGCAATGGCCTTATCAGGATCGTATTCATAGCAGGGCACATCGGGGTTATAAACCCAAGAGGTTTCGGGATAGGCAGAGCAGAGCCGTTTGGCTTGCCCCAGCATCACTTCCTCGGTGAGCAATTGCTTGTCAACCGCGTAGTTGATGCCGTGGCGCACGTTAATGTCGTGGGTGGGGAAGCCCTCGCGCATGTTCAAGCCAATGTAGCTCCACCTGGCCACGGCAGGCCACCACTCGTAAACGGTGATGTTATCCAATTGACGGGCTTCTGCCAGATTCTCTGGAGTGATGATGCCGGTATCGGTTTCGCCGCTCTTCATCTTCTGATAGGCGATGTCTTGATCGGGCACGATCTCGATGGTATAACGCTCAATGTTTGGCGGACCGTGATACCAATAACTCTGGTTGGCCTTAAAAATGGCAAACTGATCCCGTTTCCACTCAAGCAACTGGTAGGGGCCGGAGACTACGCTGGGGCTGTTGATTGCAGAATTCGTCTCCGGGTCGCTCCAATCCAGGTTTTCCCAGACGTGCTTGGGCAACGGGGTAATCAGTCCCGACATCTGGCCCAAGGCAGGAGCGTAGACCTGGTCAATTTTGACCTCCAGCGTGTAATCATCCAAAGCTTGATAGGAAGCGATGAATTCGAGCTGCGATAGGTAGGGGAATTCGTTGTCCGGGTCGATGACCTGATCGTAGGTCCACTGGAAATCGTGGGCGGTGATCGGCTGACCATCGCTCCATTTCATGTCCTGGCGAAGATTAAAGGTGAAGGTCAGGCCATCCTCCGAAATACTGTAGGACTCTGCCATATTGGGAATATATTCCAGCGTGTTCTCGTCCAGCCGCAGCAAGCCCCCGGTATAAACCATGGACTGATAGCTAAGAGAGGCACTGTCGGAGACCAGGTAGGGGTGAAAACTGACGGCATCTGAGGTGCCAACATCCCGGTACTCGCCACCACGTTCTGTGCGGGGCGCAGCCACATCTTCATCGCTCACCACAGTGACACCCTTCTCCAACTCTCTGGCTTTGACCGCTTTAGATTCCTCGACGACTTCTGTGATGACTTCCTGTGACTCGTCAACAGGGGCCTCCTCTTGGGTCGCTTCCTCTGTAACGGCCTCTTCTTGAGTAGGCTGAGGCGCCGCCTCAGAAGCAGATGTAGCGGTCGGGGTCGGCCCTGCAGGAGCCGATGGGCCACATTGGGCAGCTAGCAGGGCCACCCCTAGGCCCAAGGATAACAGCAGCCACTGACGTGGATACGTGACTTTCTTAATCATCATTTTCTCCTCCTATTTGGAAACGCCCGCTGGTCCTGCCCGTCAATCGCTGGAAACGCAGGATCAACAAGCCTCACGTTTTGGGAAAGGTTTGGGCTATTCAACTATCGGTGCATCATGCCATCCACAAAGATGGCATTAATTACAGGCTGCGTCCCAGATTTTGGAAAATCGGGGCACTCAGGGGGAATTCCCCCGCTCCCCCCTGTACTTCACCAATTCTTGGGAGTCACCTTTAATCATATCACAAACTGGGCCAGAATGCGAGTCAATCTTACCAAGTGAGGCCGCTTTGTCTGATATTCGACCAGGCCGCAAGGGGACCGGCGCCTCGACGCAGCGTGCCCCCAGCCTGAGATACCTTATTGTCAGGGATATGTAGTCATGTTATACTGACCGTCGACCACAGGGCTGAGAGAAACGGGATTCGTCCTAAATCTTAGGCGGGGCCCTGTAGAGGCAAGGCGGCGCCTTGCCTCTAATGACTTTGCCGGTCAAGGAACCGTCGTGGCACCTGATATCATCAGTACCAAATAGGCAGACCCCTAGGCTATGGTATGAGAAACGGTCGACTCTTAGCAGGTAGGCGTGTCCTTATCCGTCTCGGCTGGGTATTTCTTCTCCAGATTTTGCTCCTCTCATCGCTCGTCTGGGTGGCGGGGGCGCAGAGAACCCTGCCGGAAGAAAAGCCGGAAGTTGAGAGCCTACGCCCACCTTCGTCAAGCATTGATCCCGGGCTGAGACTCAAAATCGAGCCTGCTCTTCTCAAGCAACTGATGGGCAATCAAGGCGATCTGGTGCCCATCATCGTCGAGGTGAGGGGGACCACGGACTTGGCGATTGCACTGGCTGAGCCCGATCTGGCCCAACGACGCCAGACGGCGATTTCTGCCCTGCAGGCAACAGCTCAGAACTCGCAAGGCGGTGCGTTGTCTGTGTTATCTGAACGGGAGACGCTTGGCAAGGCCGCCAATGTCCGCTCATTCTGGATTTTCAACGGCCTGGCGGCCGACGCTGACCTGGATACTGTGCTAGCACTGGCTGCCCGGCCCGAAGTGCGGATCGTGCGCCAGGACCGTGAATACCGGATCGACGACCAACCGCAGGCAGCGCCCGATGCTGTTCCCGACGGGCAAATCGCTCAATGGAACATCACCCAAATCCGTGCCAACTTGGTCTGGAATGCCCTCAAGGTGAACGGGGCTGGCGCCGTTGTCGCCAACATTGACACGGGGGTGGACTTCCTGCACCCAGCGCTGCACACCCGCTACCGCGGCTACGATCCGCACGGCTTGCACTTGCACGCCTGCAACTGGTTCGACGCCACAGGCGGGGCGACTTACCCAGTGGATGGCAATGGGCATGGCACTCACACCATGGGTACGATTGCCGGTGGGGAAGGTATTGGCGTGGCACCGGGAGCTACCTGGATTGCAGTGCGGGCTTTCAACAGCCAGGGGATGGGGTTGGAAAGCTGGCTGCATGCTGCTATGCAATGGATGGTGGATCCGGGACCTGGCTGTACACCACCAGACGTGGTCAGCAATTCGTGGAGCAGCTCTTGGGGAGGCACTGATGTCTTTCGCAGCGACGTGCAGGCCATGCGTGCGGCCGGCATCTTCGCCCCATTCGCCGCCGGCAACGACGGCCCTACCACTGGCTCCATAGACGCACCTGCCAGCTATCCCGAAGCCTTTGGGGTGGGTGCCGTAACCAGTCAAGACCTGATCGCCAACTTCTCCAGCCGGGGGCCTTCCACCTGGTACGGAAGCAACCTGATCAAGCCGGAAGTGTCGGCCCCCGGGGTGAACGTACGCTCCAGCCTGCCAGGCGGAGCTTATGGCGAGAACAGTGGGACCTCGATGGCCACGCCACATGTAGCCGGTCTGGCCGCTCTCTTACTTCAGGCCGACCCCAGTCTGACTGTGGATCAAATCGAAACCATCATCAAACAGACAGCGGTCCCGCTGAGCAGCCCTATTCCCAACAACACCTATGGTTGGGGACGTATCGACGCCTTCGCCGCAGTGGCCTCCTTGTCAGGATCCGGCACCTTGAGCGGGGTTGTCACCCGCATCAGTGATGGCCTGCCCATCCCCGGCGCTACCCTGACGGCTGCCCCCTCCACGCCAGACCCCCCGGCAATCACCCGGACCGGTGACGATGGCACATACACCCTGGCTCTGGCACCCGACCGGTATACGCTGTCCGCCTCTGCCTTTGGCTACGTGTCTGCCTCACGTCCGGTTGAGATTCTCACCGACACCACCCATACCGAGAATTTCGCCCTGGCTGCACTGCCTACTGGAACCCTCACCGGGCGGGTAACCAGCGGCGGTCAACCCGTGGTAACCGCCTCGCTATCGGTAATCGGCACCCCAGTGGAGATAACCCCTGATGCCACTGGAGTGTATACCGCCCAGTTGCCTGGCGGCAGCTACACAGTGACCGTCACCAGCCCTCGACACCGGGTGGCCGTAGCTAGCGCGGTTCCCATCAATGCAGGAGAGATCACCCTGCTAGACTTTGAACTGATCACCGCCCCCACCATCTTGCTGCTGGACAGTGGTGCCTGGTATTACGGCAGCGAGATTGTATATTACCGTCAGGCACTGGATGAATTGCGCTACACATATGACCTGTGGACAGTACATGACCCCGCTAGCGATGTGCCGAATGCAGAGGACCTGCTAGCCTACGATATCGTCTTCTGGTCGTCACCGCAGGATTCGCCAGGCTACCTGGACGCCAGCGATGTGCTGACCAACTATCTGACGAGCGGCGGCGCCCTGTTCCTGAGCGGGCAGGATGTGGCCTATTACGACGACTATTTCCCCTTCATCTCGGCCCCTTACTTCAGAAACTACCTCAACGCACGGTACGTGCGTGACAACACCAACGTTTTCAACCTGATGGGCGTGACGGGCGGCTTATTGGATGGCCTCAGCTTCAGCATTGATGGCCCCGGGGGAGCCAACAACCAAGCATCTCCTGATGAGATCCGTGTGCTTGATCCCGACTTTGCTTCTTCGGTGGTGAGTTACGACCAAGATGGGTCTGGCGGCCAGCAAGTAGGGCAATGCTTACCTTATCGGGCGGTCTACCTGTCCTACGGGTTTGAGGCCATCGCTGATTTGGCCGTCCGCACCGAGGTAATCAGCCGTTCCATAGCTTGGTTTCTGGGACCACCCACATCGGTGGGGGTCGAACTGAGGCCTGAAACCGAGACAAGGGTGGGGAATTTCGGGCATACCGTTACCCACACCCTACGCATCCGCAATCTAGCCGAAGTCGGGCATACCACCCCTTTCAGCATAACGCCCAGCGGTTTTGACTGGCCTACCTCGCTGATCACTGACCACGTAGTGCTGGACCCTTGTGAGTCAGCCCAGGTGGAACTCACGGTGCAGGTGCCAACGGCAGCAGGGTGGGCTGCCAGCGATGCGGTGACGATCACCGCCGAGTCAGCCACTGCGACCAAGACAGCGATCCGCGAGACGCGCGCGCCAGCGCCGGTGCTGCTGGTCGACGATGATCGATGGTACAACGTGGAAGATCACTACAGGGACGCTCTGGAGGCCTACCGCATCCCCTACGACGAGTGGCAGGTGCCCTGGAGCTTCAGCGGCGGCCAACCGCCCAGCCCGCCGAGCGCGACCCTGCAAATGTACCCCATAGTCCTCTGGTTCAGCGCCTACGACTGGTACCAACCCCTCACGCCAGCCGAGGAAGGGCGGTTGGCCGCTTATCTGGACGGCGGCGGACGCCTCTATTACAACGGGCAGGACTACCTCTTCCGCACTGAGGGCCCCAATGACTTTGCCCGCATGTACCTGGGGGTAGATGCGTATACCGAAGATTTCACCAGCACCACGGTGATAGGCGTGGTAGACAGTCCAGTAGGCAGCTACCTGGGCCCTTATGAAGTGAATTACCCCTACAAGAACTTCAGCGATGCCCTCACGCCGACCGGCAGCGCCGAGGTGGCATTTGTGGGTCAAGCAGGCCAGCCTAACGCGGTGACCAATACGGGACCTAGCCCTGTGGCGGGAGAACCGCCCTGGCGCACGGCCTTCTTCGCCTTCAATCCAGATGGTCTGGACCAAGAGGCCGCCGCGCGCCTGATGCAGCGGGTAACCGGCTGGTTGAGCTGGTTGGGCGGCTCTACCATCAAAGCTGATAAGGCATTAGCCCACGACTCTGATACACTGACCTATACCCTTGTCCTGCGTAACGACGGCTGGCAGGACATGGCAAATGCCTACTTCACCGCCACTTTCAGCAGCGATTTGCTGCCCATCCCCAGCAGTGTCAGTGGCGGCGCCAGTTGGGATCCCGCTCAGCCGGCTTTTGTCTGGTCAGGCCCCCTAGCCCGCGGGCAAAGCCTTACCTTCACCTACCAGGCTGTCATCACCAGCCCGCTTCCGAAGGGGCACCTAATCAGCCACACTGTCTGGATGGGATACGATAGTCACACCATCAAATTCGATCGCGTCGCTGCGACACCTGTTAACCGGCCTGACCTGTCACAATCTGTCTTCAATGCCAATACCAGCTTGGCTGAGAATGGTGACACTCTGACCTACACGCTTCAGGTGAGTAACACGGGGGTTGTGGATACGCTGGCTACGGCTGTCAACTCGCTTCCGGACAGCTTGGCCCTGGTGCCGGGCCCTCTGCAGATCAGCGATGGCAGCACCCAAACGAACGGAACCGTCATCACCTGGACCGTCCCTGTTTCGGCTGGGGAGACTGCTACGTTGACTTATACGGCCGTTGTTATCCGTATTCCGCCCGGCTTCACGTTGACAAACAGGGTTTTGTTGGACGATGGCCTGGTCATCATCGCCAAGGATGCTCCAGTAACGGTGAAAGGCATCCCCACCTTTTTGCCGATCGTTTACAAGTAAGCCAGGAAGATCTAGCCTACCAGGATCAAGCTGATGAGTTTGGAACGACGTCTGCTGAACATCGGCCTTATCTTTGGCTTTATCATCATAATCGGAAGCACCGGCTACAAACTGATTGAAGGCTGGCCGTGGGTGGATGCCTTTTACATGTCGATCATCACCATAACAACGGTCGGCTTCGGAGAGATTCACCCCCTGACGCAAGGCGGGCGCCTGTTCACAGCTGTGCTGATCTTGCTGGGAGTAGGAGTCATCACCTATGCTTTCAGCGCGCTCACCAACTACGTGGTTGCCGGTGAATTGCAGGGTGTTTTGGAGAAACGAAGAATGACACGTCAGATCAAGTCAATTCAAGGGCACTACATTGTGTGTGGATTTGGCCGGGTGGGACACCAGGTATGCGCTGAGTTGAAGCGAGAGGGACGCCCCTTGATAGTGATAGACAACGACGAGACCTCTATTGGGCGGGCCAAAGCACAGGGGTATCTGGTTGTGATGGGCAACGCGGGTAATGACCAGGTTCTCCAAGAGGCCGGCATTGAACAAGCGGCTGGCTTGGTGGCGGTTGTGGATAGCGATGCTGCCAACCTGATGGTGGTGCTTTCGGCGCGAGCCCTCAACCCAACCTTGTACATCGTCGCCCGGGCCAACCTAGAAGACACCCAGCCGAAATTGCTGCAGGCTGGGGCTGACCGCGTGATATCACCTTACAGCTTGGGCGGACGCCGCATTGCGCAAATGCTCATCCGGCCCGGCGTGGTGGATTTCCTGGATGTGGTGATGCACGACGAGACGCTGGAATTGCTGCTGGAGGATCTGACGGTCGGTTCTGGCTGCACCCTGGACCAATGCAGCATCGGGCAGGCGCGCATCCGGAAGGAAACTGGTGCCAACATCTTAGGGCTCAAACGTAAAAAGGGAGGCATCGTTATCTCCCCAGAAGCTTCGACCGTTCTGTATGCCGGCGATGTGCTGATCGCTTTGGGCACACGCCAGCAATTGGAGGCTTTGGCAGAGATGATCCAGTCCCCCCCACCGACTCTATAGCACTTCTAAGAAGCGCCTCACGGCCTGAGCTACTTCGAGCGGTTTCTCCAAGGCCATCATATGGCCCCCGTCCTTGATCTCAACCAGTTGGGCACGTGCAATCCGGTCGCGCAGGTATTGGCCGTATTTGGGTGGCGTCATCTTGTCGGCGCTGCCGACGATGATGAGCGCCGGCAGACTGATGTCTGCTACCCGATCCATCACGTCGAAGGCATCGCAGGCGACGTAGTCACCGTGGATGACGGCCGGCTCCACGCTTAGCAATTGTTGCCGGCCTTTGCGCAGAATTTGCTGGCTGGTGGTTGGGCCATAGGCCCACTGGCAGATGGTATCAATGGCGGCTTCGAAACTTGTCTTCGAGTCCCCTGAGGGGTTCAGCCCTGCCAGGATGAGGGGATGCACTCGCAGGCGCGCGCCCGTGCCCACCAGTACCACGCGCTCCAGCCAAGATGGGCGACGCAACGCCAGCGTTTGGGCAATGGCTCCTCCCATCGAGTGTCCTGCCACTGACGCTCGCTCCAATCCCAGAGCCTGAGCAAAGAGATCGACGGTATCGCAGTAGTCGCCCACGCTGGTGCGACCCCGCCCCCCTGACCGGCCGTGACCTGGCAGGTCCAGCCCATACACGTTGACTCCCGGCATCCGGCGCAGCTCGGCCGGCCAGTGAGTATGGTCTCCGCCAGCACCGTGCACCAGGATCAGATTATGTTTTCGGGCCGGGTCCCCCTCAACCAGGGCATAGAAGAGTCGCTCACCGGCGACAGTTGCATAGGGCATGGTAGCCTCCGACCATGAATGGGAGATTAGGGCAACGCCTGCTTCAGTGTCAGCTATCCAGCCGACCGGGGCAATTGATCGGATGTGAAGCCATCGGGCAGCAGATCCCTCACGATAGTGAGGCGCGTGTGCCCTTGCGTGTCAGCGATGATGACGGTCATATCAGGGGCGAATTCCATCATTACCTGACGGCAGGTGCCGCAGGGGGAGGCGCCACCCTCACTGACAGCGGCAATCGCCTCAAAATCACGTTCCCCCTCAGAGACGGCCTTGAATATCGCCGTCCGCTCCGCACACATTGAAGGGCCATAGGCAGCGTTTTCCACGTTGCAACCGATATAGATGCGACCGGACTTTCCCAACAAGGCTGCTCCGACTTTGAAATTCGAATAAGGCGCATAGGACCGTTCGCGGGCGCCTGTGGCGCTGGCTACCAGCTCATCGCGGTTCATGGGCAACCTCTCCGGCATGGGGTGATGTATTGGAAGTGTGCGCATTCGAGGTAGATGGGGAAGAATGGCTGATCGCCTGAGCTTCGAAGCTGTCACTCAGGTCTCCCTCAACCAGCAAACGCACAACTTTGACCTTTTTGATCTGGCGTCTGACCACCGAAAGGACAGTGATCTCCACATTCTGGAGAGTCACTTGGTCACCGACAACGGGCACACGGCCCAGGCGGCTATAAACCAAGCCTCCCAGGGTGTCGCTACTGTCGGTAGGAAGTGTCAGGCCCATGATATGATTGACATCGTCCAGGTCCATTCGCCCGTTGAAGATAATCTCATCCTGGCTGACTACTTCCATAAATGCTTCTTCGCGATCGTATTCGTCCTGAATTTCTCCCACAATTTCTTCTAAGATATCTTCGATGGTAACCAGCCCGGCGGTACCTCCATACTCGTCTACGACGATGGCAATATGTACCTTACGCTGCTGCAATTCTTGCAGCAATTCATCCACCTTCTTGGTTTCTGGAATGTAATACACAGCACGCAGAATGTCCTTGAGCTTGAGGCTTGGGGTGTCGCTGCGCCAGTACCGCAGTATGTCTTTGGCGTAGAATATACCGACTATATTGTCTATCGTCTCCTCGTAGACGGGGACGCGTGAGTGACCGGCTTGGACTACCACCTCAAGAGCATCCGTAATGCTAGCACTAACTTCCACGGCCACCATATCAATGCGAGGGACCATCACTTCGCGCGCTAACGTGTCGCCGAACTCGAAGATCGAATAGATCATCTCTTTCTCTTCTTCTTCAATGAAGCCCCCTTCTTCTCCGGCGTCCACCAGCGTTTTGATCTCCTCCTCAATGATAAAGGGCAGACCGTGGGAAACCTCATCTCCTTGCCCTATGAACAGGTGGGTGATTGCCACAACCAGCCGCGCCAAGGGCATGGCAACTACGGCGGCTGCTCGCATGGGGTAGGCGGCCCAAAAGGCGAAAGGTTCCGGGTTTCGAGCGGCAAGTTCCCTGGGAAGCAATTCACCGAAGAGCAGCACCAAGACAGCCAGGCCAAGGGTAATGGCCCCTATGGCCAGGGGGAGGCTGCCCCAAGTCAACCAGGCCAGATTCAACCCAGTCAGCCAGCCGGCCAACGGGTTCCCGTAGGTGGCGGCAGCCAACGCGATAGCCAGGAAGCCCAAAAACTTGAGGGCAAGTTGCGTGGTGGCCAGCAGCCGGGTGGCGTCTTCGGCCATGGCAGAGACCAATTGAGCTGGACGGTAGCCTTCTTCGATCAATTGACTGAGACGAGATTTGCGAATGGTGACGATGGCAACTTCAGCGGCGGCAAAAAAAGCGTGGAGCAAGACCAACACCAGCAGAACAATAATCGGGGTAGTACTGTCAGGATCCAATGCAACATCTCCTAAAAAATGTCAAGTAGGCACCTCTGCAGAAGGGCGCTTAACCATGGCGTTGGCTGGGTAATAACCTCGCAACAGGCTCAAGGCATAGACCATGCAGCCGGGCCCCAACAAGGTGCCTGGATTTGAGACCGCATTACATCCAGTCTGTACGCGGTCGCCCAAGATCGCGCCGAGTTTCCTTAGGCCTGTGTCATAAGATTGCTGCGCTATCTTGATCGTCACGTTGGTGTGATTAAGCTTGACGTTAGCCAGTTTAGTTCCAGCCCCCAGATTCACCTGGCTACCCAGGATACTATCGCCCACATAGGCAAAATGCCCGGCCTGGGCTCCGTTCAGGAAAATGGCGTTCTTTACCTCAGTCGTATGGCCGACCACGCAGTTATCGCCAACCAGCACGCTTCCTCGTATGTAGGCGCCTTGGCGGACCTGGGTGTTGGCCCCAATAAGCGTGGGGCTCTTGATCACCGCGCCCGGTTCAACCACAGAGCCAGGGCCGATAAAAATCTTGTCGCCCAGCAAGTATGCCCCTTCCATAACCTGCCCCTGGATTCCTGGCACGATGACTTGCTCCAGGTAATCTCTGAGCACTTTGAGAACATCCCACACATAAACTACCCGGCTGTCACGGAACAGCGCTTTGTGTTCAAACTTATCCAGGTCAAAGAAATCAGCGGGCGCAAGCACGTTGTCGCCTTCCTTTCTGACACTCAGTCAAGGCCAACTGAGGGATCTTGCACTTCTGGCAGCTACCCTTGCCCCTCCGATCATCACTGACAGAGGGCTAGCCACCCAGTCTTCGGTCTAGCACCGCTTCGGCCTCAGCCAGGTGTTCAGGTGTGTTGATCCCCAAGGCTTCCGACGCATCTTGGGTGATGAGATAAGGAACTTCAAAACCCTGGGCGACAGCCATCCCAACCAAGTCGGTCAGAAAGTACTCACCCGCCTCTCCCTTGCCTGGATGGAGGGGGAGTTGGAACAGCTGGCCCCATAACCATTCAGCTTTGAAGCAATACACGCCTGCATTCAAATCACGGATGGCAAGTTGATCGGGCGTGCACTCAGCTTCTTCAACGACAGCTTTTACTCGACCCATCGGGTCGCGAATCACGCGCCCAAAGCCCCGCGATTGGTTGTCGCTCACAATCAACATAGCCAAGGGGCTGTTCCCCTCTCGAAAACGATCATAGAGGGATTTCAGAGTCGCCGGGCGCAAGAGAGGCATGTCCCCGTATAGGACCAGGACATCATAAGAATCATCCAAGGCGGCTTGCGCCTGCATGACTGCATGGCCGGTGCCCATGCGCCGAGTTTGCTCAACAAAAGTGGCGTTTGATCCGAGTGCCGCTCTCACCTGCTGCGCCCCCTGCCCCACCACGATTACCAGGCGTGAAGGGTTAAGAGCGTCAGCAGCATCCAGCACATGCTGAATCATCGGTCGCCCGCCCAAAGGATGCAACACCTTAGGCAACTTCGACCTCATTCGCTTGCCCTGGCCAGCAGCCAAGACAACCACCGCTAACTTACGCATCCCATTAAAACCTCTCGAAGTATTGTCGCCAGCCCACAACGGGTTTCAGGCCAGCATGCTGGCTCACCTTGAAAGCCAGTGCTCGACCTGGCCCAACACCTGCTGCTCCAACTGCTCCAAACGTTGCGCAGAGGTGGCCTCAAAGCGAAGCGAGAGAGCTGGCTGAGTATTTGAAGCGCGCACCAATGCCCAGCCGTCGCCAAAATCAATACGTGCCCCATCCAACTCATGTACGGGATAAGACGCCTGGAAGTGATTCTTGACCTGCTCCACCACATGAGCTTTTATGGCATCGGGACAGGGAAGTCTGATTTGAGGCGAAGAGTAATAAGTCGGTAATTCGGCCACCAGCGCCGATAGAGGATGTCTCCTCTGAGACACGATGTTCAGCAATTTTATGCTGGCCAGGATCGGGTCGTCAAAACGAAAGTCAGGCGCGTCAAAAAAGAGATGCCCAGAGAATTCCCCCCCTAAGGCGGCACCTGTATCTCGCATCGCCTGGTGAACAAAGGCATAGCCAGAAGGAGTTACCACGGGCTCACCGCCATGAGCGATTACATCGTCGGCCAGTGCCTGAGTACACAGGATTTCGTAGACAATTTTGGCTGGGCCATGTTGTAGCACGTCGCGCGCCAGCAACATGAGTACCTGATCGCCCGGCACCGGCGTGCCGCCCTCGTCTACCAGCGCCAGGCGGTCGCCATCGCCATCGTAGGCCAGGCCCAAGTCCGCTCCCTCGGACTGGACAGACGCCGACAAAGCAGCAGTGGCGTCAGCTGAGGTGGGATCAGGGTCCCGGTTGGGAAAGTCTCCATCTGGCTCGCAATATAGTTCAACTACCTGGCAACCCAAATCACGTAACAGTCGAGACACGATGAGGCCATTGGTGCCATTACCCCCATCAACCACAACCTTCAGGGGCGTTTGGATATCAGCGTGAGCTTCAATGCGCTCAAGGTAGATAGGAAGCGGATCTGATTGCTTCAGCCTTCCTGGATCAGCTGGCGAAGAGTCGGGAGTCTGCAAGTGCTGGTTGGCAGCCGTGTGGTATATTTCCTGCAACTCATGGCCGCGTAAGGTACGGTTGGTGCGAATTTTGAGGCCATTGTGTTCAGCAGGATTGTGACTGGCGGTTATCATTACTCCCCCGTCAGCCAGGTAAAAATCAGCAGCAAAATTGTGGACGGGTGTGGGCACCACACCCACATCCGTCACATGCAGCCCCGTTTGCAGAAGGCCGGCAATGAGCGACCGGCTGATGCGTGGCGAGCTATTGCGCACATCCCGGCCCACCAGCAGTGTGTGGTGAGTTCGCTGCCTGAAGAAAACACCTATCGCCCGCCCGATCCTGCGTACCACTGCATCGGTCAGGTCTTGGTCGGCGATACCACGAATGCTAAACTCTCGGAAAATGTGGGGATTTAGAGTCATTGACGAAACAAAATGATCAAAGGGCTCCCCCTGCCCTGCATCGGGGCATTCCTTTGATCATTCATTGCCAGTAGTATTTCTTCTCTCAGATGGGTAATCGTCCACCCGCTAGTTTCCTCTCCCCGAAGGGACCTATGGGCGTCCCCCACCCCCAGGCGGGGTTTCGGGGATAGGTGTGACAGGGAAAGAAGCCCCCTATCTCAGTGTGCTCATTTTAGCATGCTCCCCCAGTTTATGCAAGGACCGGAATTGAAGGGGGTTTGCACCACAAACTGAGTGCATTGCTCCTGGAAGCCGGTTGGCCCCACCCCCGAAGGGGCCTCACACCTGGGCGTGTTAGGGATTACAGGCTCAAAACGAGCGGGACTATGTTTTCCTCTCCCAAAACTTGTGGGATATCCAAACCGGGCCGAAAGGGCAATTGACAGTTAAATATGCCTAGTGTATAATGAGTGCGGTCAGGGAGGACAGGTGAGTTTCGGAATCCGTGGTGGATTTCCGTAGTTTGTGAGTGGGTGTGGTGACCAAGCGCCTCATGGTTGGTTCAGATGAGCAGGAGGATTGTGTCACTACCCACAATTCGCACAATTTCATTTGAAGCGAAGACTTCTTATGGCTCCACCCCGAGCTCGGTGTTCACCCAATCAACCTGCACGCCACACAGGTAGAATGCCGAGCTGTTTTATTTCGTATCTATATTGAGGAGGGCAAGAAGAGAGCGCATGACTCAAGAGGACACAGAAGGGGCTGCCACCAACACTCAAACGATGGCAGATCTGCTATCCCAGGAGGAATACAACTACCAACGGCCCAAACGGGGTGAAATACGAACCGGGACAGTGGTGTTGGTGGGGCCCAACGAGATCGTGGTTGACGTTGGTGCGAAGCGAGAAGGAGTGCTAAGCCCCCAAGATCTAGACCGTTTGAGCGCCGAAGAACGATCTGCTATCTCTGTGGGTGACGAAGTTTCAGTCTACATAGTCAACCCCGAAGACCGAGACGGTAACACGGTGGTGTCTCTGTATCTGGCTCAAATAGAGCAAGATTGGCAGAAAGCGGAAGAACATCTGGAAAGCAAACAGTTGGTGGAAGGAACGGTCATTGGTTACAATAAAGGCGGTTTGGTCGTTCCCTTTGGCAGGATTCGCGGCTTTGTGCCAGCTTCACAAGTGGTTGGTTTTCCGCGTCGGCTTTCGCCAACCCAAAAGAATGATCGCTTGGCCCAACAAGTTGGGCGTGAACTCGCTGGGCAGATTATTGAAGTTGACCGAAGACGCAAACGACTGATCTTGTCGGAGCAAGCGGCCCAAAGCGAATGGCGCGAGAAGCAGCGGCGCAAACTGATGGACAGTTTGCTTGAAGGTCAGGTTGTACACGGTACTGTGACCAGTCTGGCTAACTTTGGCGCATTTGTGGACTTGGGGGGAACCGACGGTTTGATCCACATTTCCGAGCTTGCCTGGCACCGCGTCAGACATCCGCGCGAAGTGGTCCAGGTTGGCGAGGAGGTAGACGTCTACGTCCTAAAGCTTGACCGTGCCAACAGCAAGATTGGCTTGAGCCTGCGTCGGTTGCAGCCCGACCCTTGGAGCCTGGTAGATACCAAATACTTCATCGACCAACGTGTGGTGGCCAGGATTACAAACGTCACCGATTTTGGCGCTTTTGCGCATTTGGAAGATGGTATCGAGGGATTGATTCATATCTCGGAGCTTTCCGAGGCAGAAGTCAACCATCCTAGCGAGGTTGTGAGGCGCGGCGAGCGGTACTTGTTAGAGATCATCAAGATTGAGCCCGAACGACAGCGGATTGGGCTGAGCTTGAAGCGGGTGCCCCCGGATGAGCAGGCTGCCTGGCGTGCCACGCAGAAGGCAGCATCTCGGCCAGAGGTCCCCGAGGCATCCTCGCCTGCTGAAGCGACACCTTCTCCGCCGGAGGCTGTAGAGGCTATAGAGGCTATGGAGACGAGTGAGACTGCAGAAAGCGAGTCTCACGAAAGCATAACATTGGAACCTGAACCCGAAACGGACGGAGCGAAGGAACACATAGAAGATGAGGTGCCACTTCTGGACGGCAGTACAGCTTCGGAGGATGCACCCGCCGACACTCCCACCGATGAGCCGCAACCAGAAACACTAGCACAGGAGCCTGTCGCCTGACCCGGTCCCACCATCAATGACCGGGGGACGGCGCACAGGCCCGGTCAGAAAGGATGATGGCGATGGACACACGACGACCGGGCGATAGGGAAATTACGCTGGATAGCATTTCAGAACAGGCCAGGCTGGAGCAAGAATTAGTCCGGGCCGAGGAAGAATTGGCCCTCATTAAGCAAAAGTTGGAGGAGAAGGGAGATTTTGGCCTGGGTCAAGGTGCTTCCACCGTTTACGAATGGGAGATGAATCTGGCTCTACGCGAGTCAGCTGAAGCCAAGATCAAGTCGATCAAGATTGCGCTGGATCGAGTGAACCAAGGAGATTACGGTCTGTGCGAAGTTTGCGGTCAGGAGATTGATCCAGATCGCCTGGAAATCCTACCTCACACCACACTTTGCGTCAGGTGTGCTCAAGCCAGTCGCTAGAGTATGCCCGCAAAAGAGGCTCCCGGAGGAGGGAGCCTCTTTTTTGTTTGGCAAGAGAAAGAGTAGGCAGGGAGCAGTTAACAAAGCAACGGACAGCCAGCCATCAGCGATCAGCCAATTACCTGGCGAATAGTTCCTGGACCTTCATCGCCAAGTTCATATCGCCCTGCAACCTGATCTTACCCTGCATAAAGGCGACCACCGGCTGCAATTCGCCAGAGGTCATTTTTACATAATCCTCAGCAGTCATGCTGACAGTCACATCAGGCTTGTCGGCCCTGCCCTCGACAACGGTGCAGGTGCGGTCAGCAACGATCACCGACCAATTGCCACCCCCTTCGCCCGACAAGTCGAACTGAAAGGTAGCGCGCAGGTCACCGGCCTTGTCGGCCAGGAACGCCTCAGGCATTTGAGCAAAGACTTCGGCAGCATTCATGGTTGTTGTGCCTCCTGGAGCTGGGTTTCGATGTGCGGTCAGTATATCCTGGTTCGCCACAGGTGTCAAAGCAGCAGGATAATACCAGCGTAGTGTCATCCCTCGACGCGCGATGCCAGGGCCGCTTCCATCAATGCCTGGATGCGCGGCGCCATATCGGCTGGATTGGAATGCAACCCCTCCAGAAGCAAGGCGTTGTCAAATAGCTGCTCGATGGCAGCATTGATGAGTGCATCGCCAGGGGATTGGACCAGCACGCGGGCCAGATTCTGGATTAGGGGATGACGGCGGTTTAACTCAAGTATCTTCTTGGGGGCCTCGTATTCATGCTCGATGAGACGACGCACACGATGCAAGTCACGGTCTTGGCTACCTTCGGGTGAAACCAAGCGGCATGGGCTATCAGTCAAGCGCTTCGATTCGCGCACATCGGTCACCCGGTCGCCCAGCACCGATCTAAAGTGCTCCACCATCTGCTCAAAGTCGGCTTGGGCCAGCGCCTCGCTGGACTCGGCTTCTGCTGGCGTGACCGCCTCTGGCAACTCCAATCCAGCATCGTCAACGTTTTGCAGCGGCTTGCCATCGTATTCTCTTAGAGAGAGCACCATAAAGCTGTCGATGGGATCTAGCAGATAAAGCACCTCAAGGTCGTTGGCTCGAAAATAGTCCATATGCGGGCTATGGGCCACTGATCTCAAATCATTGCCCAAGATGTAATAGATGGCTTTCTGGTCCTCTTTCATACGCGCGACATATTCCTTCAGCGAAACCAAGCTCTCCTCCTCTTCGGCTTTAGAGGAATGAAAACGCAACATATCGCGTAGCATCGCGTGACTGCCCTGGTCGGTAGCGATGCCTTCCTTGATGAACGCGCCGAACTCACGCCAGAAAGCCTCAAAATCACCTGGTCTCTCTTCAGCCAGTGTGCCCAATTCTTTCGACAGCCGATTGGTGAGTGCACGCCGAATCTGGCGCAGCATGGGATTGCTTTGGACTGTTTCGCGCGAGATATTGAGCGGCAAGTCTTCCGAGTCGACCAGGCCTTCGACGAAGCGAAAATAATCAGGCAACAAATCCCTGTTGTACTCCTGGATAAGCACCTTGCGCGAATAGAGCCTAAGGCCGTGCTCGGTGCGAAGATTCAGGATGCCCCGTTCGCTCCTGGCTGGCACGTACAGGATACTGCGCAAGTTAACCGGCGCATCAGCAACGATGTGAATATGGAGCAATGGCTTCTCAAAATCAAGAGTGAGCTGCTTGTAAAACTCGATATATTGCCCAGCCTCCACTTCCTGCGGCGACTGTCGCCAGAGAGCAGTTTGCCGATTGGCGATTTTGTCGCCCACATAAATGGGGAAGGAAAGGTAGTCAGAGTACTTCTTGACAATCTGCTCCAGCCGCCAGTTCTTGGCAAACTCGGTAGCGTCATCTTTTAGGGTGATTTCGATGGAGGTGCCACGATTGGTTTTGTCGGCGGGAGCCAGAGCGTAAGTGTTGTCCCCCATGGATGCCCAGGACCATGCCTCGGCGTCGGGGCGGAAGGAACGCGAGGTAACCCTAACTTCTTCGGCAACCATAAACACAGAATAAAAGCCCACCCCAAATTGGCCGATGATTTCGTCCGCCGACAGCTTTTCCTCCTTGGCACGCTGCAAGAAGGCCATAGCGCCGGAGTGAGCAATGGTGCCCAGGTTTTCAATCAGTTCATCTCGAGTCATACCAATGCCGGAATCGGAAATGATGATGGTCTTGTTGTCTTCATCAGCTTCGACACGAACGGCTAACTCGGCCTCGGGCTCAAGCACATCCCGGTTGGTCAGCATCTCGAACTGCAGCCGGTTCAGGGCATCAGAAGCGTTGGAGATCAGCTCGCGCAGGAAAATCTCGCGATTGGTATAAAGTGAGTGGGCCAGGATGTGCAAAAGCTGCTGGACTTCAGCTCGAAATTCCAGGGATTCCTGGCTAGTA
>CP070811.1:4080504-4087415 GCA_020343875.1 Anaerolineales bacterium | reverse complement strand
CTCCGCTTCCAGCCTTTCTCAAACCGGATTCAAACTCTTGTGTGATACAGTGGTGATGCAGTAGACCTTAGATGACCATTTATCTCAATGCCTTGGCCAGCACAGACAATGCAGGGCTCTTCCCAAGACACTCTAACAAGGTTCATATGAAGTTCATGCACGAATCAAACAAATTCCTGGTACCTTATGCATATCAGCCGCAATGCCGGACCCTGGCACTTGTTGAGATTCCGGTGTTTGACGACAGATCACAACCTGGGGCCTGGCGAATCTTTTTGGGACACAGATTCTAAAGGTTAGGATCTGTGTTGATCTGTGTCCATTTTAGAAATCGCCAATGTCCAGGCATATGATTAGTAGATGAAGTCTATCACATTGCCCGCCAGAATTGAGAACCAATCCAGGATGTCGAGAAGCCAGAGCTCCCGGCCACAACAGAAAGCCAAATCTGAATCGGGACAAAGCCTCACAGAATTTGCGCTGGCTTTGATCTTCGTCATCTTGCCGATTCTGATGATTTTTATCGAATCGACTGTCATGCTGTACAAGTATGTGGCCTTGAGCAACGCCTCTCGCGAGGGCGCCAGGGCGGGGTCCATCTATCTCTTTATAGGTGATCCCGGCGGCTCGTACACTGCGCCGGACACCGGCCGCGAAGCGTTCGTTACCACAAACGTGAGGCAGACGCTGAGGCCCTTGATGGCGCCACCGCCTGATTGCAGCAGCGGCACAGGCTCGCCCACCACCTGCCAGATTTCCTATGGGCCACCCAGCGCGCCCATTTTTGACCCGCTGCGCTCCACGGATGAAATGACAGTTATCATTACCCATACCCACGCTTTTCTCTTCGGTGCCCTGGGAAACGAGATTGAGCTTCGAGCCCGGTCCAGCATGAGAATCGAGCCCAGCAGCGTCATATCGGGTACGGGACCCTGACCGCCAGGAGAATCATCGACTGATCATGAAGAAACGAATGTTGGCGGAACGTGGAACATCTTTGGTTGAGACCGCTCTGATCTTCCCAATCATATTGATCCTGTTTATGGGCGTCGTGGAAGTGGGCTTCTTGCTTTTTTCCCACGTGCAGATCGCCAACGCAGCGCGTGAAGGAGGACGGAAAGCTTCACTGTGCCGTATGAATTGGGACTGCGACGACCTGACGAATGTGGTAAAAGCCACCGTCTTCTCCGAAGCACGGTATCTGGATATGACCGACGCAAACTCTGGGGGCAACACGACTGTGGTGGTCCAGCCCCCCAGTCTCTCGGCCCCTCCAGTCGTAGGTGTCCCCTTCACGGTCACAGTCACCTACAATCATTCGTCCCCTTTCCTCTCAGACTTTGTGCCCATGTTCCCGGCCGAAATCCCCGTCCAACACACGATCATTATGCACTTTGGAAAATGACCGAGAAAAACCAGGGGCAAGTTATGACGATGAGTAGAAATCGGCCACACTACCGTTCAAACGAGCAGGGACAAGCACTGATTGTGCTGACCTTGTTTTTCCTGTTCGTGTTCCTGGTGATGGCTGCTTTAGCCGTTGATGGCACCATCATCTATCTGCGCCGGCGCCAACTGCAAAACATGGCCGATGCGGCTGCGCTGGCAGCCGCCGAATACCTTAGTCAGCATAAAGACCTAGAGACAGCTTACGACGTGGCAGAGAATAGCATTGCGGAGAACAAAGGCCGCGTCGAATGGTATTCCACCGACCCAGACAACCCGCTCCCGCCATCCACTAATATAGGTGCAGGGGTAGATCTCCTGATGGGCATAGAAATCGGCGGAGACCTCTGTGACGTGCGGGTCGCCTTGGCGTGGGGCGACATGGGCACCTATTTCACCCAGTTCTTTGGACGCCGAACACTCCAGGTTGGGGCCAGGGCACACGCGCATTGCGCCAAAGCCGGCGGCCTGGTTCCAATCGCGGTGAGGCGTTTCGGCGACGAACGACACTGGAATATGGACCTCAAGAACGTGAACCAGGCCCAAGTCTATTGCGATGAGTGCAGCACTCAGCAATCATTGTTGGAGCAGGGGAAACAAAATGCCATCGACTTCCTAAGGATAGAGGGTTCAGACGTAATCACGCAGTGGCCTGGCTTCCCTGACCTTACAGAAGAATTCTATGAGACGCCCCCTGATGCAGCGACCGATATTTCCCCCGGCCGAGATCACTGGATTCTGGGCAGCGGGGTCGTGCCCAACGTGGGCACCACCAGCTATTCCGGCCTGGTCAACCTGGACATTCGGCACGTGTCGGCCCCGCCGCTGGAATACTACAACGGTGTTGAACCGGGCACTCAGTCGAACACGCTCAAGGATTTGGGCGAATACTACATCCGTAAAGGCTATTGCTGTGACATCCCGGACCCAGGCGACCAGGTGGCCATGTACAACGGCACCAGTGCCGCCTTCTCCCCTGAGGCACTTCAGCAAACATACAACGTGAGCGAAACCATAGCCGTCATTATCTACAACGGCCATGTGTTGAGTGCGCCCACACTGGATATGACAGGCGAGGACCCCTACCACAAGGCAACCTACCCAACTACCGACACCATCACCAGCCACGTGTTGACCTATACCATTCATCTTGAAGCTTTGAATGGATTCCAGTCAGCCACAACAGGCTTGATCATGGACGTCGAGGGGTTGGACGACTTTGCCACTTGGGACCTCAGCCCTACCGATCGGCCTGTCCTGGGCCGTAATGGCATCTATCAAAAGCCAATCACACTGGTCGTCACTCCGAGTATCACGACCACTGTGGGGTCCACCATCACGCATGTCGTCACCGGTACCCGTTCGTTTTACGTCTCAGCGTTGGATGAGCCTGAACCAGGGGAGGGGGAAGGTGGCACGTCCATCAAACGCTACTGGGGTGGTACGGTGACCGTCGGCGATGTCATCACTGATCCAATCAGTGGCACCAAAATCCTGCTTGACAAACCCGCCGTCACCTGCCTGCCCCACAACACCGATCAGAACTACCCCTACGTCACCACCGTCGTTGGGCAGCAGGCCAAGTATGAACTCCAGCTGGACTTATGGGGAGTCTCAGATGCGCGAGACGTCAGCGTGAAGACCACCGACGGCTACACACTGCCAGATGGGCTTGAATGGGTTACAGCGCCACCCTTAACGAGAAGCACAAACCCGAATAAACACCCTGGGTCAAAGCTGCAACTCAACCTCAAGGTAAATGACGATGTGGTGACCAACACAGTCCACACGATTCCCCTGACGGTGTCCGCCGATGGCACGGAGTCGGGGACCTGCAATCTGTACGTGCTGGTCGAACAAGCCGGCGCCACCGTCGATGAGTATGTTGAGATTCTGGGCTATGCCGCGGTCATAATAACAGGCTACTACAATAGCGAGAACCCGGTTAGCTGCCTCGAACTCGAGGCTGACGGGACAACATGCAAGCGCTGGCAATCAGCCAATGCAGTGCGTGGGCGTATTATCTCTGAATTGTGGGATGACCCGAGTGAACTGGACTGGGGTCTGCGAGCGCGTTTGGTTCCATGGGATCTTTAGGAGTAGAAAGAGCTAGTTGCCAGGCCTACGCACACTTTGACGTTGAGCGAATATTATCGGCTCTGGCCTGAACTCGCTTGGGTGTAGTAGGCCCGAGCACAAGTGTACACATCTGCCCCGCCCCGCCCCGCCTCCCCACCGGGGACCTGTGGATGCGGGGCGGATGCGCGTAAGAGGCAAGTAGGCGGGCTCCGAACTTGGCCAGGCCCCCCCAGCGCGAAAAAGCACCAGCTGTAACCGATTTGTAACGATAAAAACTCACAAAATGTGCTATAATGAAGCATGTCAAGGCACGAGTAGACTCTCCGTAGGCCCAATGGCCAGCCAGTTGTAACATTTCAAATTCCGAGGTAAAATATGAAACGACGACGTGGTATTCTGTGGCTCTTGGCCGGTCTGGTACTGGCTGCCCTGGCAGCCGGGATAAGTTATTACGCCTTTCAGCAGGTAGTGGCCGAGCGAGCCAGCACGGCTGAGGAAGTGACAACTCAGACGGTGGTGGTCGCCAAACAATTGATCAACGAACGAGCCGTGATTCGCTTAGCCGACCTGGGCACCGAGGAGCGGCCTGTCGAAGAGGTGCCCAGTGGGGCCATCTTTAAGACAGAGGACGCGGTGGGGCGTATCACCACCCGTTCCGTACAGCCTGGTCAAGTCCTGTTGGCCCAAAACCTGATCGAGAGTTTCCCCTCGACCGGCGTCGAACCCGCGGACGTGGTTACCGGCACCGTCAACTTCAGCGAGGCGTTGGGTGAGGAGCTGGTGGCCTTTGCCCTGCCGGCCAGCGACAGGCTTTCACAAGAGGGAATCTTGTTGCCAGGTGATCACGTCGACCTGCTTTTCAGCACCGATGTGGTTGGAGAGGAAGAAGGGACAGGCGGCAAAGTCTCGATTTATGCTATTCAAGACCTGGAGGTCCTTCAAGTCATCTACCAGCCTCAACCCCAACAAGAGGGGGAAGGCGAGCAGAAGAAAGAGGAAGCTGAGACAGAGCCTGTCCTGGTGCCCAAGACAATCATCGTGGCATTGGAGCCACAGGATGCAGTTGTCCTCAAATACGCCATCGACACCAGCAGCAGTCTTGATTTGGTCTTGAGAAGCCAGGACAACGAGCGCACCTTCGACGTAGATGCCGTCTACATCAATACCATTTCCGATCGCTATCGCTTCAGTGCTCCAAGGCCTCTACCCTGATCCAGCTTCACACTTAGCGTTTTTGGATACGGTTGTAAAGATGACAAACTCGAGTCAAAGCGGGTGAGAAGAGCGGAGGATATTGTGGATAGAGTAACCCAAACACCATTAAGCATCCTGGTCATCGCCCAGCAAGATCCCACCACCGACTGGATTCAAGCCTCTCTGCGGGAGATGAACTACAAACTGGCAGGCGTGGTCGATTCGGCCTATCAGGCGCTGCAAACAGTTGAGCGAGCCAAGGTAGACATCATTCTGGCCGACAGCTCCACAACCGGCGTGCTTGAAATCGAATGGATCCAGAGGCTGACCGTGCGGCCTGCAGCACCGGTGGTGATCGTGATTGCCACAAACTCCGAGATGGAATTTGTCCGCCAGGCGATGCTGGCTGGCGCTCAAGGCTTCTTGCTGAAGCCCTTTGATCTATCAGAGCTTCATAGGAGCATCCAGCAGGTACATCAAGTATCGCTTCAGCGTAAGGCGGCCCTGGCCGAATCAGGGGCGGTGCCCGGTCTGGCTGCCGCGTCCCCCAGCCAGGCATACTGCATAGCAGTATTTAGCCCCAAAGGTGGCACCGGCGCCACCACCCTGGCTGTCAACCTGGCGGTGGCCTTGCGACAACAGACAGAGTCCCCCGTCCTCCTGGTAGATGCAGATCTCCGCACGGCGGACGTGGACATCTTTCTCAGCATCCTCAGCAAGCATTCCATCTACAACCTGCTGGACCTTGGACAACGAGTAGACCAGGACATGCTCAAGCGAGCCACAAGTAACCACACCTCAGGCATCTCGGTTCTTCGAGGCGAACCCCAGTTGCAGCTTGAGATACCTGTTAAGGCTGGCCAGATGAGCGACCTGATCGAAGCGCTGAGTCTGATTTGGGATGGCTACATGGTCATCAATACCGGAGACGGCCTGGACCGGTGGACCGTCGAAATCCTGGATGCCGCCGACACGGTGCTGGTGGTGACCACGCCTGAGCTTCCGGCGCTGCGCGCCACACGGAACTTCTTGGAGCTGGCTGATGCCGCCGCCGATCCGACTGGAAAGTGGCAACTGATAATGAGTTCATACCAGGGCAGAAAGGTCTTGCAGATAGCCGACATTGAGGCCTCTATCCACTTCCCTGTCAAGGCCACCATAGCCGAAGACATCGCCGTGGTATCCAGCTCGATCAATCGCGGAATGCCCTTGATGGTCTCTCATCGCAAATCCGCCATCGCCCAGGATGTTCTGGCCCTGGCAAAACAGCTGACCGATGCCAATCCACGCTCTCCCAAGTCGCAAGTGGCCCACAGCAGGCAGTCGGGCCAGGACACAGCTGCTGACCAGGCAGAGCAACCTGGCAAGCGGTCCTCTTTTCGGCACTCGGTGGCAAACCTGGGACGTTCCGCAGCCGGGTAAAGCAAACTAGGGCAAATTGAGGTCACAGCTATGGGTACCATAGGAATCTTGATAGCAGCCTTAGTAGGACTGGCCATAATGGCAGTTTTTGCTGGCCTTTTCGCCCTGCTGAACCGCGAAAGCATCGCGGAACGTATGTACGAAATCGTCTCCTCAGACGTGGCCGATACGGGAGGCGGACGCTATGACTCGGTAGCCTTTAGAAACCCCCTCAAGCGATTGGACCGGCAGCTGATTTCAAGAGGCCTGATGACAGGCATTACGGAGAACCTGATTCAGGCGGACCTCCAATTGACGGCTACGGAGTACATCCTGATTGTCGCGGGTAGCACAATCCTTGGCGGCCTGATTGGCTTTGCTATCTCACGCCAAGCCATATCGGCCTTTGTTGCTGGCTCCGTCAGCTTCTTCATACCAGGTGTCTTCGTGAGCTCACGAAGAGCTCAACGCCGTCGCAAATTTGAAACTCAATTGGTGGATGCGCTGACGCAAATAGCCGGTTCGTTGCAGGCTGGCTATAGCTTGATGCAGTCCCTGGATACCGTGGCCAAGCAACTGCCCTCACCCGCCGGGGATGAGTTCTCACGCGTGGTGCGCGAAATCCAACTCGGTCAGCCTCTGCACGCGGCCCTGAGCCACTTGTCTGAGCGCATCAAGAGCGAAGATATTATTATGGTTATTGCCTCCATCAACATCAACCGGCAGATAGGCGGTAACCTGGCCGAGATATTGGAGACTGTTGCCGAAACCATCCGCGAGCGCATCCGTAT
>CP070811.1:4071361-4080404 GCA_020343875.1 Anaerolineales bacterium | reverse complement strand
TGCTACAAAGAGGCCTTCTTTGCGGGGGGTAGATCCTTCTACACCCAACCTGTGGATGACGCGCTGGCTGAGATCGGGCGGCTGCCGGGTCGCCATCTCTATTTCCTGGACGACCATCTTTTCGGGCAGCCTCGCTTTGCGGCTAGCCTGTTCGAGGGGATGCGAGGCATGGGACGCCTATGGCAATCGGCTGCCACGGTGCAGTCCGTACTGAAAGCCAATTTACTGGAGAAGGCGGTGGAAAGCGGCCTGCGCAGCCTGTTCATCGGATTCGAAACACTGAGCGCATCCAATCTACGAGCCCAGCGTAAACACCAGAATCTGAACCGCGATTACCATGCTGTCGTGCGTCGTCTCCATGATCTGGGAGTGATGATCAACGCCAGCTTCGTCTTCGGTATGGACGACGACGATGAGACCGTGTTTGATCGCACCGTAGAGTGGGCGATCGAGCAAGGCGTCGAAACGGCCACGTTTCACATCCTTACGCCCTATCCGGGCACCGCCTGGCACCAACGGTTGGCGGCTCAGGGGCGCATCACCAGCACCAACTGGGACCTGTACGATACGCGTCACGCTGTGTATCGTCCGGCCAAGATAACGGGGGAGGCCCTGGAGCAAGGCTATTGGGGGGCATATCGAGACTTTTATGCCTGGCGTTCTATTGTAAAAGGGGCCTGGGCAAAAGAGCGCCTGACTGAAAGGCTACGACACATGGCTTATGCTGGGGGCTGGAAGAAATTCGAGCCAGTGTGGGACTTCATAATCCGGGCCAAGCGGGTGTGCCATATGTTACCTGTGTTGGAGCGAGTTTTGGCCGGGTTTGGTCAGTCAGCCTCTCGCGACAAGCAGCCAAGCTACGCTGACCGCCGTCGGAGACCCGAGCCTGTGGTTTGACTATTCAGACGGCCGCCGGCTTGAACCCGGCCACGTACGTGATCATCGTGCCGGTGATAATGACACGGTAGTTCAATCAGGTCTCTTCACCAGCCAGTTTGAGAACCGCAATGCGCGTATGTATCGCCAGATGAAAGCGTAGTGCTTGCAGTTGATCTAGCAGGGGCCCGACGGCGGATACGAGACCAGCCCGTTTGGCATCAATGAGCAGACCCAAGGTACCAGTAAACTTCAAATTCAGGGCTTCGGCCACCTGCCGGGCCAAGGCATCATCCAGCACAACCACGGCTTCGGGCGCCTCCAGGGCCAGCATAAGCACCTGGGTTTCGCCCGGTCCCAGGTCGGTCACCAGCGGCAAGGCAGCGGCACTGGTCGGACGCCGTACCGTGACCCAGGCCAATTCCTCTAAGTCCGGCAAATTCACACCCAAAGTTCTGCCAGTTGCCACTTCATTCATCACCGCCGGAGGAACGACCACGCTTTCGACGAGCGCTGGCAAGATATGGAGCAACTCTAATTGATGTAGGTATTGGATAGGTGAGGTATCGCAGACTACTTCAGGCAAGACGGGTCTCCCGCTGGAGGTCTTCCTCCGTCAGCTTAAAGGTATCTACCCCATAGTCTGCCAATCGGGCCAGAAAGACCACACGAGGAACAGCAGCTAACCTGGCCGCGGCCCCAGAAGATAACCGGCCCATCTCGAAGAGCTTGACAGCAGCAGCCATTCGCAACGTCTCACCCAGCTCTGCCTCCGATAGCTTTAACGCCAACAACGTTTCACTTGGAATATCCAAGATGATTTGGCTCATAGCTCACACCTGCTTCCCCAAGGCGACTACCAGAAAAGTCGATGACGAAGGTTAGTTTAACACAATCCGCCTCAGTTGTCGAGTAGACGCCGATTTTACGCCTTACAGTTGAAATGCTTGGTCCGTGTATTGGGTTATGACTCGGCGTAGCGCAGTCAAGGAAGAGATTCCAGTTGTTATTGACTTTCACGTGTTTTCGTGATACACTATTTCACGTGGAGGTAGCTATGGACACCCAAAATATCACTTTGTCTATACCCAAGGAAATCCTGCGCAGGGTCAAGCTGATTGCCGTCCAACGGGGCACTTCCGTCTCGGGCCTATTGACCCAAACACTGGAAAAGCTGGTCGAGCAGGAGGACGGGTACGCTCGTGCACGGAGACGTCATCTGCACTGGTTGGAACAGGGCGCCGATCTTGGTACCGGCGGCCAAGTTGTGACCCAGCGGGATGAACTTCATGAGCGAGCCTAGAAATCCGCAGTTCGTTGACACCAATATCCTGATTTATGCCCACGACCGGTCGGCCGGAGGCAAACACACCCGAGCTCGGGAGTTGGTCCAGGATTTGTGGCAATCCGGGGCAGGTTGTCTGAGCATCCAGGTCTTGCAAGAGTTCTATGTAAACGTCACTCAGAAAGTCGCTAAGCCGCTGGCGCCTGAAGTGGCAGCGCAGATTATGGCCGACCTGTCGGCCTGGCAGATTCACCGCCCCGGCCTGGAGGATGTCCTGGATGCCATTCGCCTGCAAGGAGGGTATCAGATGTCGTTTTGGGACGCCATGATTGTCGCCAGCGCTATCCAGCTAGGGTGTCAAACGATCTGGTCAGAGGATCTAAATCCAGGGCAAGTCTATGAGCAGGTGACCGTTGCCAGTCCGTTCTGAGTGCCGATTGAGCAGGCGAGCTCAATCGTGCAGCGAGATGGTTATGGCAGCGTCAGGCCTGAGATGTCCCACACTCTAAGGTTGTCGAAGCGTACCTCCAGAGGGGTGTCCGTTTCAGTACCGGCGGCCAGACCAATGCTGCCGCTGCTATACAGGTCATCGGACCCCAGGCCCACTGGCTGGCCGTTGACATAGAGCGCCATCTGGTTCCCTTTAAGGATGGCCATCAGGTGGTTGGTGGCATAGCCTGGCTTCAAAACGGCCGTCCAGATTGGCAAGAGGTTCATAAAGTTTTCGTAGGGCGGAGAGGCGAATCTGGACAAGACTGCGCTGCTGTCCTCCAAGAAACCGGATATGCCATAGAATCCATGCGGGGGCGGGTTAGGCTCTCGCCAATCCCTCAGGATCACAATGAAGCCGCCAGCGTCGCCGGAGACGAATTGGACGTCCACCTCCAGGACAAAATCGGAGAAAGCCGGGCCAAACCAATCCCCATTGGCAGCGCTCGTGTTCGTTGATAGGACGAAATATGTCCCATCCTTGTAGCCTGTCTCTCCTCGCTCCCAGATGTCAGAATACCAACCGCTGGCGGGGTCGCTGAAGTCATCCTGGTAATCGGGCGGCCGGTCGGCGATGGCGGCCAGGATGGGCTCGGCGAAGGCGCGGGCCTGGTCGGCCGGGGAAGTGGTAGGCGTGGGAGGGATGCGCGCCAGGCTCACCCCGTCCAGGGCCACATTTACCTCCAGCAGCGAGGCGCTCACCCAGCGGCGCGTCCCATCCTGGGTCACCACCCTCAGCCAGTCGCCGGCGGCGTTCCTATCCACCACCCGCAACTCGTCGCCGCGCTCCACCTGACCGACGACATCGTAAACGGTGCCCGGCCCGGTGCGCAGGTTGGCCGTCTCGGCGCTGACCACCGCGTCGGGGGGAGTTGGGGTGCGGGTAGGTGTCGGCGTGTGGGTTGGCGCAGGCGTGGGTGTCGCCGTGGGTAAGGGCGTATTACTTGGAGTAACCGTAGGCGAGGGCGTGGGGGTGGGTTGGGGGGTGGCCGTGGCGGTTGCCTGAGCCGTTTCCGTAGGGGTGATCGTCACCTGAGCCAGCGCGGCTGTGGTGGCCGTAGGCAGGGCCACCACCACCGGGCCGCCGCTGATCTCCACCCGGTCCGGTAAGCGACTCAAGATCACCCCCGCCCCAACCAAGACCGCCAGGGCCAGCCCGGCCGCTGCCAACAGCCAGAGGGGTCGTGTCACCCGCCTGCGCAAGGCAGGCACGGGTTCAAGTGGAGCAACCACCGCCGTATGCCCACCTTCAGGCTCCTGGGCGTCGCCTGCCACCGCAGGTCCCACAGACGGACCCGTAATCGAGGCGGCCTGCACCGCCTGGTCAAAGGCGACCACCAGGTCACGCATACTCTGGAAGCGGTCCTCAGGGGCCTTGGCCAGCGCCTTGAGGATGACTCGCTCCACCGCCTCCGGCAGGTCCGGGCGGATGCTGCGGGGCAGGGGCAATGGCTCGCTGATGTGCTTCAGCACCACAGCAATGGGCGTCTCGGCGTCGAAGGGAAGCCGGCCGGTGACCATCTCGTAGATCAGCACCCCCATGGCGTAGATGTCGGCCCGGTGATCGACCTGGAGTGATTGGCTCTGCTCGGGGGCCATGTAGTGAGGGGTGCCGATGACACCGGAACCTGTCAGGCCCAGGGTGCCCTCAACCATCTTGGCGATGCCGAAGTCGGTCAGGTAACAGTCCCCTTGGGGGTCTATCAGCACGTTGCTGGGCTTGAGGTCCCGGTGAACGACTCCCATCTGGTGCGCGTATTCCAGCGCCGAACCAACCTGGGTCACGACATGACGCGTTTCGGCCAGAGAAAGGGGCAGGCCCTCCAACCGGTCTTTGAGCGTGCCAGCCTCGATATAGCGCATGACCAGGTAGAGGCAATCGTCCTCCTCACCATGGTCATGGACGGGCAGAATATACACATGCTCCAAGCGGGCGATGACTTTGGCTTCCTGGCGGAAGCGTTTGACGAAGGTGGGGTCCTGGATAAGGTGAGTGGAGAGGACCTTGAGGGCAACATAACGGTCCATGGACGGCTGGTAGGCCTTGTAGACAGTGGCCATGCCGCCCAGGCCGATTTGTTCGATGACGCGATAGCTGCCGAGTGTTTTGCCGATGAGGTCTGGCATGATGCTCCCTTTGATGTTGACAGGTGCCATTCAGGAATCTGGGAGCAGACGACGCGTACTGGTGAGGCAATTCTATCTTGACACAATTATAACACCACCCAACCTTGAGGGCAAAACATCTGTGATTGGCAGGTACGCAGGCTTGCACCATCCGCCTTCAGGTGGTATAATCCCCTGGTCCGAGCTTGAAGGATAACAATTGCTCAGGTACACAAAGGCGATGACGGAGAGGAGTAGGCGGAGGGATGCCGCTAGAGAGGCAGGGCCATGGCTGGAAGCCCCGCCCGGAGAAAGCCCGCTGAAGTTCGCTCCCGAGCCGACGGGGGAAATGGGGAGTAACTATCACCCAGAGTAGTCCGTTCCGGTCAGCCCGCCGTTATCCGGGCAGCCAATCGCCGCAACACAAGTGAGTGTTCCGCCGGCCGCTGGTGATGAAGGGGACCTGGTACTTCGTTTGCCAGGTCAAGTTGGGTGGTACCGCGAGGCCCTGCGCAGGCTCTCGTCCCAATGGGGCGGGAGTTTTCCTATTTAGGGAGGCCAGCCGATGAGCCACAGCACGGCCAGCATCAGCGCACCGGCCAACGCCGTAATAGACAATCCGCCCAGGAGCACTATGGCCATGAAGGGATCGGTCTGAGAAGGAGGCGCCTGCGTGTCAGAATGGGTTGGCTGAAACCTGGCCGCGCGCAACTGGGCTATTTCGTCATCAGGTCCGGGCTGAGGTGCCAACCGCCGAATCGGGCGAGAGGCGGGCTGAACGGGATCCATACCCAGCGTCGATGCGCTGTGCGGTGAGGCTGGCTCGCCAGCCAGGTTGGCGGAGGTGGTGGATATGGGCGTGGCAGCTGCCTCTAAATGCTCCGATCGAGAGATGGGCAGATAGTCCTGCCCGCCGTGCGCTGAACCTTGATCAGAGCTGAGTGTATCCAATCCAGCCCGGGCAGTTTGATTGTGGGGATTGATGGCCAGCACGCGCTCCAGGCAGGTGCGACGCTCAGCATCGGACTCGACGACGGCGCTCATCCACAGCCAGCCCTGCTCACTGTGTGGATTGGCCTGCAAAGTCTGCTGCAACAATGCCTGCGCCTCGGCATTACGACCTTCGCGGGCGGCGGTGATACCTGCTTGCAAAGTATCCATAGATCACGCTCCTCTAGGGCATAGCCCAAGGGGTTGCCATAATCACTTGCCATAAAGATTATACCACAAACAGGAGAGATTGCAAGAGAAGCGGAGCAGCCATACAGTGGCCCGCCTCCCCATTTCAATCTCAAATCTCTCATATCAATTCCTGGAGGCACCTTATGCAAGAGCAATCGGTAACAGGGCATACGCTCGAACAGCTCGCCAGCGAGGCGTTCTCGGCTTTGGAAGCCGCAGCCGATAGCGCAGCACTGGAGAGTTGGCACTCAGTCTATCTGGGCCGCAAAGGACACATCACCCTTATGACCCGGCGCGTGGGGGAACTGCCCAAGGCGGAACGGCCTGCCTTCGGCCAACGCGCTAACGAGCTCAAGCGTGAACTGGAGGCAGCCTACGAAAGGCAGGCCCAGCTCCTGAAGGCGGCTGAAATGGAAAAAGCCCTGGCAGAGGGCGCCATTGACGTGACCCTGCCCGGTCGTCGGGTGGAACGCGGACGGCTACACCCCAGCACTCAGATTTTGCGTCGTATCTATCAGATTTGGGCCGACATGGGTTTCCAAATCTACCGCAGCCGGGACGTGGAGACCGATGAGTACAACTTCCAGTTGCTCAATTTCCCCCGCCACCACCCTGCCCGCGATATGCAAGATACCTTCTATACCTCTGGGGAGGACGTTCTGCTGCGCACTCATACCTCCCCGGGGCAGATTCATGCTATGCGCGAGTACTATCCGCAACCGATTCGCGTCATTCTGCCGGGCATGTGCTACCGCCACGAGCAGATCAGCGCTCGCTACGAAATCCAGTTCCACCAGGTGGAGGGGCTGGCTGTGGGCTACAACATCCGCTTCACGGACCTGAAAGGCACACTGACTGATTTCGCCCAGCGCATGTTTGGGGCGGGACGCAAAACGCGCTTCCGGGCCAGCTACTTCCCCTTCACCGAGCCATCCGCCGAGATGGATGTGGAGTGTATCCTGTGCAACGGAGATGGATGCCGCCTATGCCGATTTTCTGGCTGGCTGGAGATTCTGGGCTGTGGCATGGTTCACCCCATCGTGCTGCAAAACGGTGGCTATGACCCCAGTGTTTATTCTGGCTACGCCTTCGGGATGGGCCCGGAGCGAATCACCATGCTCAGGCACGGTATCGAAGACATCCGCTATTTCTGGGGGAACGATTTGAGATTTCTGGAGCAATTCTAGCGTGACAGCGTCTCAGCATATCAGCGCCTTAGCGTGTTAGCGGCCCGCGCCCTAGCGACTCGGCTGCTATGGCACTTGCGCCAGAATTTTAAGCTTGTAGAGGAAATGATGAGAGATTTCCGAAAGATAGTGGCCTGGCAGAAAGCAGACGACCTGGTGGTTCTCGTGTACGAAGCTACGGGGAAATCCTTTCCTAAGGACGAGATCTACGGCTTGACTTCGCAAATGCGACGTGCTGCTGTCTCGGCCGCTGCCAATATCGCCGAGGGTTCCGGCAGACAATACCTGACAGAGTTTCGTCAATTTCTGTACACAGCTCGGGCTTCTCTATCGGAAGTCGAATATTATATCCATCTTGCTGGACGGCTTGGTCACATGGCTGGAGAAGAGAAGGCTCACTTGGAGCAGGCCGAGACCGAAGCTGCCCGAACGCTACAGGGCTTCATCAACAGCATCGAAAGACAAATCGCATCAGGCCGCAAGGAAAACTAAAACTCAAGGCCAAGACGCTAGCCGCTAAGGCGCTGGCCCCTGAGACGCTAGCCGTCAGGACGCCGATCAAGGAGTGACAAGACCATGAAAGTACCCATCAGTTGGCTTGAAGACTACGTCGATATTACCCTACCGATCGAGGAGTTGGCCGAGCGAATGACGCTGGCCGGTCTCGAAGTGGGTGGGGTCAAATACCTGGGCATCGAAGGTGCCGATCTGCCCTGGGATAATGACAGGATTCTCGTCGGTCACATCCTGGCCGTGAAGCCCCACCCGGATGCTGACCGGCTGGTGCTGGCCGATGTAGATTACGGCGCACCTCAAATCGAGACGGTGGTCACGGGTGCCCCTAATCTCTTCCCTTACATTGGGCAAGATGTCAGTCACCTGAATCTGAAATCACCCTTTGCCCTGGAGGGAGTTACCCTGTATGATGGCCACAAGTCCGATGGCTCGAAGATGAAACTCAAGGGGCGCCCCATCCGAGGTATCATGAATCGGCACATGCTGTGCTCAGAGAAGGAGCTGGGCATTTCCGACGAACACGAAGGTATCCTGATCCTCGACCCCGACGCGCCGGTGGGCCTCCCCCTGGTAGACTACATGGGCACAGCGGTCCTCGATATCGACCTGACGCCCAACCTGGCACGCTGCGCGTCCATCATTGGGGTGGCCCGCGAGGTGGCGGCCCTCACCGGCCAGCCGATGCGCTACCCGGATTACCACGACCTGCCCATGCATGGCCCGCCTATCGAAGGGCGCGTGAGCCTCGAAACCACCCAGCCAGAGTTGAATCCCCGTTTCTGCGCCGTCCTCATCGAGGGGATCGAAATCAAACCCTCACCCTACTGGATGCAACTCCGCCTGCGGCTGGCTGGCATGCGGCCCATCAATAACATCGTCGACGTGAGCAACTACGTGATGATGGAGATGGGACAACCCAACCACGCCTTTGATTACGACGTGTTGCGCGCTCGCGCCGACCAGTATGCCGGATCCTCGGCCGGTGAATCGGGGCCCGTCCACATCATCACTCGGCTGGCCCAGCCTGGTGAGCGCATCACCACCCTGGACGACGTTGAGCGCAGGATGGAGCCTTTCACCATCCTGGTCACGGACCCGGCCGGCAACTTGAGCATTGGCGGAATTATGGGCGGCGCCGACAGTGAGGTACACCCGAAAAGCACCAACATTCTGCTCGAAGCGGCTGCCTGGAACTTCATCAACATTCGCCGCTCGGTGAAGGCCTACGATCTGCCTTCGGAGGCGGCCTATCGCTTCAGCCGGGGGGTGCATCCCTCGCAGGCCTTGCTCGGCGCACTGCGCGGGGCCAGACTGATGCAGCAGGTGGCGGGGGGCACCATCGCGCAGGGCGTTGTGGACTACTACCCTGCCCCACCCGAACCGGTCGTGGTCGATCTACCTG
>CP070811.1:4038948-4071261 GCA_020343875.1 Anaerolineales bacterium | reverse complement strand
CCTTGTAAGTTTGGCAATGTGGTACATGATTCGCAGCCCGTGGGGTAGGGCCTTTAAAGCCCTACGTGACAATCCGGACCGAGCAGAAAGCCTCGGGCTTTCTACGACCACTTATACATTGATCGCCTTTGCAATTGGATCGGGCCTGGCCGGCATCGCCGGGGCAATGCACGCCCCAATGGTTGAATTTATTGATCCCCAATCATTTGGCCTGCATCGTTCTCTGCTCTTCCTGCTTATGGTTATGGTTGGTGGTCGAGGAACGCTGGCTGGGCCCTTCATCGGTGTCTTTTTTGCCATCTTGCTGCCGGAATGGTTGCGCTTTACGGAAGATTACTATCTGATAATCTTTGCAATCTTTGTTATCGTGCTCATTATTTTCTTCCCCCAAGGCGTCGCTGGCATAGGCCCTTACCTCCAAAAGCGGTTTTCCAGTCATCAGCAGAAAGAGGCAAACTAAATGTCAGGTAATGGTCAAAAGAAACCGGTCCTGGAAGTAAGGGATATTTCAAAATCATTTGGGGCTATTGAGGCCGTCAGGGGCGTCTCGTTTGATGTATATCCTGGTGAGATATTAGGTGTCATTGGGCCAAACGGCTGCGGAAAAACAACCCTTTTTAACTGCATCCTCGGCCAACTAAAACCTGATAAGGGTACGGTAAGGCTTAAAGGGCAGGATGTAACAGGCCGGTCCCCGGTGAAGCTGTCCAAAAACGGCCTGGGACGCACCTTCCAATTGCTGCAGGTTTTTGATTCAATGACGGTTCCTGATAACCTGCTTACAGCTTCCCAGGCTCATATTGGAACGGTATTCAGCCGCTTATTCAAGCGGCCAGATTTGGGCCTGGGTGGCAAGGTTAACAATGTAGTGGAGCAATTCCGATTAGGTCACCTGGTTAGGGAAGAAGCTGGTAACTTGAGTTTCGGCCAGCAGAAGTTATTGGATATTGCCATGGGCTTGATGTCTGGCCCTCAAATCGTCTTCTTGGACGAACCAGCAGGGGGAGTCAACCTCTCCATGTTGGTCGATGTAAAAGCCAGGCTGTTGGAGCTCAACGGAAAGGGTATTACTTTTGCAATCATAGAGCATAACATGGAATTCATTTTTGAAATTGCCCATCGTATTCTCGTTATGGCAGAAGGCCAGGTCTTGATGATTGGCTCTGCCAATGATGTGCGAAAGGATCCCAGAGTAATCGAGGCGTATCTTGGACAACAGGATTGATATCATTCTGAAAACAAAAGGCCTGGTGAGCGGCTACGGGCATACCACAATCCTGCACGGGATTGACATTGGGGTGCCGCAAGCAGCATTGACCACGGTCATCGGCCCCAATGGTGCGGGAAAATCGACCCTTTTTAAGGCTCTGTTCGGCATGCTGAATATCCATGCAGGTTCGGTAACCCTGTACGATGAGGACATAACCTATCTATCGCCGATGCAGAAGTTGCAACACGGCATCGCTTACGTGCCGCAGGGTCGCAACATATTTCCGGAGTTGACTGTTGAACATAACCTTGAATTTGGGGGTGTTAGCCTGCGTGACTTGAAGGAAACCCGACGGCGGATGGAAAAGGTAATGGATCAATTTCCAATTCTACGGAAACGGGCTAAAGCCCAGGCCAGCACCCTGAGCGGAGGGGAGCAGAAGATGCTTGAGATTGGGCGGGCCTTGCTCCTTGACCCCAAGCTGTTGCTCATTGATGAGCCATCAATTGGGCTTTCCCCAATCCTGATGGCAGAGGTATTCAATCTTTTGCTGTCCTTGAGAGATAGTGGCGTCACCATTCTGATGATCGAGCAAAATGCGAAAAAGGCCCTGAGCATCTCTGATTACGGTATTGTGCTCCAGCAAGGGCGGCGGGCGCTGGACGGAACCGCCTCGGATGTACTGCATCATCCAGAGATTGCCCACTTGTTCCTGGGTGGTATGGCTAAGGTGGAGGGTGCAGCTTAGATGGCCCCACATGGAGTCAACTTGACAAATCAGGCCAATGCGCGTATCATGGTGCCCAGTCTGAGCACCCCAATGGAAGATTCTGAATGACCGATCAGAAGTCCCGAATTGAGTTCGCCTTTTTTAGCCGCTTTTTTACCCCGCACCTCAGACGGTTGCTTCGCGGCGGGGGGGAGGTCGTTGCTGGATAGGCGAAAACCCAAGGACTGCCCAAGAACGTGGAGCAACCGCTCCGCGTTTTTTTGTTTTGTATGCTTGTTGGAGCCAAGGGGCTGGTGTATCGCGCGGCCCGATCAACTGAAGGAGTAGCCAAGATGACCAAGGTAGCGTTTCAAGGCATTGCTGGGGCATATTCGGAACAGGCCATTCGCCAGTATTTCGGCCCCGAGGTGGACAGTGTTCCTTATGGGGCGTTGGATGACCTGTTTCCGGCTGTGGACAGCGGTGACGTCGACTATGGCATGCTACCGGTCGAGAATGCTGTTGCTGGTTCTGTGACCCGCTCTTATGAACTGTTGATGGAGCACGACTTGCGTGTTTATGCCGAAACGATCCTGCGCGTGCGGCACATGCTGCTTGCCCTTCCTGGCACCCAACTAGGTGACCTGGAACGAGTCCGGTCGCACCCCCAAGCTCTGGCCCAGTGCCAGCGCTATCTGAACCGCCATGGTTTAAAAGGGGAGCCAACCTTCGATACGGCCGGCAGCGCTCGCGATCTGGCAGCTAGCCCGGAAGTTGGCGTGGCTGCCATCGCCAGTGAGTTGGCGGCCGAGCTGTACGGCTTGCAGATCATCGACCGGGACATCCAGGATTTTAGCTTCAACTACACCCGCTTCTTTGTCCTTGCGCGTGAGGCGCCTCCTCGCGCTCAACGCAACAAGACATCTCTCCTCTTTACCACCCCACACCAACCCGGGGTGCTGTATGACTGTCTGGGAGAATTCGCCAAACGGCGCATCAATCTGGCCAAGATCGAGTCACGCCCCCGCCTCAACCGGCCCTGGCAGTACATTTTCTACCTGGACTTTGAGGGACACTGCCAGGACCCCGAGTGCGAGGCAGCCATCATGGGCCTCTTGCGGCGTTCCTTATTTGTCAAGCTGCTGGGCTCCTATCCAGCCGCCACCACACCTGTTCCGGATACCCAAACCGGCGAGACCCTTGCCGCTTAGGCCTGGAGGTAATCAGATGATAGTGATATTGCAGCAGGATGCGACCCGTGCCCAGATAGACAACGTCATCGCTCGCATCGAGCAAATGGGGTGTGGGGTGGTTGTGTCGCAAGGCGAAGAGCGCACCATCGTCGGCATCATTGGCAATGGGCGGCGGCTGGATCCGGAGCAAATCGAAAGGATGGATGGGGTTGATCGGACGGTGCCGATTACGCGGCCCTTCAAGCGTGCCAGCCGGGACTTTCATCCACAAGATACCATCGTGAAGCTAAATGGCCTGGCGATCGGCGGCCGACAGTTGATAGTGATGGCTGGCCCGTGTGCTGTGGAAAGTCGTGAGCAGTTGTTGGAAACAGCCCATGCCGTTAAGGCGGCGGGGGCCCAGGTGCTGCGCGGCGGCGCCTACAAGCCGCGTACCTCACCGTACAGTTTTCAAGGCCTGGGCGAAGAGGGATTGCGAATCTTGGCCGAAGCGCGCCAGCAAACTGGGCTTTTGATCGTTACCGAGGTGATCGACCCCCATCTGGTGCCTCTGGTCAGTGCTTACGCCGACATCCTCCAAATCGGTGCCCGAAATATGCAAAACTATGCGCTGTTGCATGCCGTCGGCGAGGCGCAACGGCCGGTTCTGCTCAAGCGGGGTATGATGTCTACCATTGAAGAGATGTTGATGGCCGCCGAGTATATCCTCTCCCATGGCAACGATCGGGTTATCCTCTGCGAGCGTGGTATTCGCACCTTCGAAACCTACACGCGCAACGCCATGGATATTAGCGCTGTACCCTTGCTCAAGCAACTCAGCCATTTGCCGGTCGTCGCAGACCCCAGTCACGCGACAGGCATGTGGGGCCTGGTCGAGCCGGTCTCACGGGCGGCCGTAGCGGCAGGGGCCGACGGGTTGATCATCGAGGTTCATCCTCGGCCTGAAGAAGCGGTCTCAGATGGGGCCCAGTCTCTCAAGCCATCCCGTTTTGCTGCACTGTTGCAGGGCCTGCGGCCCGTGGCTGAAGCCGTGGGACGCACCCTATAAGCAGGGCTCAGGCGTGGCCTGATGCGCCGGAGCGGTAGCCCTCACGGACCAGACACGCTTGCCGCGGCCGTGCCGCTCGGGCTATCTATGTTCATCTAGCGATCAGGGTTTTGAGGTGGCCGAACCCAACCAACTTGTGCTGCTCTTCATCCCACAGGCGAAGGGTGAGCGATTTCAAGCTCGACAGCAACGTAATGGGCTTGACTGCCTGGAACATGGGATTCTCGCGGTGGCATCTTTCCAGATAATAGTTGGGGATGCGGGGACTCAGGTGATGGATGTGATGAAATCCAATGTTGCCCGAGAACCACTGCAAAACCCTGGGTAGCTTGTAGAATGAGCTGCCTTGCAGGGCTGCTGTCGCATAATCCCAACCGGTGTGGCGTTCCCAGTAGACCCCTTCAAATTGATGCTGCACGTAAAACAACCACACGCCGCCTGCAGTCCCCACGATAATGATCGGCAACTGAATTAGTACGTAAGCCTTGAGACCAACGATGAGGCTCATAAGGATTACAATCCCTACAAGCGCCAAATTGGTCCAATACACGCTGTAACGCTCTCGTTTGCCTGCTGTGCTCCGCCAGAGACGCTGGCCTATTACGAAAACGAAAAAGGGGCCGACGGTGAACATCACCAGCGGGCTACGGAATAGCCGATACCCGAGCCGCTGCCAGGCGGACAGTGCCAGGTACTCCTGAACAGTCAGTGTCCATACGTCCCCCACCCCGCGTCTGTCCAGGTCGCCGGCCGTGGCGTGATGCACCGCATGGTCATGGCGCCAGTGGTAATACGGCGTAAACGTCAAGATGCCGGAAACGATTCCCATGATATCATTGCCCTTGCGCGATTTGAAAAAGGAGCCATGGCAGCAGTCGTGAAAGATAATGAAGATACGCATCAAAAGGCCAGCCGCCGGAATCGATAATGCCAGCGTGAGCCAATAAGACAACTCCATACTGCGATACATCAAATACCACAGAATGAAGTAGGGGACCATCGTGTTTACCACCTGCCACACACTGGTCCGCCAGTCTGGATTCTGGTACTTGGCTACCACCTTCTGCCAGGACAGCGTATTCTCTAGGGTCTTGTCTGTTGGTGAGATTGCATTCATCGTGATGCTCCAAATCATGATAGATGCTGCGTGGCATCGATAAGCCTGGCAAGATCATCAATATGTTAAAAACTACACATTGAGATTTCACGCCGTCTCTCGCCCGCAGGCGTGCTTAGTTCAAATAAAAACGCCGCTCGCTTGCCCAGGCGGCGTGGCTGGGGCGAGACGCCCAAATGGGATCGCCAGCGTAGTTGCCGGCGAACGACTATCTGCTTGAGGTAACCCCTGCGTCAAAACGAGATTTCTGGAATCCAGTATACCACATTTGCCGGCTGGCTTCAACGGTTCCGACGCCGAGTTTTACCCTTGCAATGCATAGCGAGTGGCCTGGAGTTGGGCCAGGGGCGGGAGAACGCAACCCATCCGTTGGGCTTGGTTGAGGGATGTCTTGCAGTTAGCCCGGAAAGGCGCCTGACCTTGATTATGACGGTGGCTCGGCATTTGAGGCCACCCAGGACTTTCCTTGGCGAACCAATACGGCAGGTTGCGTACGAGCATCTGGCGCAACGTTGCGACTAATGTTCATGAGCTCAATCCGAGCAGGCACGAACTTGATGAGTACATAGTCATTGCTTTCGGGCCCCCCTGGCCAGAAGCGGGCCCATTCCTTGCGCCAGTACTTCCGTCTCGTCTTGATATCGCTCTCCATCTGGGCGTGGCCCAACAGGGTAACGTAGGCATGCTCCTCGGGATTCTGATAGCTCACTGCAACCTGACTGTTATGCCCGATTTCGCGCACTTTGCGAGATCTTGGATTGGCACCAAACCAGATAGTCAAATCTTCTTTCGGCTCAAAGGGTTGCATTAGCCTGGCATGGGCTCTCTCTGAGTCACCTACGGTGATCAGAAAACAGTACTCTGCTGCAGCTATGATGCCTCTGGCAATCTCGAGCCAAAATTCTGCGTTCACGGTGGCCTCCCCTCCAAACGCCTGGGCTTGGGTTCTTCCTTTCCCCAGCCTTTCTATATCCCTCATTCCAGTTTACCATGAACGCCTGACTGTTCAAAGTTTTGCCGTGTATGCTCGGAAGCTAAAGCGCCCGGGCCTACACAGGCCTGGGCGCCACATGGTTCCCAATTCATCCTACTAATTTGTGGGGATATGTGATGTAGGAAACCGCACACAGCCGGATCCCAGGTCCTGGAGCTGGCTGGGCCATCACTCGCGATCCTCCGTCAGACCGGGAGCGACTTTGTGCCTGCCTGATATCCGGTTCAATGTACCCCTTTGGCTCCGTATCGTCTCTGAAACGGGCTTCTCTGCTACTTCCAGCTAGGGTGTGATCGTTTTCTGTGCCAGAGCCGCTTCAGGACCAACGCCAGAGCAAAAGAGCCAATATCAATAGAAAGGCCATCGTGATTAAACAGCCTGTCTCCCACAATTCGCGCGACTCCATGATGGATGGACTCGGCGCTGGCATCTTTGAAAATGCCGACAATGTAGACAGGCAGAGCACAAAGAAGAGCACAAGCCCTCCCAGAAATACAGTGGCCTCTAATCTCACTGCCTGTGTGTTGCCCATTGATAGCCTCTGACCTTTGCTGCTAGTGTGCGTTTGGTTTCTGCTCGCAGCATACTCTGTTTGTCGCAAGAAGGCGTGGTGCTGCCTGGCGGGGAGAGCGCTCAGCTGCAGCTAGCTCCCCTTTGTTCATTATATCACAAATGACCCTTACTTTCAACTGCGATTTGCGCAATTTCTCACAATTGGTGACCAAATGTCTCGCGGGGGAAATAGATGGATGGGGCCATAGCCAAGGATTTGCGGCCTCGGGGAGGGGGGAGGCTATAGTATGCACACACCCGATTAGCTGCCCAACGTGCTGGCATCGTACGGCGGGGATACTATCCGTAAATGCCTCTTAAGGAAACGTATAGCACCTCGCTAACTTTACGCTTCTGTATGCCTTGGGCGCCCCTTTCAAGCACAACAAGATCCTGTCCGGCGTCTTTGAACACCGGCGCGATCAGCCTGCCCCTGATTGCAAGCTGCTCAGTCAGTGGCGGAGGGATAGCGCGACAGGCTGCCGTGACAGAGATCCTGTCGTAGGGGCTTAATTCTGGATAGCCAAGGCCCCCATCTCCTTGTACTAGAACAATATCACGGTAACCGGCTGCATCAAGGTTTTGCCTTGCGAACTCGAAGGTGATTGGATCGATTTCAACCGACACAACCAGGCCCTCAGCGCCTACGACTTCTCTGGCGACAGCAGTCCCATAGCCAGAGCCCAGGCCGATTTCCAGAAAGCGATGTCCTTGAGCCAAGCCCAGCGGTTCATAGAATAAGGGATAGCTATGGGGACAAGAGATGGTTGCTCGCTCACCAGGCAAAGGAAGAGGAACCTCAAGATAGGCATAATCTCGGTAGTCGTCGGGAATAAAATCTTCCCGGGGGACTTTTAGGAGAGCCTCCTTAATTGGGCCAGACTTAAGATACCCATACCGCACCAGCCATCTGACTTTTGCTGTTCTCTCGCTTTCGAATTCGAGTTTGTTTTTTGTCGGTTTCTTGGGCGGGGGAATGATCCAACCTTGCATTTTTCCCAGCCTGGCGATTGTCCGCGTTGGAGTTTAGATCCCGGTCACCAGCGCGCGCCAGCCATCACGCTATGGGCCGCGATCATTTGTGATGGACATTTTCACATTTACTATATCACATTTGGTCCTCGCGTTCAACCAGATGGGCGATCAATTTTCACAGCCTTCCCATCTTTGCCTCGGCAACTGGTGGCTTAGGCAATGCCAGCGGTCAGCAACAGGCCTGAGGCAATTACCACAGGCCCGGCAGCAATGCCTTGCGCCTTGGCGGGTAGTCGGCAAAGCGCTGGCGATACCAGTGGTGATGGGCACGCGCCCGCGGCGCCAGGTTAGCCGCCGTCCATACGGCAAATGCCAGGCCAGCCAGCGACCAGGTGGCTATGGCCCAACCAAACCACTCCATAATCTCGCCCAGATAGTTGGGACAGGAGATCCAGCGATACAAATCACCCTCAGGGATCGCATACCCGCATTTGCCAGGTTGCCGGAGGCGGCGCAGCGAGCGATCCGCCTGGCGGTTGATGATATAGCCCGCCAGGAAGAGCGCCAAACCCGCAATGAAGCGGGGGTCTGTCAACCACTCAGCCAGGTAGCCGCCGGAAAGCGTAAACAGGTACCGGCCGTTCAGATAAGCATTCACCGCGTTGAACAGGAACGCCATGGTAGCCACGATGATGGGCATTCGCTTGTTTGCGCCGCGTATCATAAGTGGGTAGATAAACGCTCTGTGAATGTAATGTGCCTCCCATAGAATGAAAAAGACCCAGCCAGCAGGGGTATTCCGAAACTCGCCTACCCCGAAGAGCCCGGCAAATACCAGCGCAGCCGGAGCTTCCATGATCACCCATCCAAGCCGGTTGTCGATGGTGGGCCCCCAGCCTTTTCGCATATGGCGCCCGTACGGTGCAGCCACGAAGATCAGGGTAGCGAAAATCACCCCTGCCAGGCTGAACCAACCTATAAGAAGCCTGTCGAAAAAGATGTGCTCGCTCATAGTCCCCCCTCATCATCTTGGCCTTCGAGTCAGCAGGCCGCTTTGTTCAAACCACCCCCAAGTGTCAATCGCCGTCTCCTTGAGTGAGCGCGGCTCATAGTCAAGGTCGCGCGTCGCGCGTGCGTGGCTGATGTTAGGGTTAGCGCGCAGCGGCTTGAGCGCCGCGCTGGTGACTAGAGGACGTCTGCCGTTAATGTGGGCCAAAGCGGTCGCAAACGGCGCGCCAATGCGTGCCAGCCACATAGGAAAGACGAGGCGGGGCACTTGGACGCCTCTGATTTCCTTCGCCAGCTCAGCCAGCTCGCGTAGGGATGCCCAATGGCCGGACAAGAGGTATCGCCCGCCGGCCGGAGCGTGTGCCGCGGCTTGCAGGGCGCCCCGGACGACGTCGCGAACATCAACCCAGTCAAATCCGCCTTCAATCAGGGCCCACAACCTCCCCTCGAAAATTGCCAAGAAGCCTGCGTTGGGGAATCCCAGCCGATAGTCATGGGGACCGATGATCGCGGTGGGGTAGAGAATTACCGCATCCAAGCCGCGTGCAATTCCCTGCCGCACTTCCTTCTCGCCGGAAGCCTTGGAGCGGGCATACGGCGGGTATTGCCTGGATTCGACCAGGGGGCGTGACTCGTCCACCGGTGCGTGGAGCGGCTTGTCCACCAGTGCTTCGATCGAACTGAAATGGACAAGGCGGCGCACCTCACATCGCAGACACGCATCCACCACGTTACGTGCGCCCAAGATATTGACTGCTTCCAGGTGCCTCCATTCGTGGCTCTCAATCGAGATGTAAGCCGCAGCGTGATAGACGATCTCCGCGCCCGTAAAGGCGCGGCGCAACGAGTCCGGGTCCTCCAAATCGCCTGGGACCTCTTCGATGTCCAGACCCTCCAGTGCCCGCCTATTGTGGTGAACCAACGCTCGCACGCTCTGGCCGCGGGCCAGCAGCACGCGCACCAAATTCGCCCCCACATGGCCCGCAGCACCGGTGACTACGACGACAGGCATTCTTTTCCCCTCCGGCCTGTTCAAAAGGCATAGGCACCACCCCGCGAAGTCCCTGTCTGCCGCGCATGGACCTCTTACCTAATTGACGCCCAGTGTATCACATTTACTTTCCACTTTCAACAGTTTTTGTGGCCCAGTTCCCGGACCACAAGAAAACGCCGTATGGGTTTGTGCTTTCTGGATAGATTAGTCCGCCTGATCCCGGGGTGGATAGCCCAGAGGACAAGGCAAGTGAACGAGGGCCGGGGCATCCTGTGAGGTGCGGGATCTATTCCCGGTTTCTGGCTTACGTGACTGCCAGCAGCATCAATTTGTGGCTGGGGGCTGATAATGGGCTGAGGCTGGCGGGGATCCTATTCGGCCAGGTCAATTAACAAGCGATCAGGCGTGCGCTTGACCTGAATTCCCATTGCCCCTGCGAGCTCGTGCATTCGTTCGTAGATTTGGTCAAACTCTGCTTCGGGGGCCAGGTTGACCTGGAAATTCGAGGTCAATACCGGCACCAGCTCAAGCCTGTCTATGCCGTTGCGAGTGGCAATCACCAGAAACAGCAGCTGTTGATCGTTCTTGTACGCCATGTCAACGTAGTAGTCGTCAATCAAGTCACCGGTATCGTATAGGATTGGTTTACCCTTGTAGATTTCGACTCCCTGGAAAATATGCGCGCTGTGCCCGTGAAAGATATCCACTCCGGCGTCCATCACCGCCCGAGCGAATTCCTTGAAGTGCCGGGGAGGGGCGCGCCTCATATTAGGTGCCCAGTGTATAGAAAAAACCACCAAGTCTGCGCCGGCATCTCGGGCAGACTCTATGCTTTGCTGGACTCGATTGAAGCTCGGTTCTTGCAGGGTGATTGGAATGAAGCTGGGGCCAGGGCTGAGCGGCGTGGCACCGTATTCTTGAAAATGGTCGGCAAACGCCACCACGCCGACCTTGATCCCTCTGGCCTCTAGCAGCGCGTACTGGGATGCTTCCTGCGCGTTTCTTCCTGCGCCAGCGTGAGCGATTCCATGTTCGTCGAGATGCCTGAGAGTCTCCAGTAATGCCGGTGCCTGGAAATCCATGGCATGATTGTTGGACAGCGTGACATAATCTATACCAGCCAGCGTCAGCGACTCGACAGCCTGTGGGTCAGCCTTGAAATAGAACACCCGAGGCGGGGAAAAGGGTTCTCCAGTCTCGGCAATGACGCATTCCAAGTTGACCAGGGCCAGGTCAGCCTCTTGAAGGAGGGGAAGCACGTTGCCCCAAGGGTAGAGGGGGCCCTGGGTGCGGATGGCTTCGTTCACCAGGCGGCCCAGCATGACGTCGCCGCCCAGGGCCAGCGTGATGGCTTCCGTATCTCTTTCCACTGCGATCTGCGGCCTGGCCGGAGTAGAGACTGCCAACTCTGCCGGTGGTGATTCTGATACCCGGCTGCAACTACTCACCAAGAGAATAACAAAGAGGAACGTAATGCGTTTCATAGTTGTCCTTGTAGATAAAAACCCCGCCCGGATAGGGCAGGGTCTGATCCTGGCTCGTGCCTATCCTGTCCGCCGGTCAAGGCGGGCCAGGACAGGTATGTTGCGGCACTGGCATTTCTACGATCTGGTCTGTGGCTACCGCTGGATGCCCAGGCCCGATTCTAGAACTTGTGGAACTTCTCGGCCGGCTCGGCACACACAGGGCATTTGGCCGGCGGGTCACCGATCACAGTGAAGCCGCACACCGGGCAAACGTACACGGGGCGGCCCTCAATGTCGTGCCCGGCCAGTACCATGGCATGGGCATCGTGGTATAGCTCGGCGTGCAGCTTCTCAGCTTCAAGGGCATAGTGGTTACTTCGGATAGCACCCTTCTCCTTCTGCAGCCTGGCCACTTCTTTGAAAGCCGGGTACATTTGCTCGATCTCGTAGTTCTCGCCTCCTTCGGCAGCTTTCAGGTTGGTGGCCGTATCACCTACGCCCCCCAGTTCACGCAGGTGGTTGGTGGCGTGTACTCGTTCGGCATATGAAATGGCCCGAAAGAGGCGTGCGACTTCTGCGTAGCCATCCGCCTCAGCCACATCCGCGAAGATAGCGTACTTCATATGCGCCTGGCTCTCTCCCGCAAAGGCTTCCTTGAGATTTTGGGCAGTCATTTCTTGCATAGTGGCCTTACTCCTTCTTCAATGTGAAATTGATTGAATATTCTGCGGCTGTGGGCGCGTCATCCCTCCAGTGCGTCTTCCGCTACGCTGATCTGAATTTCACCAGACTTCCTTTTCATTCGCTCGCTCTGAATCGAGTATTTGATGCAAAGAGTTTGGCCCCGCAGTGAGGAGGGTAGTGGATTATCCTCCAACTCAAACTCTGCCAAGAGTATCTGATCCTGGTCGAAACAGGGAAAGTCTCCCCGGTTGTAGTAGCGAAGTGAAATGACCTCCTTTTCGGAGGAGTAGCCGTGGTTCCAGTACTTGGCTCCTCCTGAGGCGAATAGCGCATCGTGTAGAGATGGGATGATCTTGCCGGGCTTGGGATCATAATAGCTTGGCTTCAGGATCTTCGTTGGTACCTCGAGTTGCACCAGAAGATGTTGGGCAATCCCCCTCCCGTCATTCTTCACCACCAATGTGATTGGCTTGTTCCGCGCAAAAACAATCGATGTCCCTTCTTGTTGCTCGAGGACTCTTAGCTCGGGTGTTCTCTCAGCCGCCTTGCGGGCTCTTTGAAATTCAGAAGCGGCAAACCACCCACCCACTACGACCAGCGCGAATCCAATAATATCCACAAAGAGGTTTAGAATGGTGGCCCTGGTTGACCACTTTTGCCACCAGTTTTCAGATTGGCTGCTGAAGTCTGCGCCAAGTTGGACCACCAGGCCCAGTCGGTTTCGGATGAAAACCAGAAATACCAGGCCTAGGATTACTAGAATAACATAGAATATGGTGACACGACGTTGGCGCCAGCTTTCCTTTGCTTTTTCCATACTCATCTCGCTGGATACTTCTGGTCTGGGAATGCCTCAACCTTGCAGGGTCGGGAGGGGATGTCTTCAACACACGTTCAGTATAACACATTTGCCTTTCACATTCAACAACAAGAATTTGCGATTCATGTGACTGGCAGATCAAATAGAGCATTGCTGACCAGCGGGCAAGATCCGTGTATCAGTTCTAATTATTCTCATGCGTTTCTCTGAGGGTATTCTTATGCATGTTGTGCTATGATAGTAATGCTGGCAAGCAAAAGGTTGCGAATGATGGGCTTGCTCTATCTAATCGGGCCAGCACGGCTCTTCATCTCTCTGTTGTCCGCCGTGCTGGCTCGTCCATTTGCGCGGAGTGCCTGTCAGTTCGCGCAACAGTGGCCTATTCTGAGCAGTCTTGGGGCGTTTTAATCTTTTTTATAGTGGTTTTATACGTGATTCTCATGAACTTATGCTATGGTACAGGCAACCGGATCGACTACCCACGGTGCTTATGTGTATGTATCCTTCTCTGGCAAGTGTAGCTCAGCATGAATTCAATGCGTTGGCGCAAGAGACGAAAAGAGCTATCCATAGCTTGAAGCGCCAGCGCGAGTCGGTAATGCAGGCGGTAAAGGCCGCTCATCGGGCGAACGGCCAGGGCGGCCGATCTCTCGATGAAACGGGCCTGCTGCTGAGCGACCTGCTGGACAGGATGAACCGCCTGAGCATCGCCTTGGATCAAGTGATGTGTGAGATCGAACACGTTCAGGCAGACCCGGCCTCGAAGTCAGGCAAGGCGTTCATGGTTGTGCCCCTGCCCCTCGAGCAGGTGGCTGATGACAAGCGTCAGGTATCTCGGGATGGCCCCTGCACCTAGCGCCTGAGCACCGGAGCACCTCCCCCTACTTGAACATGCGACTGCGGTCCCGCTTCGGCTCTGCTGGCAAACCCTGGTCGCGCTGGCGGCGGGCGGTGGCCGTCTCTGAGAAATAGGCCTGCCAGCGAGCGGGAGCGTCGGGGTCTTCGGCGCCATGGGGGGTGATGCGGCCTCGCACCCTGCACAACAGAGGTGTGTTCACCGCGCTTCCGGCCACGATGACCTGCCCCTTGGATAGCGCGGGCAGCTCCTTGAGCAAATCGCGCCCCACCGACTCGACGCTCTCGGCCACGCGGGCCTGGTCGATGGGGTTGACGATGCGCATGATACACTGGGTCATACATTGCGACAGCACGTCGCTGTCCAGTCTGCCCGGCCTCTGGCTAATCAGTCCCACCGAGACCCCGAACTTGCGTCCCTCGGACAGGATGGTCTTCAAGATATGCGTGGTCACCACCTCGGCGTTAGCGGGGGCGTAGTTGTGCGCCTCCTCGATGAGTACAAAGGTGGGGTAGGGCAGGTAGGTTTCGTCCCCCTCGCCAGCCAGCCCTTTCTCAGTGTCCATGCGGCCTTGGTTCAAGCGGCGCAATAAGGTGGCCACGATGACCTGTTGCTCGCGCTGGTCAATTTCGTTGAGCTGGAGCACCGTGCACTGACCGGGCCGAAATAGCTCGCCCAACGCCATGTGCTCAAAGTCGTGGAAGATTTTGGAGTGGCCCAGGACAGAATTCACTCGCCAGACCAGGGCACCGATGGTGACATCTTCCTCCAGCTCCAGGTCGGCATCCGGGTCTGTGACCGGATGGTCTTGGCCACCAGCCCGCAGCATAACCATAAACTGCCCCAGTGTCCACTTGTCTCCATATTTTTGGCGAGTGGCGTTGTAGGTGCGGCCAAGTTGATAGTGCATCTTCTCGGAAAGATTGGGCAGCAGATAGCGAAAGTCGCCCAGTGTCAGGGAGGAGGTGCGGACCTTGATCTGGTCGGGTCGGATGACGCGCACCTCCGGTTCATAGCCGTCGCCGCGAAACTCCTGGCGCCCCATCATCTCTTGCAAGGTGTGATACTCGCCGTGGGGATCCACAATCAGAACACTGGCCCGGTTATAGGGCTTCATCATTTCCTCGATGAGTACGCTAGCCAGGTAGCTCTTGCCAGCCCCGGTGCTGGCGATGATGGCCAGGTGCGTGCTGGTGAAGCTCCGCACATCCAGGCAGATGGGCACCGCGCCCGGCCCCCGGCTGAGCAGTGAGCCAACATGGGCCGAGCCGATTTCGTTTAGGTGCTTTTGGGCCAGCACCGTTGCCAGCATGTCATCGGAAGCGATGTAAATAGGACTGCCTGATTCGGGCGGCACGCGCGGATTGACGAAGTCTCCCAGTCTAGGCTCGTAATAACCCAGCACGACGACGGTGACCTCGAATAACTCGTGGTGTTGTTCGAGGAAGCCGAGTATGGCTGCCACTTCAGCCGGGGGTACAGCGGGGTCGGCCATGAACGTGTCGGGGTATAGACGTAGCGGCACGCGCTCAGTGACACGCCCCAGAATCTGGCGCGTTTGACTTTCGACCAGTGCCTCATAATAGACAAACTCCCCAGTCTTAACCCGGCGCTCGGCGTCGGGGGTGACGAAGGTGTATTCGTGAGCCGACTCGCCGGGACCTTTGGTGGTGCCGATGCAGTGAGTGGGGGATGTCGCATCTGTCTGGCGGTTATTCATTTGTTGCTTCCCCTTGTCCGTCGAATGGACATCGTCATGATCCGATATTCGGAGTCGCTAAAGCCTGCCTTGCGATAGGCTTTGATAGCTCGCTCATTCTGCGCGTGCACGTATAGCCTGAGCTCCAAGGCCCCCGCCTGGCGAGCCGCATCCTCTACCACATGCAGGAGCCTGTCCATGAGTGCCCGGCCTCGAAACGCGGGCCGAATGTACATGCTTTGTATCCACCAATAGTAGCCTGAATTCCAGTCGCTCCACTCTTTCACCACAGACATATGGCCGACCAGTTCGGAACTATCAGTCTCCAGGACCCAATACCTGGCCACAGAACTGTCCCCAAGGGCAGTTCTGATCCCCTCTCTCACACGGGCTTCATCCCCAACGATTCCTTCTGCTTCCTTAGCTTCCGCCATAGTGAAGGCAAGCAGCAACTCCAAATCAGCCAACTTCGCCCTCCTGACCAAGAGAGCTGTAGGGTTCCTTGTAGCATCGCTTGCTATCCGGCTGCTATGTCTATCCATTGATCCGCTCCGGCACCGTCCTGCACTCGCCTTGCAGCGAGCACGACCTATCCCGCTGGCGTCACGGCCGTCTTCCAGGCAAGATTGCCGCGCAGTACCGCCAGTTGCCGGGCATGGTCGGGGAACAAGTCCCCCAGCCGGTTGACCACGGTCAGCAGCAGGTGAGGGATGAGTGGATCGCCTTGAGCCAGCAAGAGGGGGGCGTAAGCCAATGCCAGGCCGTCGCCTGGTTGCGAGGCGTGGAAGTCTCGCACCTCGTCCGCCGACATGGTTACTGCCTCCGCGCCCACAGCTGCCGCCAGACGTGGCACACCCTGATGTGTGCCGCCGGGCACCACTTGCCCTACTGCCACGATTCCCACCAGGGTCGCCTGTTCGCGCAGATAGTCAGGTGAGAAGACCTCCAGATCGGCGGGCGGTGAAAGGCGCGGTCCCAGGTTACCGAACTCCGGGTTCATCAGGATGGTGCTGTAGATGAGACCTACGAGATAGCTGCTCAGCCCGGCGCTCAGCTCTACCCGCACAAAAGTACCAAACGCGTAATCTTCCGGTGATGGGGCTGGATCGGCGACCTCGCCCGGGCCATAGATCTGGCACACATAATCCACGTGGGTGTTCGATTTGACAATCTTACCGATGCGCATTGAGCTACCCTCCACCATTTGCCGTTAGGGGCTATATTGAAGTATACTATAATTCCACCTCAAAAACAACGAAAAGCTCTTGTTTCGTCTTTCACTTTCTCTGAAGATGTGCTATAGTAGTATTTGCCTTGAGGCGTCCTTGTCGACCTCGACTATCCAATCAACCATGATTGTCTTCCCACTGATATGAATCATTCTCACATTCTCGTCGTTGGAGCAGCGGGCTTGGATACCAAGGGGCGCGCCACCGGCCCCTTGCGGCCCGGCACCAGCAACCCAGGCAGCATTCGCATCAGCGTGGGGGGCGTGGCGCGCAATGTGGCTGAGAACCTGGCCCGCTTGGGTGAGCATGCTATCCTGCTATCGGCCATAGGCGCCGATCGCTCGGGCCGCCGGGTTCGCGATCAAGCCGCCGACGCTGGAGTGGACGTGTCATACCTGATTGAGAGTCCGGATCACCACACCGGTGCCTATTTGGCCGTGTCTGATCAGGCTGGCGGCCTGTCGATCTCCATTGATGACATGGTGGTGCTGTCTTGCCTCACGCCGGGATTCATATACGGCCGCCGGAGCCTGATCCGCGATGCAGCCATGGTGGTCATGGATGCCAATCTATCGCCGTCAGCCATCAACTCCCTGATTCGACAGGCGACCAAGTACCAGGTGCCAGTTAGTGCCGATCCTACCTCGGTTTCTTTGGCTGAACGTCTGATTCCTCATCTGCCTACCCTATTTATGGTTACCCCTGACTTGCCGGAGGCTGAAGTACTGTGTAATCGCTCTTTGCGCAACAACCGCGACCAGGGCATTGTGGCTGCCAAGCAGTTGGTAGCCATGGGCGTGCAGGTGGCCATCGTCACGCTGGCTGAACTGGGTGTGTGCTATGCCACCTCCGAGGTCAGTGGCCACGTCCCGGCCGTCAAAACCCAGGTGCTAGATCGTACCGGGGCCGGCGATGCCCTGACCGCGGGTGTGGTCTTTGGCATCCTGAACGATTTTCCGATTGACGAAGCAGTGCGGCTGGGAGCTACGGCGGCTGCCCTCACCCTGCAATACTACGAATCGGTCTGCCCAGATCTCAGCCTCGATTGTCTTTACAATGGGTTAGTTACCTAAGTACGAACAAATGAATCCTGATGGGTCAGGGCAGAGCCAATCTTATGGCCGCCCTGTTGGGGCACACAAGGCGCTGCCCCTACTGCTCACTTATTTGGTTGTACTTAGAGAGAATGGTCCTGAGAGGTTTCTGGTAGACCCTGGGGGTTTTCGAAGACCCGCAGGGTCTTGTGCCTGAGTGTGAATCAATTGACAGGATGCTGATTTGAAACACATGGTGATCATCGACGCAGGCATTGGCAACCTGCGTAGCGTGCAGAAAGCATTTGAGCGCGTGGGGGCGAAGCCCACCATCACGGATGAGCCTGCCATCGTCGCCCGGGCGGACGCTGTGGTGCTGCCTGGTGTGGGTGCCTTCGGTGATGGGATGGACGGCTTGCGTTCGCGCTCCCTGGATACGGCGATATTCGCTGCTCTTGAGCGGGGCATCCCCCTCCTGGGTATCTGCGTCGGATTGCAGTTGCTCTTTGAAGAAAGTGAGGAGATGGGAATCCATCCTGGCCTGGGCGTGCTGCCGGGACGAGTCGTTCGTTTTGCCGCTGGCCTGACGGTGCCGCATATGGGCTGGAACCAGATCGAGCACCGTCAGCCACATCCCTTGCTGAACGGCGTTCCTGACGGTGCCTTTGCCTATTTTGCCCATTCCTACCATGCCGTCACCGAGGACCAGAGCATTGTGGTGGCCAGCACGGACTACGCTGGCCCTTTCCCTTCGGTCGTCGCTCGGGACAACGTGTGGGCCATTCAGTTCCACCCCGAAAAGAGCCAACAAGTGGGACTGAGACTACTGCAGAATTTCCTGGAAAGAGTTAACCAGTTTTGACATTTTGTCTTGTCTCGGGTAAAATCTCCTCGCGAGTAGGATTGTAGGAATGGGAAGCAATGACTGCCGCCCCTATGTGGGAATCACTTTTTTCTTCCTGCCTCTGATCCAGAAGGCAGGATACTTTTTTTGTACCCAATTGATAAGACACTGAGAGGTTTTGGCCCACCTGGCTCGCGCCAACCCGTGCCCCAACCCGGTTCAGGGAAGGGGCGCTTCGGGAAAACCCTTGAGTGCTCACAAGTACCAACGTAGAAATAAGGAGGAAATGAGATCTATGCACGGGATGACCCCCTTTGAGACATATGCCATCTTTGGGGTGCTGGGCGTCGCGATCTTGGGCCTGGCCTACGCCGTCTTCTTGCGTTGGCAGATTCTCAAGGAAGACAAAGGCACGCAGGAGATGCAAGATGTATGGCAAGACATTAAGCAGGGAGCTGACGCCTACCTAAATCGACAGTTGCGGACCATCCTGCCCTTTATCGGCATTCTGATTATTGCTCTCTTCTTTAGCGTGTGGATTGTCAACCCCACGCCTGAGGCGCAAGAAGAGTTTGGTGCCAATGCACGCGTGTACATTGCCTTTGGACGGGCCATTGCTTTTGCGATGGGGGCCATCTTCTCTCTGGTGGTTGGGCAGATTGGGATGCGCATGGCCGTCGAGGGCAACGTGCGCGTGGCAAGCGCAGCTCGTACCAGCTTCGGGGAAGCGCTGCGCATCGCTTACCGGGCCGGCACCATCACCGGCATGCTGACGGACGGACTGGGCCTCTTTGGTGGGACCATCATCTTCATCATCTTTGGCAAAGCCGCCCCTGACGCCCTGCTGGGCTTTGGCTTTGGCGGCACTCTGCTGGCTCTCTTTATGCGGGTGGGAGGTGGCATCTACACCAAGGCTGCTGATGTGGGGGCTGACCTGGTAGGCAAAGTAGAGGCCGGCCTGGAAGAAGATGATCCCCGTAACGCGGCTGTGGTGGCTGATTTGGTGGGCGACAATGTGGGCGACTGCGCCGGGATGGCGGCCGACATCTTCGAGAGCTACGAGGTTACCATCGTCTCCGGCTTAATCCTGGGCCTGGCGCTGGTACGTATCACCGGCGATTTGAACTGGATTGTCTACCCGCTGCTGGTGCGCGGCATCGGCGTGTTGTCGTCCATCGTGGGTACCTATCTGGTCAAAGGGGCTGCCGAGGGAAGCGGTGCCGACGCGATGAAGGCGATCTTCCGAGGCTTCCTGACCTCGGCGGGCATTTCAGTTGTTTTGTTTGGCATCGTGGCTGTGGTCTATATGCGGGACGTGCCGGGTGGCTGGTGGCGGCCGTTCCTCTCAACCGCCGTGGGTGTGCTGCTGGCCATCCTCATCGACCGCTTGACCGACTATTTCACTGGCACTGAGTCTCCCCCTGTCAAGGAGATTCGCGAGAGCGCCGATGGTGGCGCGGCCACCACTATTCTGTCCGGGCTGGCCGTCGGCTACGAGTCGAGCGTGTGGGCTGCCCTCGTCATCGCCGCCACCATCTTCGCTGCCATCCTCATCTATGGCAACATCCCTGGCTTCTCGGGCATGGAGCAGGTGGCCTTCGTATTGTATAGCGTGGCCATGACCGGTATCGGCATGCTCACCCTGACCGGCAACAACGTGGCTATGGACTCCTTCGGCCCTATCGCCGATAACGCTAATGGCATCGGCGAGATGACCGGTATGACCGACCGCGCGCGCCAGATCATGGCTGACCTGGACGCAGTCGGCAATACCACCAAGGCCATCACCAAGGGTATCGCTATCGGCTCGGCTGTCATCGCGGCCGTTTCTCTCTTTGGCTCCTTTATCACCGACGTCAGCTTGGTGGACCCGGAGGCCCTGATCAACGGCATCCGCGTGTCACAGCCGCGTGTTTTTGTGGGTATGCTGATCGGCGGCGCCATCCCCTGGCTCTTCTCTTCCTTCGCCATTAAGGCGGTCAGCCGGGCTGCCGGCCTGATGGTAACCGAAGTGCGACGCCAGTTCAAGATTCCCGGCTTGATGGAGGGCAAGGTCAAACCCGACTACGCTCGGGCTGTCTCCATCTCCACTGCTGCGGCTCAGAAGGAATTAGTTCCCCTGGCAGCCATGGCGGTGGTCTCGCCCATTATCGTCGGCCTGGTGCTTCAGGTGGAAGCCTTGGGTGGCTTCCTGGCCGGCATTATCCTCTCTGGACAGTTGCTGGCGGTCTTCATGGCCAATTCAGGTGGTGCCTGGGATAATGCTAAGAAGACCATCGAAGATGAGCCGAGCGACCCGGGCAACAATCTGGGCAAGCATTCTGAGCGACACAAGGCCTCGGTGGTAGGCGATACGGTCGGCGACCCACTCAAAGACACCGCCGGCCCGGCTCTCAATCCCATGATCAAGGTGGTCAACCTGGTTTCGGTGATCATAGCCCCTATTGTGGTGCAGTACAAGACCGGCCTGGGAGTGACTGGCTGGCTGGTGGTGCTGGTCCTGCTAGCTGCTTTCGTGTGGGCGATCTGGCAAAGCAAGCGCAAGGCGCCAGAGCTAACCGATGTAAAAACGGACGCAGCGGCCGTTGCCAGTTAGAGGATGGGAGTAGCTGAATTCGGCGGGCGGATAGCCCCTCGGCCCCGCCAGTTTTGGGACAACAGACGCAGGGGGTGGATGCATAATCCACCTCCTTTTCTTTTCGAGATCACTCAGAAAATCGCTCACCACTGCACACACCCTGGGCGGGGCCTGCTCACACCCGCTCCGGCCTGCTTCTACGAGATCCGGCTTGCGCCATCCTGAGATTTGTATATACTACTCCCCCTGTTCAACATTCGTTCGTTCATAACTTGGCATTTTTGAGCACCAATACACGGGGGGAAGTGCCAGGTTATTCTTGGACGAGTTCTCTGGGGTTTCCAATTTGTGGTTATTGGGAACCCGATATCTCGCCCCCCGTGTATCCTGGTTGGACTTGGACCAGGCCTCTGTTTCTAAACTTTTTCCCGTAGTTCCCTTTCAATAAGGGTCAAATCTGAACGCACCGTTTTGCTCGAAGAACTCTCTCGAAGAAGCGGTTAAAACTCCACAACTCTTGGCAGAAGCCAGCCTGTAACTTTACGGTGGGCAAAGTCTCTGGGCCAGCTGGCGTGTCCAACTTGGCTGGGGCTTTACAAGAGGTGTGTGGTAACAACGCCTTTGGGCGGCTTTCCGCCAGGTGTCACAGGCTGGGGAGGCCACTGGCACCCAGGTTGTATTCCTTTTGATGCGTGGCAACAGGAGAATCTGGACCTGGCTGATCTGCGTGCCTCTCCATCGTCTGATACTCATTGATTTGCACACTCTTAATTAGTGGCTGGACCTGGATCAGGTCTCGATCAAAACAAGGGGGGAAGACTTATGACCGGACTTGAGAGATTGTTTGTTGCTTGTGTGCTGGGGCTGGGGTTGACCGTGGCCCTGCTGTGGACTATGGGCGGCTGGCAACTGCCCGAAGTCTACGCCGCGCAGTTGGGGCCGGACATCTTCACTGACGAGGCTGATGGTAGCTGCAGTGATGGGGATTGCTCCCTGCGGGATGCGATTAGCACCGCCAATGGCACGCCCGCCATTGACATCATTGTTTTGGCATCTGGCACTTACACGCTATCGCTGTCGGGCGCGGGCGACGATAGTAACGCCATCGGCGACCTTGACATCACCCAGCCCTTATTGATCAGTGGGCAGGGTCCAGACCAGACCATCATTGATGCCAGTGCTCTCACCGACCGAGTCTTCGACCTACATATCGCAGGCACGGTGGGCATATCGGGGGTGACGATCATTAATGGGAACGTCATCACCGCGGATGGGGGCGGAATCTACAATCACGCAGCGGAATTGACCTTGGTCAACACCGTCGTCGCCAGCAACACGGCCGAAAACGGTGGTGGGGTGTATGTCCTTTCCGGCACTCTTACCCTGTTGGGCGAGGGGCAGATTCTGGATAATACCGCCTCTGAGAGGGGAGGGGGGCTTTACCTTTCTTCTGCCAGCGCGGCCTTAAACAGAGGGCAAATCGTCAGCAACACCGCCGACTATGGCGGTGGTGTGTACATCGGGCAGAGTGGTGCCTTCACCCAGAGCGGGGATAGCATCATTGCCTACAACTCGGCCATCCTGGGCGGCGGGGTGTCTGGTATTCTGGGGGACGTGACGTTGAGCGGGGGACAAGTTCTCAGCAACGCCGCTACCAGCAGCGGTGGAGGGGTGTACGTCTCTCTTGGCAGCGTGACGTTGAGCGGGGGACAAGTTCTCAGTAACACCGCTGCTACCGGGGGTGGCCTGTATGCTACTTCGAGTGTCTTCACCCACACTGGTGGCACCGTCGGTCATAACCACGCTGATTATGGCGGGGGAGTGTACCTTGCTTCTGGTAGTGCTGCGTTGAGCGGGGGGCAAACTCTCAACAACACTGCAATCCGTGGGGGCGGAGTGTATGTCTGGGATGGCAGTGCGGTACTAGAGGGCGGAACAATCATCAGCAATAGCGCCATAGGCACATCACCGTCTTGGGACGGAGGCGGTGGGCTGTACGTCAACGACGCCAGTGTCACCTTGAGTGGAGGGCAGATCGTCAGCAACACGGCTGAGGTGGGTGGAGGAGTATACGTCGCGAGTCAGGATAGTGCCTTTACGCAGACTGGAGTCAGCCTGATTGCCTATAACACTGCCAGCACTGGTGCCGACTTAAATAAGGGTGGGGGTGGTATATTTGTCTATATTGGCAATGCGATGCTGAACGGTGGAGAGGTCCTGAGTAATAGTGCCAGCTACGGCGCTGGGCTGTACGTTTCTATGGGCAGTGCGACGTTGAGCAGTGGGCAAATCCTGAGCAACACCGCCAACTCCTACGGTGGCGGGGTTTACATTCGTCAGAGCAGCGCCGTATTCACCCAGACTGCAGGTGGTATGATTGCCTACAACATGGCCGACTCTGGCGGTGGGGTGTACGTCTCTCATGGCAGCGCAGCCCTGGAGGGAGGGCAAATCCTGAGCAACACCGCCAGTGATAATGGTGGGGGGATTTACGTCACTGTTGGCCAAGCCTCGGTGAGCGGGGGACAAATCATCAAGAATGGCGCCCGCTTTGGCGGCGGGATGTTCCTTTCCTCGGGCAGCGCGCTATTGAGCGGGGGGCAAATCGTCAGCAACACAGCCAGCGGTTTTCTGGCGCGTGGGGGTGGGGTGTACCTCAATCTGAGTGCCAGTGTCTTCACCCAGACCCATGGGGGCACGGTTGCCTACAACGCCGCGGACGATGCTGGCGGTGGTGTGTATGTCAGTGACGGCAGCGCGGTGTTGGAAGGAGGCCAAATCCTGAGCAACACCGCCGTCGAGGAAGGCGGCGGATTGCACGTCAGCAATGGTAGCGCACTCTTGAGCGGTGGGGAAATAGTCAGCAACAGTGCCGCCAGTGGCGGTGGGGTGTTCGTGTCTGAGATCAATGGTGTCTTCACCCAGGCCGGGGGTGGTATGATTGCCTACAACCTGGCTGACGCCGGTGGCGGGCTGTACGTCGACAAGGGCAGCGCGAGCATAAGCGGAGGGCAGGTCCTCAGCAACATTGCTGGTAGCGGTGGCGGTCTCTACGCTGCCAGCGGTGCGCTGACTCTAATCAACAGCACCCTAAGCGCCAATGCGGCTACTACTGGCGGTGGTCTCTATCAGCAGGGCAACGGCACGTCTGTGCTGACCTTCACCACGGTGGCCAGCAACACAGCAGCCAGTGGGGGGGGGGGCATCCATTTGGCAGGTGGCTCGGTCCTCGTCCATAACAGCATCCTGGCTTACAACGGGCCGGCCAATTGTAGTGGCGGGCCGACTTCCAACGACTACAACCTGGAATATGGCAATAGCTGTGCTTTCAGCGCCACCAATGATCAACAGAACGCTGATCCTCTGCTCGGCCCACTGGCCGATAACGGTGGTGACACCCTCACCCATGCCCTGCTCGAGAACAGCCCGGCCATCGACACAGGCGCCTGTGTCGCCGGAGTGACGACCGATCAGCGAGGGATCAGCCGGGCCCAGGGTGACACATGTGACATTGGTGCTTTTGAGGCCGAGTCGGAGACTCGGTCGGGGGGGACAAAAGTCTATCTGCCAATAGTGTTACAGGAATTCTAGTCGAGTGCCCATCATATAAGCCAGCGTCCCTCCTCGACACTAGGGACGCTGGAAATAACTGTGCGATGAGTTGGGGTTGGGGTATCACCGCCGTCGGCGGCTTTGCTGCCAGGCGCGCGCTTCGGAGCCCCGGTAGCTGGGGGCATTGATTCTGAGGTTGGTGCAGCGGCCCCGATCGAAAAGGCGTGTCTTGAGCCGCTCGTCGATGTTGGCATCGTCCGTGGCGGTGATGACGGTTGGCAGACGAGCATTGTAGCGGTAGTCGAAAATCTGGTACAGCTTTTCTTGCGCCCAGGGGGTGGCGCTGTGGGTGCCCAGGTCGTCCAGGACCAGCAACGGTGCGCTGCGGATCTCTTCCAGCCGCTTATCGTAAGGCACGATGCTACTGGGCGCATAGGTGGCGCGTAAATGGTCTAGCAGGTCGGGGACGACCACGAAGAGAGCCGGGTATCCCAGTTGCACCCGCCTGTTGGCGATAGCCGCCGCCAGGTGGGTCTTGCCGCAGCCGTAGCTGCCGCTAAGCAGTACCCAGTCTTCTGGATTTTCGGCATAACTACTGGCAAAGGTGAAAGCCTGTTGCAAGCTTGCCACCTGATCCGCGCTCAGTTCCTTGTTGCGCAGGCTGAAGGTGTCAAAGGTCTGCTCACTGTGTAAGGAAAGGCTCGACAACTCGGAGCTGGCCTGCTCGGCGCCGCTGGCCCGAAAGTCCGGGGCCAGGATAGTGCAAATCTGGACCAGATCCGGATCGATCAGCCGCGAACGAATGCGGATGTCTATGGCCTCCAATTCCTGGTTTGAGGTGATCACGGTTGACAGGCGGGCATTGTAGCGATGGTTGAAGATCTGAAATAGTTTTTCCTGTGCCCACTCGGTGCTGCTGTGGGCCCCCAGGTCATCCAGGATGAGCAGCGGCGCGTTGCGTACTTGGTCGAAGCGTACGTCGTAGGCAGTGGGGCTGTGCGGGCTGTACGCGGCGCGCAGGTGGTCTAGCAGGTCAGGTACAACCACGAATAAGGCTGGCTGCCCTCGGACAACCTGTTCGTTGGCAATGGCCGCTGCCAGATGCGTTTTGCCGCAGCCGTACCCCCCCAACAGTACCAACCAGCCCCGCGGCTCCTCGGCGTAGCCTTGGACAGCTTCGTAGACTTTGCGCAGATTCTTGCGCTTATCCTCTGTGAGTCCCACGCCGTCGGGCATAAAACGATCTAACGTGTAACGGGCCATGGCATCCAGATTGCTTACCGCACGCAGGTCGGATAGGTGCTGCGCTTCCAGTCTGGCTTGCATGCATTGGCAGGCAACCAGCTGGCCAAAGCGAGGATGACCCACCGGTACGTCCTCGCGCAGATAGCCAGCGCCGCTGCAGATAGGACAGGTGACCGGGGTGGATGTCTTCTGATGGGCTGACTTGCCGCCTGGTTGATCAGTGCTCAAAGAAGATCTCGAATTCTTCGTCGGTGTACCAACGTCGCTTTGCTTCAGTATCTCGCCCACCGATTTCATCATCGCCTCTGCCTTTGCTTGCCCAGCGTTCCAGGATAGCTTGAATGTATCGCCACTTGCGGACGTTATTGGTTACTGCGATGCGGAAGGCCTCCTCTACCCAATCAGCCGGGTAACTTGCTTCGGCATCGCGCAGCTGGTCGGCCAGGATTGGAGAGAGAAGGCCGATATTGTCTTCGTATAGTTCAAAGATGTTGGGGCGGGGCTCGACTGGGGGCCGATCTACGACCTTCGCACCTGCCGCACCCACTTGGCCGCTCTGGATACGTACCAGCGCCTGTCGTCCGCCCTGACTATTCAACACGTACACGTCTTGCGGCCCGATTTCACTTTCAATCGTGGCTTGCAGCAGCGAGCCCCTGGTCACTGCACGCGCCAGGCCGTCCACCAGCGCCTGCTCCGGGTCATCGCTTACGGCTGCCAGCCCGCGCATCAAGGTTTCGTCGGTAGCCAGCTCGGCCTGAGTCATCACCTGTCGCCCCTCTCGCTGGCGCACCCAGACCGCGTGTAGGGTAATCTTCAGCTCCGCCAGGTCGTCCATGGCTGGCAGCAGTTCGGCAAAGAAAAGGTCCGGCACAGAGCTGAAGCGTAGCTCGCCGCCCGGAAAGCCGTCAAACTTGGCAATCGGCCTATCCTGGGCGACGGGCCGGTTAGTCTCTGACGTTGGGCTTTGCCTGGCCTGGTTGCCAGGCTTGAGGGACGGGTGATCTTCCATTTAGTAGTCTAGCTGTTCACGCCTTACTTCCAGGTCCACGAATTGCGCCAATTCCTTCTTGAAGTAAACCGAGAAGACGCCGGTTGGACCGCTGCGATGCTTGGCGACCCGAAGTTCGGCGATGTTCGGAAACTCGGTGTCGGGGTCGTATATCTCGTCCCGGTAGACGAACATCACCACATCTGCGTCCTGCTCGATGGAGCCACTTTCGCGCAGGTCGGAGAGCATGGGGCGTTTGTCGTGGCGCGACTCCACAGCCCGCGAGAGCTGGCTGAGGGCCACTACTGGGATGTTCAACTCGCGGGCCAACCCCTTGAGCGAGCGCGAGATGAAGCTGATTTCCTGGACCCGGTTCTCGGAACGAAAGTCGCCGCGCATCAATTGCAGATAGTCCACGATCAGTAAATCCATTCCGTACTCCGCGTGCAGGCGCCGCGCCTTGGTGCGCATCTCAAGGGCAGAGATAGCCGGTGTATCATCGATGTAAACTTGAGTGTTGGAGAGCAGGCTGGCCGCCTGAACCAAGGTAGACCATTCGTCCTCGTGGACCATGCCCAGGCGCAGACGCTGGCTGTCGATGCCGGTCTCGGCGCTGACTAACCGCTGCACCACCTGCTCGTTGCTCATCTCCAGGCTGAAGATGCCTACCCGCTTGTCCCATTTACGCGCTGCCTGCAAAGCGATTGAAAGAGCCAACGACGTCTTGCCCATCCCGGGCCGACCGGCAATGATGACCAGGTCCGAGCGTTGGAAGCCGCCCAATAGCTTGTCCAGATCGGTAAGGCCGGTGGGGATGCCGACGATCTCCCCCTGATGTTCGTATAGGTATTCCATGCGGTCGTAGAATTCGTCGAGCACCTGGCGAATAGGAACCAGATCCCGGGACACCCGCTTTTCGGAGACCCCGAAGATGATCGACTCCGCCCGGTCCACCACCTCGTCCACGTCATCCACGTCCTGATAGGCCAGTTTGGCAATTTGACCTGCCGCATCGATGAGCCGCCGCAGAATAGCTGTACGCTCTACGATGCGGGCGTAGAATTCCACGTGGATACTGGTTGGTGTGGCGTTAATCAAACTGGTCAAAAAGGCCGGGCCGCCTATCTCAGACAGCTGCCCCCGCCGCTCCAAGTCGTCGGTCAGGGTCACCAAATCGGCTGGCTCGCGCCGTTCGTGCAGATCACGAATCGCTTCGTAGATCCAGCCGTGTCGCTGCACGTAAAAGTCGTCCGCCCTCAGAAAGGTGGCGATGCGGATGATGGCATCTGGGTCAATCAACAGGGAGCCCAGCACAGCTTCTTCGGCTTCGATGTTCTGTGGCAAAAGTTTAGCAGGGGGAGCAGCAGTTGCCTGTCCTGCAGGTACAGTTGGTTTATTCATCTTTCAATTGACTTTCGTCCTGCCAATTCTTTGTGTACACGGCAGTTGATGGGGGCTCCCTGTTGCCTGTGGGGAGCCACTAGAGGCATAGAACATTTATTCTAATTATCAACTATATCACAAAGCTAACGGCTCGTCAAGGTTGATTTCTGGTAAGTTGCGGAATAGTCTTCCCAACAACGAGCGGGGCCATATGGCGCAGCACAAGGACGTACCTTTTGGAGAGGATATGCCCTGTCCCCGATATGGGGCTTGCCCCGGGCATAGGACGCTCATTCCTATGGCTGGGTCTGGCTCAGCGGTTCCATATGTTAGTAAAAAGGGGTGGGCTCAGGGTGTGCCTCCCCTTTGAGGATACGATGAACAGCCTGCTGGTAGCTCAGACAGGATTCAGTTTGTTTCCAGGTCGTCCAGATCGAGGGTATCGACGAAATCGCGAAAGGCGTCCAGGGCTGCTTCTTCCTCTTTGGTGATCGTTTCTGCGCTGATTTCTTTTTCAGGTGTGATGGATGCCAATCCCATAACCTGTTCAGAGACGAAGATCGGGGCCCCAACCCGCACCGCCAGCGCAATGGCATCGCTGGGCCGCGAGTCAATTTGCATGCTCTTTCCATTCACGTCTACCACAATCTGGGCGAAAAAAGTATCGTTGCGCAGGTCGCTCACCAAAACGTGCGAGACTTTGACGCCTAGCTCCCGAATAAAGCTCTTAAGCAGATCATGCGTCAGTGGCCGAGGCACTTGGACACCTTGGAGCTGGATTGTGATTGCATCAGCTTCAAACGGGCCAATCCAAATAGGCAGATACCGATCGCTGTCGGTCTCCCGTAGAACGACCACACGATGCTGCGTCATTAGGCTTACCCGGATGCTATCAATCGTAACCTCGATCATTTCTGACTCCTGTAGACGCTACCTCCATTTGTCTGAACCTGGTCCCACGATCACAGGCGGATTATACCACAACCGAGAGGTGGATACAAGTGTTATTGGCCTGCAATTTCGCGATATCGCCAAATTCGCCAAAGTCCGCTATAATCATAACATCCTTTGATCTTGCCCGTTTCTGAATCTGCATGTTCAGCCCCGAATCGGGTGTCAGCCGATTTCGGGAACGCCAGATCATTCCACGTCAGGCGCTTTGCTACGATAGCCTCAGATGGGTGTTTCGAGAAGATTTAGCGACTTGCCATCCGCACAACCCGGCCTCTTTCTTCCAAGAGGGGGCTCCCCTCGCCAGGCTGGGTATACTCTTTTCCGGTACTGCGCACTGCCTGTTTTGACTGGGTTAGCCCTGTCTGTCGTGTTCCTGGTGACCGTTGTCAGTTGTGGCGGTGGCTCTCCTCTGCCCGACGCGGACGGCCTGGTGACGCGCGCCCGTCAGGCCTGGGAAGGTGACTGGCACGCAGTGTGGCAGTTCGAATGGGCCGGCGCGCCGGTGAGAGGCCCCTTGCTGGCCGAAGTATGGCACGCAGCTGACGGCCGGCTGCGTATCGAAACGCTTGAAGCACCCAGCCCCGCCCTGGATGGGCTGACACTTGTGGCCGATGGCACAAGGACTTGGCTATATGACTTGCGCCAGGATCGCATCCAGACGGGTTCGGATGAGAGCGTCACAATCCCCCTGGCCAGCGACGCGTTAGAGGCTATAGACTGGCTATTCTTGAAGATGGAAGATGCGCCACGGATAAGCGTTTCCGGGGCCGACACGCTGGAAAGCGGTATGGCCAACCGCCTGCACATTAACCTGGCCACCGGCGACCGGGCGGTGCTTTGGATCGACAACGAGACCGGTTTGCCTTCCCGCGTCGAGCTAAATTCAGCCGTCTGGGGGGAGGCTACCTTTGCCGCTCGAAGCATCAATGCCTTGGAGCGCCCGCATCCGGATCTGTTCCTTTTGCCCCCGCAGGAAGAATGAATCAGCCTGCCGGGCCATAGAGGATTGGACGTACTGGAGCCAAGACCACCGAACTGGTGCCCATTGGCCCCAACCATGCGTCACTTCGACTTGATCTCTTACGTGCTACACTTTGCCCTTCAGGAGGACATCTATGAAAGTTCTGGTAACAGGCGGCGCTGGCTACATCGGCAGTATCGTTGTTGAGCAGCTCATCCAAGCTGGCGAGACGGTGGTTGTCTTCGATAATCTATACCAGGGCCATCGGGCTGCTGTTCATCCAGCGGCAACCTTTGTTGTGGGCAGTTTGGCCGATCGATCTGCCGTGGACGACTTACTCAACGAGCACCGCCCCCAGGCGATTATGCATTTTGCCTCGCATACTCTGGTTGGTGAGTCGATGGAAAACCCATTTCGCTACCTGGGCGAAAACGTCACCAATGGCCTGAACCTGCTGCAAAGCGCCGTGCAACATGGTGTGCGCCGCTTTATCCTTTCTTCGACTGCCAACCTGTTTGATGAGCCGGCACGTATGCCGATTGATGAAGCGGAGACCATTGTGCCCGGCAGCCCCTATGGCGAGTCGAAATACATCTTGGAGCGTATGCTCTACTGGCTCGACCGGACGCATGATTTTCGCTACGCGGCGTTGCGCTACTTCAACGCCGCAGGGGCCTCTGCTGAGCGCGGGGAGGACCATCACCCAGAAACGCACCTCATCCCTATCGTGTTGAGTGTCGCCTTGGGCAAGCGAGACAAGGTAATCATCTTCGGTGACGATTACCCTACCCGCGATGGCACCTGCGTCCGCGACTATATTCACGTAATTGATCTGGCCCAGGCGCATATATTGGCCCTGCGTGCTCTGAATCGGGGCAGCCGTGTGTACAACTTGGGTAACGGCCAGGGCTTTACCGTGAAAGAGGTGATCCAGACAGCGCGAGAGATCAGTGGTCATCCCATTCCTGCTGAGATCGGCTTGCGCCGCCCCGGTGATCCTGATGTCCTGATTGCCAGCAGCGACAGAATCCGGGGTGAGCTGGGTTGGGAACCTCAACACGCTGATTTGCGTGACATCATTGAGAGTGCTTGGAAGTGGCATCAGGCTCATCCCCATGGGTATGAGGAGTGAGCGCCTCTTGATTACCCGCCCGTAGCAACGCCGGTCGTCGGGGTGGGGATCGGTGTTGGAGTCTCTTCACTTGAAGACAAAGTGGCGGGCGTGTTGCTGTATGCGTAGTCGGTGATCACCCAGCCCTCGTCTTGGCTCTTAAGAGTGTAGGTAAACTCAAATCTCTCGGTGTATGTCCCACGCCCGGTGTAAGTCCATTCCTCTACAGAGACAACCCGGGCGGTGTCGGATGAACTTCCCTCAAGTGCCAGAGGTGGGCTGAGATAAACAAAGCTCACTTCCAGTGGATGCGAATATCGCTGGCTAAGGTCTTGGGCAAAAGCCTGGACTTTTGCCAGCGCCCTCCCCTGCCACAGGGTTTCCAGCGCCGCCAGATTCCCGATGCTGATCTCAACCACTGCTGCTCGCAGCAGCTGGTTGGCTTCTTCGACGGTGGCGATCTTCATCGCCTGTTCGGTCGAGAGGGTGGGAGGCGGGGCGGGTGAAGGTGTGAACGTGACGGTGGGTAACGACGTGGCAGTGGGTGGCACGGACGTGGGGGTGCCTGTGGGTGCTGGGGGCGTGGCGGTGGCACTTGGCAAGGCCGGGGTGGGCGTCGGCGCCATCAGCGATGGGGTGGCGGATGGGGATGGTATGGGTGTATCCTCTGGTGGGTGAGTGGGTGTGATTATCTCGGGCGTCTGCAGAGGGACGGCGGGTAAGGCTGTGGGTGCGGGTGATGGAACGGCCAATGGCGCAGTTGGCGTGCCGTTAGCCTGAAATACAAGCGAGGACAGGCTGCTGATCGCTGGCGGGCCAACCTGACTCAATATCAACCCCAGGCCAACGCATAGAGCCAGCGACACCAGCAGACCTAACACCAGCGCCCCCAGACGACCTACGGCACCCAGCCGGCCTGGGTTGAAGACAATCTGGCCGATACGCTGTCTACCCCGCAGCGCAGCCAGGATCAGCACCGGGCCGATCAGCAGCACAGCCAGGGGGATTATGATCACCACGAGATACAGCAGGCGAAGGAATTCTCTCATTGTCCCGGTTGCCCTATTTCAATCTGGCTTGAAGCCAGGCCTTCACTCACCTGCAGT
>CP070811.1:3998192-4038848 GCA_020343875.1 Anaerolineales bacterium | reverse complement strand
GCCAGCGGCCTGGATATAGCGTCCGCTGCGAGACCGCGTACATCAGAGGAGGACCAAGACTCACCAGGCTTAGCAGTCCGAGAGACTCGTGCAAGCGACCAGCTATCAGCACCAGCGGCAAGCTGGCCAGCAGCAGCAGCACCATCAACGGGTGAATCAAGTAGGTACTTAGATGAACTAAGGCCTGCCAGCGCACCACCAGCGGCAACTTGGCCGTAGCCACCGGCCAGGCCAGCTTCTTGAGGCATTGAATGGACCCTTTGGCCCAGCGGAATTGCTGCCGCTTGAAGGCAGCCAGCTGGGGTGGGATCTCAGCCGGAGCCACCACGTCAGGCAGGAAGAGGCATTGCCAGCCGCGTAGCTGGGCCCGATAGCTCAAATCCATGTCTTCAGAAACAGTATCGCTCTGCCAGCCCCCTGCATGGGTGATGCAACGCCTGCGCCAGACGCCAGCTGTGCCGTTGAAATTCATCATCAGCCCAGATCGCTGGCGTGCTGTCTGTTCCACCGTGAAATGTCCGTCTAAGGCAATAGCCTGGGCGCGGGTAAGCAGGGAATAATCATAATTCAAATGTGCCCAGCGGGTCTGGATCATGCCCAACCTAGGCCGATCTAGAAAATAAGGAACTGTCTTTTGCAGCCAGTCGGCCTGAGGCACAAAATCGGCATCGAAGATAGCGATGAACTCCCCCTTAGCGCTTTTCAGCCCTTCCTTCAACGCGCCGGCCTTAAAGCCGCCTCGATCGTCACGATGTACCAATTCAATATCAATCCCCTGGGCACGATAGGCATCAACGCGGGCTTGGGCAATGGCCGTCGTCTCGTCAATCGAGTCGTCCAGTACCTGAATTTGCAGCCGATCTCGCGGCCAGTCGAGCCGGACTACTGAATCGATAAGACGTTCCACCACCAATGCTTCGTTGAAGACAGGCAGCTGTACTGTGACTCGAGGGAAATGCTTGATCTGCGGGCGCGGCGCCGAGTCTTTTCGATGCCGGAAGAAGAGCAGAGTTAGAATCCAGGAATTGAGGGCATACATGGTCAGAAGCAGAGCTGCCCCCACATAGACTATTTCGAACACTGACAACAGATGGTCTCCTATGCTGATAGTTGATGGCCGATAGTGTACAAACAACTATACCCCACCGGCTCCCAGTTGTCGCCATTGGTTTCCAACTAATGGCAACAACTGGATGAGTATACCACTATTCACCAGTCAGACAAAATCATGTCGACCGCTCAAGGTTTGCTATTCCGGCGCGCGACTCGCCACAGGTTGGTCCGTATCTGTCGATAGTCGGCGCCAGACTGACGTAACCACTTCTTGACCCAGGCACGCTTCGATGTCTGGTTGTGGGGGCAGCTCGCTTCACTGTAGGACACCCCCAGAGTCCTGGCCAGTTGTCCAAGCCGGCGCTCTTCCAGGTAGATGAGAGGGCGGATGACCGTAATCTGGTCATCGAAGAGCTGGACGCTGGGGGCCATCGTCTCCAGGCGTCCAGAATAGAAGAGGTTGAGCAAGGTAGTCTCCACGGCATCGTCGGCATGGTGCCCAAAGGCAAGCTTATTGCATCCCAACTCATGGGCTTTGAGAAACAGTGCCTTGCGTCGATTCCACGAGCAGCGAAAACAGTCCAAAGGCAGGGGTTCACCGGGGGGCAAATTCAGGGGCACAAAAGCGTAGTCCACCCCCGACTCGCAGAACCAAGGCTCGAGAACAGGGCGCAAGTGTGGATAATCGGCAACCTTCGCCTCAACGTGTAGGGCGACCAGATGATAACGCTCCGGTACGATACGCTGGCGGGCGCGCAACAAATGCAACAGGGAACAACTATCTTTACCACCCGAAACGGCGACCGCCACCCGGTCACCGTCAGCGATCAAGTCAAAGTCGCGGATCGCCTTGTTTACGTTTTTCAGCAAGTAATAGGTCAATTTGTCAGAGGCAGGCTGGTTCATACATGTTATTTTCTACTTGGCGCTCCCTCAGGTTGACCTGGCTTTATTGAGCACCGAAACACGGAGAAGAACGCCAAGTTATTCTTGAACGAGTCGTTTACTAATCTTCCCTTAATCTTTCCTTCATCTTATTTTAATTTGGTAGGCTTATTATACAGTCACAAAGTTAAATGATCGCCTTCCTCAAAGGCAAATAAAACCTCCCTCCCATAGCAAAGACCCGTGTAGTGGCAGCACGGGTCTTTGCTATGGATTACGCGCTGATCACACGAACGCCATCCGCGCCAGCTACCACCACCTCGGTTGCCATGCCCAAGAAAAGGCCATGCTCTAGAATGCCCGGTCGCTGGATGAGTGCTCGAGCCAAAGCAACTGGATCGGAGATACCCTCAGGGAAAGCACAGTGGATGATGTAGTTGTTGTTGTCAGTGACAAAAGGCACGCCATCGGCTGCACGACGCAGTTCCGCCCGACAGCCCAGGCTCTTTAACCAACCCGCATGCGCTTCCCAGGCGAACTGGGTTACTTCCACCGGCAACGGCCCGCGAGTGCCCAGTCGCCTCACCAGTTTAGACTCGTCCACCACCACCACAAAACGCTGCGCGGCGCTCTCTACGATCTTTTCCCGCAGCAGTGCTCCCCCCAGGCCTTTGATCAGGTTCAGATCTGGATCAACCTCATCAGCGCCGTCAATAGCCAGGTCCAAAACCGGATGCTCGGCCAGGGTAGCTAGAGGGATTCCCAGCGCCCTGGCCTGGGCTGCAGTATGCTCCGAGGTGGGCACCCCCACGATACGCTGCAAGACCCCAGATTTAACCCGCTCACCAATGATATCCACTGCATACTTGGCGGTGGAACCGTGGCCCAAGCCCAGGATCATACCATTCTGCACCAAGTCCACCGCCCGTTCAGCAGCCATCCGTTTAAGATTGGCAACGAGCCGTTCGTCCATATTATCGCTGTGCTCTGTCCAGCAAGGCCAACGCGCGGAGGGCCACATTTTCGCCGGTGAAGCCAAGCTGCTCAAGAATCACTTTGTAGGGGGCTGACGCGCCGAACCGGTTGAGGCCAAGCACATCTCCCTGCAAGCCGACGTACCGTTCCCAGCCGACAGGTGCGGCCAACTCCACCGCCAGCCGGGCAGTAACCTCTGGGGGTAACACCTGCGCCCGATACTCAGGTGACTGTTGCTCAAAAAGCTCCCAACTGGGCATACTGACCACCCGTGCCTGCACGCTTTGCTCTGCCAACCGCTGGCGGGCATCCAGGGCCAAATGAACTTCAGAGCCAGTGGCAATCAGGATGATGTCGGGGGCATCATCGGCATCGGCCAACACGTAAGCCCCTCGCCTGAGTGCAGCGTCGCCAGCCTTGGCGGTCCGATTGAGAATGGGCACCTTCTGGCGAGTCAGCAGCAGAGCAACCGGCCCGTGGTGATGCTCCAGTGCCACCTGCCAGGCCTCGACCGTCTCAGTGGCATCGGCGGGCCGGATAACAGTCAGATTGGGGATAGCTCGCAGGGAAGCGAAGTGCTCAACCGGTTGGTGAGTGGGGCCATCTTCACCCAATCCCACACTGTCGTGCGTGAAAACATAGATCACCGGCAATTCCATCATCGCGGCCAAACGAATGGTGGGGCGCATATAATCAGAGAAGACCAAGAAGGTGCCGCCATAAGGAATCACCCCCCCGTGCAGCCGCATGCCATTCAGGATACCGCCCATAGCATGCTCACGTACCCCGAAATGGATGTTACGCCCGCCAAATTGACCGGTTTGCAGCCATGAGAAGCCCTTGAGTTCGGTGTTGTTGGAAGGGGTGAGATCAGCCGAGCCGCCTATCAAGGTGGGTATCCTGGACGCGATGGCGTTGAGCACCTTACCTGAAGCCGAGCGCGTGGCCAGTGGCCCATCATCCGGGCCAAAAGCTGGCAATGCCTCCTCCCAACCTGCGGGTAGTTGGCCAGACCATGCCTGCTGCCATAACTCAGCCATGTCGGGGTATTCGGCTGCATAGCGGTCGAAGAGGCGCCGCCACTCAGACTCAAGCGCCTGTCCACGCGGGATCGCTTCGCGGTAGCGAGCCAATACGTCATCGGGGATATGGAACTGGGCATCGGGCGGCCAACCCAGGTTTTCCTTAGTCATTCGAACCTCCTCCTCACCCAAGGGCGCACCGTGCGCCGCAGCCGTGTCCTTCTTGTTAGGGCTACCATAGGCAATGTGGGTGCGACACGCGATAAAAGAAGGACGGTTCGTCTCAGACTTGGCAGCCCGAATAGCCCTGGCAACCGCTTCGCGGTGATGCCCGTCCACCTGCTGCACATGCCAGCCATAGGCCTCAAACCGGGCGCAACGATCTTCGGTGAAGGTCAACTCCGTGGGGCCATCAATGGAGATGTGGTTATCATCGTAGAGATAGATAAGCTTCCCAAGTCCCAGGTGCCCGGCTAACGACGCCGCTTCGTGCGATATGCCCTCCATCAAGTCACCGTCGGTGACGATGGCATACGTATAATGGTCTACGACAGGATAGCCCGGCCGGTTGAAAGTCTCGGCCAGGAAGCGCTCGGCAATGGCCATGCCCACTCCATTGGCGAAGCCCTGCCCCAGTGGGCCGGTCGTCACCTCCACACCAGGGGTCAGGCCATACTCGGGGTGCCCCGGCGTGCGACTATCCCACTGGCGGAAGTTCAGCAATTCCTCCAAGGGCAGATCGTAGCCTGTCAGGTGCAGAAGGCTATACAACAGCATCGAGCCATGCCCACCTGACAGTACAAAGCGGTCGCGATTGTGCCAGTCGGGGTTGACTGGATTATGCTTGTAGAATCGAGTCCACAGTACATACGCTATGTCGGCCACCCCCATCGGCAGGCCAGGGTGGCCCGAATTGGCTTTCTGGATGGCATCCATGGCGAGCGTACGAATGGTGTTCACACAAAGCTGGTCAAGTGCTCCGGTCGTTGAGATCTTGTTCATGGCCATGCCTCGTTATTTCTACTGGCAGCAATTTCTCGGTCATTGCCCAATTTTAGAAGACGACAGGCGATATTGTAACACGGTGTCAGATTGAAGTCAACGAAATCTCGTAGCAGCGGTTGCCGAGTAGGGTCGGGTATGATAGAATGGGAACATAAACAACGGATACTCCCAACGCGGCTCGGCTGCTCCCAGGCCTGCTGAATGATCCGTGCCAGCCGCTGCTACCCCACAAATGCGGAGATAACACCGTGAAAGATCGCCCCTCGCCCGACTACCATGTGACTATTCACGATATGCCTACTGGAGAGCGGCCTCGTGAACGACTGCAAAACTACGGTCCGGAGGCTCTTTCAACGGCGGAACTGATGGCCATCCTGCTCCGCACCGGGAGTCGAGGGGAGAATGTGCTGACCTTGGCGACGCGCTTGCTGGTCGAATTCGGTGGGCTGGCAGGATTGGGCCGAGCCACTTTCAGCGAGCTATCCGCCATCAAAGGCGTAGGGCAGGCCAAGGCGGCCCAACTTAAGGCCGGGCTGGAGATAGGACGTCGCCTGTTGATCGCTGCCCCTGACGAACGCCCTCAGATCAGCTCGCCCGCCGATGCGGCCAACTTACTTATGCTGGAGATGGGGCACCTAGAACAAGAGCACCTGCGGGTCCTGTTGCTCGACACCAAGAATCGGGTCTTGGCTTCTCCCACTATCTACAAAGGGAACGTGAACACCAGCGTAATACGCATCGCTGAACTCTTTCGAGAGGCGATCCGCCACAACAGCACCTCGGTCATCGTCGCCCATAACCATCCCTCAGGCGATCCCGCACCCTCGCCTGAGGATGTGCGAGTCACCCGCCAAATCAGCGAGGCAGGCAACTTGCTGGACATCGACGTGCTGGATCACCTGATCATCGGTCAAGGGCGCTACGTATCGCTGAGGGAGCGAGGACTGGGATTTGGGTAGCTTCCAATAAGGAGACACACTATGGCCAACTCTTACCAAAGCGCTGACACCCCATCATCCTCATGGCTGGTGGGAGAAAGCGGTCGCTTTGTCAGACAAAGGTTTCAGCTTTTGCGCCCCAGTCTGCTTGTCGGCCGGGGGGAGGATTGCGACTTGAGTCTTGACGATCCCAAGATATCTCGTCATCACGTCCGGCTCACCTGGGAGGCCAATCACTGGTTTGTGGAAGACTTGGGCAGCACCAATGGCACACAGGTCAACGGCATGCCGGTCACCGGGAGTCGCCACTTGCTGAACCCGGGCGGGCTCCTTTCACTGGGAGGCATTACGTTCAAGCTGGAAAGTACGGGGGCGGAGGAAACCCTCCCGGCCCATCATCCCAGGCCGCAACCTGCCGCACCTCCCACGTCAATCCCAATCCAGCCCCAGCCTGCAGTTTCAACACCCCCAACGCCCTTGTGGATGACACTGGGCGGCACTGGTATGCTCATCCTACTGGCGATCATCATCTTGGTAGCGGCAGGCGTGGTGGCCTGGCTTCTTCTGTCACCAGGCGACCAGCAAGCGGGCAGACTCCAGGTAAGCATTGAGGCTCCGGCCAACGGAACCCAGGTGATAGAAGGAGATTCCCTGTCCATCATGGCCACCGCCACGGACCAAGGGCCCTCTGGTTCGGCCGGGGGGAACTTGAGTCAGCTGGAGATCTGGATTGACGGCGGGCTGGCCCAAGCCACACCAGGCACGTCTTCAGCGCTGGCCGTCAACTATCTGTGGACCGCCCACAGCCCCGGCAGCCACGTAATTTTGGCCCGTGCTTACAATGCGGCCGGGCAGAGCAGCGATGCCATCGTCACGGTCTTCGTGAACGCCAGTGCAAGTCCTTCCTCCACACCCGCGCAGCCCATGGAACCCAGCGCCACCAGCCAGGCAGTGGCCACCCCTACCCTCACCTCCGAACCCACCACTTCCGCCGTCTATACGAGTGCGCCCACGTTTACGCCACAGCCTACCTATACTCCGCAACCTACCTACACGTCGGGCCCCCAAGCTGCTCCTTTGGGCGTGTTTAACGACATTGAGGCCCCCACCACCTGGAAACGAGGTGATCAGCCCAACGGCACTATAGACCGGTCTAACGCTCAGGCTCATAGCGGGAGCTATGCCGGGCGCCTGGCCTATAGTTTCCCAACTGCCAGCAATGATTTCGTCGTCTTATTGTGGAACCAGGCGCTGGACGGGCAACCCCATCAAATCAATATCTGGGTCCGGGGCGATGGGTCGGGCCATTTCTTGAACGCCTGGGTCAAAGACAACGCGGGCCAGACCTGGCAGTTCACCTTTGGGCGGGTTAGTCACACTGGCTGGCAGCAGATGACCGCTTATCTAGATCCCGGCCAGCCATGGCCCGCCGGCCACATATCCGGGCCTGACAACGGGACAGTGGACTACCCCCTCAGCTTCCAAGGCCTGGTGCTCGACGACGCACCGGACACCTTCAGCGGCAGTGGCGCCATTTTCGTAGACGACTTAGAAAGTGCGCAGGGCAGTGGTCTACCCTCCCCTGCTCCTACCTCGACCTCACCCCCTGCTCTACCTACTGCCTCAGGACCAGCCAGCATAGACTTTCGGGCGGACCGCACCACCCTCAATGCGGGGGAATGTACCAATCTGCGTTGGGACGCAGAGAACGTGCGCGAGGTATACGTGGACGGCGGCGGTGTGGTAGGCCATGGCACGCGCCAAGTGTGCCCCCCTGTCACCACCACCTACACCCTGCACGTCGTCCTGACCGATGGCTCCGCCGCTGATCGGACGGTGACCATCACAGTGGTAGGCGGCGGTGGCAGCCCTCCTCCAGCTCCCTCCAACCTGGACATCGGCATCGCGATGCCTGACGGCTTCGGGCTTGGCTTCACCGACAACAGCGGCGGCACCGCCGATGGGTTCCGTCTTTACAATGTAGACACCCTGACACTGATGCAAGAATACCCTCCTGCGGCAGCACCCAACCTCCCCATCTCCGGGCTGGCGTGCGGCACCACATACCGCATGGCCCTGACCGCTTTCAACGCTGCTGGCGAATCGGGACCGAGCAACGTAGTCGAGGGTACAACCCAATCATGCCCGTAGGTCAAAATGGTATCAGGGCAAGTGCGAGCAAAGCTCATGCATGGAGCGGGAGGTGACCGAATTGGCTTGGTATCTCTATCCGGCCATCATCGCCGCCGGTTTTGCGGCCGGCTTCATCAACACCCTAGCTGGTAGCGGATCACTGGTCACGCTGCCGCTGCTCATCTTTCTGGGGCTACCGGCCAACGTAGCCAACGGCACCAACCGCGTCGGCATCTTGCTACAAAATGTGGTGGGGGTCAGCAGCTTCCGCCAGCAGCAGGTGCTCGATGTACGCGGCGGCCTGATGCTGGCCGTCCCGGCAGTGCTTGGCTCTGTCCTGGGTGCTCAAATCGCCGTCAACCTGGATGAGCAGATGATGCGCCGCACCATCGGTGCCCTGATGGTGATCATGCTGGTGGTAATCCTGGTCCGCCCCAAGCGCTGGCTGCAAGGTCGAGAAGAGGTGGCCAATCACCGCCCAGGCTGGAGTCAATTGCTGATCTTCTTTGCCATAGGTGTCTACGGCGGCTTTATCCAGGCCGGGGTGGGCATATTTCTACTGGCCGGGTTGGTGCTGGGTGCCGGCTACGACCTGGTACGGGCCAATGCCGTCAAAGTCCTCATCGTGCTGTGCTTCACCGTGTCGGCCTTGATCGTCTTCCTGATAAACCGCCAGGTAGTATGGAGTACCGGCCTGATCCTGGCGGTGGGCAACATGTTAGGTGCCTGGGTGGCCGCGCGCATGGCCGTCGAGCGCGGCGCTACCTTTGTGCGTTGGGTACTTATCCTGGTGGTAGCGGTGTCGGGTGCCGAATTGTTAGGGTTACTTGATCTCGTAGCACAGTTGTTCTGAGGGCGCTGCCTCTTGACGTTGAGCCGCCCTGGTGGTAAGATGAAGCCATCTTGCCCTTAGTAACAAGCTTACTTCATTTTAACCTATTCTCGGGGCGGTTTCCCGCCCCTTGTCTCTTTTGGGCAAAAGAGGCCTTTGAATTTTTCGAGGGTAGCCCAGCATAGAACCGTGGTCGGGTGAGAGAAGCCCAATAGAATGCTCAGAGGGGTTCTGAGACCCCCGTCTGGGGCGAAATCAGGCACATTATTGGCGAAAAAGTTGCGGATCGCAGGCCCGCTCAGAGCAAAATGGGGTCAGCCAATTTCGCCACCACGGCTACGCGTGGTTCTACCGTGTGAAGAAAGTGATAGAGAAATGACCGAAAAACAAGAGATTTACCTAGACCATTCTGCCTCCACGCCGGTGGATCCACGCGTGGTGGATGCGATGTTGCCCTATTTCACCCAAAGCTACGGAAACGCTTCTGGCTTGCACCGCCAGGCACGTGCCTCGGCCCGCGCCCTGGACCAGGCCCGGCGTGACGTGGCCGAGACATTGGGCTGCAAGCCCAAGGAGGTGGTGTTCACCAGTTGCGGCAGCGAGAGTGACAACCTGGCCATCCGGGGTGCCGCCTGGGCGGCCAAGTTGGCTGGTAAGGGCCATCACCTGATCACGAGCCCCATCGAGCACCACGCCGTGAGCCATACCATTCACCAACTGTGCGAAAAGCACGATTTTGAGCAGACTGTGGTGTCGGTCGACGAGTTCGGCCTGATCAACCCAAACGACGTGGCCCAGGCTATCCGGCCCGACACCGCCCTTATCAGCATCATCTATGCCAACAACGAGGTGGGCACCATCCAGCCCCTGGCCGAGATTGGAGCCATCGCCCGCGAGCGTGGCGTTCCCTTCCACACCGATGCGGTCCAGGGCGGTGGCTACCTGGACCTGAACGTGGACCGCTTGAACGTGGATTTGCTGTCCCTGTCCGGTCACAAATTCTACGCGCCTAAGGGTGTGGGCATGCTCTACGTGCGCCAGGGGACGCGGCTGGTGTCCCAGCAGACCGGAGGCGGGCACGAGGGGAACCGGCGCGCCGGGACAGAGAACGTGCCCTACATCGTGGGCCTGGCGGCCGCCCTCAAGCTGGCCCAGGGGGAGCGGGAAACCGAGAATGCTCGCCTGGCTGCGCTACGCGACCGGCTGGTGGGTGGGATGCTGGCCGCCATACCCGACGCGCAACTGACCGGCCACCCGACGCAGCGGCTGCCGGGCCACGCCAGCTTTGTGATCCCTGGCGTGGAGGCCGATGGGCTATTGATGCACCTGGACATGGCGGGGGTGTGCGCTGCCAGTGGCAGCGCCTGCACCACCGGAATGCCCGAGCCGAGCGACGTGTTGTTGGCGATGGGACTTGAATACACCTTGGCGCTGGGAGCGCTGCGCCTCACCTTGGGCCGGAGCAACACCCAGGCCGACGTGGATTACGTAACCCGGATTCTGCCCGACATCGTGACAAAACTAAGGGCCAGCAATCCGGTCTATGCACCTATAGTCTGAGAGTCGCTGAGAAGAAGCCAGACTCACACTCGAAACAAATCCACACATGCCATACCATTTGCATGCTAAAGGGGGGTGTATGCAGACAAATGCTGCGGCATCAACGTCCACCCGACGTGAGCGCTGGGCCTGGTACCTGTACGACTTCGGGAATTCGGCCTACGCCGCCGTCGTTCTGCTGGCAGTCTACTCGGTCTACTTCAAGCAGGAGGTAGTCGGCGGAGCAGAGGGCTCCCGGCTATGGGGGCTGGCCGTGGGCATCGCTATGCTGGTGGTAGCCATCACTGCGCCGGTGTTGGGAGCCATCGCCGACTTTTCTGGGGCCAAGAAACGTTTTCTCTTTTTCTACACTGGCCTGGCCTGCCTGTTCACCGCAGCCCTATTCTTTGCCGATCGGGGTGAAGTGCTGATCGGCATGCTGTTCTTCATTCTGGCCGAGATTGGCTACCGGAGCGCACAGGTCTTCTATAATGCGTTACTGCCGGAGATTGCCACCCCCGCTGAGATAGGACGGGTTTCTGGCAACGGCTGGGCTATCGGTTCAGCCGGAGGAATCGTCTGTCTTATCCTGGTCCTGGCGCTGATCATCCTGATTGGGGGTACGTTCATCGTACGCCTGTCACTGGTGATCACGGCCATCTTCTTTGCGCTCTCCTCGGTGCCTATTTTCCTCTGGCTCAGGGAGCGAGCCCAACCCCAGACCCTCCCGGCAGGCCAATCCTATCCGGCTGTTGCCTTCAAACGCTTGTGGCGAACCTTCAGGGCCGTCAGGCGCTTCCGTGAATTCGTCAAGTTTATCCTCGCCTTTCTGGTCTATAACGACGGCATTATCATGGCCCTGGATTTTGCAGCCATCATCGGGGCAGTGCTGTACGGAATGGACCAGCAACAATTGATCATCTTTATGATTCTGGTGCAGGTGACCAGCGTAGCTGGGGCGTATGCGTTCGGGCTGACTGCCGACCGCCTGGGAGGCAAGCGGTCCCTGACCATATCCCTGGTGCTGATGGTGGTAGCCGTGGTGGGGCTGCTCTTCAACCAATCTCTGACTGGCTTCTTCTTCATCGGGGGGCTGGCGGGCTTTGCCCTGACCGGCGTCCAATCGGTCAGCCGCACCATGGTGGGCATGCTCAGCCCACCCGGACAGAGCGCTGAGTTCTACGGCCTCTTCGCCGTATCGGGGCGTACTTCCTCCTTCGTTGGACCGGCCATCTATGGGTGGCTGGCAGCTGAGACGGCGCTGCGGTTCCAGGCGCAGGGCCAGGCGCCGGCATTAGCGGAGCAATCTGGTCAACGGATCGCGATTCTCTCCATTGTTGCGTTTCTGCTGGTGGGCCTGGTCATGTTGTTACTCGTCAACGAAGCGAAAGGCCGTGCAGCAGCAGAGGCGCCGGAAAGCGAGGCTTCCAGCGCGTGGGTAGATGCTTTGCCAGCCCGCTCAGAGAAATGACCCGATGATCCACTCTGAATTCCGATACCCCCGCCGACGTTTGATCCGCACGGTGCTGCAGCCGCTGGCCCGGGTAGCTCTGGCAGCGCTGACCGATTTGCATATCATCGGTCGAGAAAACCTGCCTAAGGAAGGGCCGCTATTGGTAGTTGCTAACCACTTCAGTTTTATAGACCCGGTGGCTATGGTGGGGGCAGCGTCCTGGCCGCTGGAGTTCGTGGGGGGTTTTCAGATGCCCAACGCGCCTGCCTCGGTGACCTGGATACCCAAGCTGTGGGGATACTACCCTGTCTACCGGGGCTCTGTTTCCCAAGGTGCGCTGAGAGCTTCCGAGGCAGTGCTGGCCCAGGGTGGTGTGTTAGGCATATTTCCCGAAGCCGGCAATTGGGCCACGGTGTTGCGCCCGGCGCGCCCCGGGACGGCCTATCTGGCCGTCCGAACTGGGGCACCGATTCTCCCTATGGGCTTTGACGGCTTGACGGATGTCTTCCCATGCCTGCGCCAGGGACGTCGCGCGCACGTCACCCTGCGAGTTGGGAAGCCCTTCGGCCCCTTCCACGCGAAGCGCACAGGGCGCGCGCGCCGCCGCCAGTTGGAAGCCATCGGACACGAGATTATGGGACGCATTGCAGAACTAATCCCCCCAGAGGCACGCGGGCATTATTCGGACGATCCGGCTATCCGCACCGCAGCCCAGGGGACCGAGGTCTACCCCTGGACTGACGCGCCCGAGGGCTCATATCCCGCGCAACGTGGGATAGGTTAGCCCCTCTTTCCCGGCAGGTACTTGGCTAGCTTTCCCGCCAGGTTTGAGAGCGGCAGACTTTGCAGCCATACCCGGCCCGGTCCCTCCAAGCTCGCCAAGAAGAGCCCCTCTCCGGAAAATAGGACGTTGGACACCCCCTTCACCCGGCTGATGTCGTAGCTGACCGTCGGTTCGAACAGGGCGATGTGGCCGGGATCCACTTGCATCGTTTTACCAGCCGGCAGGGTGTACTCCCGCACCTCACCCGGAATCTCCACGAATATGGTCCCAGGGCCGGTGACCTTCTGCAAGATGAAGCCCTCGCCACCGAAAAGGCCTGCCCCCAGCTTCTTACGAAAGTGCATCTCCAGCTTTGTCGAGGCCTCCGCGCACATAAAGGTGTCTTTTTGGCAGATAAGGCTCTGCCCGGCTTCAAGCTGAAAGTCGAGTACTTTGCCTGGCGCTTCGGGGGTAAACACCACCAGACCCGCCGCACTACGACAGGTGTAAGTAGTCATAAACAAAGACTCGCCCGCCAGTGCCCGGCCCAGCCCAGCCATCAACCCGCCCCGGGTGTCGGTCTTCATTTCTATGTCACCCTGCATCCAGGCCATCCCGCCCGACTCCGTGTAGACCGCCTCCCCCTGGTTGAGGTAGACATCCAGCGTTTGCATCACTGTGCCATGGATTTGGTAGCGCATCGTATTCCTCCTGGTATTTGTGCTGAAACTAATATGATTGTAACATACACATTCAACCACAACAAGACATTGAGCCGACAGGCTTCTGACCTTTGTATCGGAAGACGGTAGATCAGGAACGCATGAAGAAGCGCGGGACCCAGCAGCGGGTCGTAGTGGCTATGAGTGGCGGTGTGGACAGCTCAATGGCGGCCGCCCTGCTATTGGAGCAGGGTTACGAAGTCATTGGCATTATGCTACGCCTGTGGGCCGAGGCTGGACCGGCGGCCAATCGCTGCTGCACGCCCGATGCCGTAACCGACGCTCGCCATGTAGCCGACACACTGGGCATCCCCTTTTACGTGCGGGACTATAAGGACGTTTTTAAGGCGGCCGTGGTAGATTACTTCACTGAAACATACGCGCGCGGCCTTACTCCCAACCCTTGCCTGGTCTGCAACCGGCAAATTCGATTCGGTCGACTGTTGGACGAGGCATTGTCACTGGGTGCCAGCTATCTGGCCACCGGCCACTACGCCCGGGTGCGCCAGACACAGGCAGGTGCATACCAACTGCTCAAGGGGATAGATTCAGCCAAGGACCAGAGCTACGTGCTCCACCGGTTAGGGCAGGCGCAACTAGCCCACACCCTTTTTCCATTGGGAGAGTACGTCAAGTCAGAGGTTCGGGAGATGGCCCAAACCCGTGGACTGCCCGTCTTTAACCGCGCCGATAGCCAAGACCTTTGTTTTTTGGCCAACGGCGATTACCGGGAGTTCCTCTCACGTCACGTGCCGGGCGGTCCTCCCCAGCCTGGACCCATATTAGACACGACAGGACGCCCCTTGGGCGAGCACCAAGGGCTACCCTACTACACCATCGGCCAGCGCAAAGGCCTGGGTATCGCCGGTCCGCGGCCGCTCTACGTGCTGGCCCTGGAGCCATCTCAAAACGCACTCATCGTTGGCACAGCCGAGGAATTAGGGCGCCGCGAACTGATCGCCGCCAATGTGACTTATGTCCATGACCATCCACCCTCCCATCCGTTGCGTATCACGGCCAAGATTCGCTACAAGGCACCAGAAGCACTCGCTAACCTGATCCCCTTGCCCGACGATCGCGCCTTGGTTCATTTCGATGAACCGTTGCGTGACATCACCCCTGGTCAAGGCGTCGTCTTCTACCAGGGTGACACGGTGCTGGGGGGCGGGACAATTCAGCCGGCAAAAGGCAGCCAGGGTTCAGGGAGCTGTGTACCTGATGGCTGAGATTTGAGGTCAGAATGCCACCTGTGTTGTTGCTCTCCTTCGTGATGGCTTGCTTATACGGCACGCTGTTCCACCTGTGGCGCGGGCGAACCATTCGCGAGCTTCCCCTTTATCTGGTAGCTGCCGTCCTCGGCTTCGGCCTGGGAGAGCTAGCTGGGAATACTATTGGCCTGGACATGTTTATGATTGGGCCATTGCACGTGGTCGAAGCCAGCCTGGTGAGTTGGGGCATGCTCTTCATTGCCAGGTGGTTGAAGGTGTGATATAATTCTCTTGGTGCTTCATCGTCCATAGCGAAGGAGACTTACAGCTATGCCCAACAACCATCGACCCAATTCGACGCCCAACATGCTGCCCCCCAAAGCGACGAGCACCTTGGCGGAGGACACACAAGATGAAGGGCCGGTGGAAGCGCCATCGGGGTTGCAGACCAGTCGCTGGCCAGCCATCATCGCCGCCATCGTAGCCTGCGTCGTTTTGGCTGCTCTCATCGCTATCGGCGTGTTGCTGTTTAATAACCCCCTGGCAGCTGCTGTATTGCGTGACATTTTCATCATTTTGCTGGGCATCCAGACCATGATCATCGGTCTGCTGATGGTTGTGGCAGTGGTGGCCATCATCTACGTCGCGCTGAAGATGCATAGCCTGGTCCAGTTTGTCGAAAACGAGATACGCCCAATCCTCCAGCGAGCGGATGACGTCACGCGCACGGTTCAGAGTCGGGCAACCTTTATCAGCGACGCCGCCGTCAAACCAGTCATCGAGGTGATGAGTTATACATCAGCAGTAAAAGGTATCATCAAAGCGTTTGTCCGCCCCCGAGATTAAGCCTCTATGTGACACTGTCACCGCGGCGTGGCAGGGGATCTCCCGCTTGAAATCGTGGACCTTTGGATTCCGCTCCAGGATGAGACTACTAGGGTTGAGGTTTGGGAAGAGAGCCCAAATCTTCACAAAAGGAATATTGTAAAGGAGGCACACAATGTCAAATAACAGTGGTGGTGGTGAATTTTTCGCTGGACTGGTTGTTGGCGGACTGATAGGCGCAGCAATTGCTCTGCTGATGGCTCCCCAAACTGGGGAAGAGACGCGAGCTCAGATTCGCGACGCCGGCCTTGAGCTCAAGGACCGGGCCAACGAGACTATCGCTGAGGCCCGGGAAAAGGCCGAGGCCATCACGGCCGATGCTCGTCGGCGCGCTGAGGAGATCACGGGTGATGCTCGCAAACGCGCCGAAGAGATTGTCGCCGAGGCGCGCAAGAAAGCCGAAGAGATCCAGGCCACCGTCCCCGCCAGCCGCAAACCGGCCAAGGAAGAGAGCAAAGCATAACCTTCCCGAGCAAGACGAAACGCAAAAGACACGGAGCTCTCCGTGTCTTTTGTATGCTCTTTCATACTCACGTTGTCACTCGTAGGGGATATGAAATCCAGAGGGTTTTGTCTCTTCCAGGGCCTGCCTGAAATCCCGGACTCAAAAACTGTTGAGGCTAGCTTGAAATAAATGCGGCCCACAAGTATAATATCCAACTGTGAGAACAAAACGGGTAGGAAACATCCAATTCCGGTCGATGGAGCGAGTCGGATGCTTGTTGCTGATGCTGTGCAGCGTAGGGAGCGCCGCTCTTTTCGCGCTATGGGCGACTTTCATCTATCGCCCTCCTACCTTATTGGCCCAAGTGGACCCGACCCTAGCAACTCTGGCGCCGGTCAGCAGCAGCCTACCCGATCAGCCGCCGGTCACCCCCACGCCTAGCCCATCTCCTTCGGCCACGGTTACCCTACTCCCTACCCATACGCCCACCCCGTCGCCCACACCCACGCCTTTGCCTACCCCAAGCTCCACGCCACCGCCACCAGTAGAATCCCTTCCCAGAAGAGTTTTCCTGGAGCCTATGAACCACGAATACCAGAAGCTGAACAATTGTGGCCCGGTCTCACTGGCTGCGGCAGCCAGCTTCTACGGCGCGGAGATCACCCAATTCGATGCAGCAGACGTGGTCAAAGGCAGTCCCGAGGATAGGAATGTCTCTCCCCATGAAATGGTAGGCTACTTGCGCTCGCAAGGACTGGAAGCTATCTACCGGGTCAACGGAAACCAGGAGTTGATGAAACGCCTGCTGGCTAACGGCCTGCCTGTGATCGTACATCAATGGCTGGTCCGTCCACATGATGGGGTACTGGTGGGGCATTACCGCGTGTTGCGGGGGTACAACGAAGAACTTGGCCTCTTTACCGCCAACGATCCCTACACCGGGCCGCAATTCACCATCCCTTATACCCAATTCGACGAATTGTGGCGGCCTTTCGGACGTGGCTACATACCCGTGTATCGGCTGGAGCAAGAACCGCTGGTGGCGGCGATTCTGGGTGATGACTGGGACGCGGGGGCTAACCATCGCCGCGCCCTGGCCCAAGCGCAGGCAGAGACCCAAAGCCTTGCCGATGGTTACGCCTTTTTCAACCTGGGAGATGAATCCCTCGCCCTCGGAGACCTGGAAGGAGCGGTGGCGGCCTACGACAGAGCCCTCAGCTTCGAATTTCCAGACCACTTCCTTTGGTACCAGTTCGGCCCTTTGGAAGCGTTTAATCAAGTGGGGGCTCATCAGCGCGTTTTGGATATGACGAATCAACTCATCATCCACGCCGGCGAGCTGGAGGAAGCTCGCCTGCAGCGCGGACTGGCCTACCTGGGCCTGGGGGATCCTATGGCCGCCCGCGCTGAGATAGAAAGAGCACTGGACGCCAATTCCCACTTTGAGGCGGCTATCGCTGCTCTGCAGATGCTTCCGTAAGTAGATGGAGACCCCGGCTCAATGGATTATGGCACGGCTGCCTGGATCGGTTGACCTGGAGGGCTCGGATCGATATAATGGGGCCTAGCACGAAGTGACTGAGGTAATCTATGGACGCGGGATCAATCGTTCGGCCTGCCAGACCACGTCGGAAAGCTCAGGTGCGCTTCGCCGACGGTCGTATCTACGAAGCGCCGGTGGGCACATCACTGGAAACGTATATCCAAGCCATCGACTTTGACTTGCCAGCCCCAATCGTGGCGGCGCACATCAACGGTGAGTTACGCGAGATAACCTATCACATTGTCACCGACTCAGAGGTAACCCCTATCACCATCGCCGACAGCGACGGTATGCGCATCTACCGTCGCTCATTGGCCTTCTTGATGATCACTGCTGCCGAGGAACTCTTTCCCGACGCACAAGTTGAAATAGAGTATGCCCTCAACTTTGGCGGCTTCTACTGCGAGGTAAAGGGGCGTACCCCCTTCACCCCAGAAGAGTTGGCACGTATCGAGACATCCATGAGGCAGCTGGTAGACGCCGATATTCCTATTGGAAAACAACGTGTCCCCCTCGAAGAAGCCCTATCTTATTTCGAAGCCAGACAGCACACCGACAAGATCAGACTTCTCAAGACACGCAAGAAAGGCTACCTTACCCTGTATACGTTGAACAATGCCAAAGATTACTATCACGGCTACATGGTACCTTCCACCGGGTATTTACAAAAATTCGCGCTGCGGCCCCACGGCCCTGGCTTTGTGCTACAGTATCCCCGCCGGGAACTGCCCACTGTCATCCAAGAGCCAGTTGAGTATCCCAAGCTAGTGGCTGTTTTCAACGAGTATGGCGAGTGGATGGAGGTGATGGGCATTCCCAACGTGGGATCACTCAACGAGGCCAATGAAGCGGGCCGCATGCGCGAGGTAATTCTGGTATCCGAGGCGCTACATGAGCAGCGTCTGGCTCGCATCGCCTCCGACATTGCTGAGCAACACCCACGCGTACGCCTGGTGCTCATCGCCGGCCCCTCGTCGTCAGGCAAAACTACCTTTTCTAAGCGCCTCTCAATTCAACTCCTTGCCCACGGTATTCGTCCCACCACCCTGGCCCTGGATGATTTCCTGGTGAATCGGGAAGACACGCCCACAGACGAGAATGGTGATTACGATTTTGAATCGCTGTATGCGCTGGATCTGACAACCTTCAACAACGTACTCCTTAGGCTTATGGATGGACAGGAAGTGACCCTGCCCCGCTATAACTTCATCACCGGTCTACGTGAAACCGGAGAGAGCCTACGCATCAGCCAGGATCACGTCATTATCGTGGAGGGGATTCACGGTATGAATCCGGAACTGGTGCAGGAGATCCATCCGGGGCTCATTTATCGGGTATATGTGTCAGCGCTGACCCAACTTAACATTGACCAGCATAACCGGGTCCCGACAACCGACACTCGCCTGCTGCGACGCATTGTGCGTGATGCCACCTATCGTGGCTATTCGGCCAGCGACACCATCAAGCGCTGGGAGAGTGTGCGCCGGGGGGAAAAGCGCTGGATCTTCCCCTTCCAGGAGCATGCGGACGTAATGTTCAACTCGGCGTTGGTCTACGAGCTGGCCGTCCTTAAGCCCTTTGCCGAACCCCTTCTTTTGCAGGTGAAGCCGCGCACACCGGAACACATCGAAACCAAGCGCCTGCTTTCCTTCCTGGACTGGTTTATCGCCGCCACCCCCGACCTGATCCCCGACAATTCCATCTTGCGGGAATTCATCGGCGGCTCGATCTTGCGGGACTATGTGCCATAGCTGCTGTCGAAGGAAAGACAGCAACCAGGAAGCCAGGTTCTTAGATAACCCCGGCTTCCTGCGTTTTGCGCCCAGCTAGGGTGCTTCCGTTGGAGTATCTGTTGGATTCTCGGGATCGGCAGCTGGCGTGTCAGTGGGCGTAGCGGTATTGGTGGGTGTGGGCGTTGACGTGTGAGTAGGGCTGGGAGTATCGGTCGCCGTAGGTGTGAGTGTGTGGGTGGGCGAAGGCGTGCGGGTTGGCGTCCTGGTGCTAGTCGGTGTTGGGGGGAAGACCTCGATTTCGACCTTCAGCTTGGTTGTTTCTCCGCTCTTTGACTCCACTTTGAGGGTATAGGTCTTGGTCTCCTTAGGACAAACCTCTTCTGAGCCTTGCCAATCTACTTCATCATCGCCCAGATGGACAGACCGCGCATCATCAGCAATCCATAAGAGCGTGGCGCACTCACCGGCTACCAGCGCGTCATCATCTGCCTCAAACACCAGTCGACCAGGGGTGGGCGATGGGGTGCGTGTAGGAGGAACCGTCGGTGGTGGCGGAGGCGGGGCTTCAACCACAGATGGGGTATGAGTGGCAGTGGGCTGCAGAGTATAGGTAGGCCGGGCAAGAGGCGTGAACGTAGGTGTGCGGGTAGGGCCAGGCGTCCAAGTTGGGATCTGGGTGCCGGTCGGCCGGGGAGTGGGAGTCATAGTCGGCGTCCAGGTGGGAGGGTAAGGCAACGATTGTTCAGCTGGAGGACCAGCAGGCTGTTCTTCTGGCTCGACCCGCCCCATTTGCAGCACATCGGCCGCCATCGCAATGCCCAAGGCGTACACCGCGATGACCGCCATACCTAAAATGCCCAAGGCAATTAGCTGTTGACGGGACATAAAACACCTTGCCTTATGTTAAAATAATTTATGTTTATTATACCATACTTTATGGCAAGTTGTCTAGTGGCACTTATGGGCCCGCAGGTAGCTTTCTTCTACATTGAATCCCTGGCGGATTCAGGCTATAATACGCGGCAAGTTGATACAAGCTGGAGCCTGGCTCTGTTCTCGGTGCCTTTGATATAGCGGCGGAGACGATTATTTGTGCTGAACCTCTCACTGAATGCCCAACAGGTTGGTTATCGGTTGTCCTGGGTAGCCATGCTGAGCCGAGTTGCATCGCTGATCTACGCTTTGGGCATTCTCTTTTTCTACCCGCATCCCATCATCGCTGCTCGGACTGCTAATCTGCTGGTGCTTTGGGCAATAGCCGCTGTCTACACCGGCGGATTAGTCCTGGTTTTGCTGATTCGCGCCGATAACTGGTTGCGGTCCACATCCTTCATCGCCTTGGATACTTTTTTGGCTATTATCATCGTCAATCTGGCGGGGGGAGGCTATCGCAACATTTTTTCACTCTATTCCCTCATCCCCACGGTGACCACAGCTCTCTCGCTGCCTAGTGCGGATAGATCGTCTCGCCGGGCGGTGCTCTTTGTGGGCGTGGTCATAGTGTCCACCTTGGGCTTCGTCTCGTCTCTGTATCTCGACGGCTACACCCTGCCTGTGATCATTGAGTACCGTCAGGTGGATGAGGTGGTCTTGCGCAGCGCCAGCTACTGGGTCACGGGTGGGCTGCTGGCAGCACTGGCGGCTATGATGATCGCCTGGCAGCACAGCCGAGACCGGGCCAACGTTCTGCGCGGACAGGCTGCCGTAGAGGAAGAGCGGCGGCGCATCGCCACCGATATTCACGATGGGGTGCTCAGTCAACTTTCGGCCCTGGGGCGAAGAGCCGAGTACGCCAGCCTGCTTCTGGCCGAAGATCCAAAAACGGCCGAAGAAGAGATGGTACGGATTGTGGCCCTGGCCGGCGAAGTCCACGAGGGCATTCGCTGGATCGTGCGGGCGCTGCGACAAGATCCAGCCCAGCTCACCTTAGGGGGTGAATTGACCCGCATTGCCGACCGTTTTCGGCGCAACACTGGCCTCATGGTTGAATTGAAGCTGCCCATCAATGAGCCCCAGGTGCCAGTGGACACTATTCGTCACCTGGGCTATATTGTGACCGAGGCGCTGACCAACATTTGGAAGCACGCCGGTGTGGAAGTGGCTACTGTCATCGTTCGTCGCGTCAACGATCACGCTGTGGTGCAGATGGTAGACGACGGACATGGTTTTGACCCCGTCGAGGTTGGATCGGAACAGACTGGCTTGGGACTATGGAATATGCGAGAGCGAGCGCAAGAAATCGGAGGCGATATAGATATCCGCTCTTCGATTGGCAATGGCACTCAAGTCACTGTCAGTGTGCCCCTAAGCAGACATAGGAACGGCACGACATGACCCAGATTCGTGTCCTAATCGCTGACGACATGGCTCTGCACCGGGAATTGCTGACCAAACTTCTGGAACGCCAACCGGACATTGTGGTCATCGGCGAAGCAGGCTCTCCAGATGAGGCTGTATCCACAACCGGCGAGTTATCTCCAGACGTAGTTTTGGTAGATCTGCGAATGCCACGCCACGATCCGCAGGGCGGCATCCGCGCCATTCGCCAGATTGTAGGCAAGCACCCCCAGGTCAAAGTGCTGGCCCTGACCGAGTCGGATGACGAAACCGATGTGCGGGCAGCTGCCCTGGCCGGCGCTATAGGCTACATCGTCAAGAGCGTCAAGGCAGCTAAGATTGCCGAAGCGGTGCGGGCTGCACATGCGGGCAAAGGCTGGTTAGACCCCAGCGTAACCGCTTATCTACTACACGACTACCGCCGCGCTTCGCAGGAGTCACCCTCCCGCCCGGCTTTGACCCAAACTGAACTGCGTGTGTTGCAACTGGTCGCTGCCGGCCAGACCACCATTGAGATCGCCGACGAATTGTTCATCGCTGAGAAAACAGTGAAAAACCATCTGGCCAGTATCTATCGCAAGCTGGGAGTGAAAAACCGCAGTCACGCCGTCAGCGAAGGGTACAGACAAGGACTGCTAAATTGAGTGGCCAGTATGAGTGACCGAGGCCATGGGCCAGCGGCTAGCTCTAGTCTTCAGCCTCAGGGCCTAGCCCAAGTCTGCACGCACCTCCGGCTGTGGGCTCGATTTACCCAAAAGACCTATAGACTGTGTAGGCCTTTTTCCGAGCTGGGTTACCCACCAGACCTATGGACATCTCCAGAGTGACGTAGTACAATCAGATTGTGAAAAGAATATCTAATCCGAAACATACAGGGAGAATAACAAGATCTAAATGATACGTAAACAGAACTGGATACTGGTAATTACAATCACCGCGATTTTCTCACTATCTCTTGCAGCTTGTCTGCCCGGCAAGAAGGCCGAGGACACCCATCTAAGGGTGGGCCTACTGCCGATTCTCGATATCCTGCCCTTCCATGTGGCGGAGCAAAAAGGTTACTTTGAAGCAGAAGGAATCGACGTCGAATTTGTACCGGTTAAGAGCGCCCAAGAGCGAGATGCGCTGATGCAGGCTGGCGAAATAGACGGCATGCTTAACGATCTTATCAGCACCGGCCTCTTTAACCGAGATAGTGTACAAGTCAAAATCGTGGCTACAGCCCGACGTGGCTACCCAGAGTCTCCCCAATTCAGAGTGCTGGCTGCCCCGGACAGCAACATCACTTCGGCTCAGGACTTGAAGGGCGTGCCGATTGGGATCAGCCAAAACACCGTCATCGAGTACATCACCGACCGGTTGCTTGAGGCCGAAGGGGTATCCCCTGATCAGATCGAGGTACTGGAGGTCAGTGCCATCCCGGTGCGCTTTGAGCAATTGATGGCCGGTCAGATCCAAGCCGCAACATTGCCTGACCCGCTGGCGCAGGGCGCCATGGCCGCCGGGGCAAAGTTGATAGTTGACGACAGTCAGTACACCCAATTCTCACAGAGCGTGCTCAGCTTCAGTACGGGAGCCATTGAATCCAAGCCCAACACCATCAAGAAGTTCCTCAACGCATGGAATCAGGCCGTGCAGGACCTAAACAGCAACCCGGGGCAGTTCTCAGATCTGCTGATCGAAGTGGGACGGGTGCCAGAGAGCATCCAAGGATCTTACCAGATGCCCCCCTTCCCAACAGGCGAGGTGCCCAGCCAGGACGAATGGCAAGACGTGATAGACTGGCTACTGGAGAAAGAACTGATTGATCGGCCCCTACCCTACACAGACACTGTGCTGACCGATTTCGCCAAGCCATGACTGAATGTAGCATTGGCAGGGCAACGGCTGCAGGATATTAGAAAACGGAGTCCAAAATGCCTGTTGTGTCAGTTCGAAGTGTAAGTCTAAACGAGGTTATTGCCCGTCTCGAATTGCAGGATGAGATGGAGCGGGTTGATGGCTATATGAAAAACTTGGCCAGCTCGCCAGTCTTGACTGTATCTGAACCAGCCCGGCACGTCATATCGGCAGGAGGCAAACGATTGCGCGCGATGCTGGTGTTGCTGGCCGCCAAGCTGAATCGCTATGACCCATCCAAGGCAGTAGCCGTTGCTTCAGCCGTAGAGCTGATACACGCCGCCAGCCTGGTCCACGATGACCTGATCGACCAGTCGCCCCGGCGGCGTGGGCTAACGACCGTTCACACCAAGTGGTTCCGTGACGCTGCCTTGGTGGGTGGCGATTATCTCTTTGCGCTGTCGGCGACAGCTATCGCTCGCAGCGGCGACATCCGCGTGCTGGACTGCCTGGGGCGAGCGGCGGTGCGGATTTGCGAAGGGGAGATCAGTCTGGTTCAGAATGTGAGTCCTCTCGACCAGGCATTAGAGGCTTACTTCTTTAAGATAGGGGGTAAAACAGCCGTATTGTTCGAAGAGGGTCTGAAGGCAGCAGGCGTTATCAGCGGAGCGTCGGAGGTGGAGATAGAGGCTTTGGGGCGCTACGGTCATAACGTGGGCATGGCCTTTCAGATCACCGACGATCTGCTGGACTATGTAGGCGATCCGACAGTGATCGGCAAGCCGGTGGGCGGCGACCTGCGACGTCGACAGATCACCCTACCGCTCATCTATGCCGCTGCCGATGGTATGTCCCCCACCTTGCGGACCACCATTGACCGCATCGACGATGGAGCGACCCTGGCAGAGGTGGAAGAGCTGCTAGCCTGGGTTCAGCGTTCCATCGGCATCGAGCAGTCACAGCAAAAAGCACAGCACTACTGCCAGCAAGCCTGTGACGCGCTACAAACCTTCCCGCCTTCTGCCGCGCGTGATGCGCTGGAGGGCATCGCCTGGTTTGTGTTAGAGCGCAGGAAATAGCTGGGTACTTTCACCATCTGCCATCTTTCATGCTAGTCCAACACAGCCCGTCTTCCTGATGAAGGCGGGCTCGATTTTGCCACCAGCGATACGCTTGTCTGCCGCTGTGAGGAAGCATCGGCCGGCGAGGCTCGGGCGCACGTGGCGGGAGGAGCGGTTAAGCTGGACGCACTGAAGACCAAGCCCCTGGTAGGGCAAGGCCCCCACCAGGGGCGGACCTGCGGCCCACTGACGGCCCGTCTCATGAGACGAGAGACAGACCATCTGATAGCAGAGACCGGTTTCTTCCGCGTTTGCTCCTCGCTTAATCCGACGCCGCTGGGCGATCAGGTGCAGGAGAGAAGGCAATGACCCCCAAGGCCGACGTGGTTGTTATTGGCGGTGGGATTGTAGGCGCAGCCTGCGCCTATTACCTATGCGCCGCTGGTCTAGACGTCCATCTGGTAGAGCGATATTTTCCTGCCAGCGGCACCTCCCGCGCCTGCGATGGCCTGATATTACTCTGGGACAAGAGTGGCACAGCGCTGAGACTGGGTCAGGCCAGCGCCGCTCTGTGGGCCGAGCTGGCCCAGACCCTCGATCATGAGTTTGAGTACGCTCGCACAGGCGGCATTTTGCTGATCGAAAACGAGGACGGAATGCCTGCGGGGAGAGCCAGCGTAGAGACGATGGACGCTGCTGGTATTCGGGCCTCGGTGCTGGACGGCACAGATCTCAGACGGCTAGAACCCAACCTGGCTCCAGACCTGGCAGGAGGTGCCTTCTTCCCTGACGACGCCCAGGTTGACCCCCGGCGAGCTACGTTGGCCCTGCTATCGGCCGCCCAGGCCCGTGGACTGACCTTACATACCCATGCCCGAGTCATTGCCATCCAGCGCAAGGGCAATGGGCAGGCTGGAGTCAGCAAGGTCGTCACCCAGAGTGGCGAAATTGCAACTGAACGAATCGTCTGCGCGGCTGGCGCTTGGAGCAACCAGGTGGCGCGGCTGGTGGGCATCGAAACCCCAATTCGGCCACGCAAGGGGCACATCCTGGTCACCGCCAAAACGCCAGGGCTGATCCATCATCCGCTGCTAGAAGGCGCTTACGCAACCACCGTACAGTCGGCCTCGGAGGACTTACAGGTGGCGTTGGTGGCTGAGATGACGGCCGGAGGGACACTCTTATTGGGTAGCAGCCGGCAATTTGTCGGCTTTGGCCGCTCTGCATCGGCCGAAGTGATGCGAGCGATTGCCACCCGAGCCGTTCGTTTTCTACCCTCGCTGGCGAGGGTAGGGGTGATTCGCAGCTATGCTGGCCTACGTCCCTGGAGTCCGGACCACCTGCCGCTCATCGGCCCTGTGGAGGCAGCGCCCGGCTTTTACCTGGCCGCCGGTCACGAAGGGGCGGGTATCTGCCTGGCGCCCATTAGTGGTCGCCTGATCACTGATTGGATCATGGGCGCCGAATTGCCTCCTTTCATAGGCGAGATTCGGCCCGATCGATTCAATCTTGTTCCTGGCGCTCAATCTGATCTGGCGAGCGGAAAGGATATCGCCCGCGGAGAATCTTGACGATGAGCCCGGCAGTAAGCCAGCTTTGGAAAGCTGACCTGCCAGGTGCGACATTGAGTAGGGGCGTTCCCATACGCCCCGTGGTTCTGATGCCGAGGTGAGATCAACTCGGTATACCTCGTCCACTGTGCGGGTTACCCTTGGCTTTGGCTAGTTGAGTTGAATCCAAAAAGGCCGGCCCTGGCGGTATTACCCCCGCCAGGGCCGGCCTTTTGCAGCTGAGTTATCTTACTTCCGCTCGCCAATCGGCACCCATTTTAAATCCATGGGGCCGATATATTCGGCGCGAGGCCGAATGAGCCGATTGTCGGCGTATTGCTCCAGCAAGTGACCCGTCCAGCCCACGACGCGGGCCATAGCGAAGATGGTGGTGAACAGATCAGTCTCAATGCCCAGCGCATTGAGAACGGGAGGTGAATAGAAGTCCACGTTGGGGTACAGGCTCCGCTCCATGAAATACGGATCTCGGAGGGCCACGTGTTCCAATCTCTCAGCGATTTGGAACCACTTGGGGTCGCCCTGTTCGGCCAACTCGGCTGCCATATTGCGCAGGTGGCGGGCGCGGGGATCTTCCACCTTATAGACGCGATGTCCCATACCCATGACGCGACGTCCCTGAGCGCGGGCGTTCTGGAACCATGCGTCCACATTCTCAACATCCCCAATTGCAACCAATTGCTCCATAGCCGCCTCAGTAGCGCCGCCGTGGGCTGGCCCCTTGAGGGTTCCGATGGCGCTGGTCACGGCCGAATACATATCCGACTGAGTGGCAGCGGTCACCCGAGCTGAGAAGGTCGAGGCATTGAAGCCGTGATCAGCCAACAAGACCAGGTAGAGATTGATGGCACGCGCCTCGGTCTCGCTTGGCTCACGACCATGAAGCATATACAGAAAGTTGGCCGCATGGTTCAAGTCATTACGAGGACCCAAGGGCTCCAGTCCTTTCCGATTCCGGTCAATGGCGGCGATGATGGTGGGTATCTTAGCCGCCAAGTCGGCCGCCTTGCGCAGATTACTCTCGTGGGAGATGTCGTCGGCCTCGGGGTCGTTTAAGGCCAATCCTGAGACAGCCGTGCGTAATACTGCCATCGGGTGGGCCCCTTCAGGCGTAGTGCGAAGCAAATCCATTACCTGGAAGGAGATACCCCGTCGGCTGATCATATCGCGTTGGAAGCCATCCAGTTCCTCCTGAGTAGGCAGGCAGCAATACCAAAGCATGTAAGCCACTTCCTCAAAACAGGTATCATGGTCGGCCAGATCGTGGATATCGTAGCCCGAATAAATCAACCGCCCTACATCGCCCAGCACCTTGCTCATTTTGCTTTGGGCGACGACTACACCTTCTAACCCTGATTTAACTTCTGCCATTTTTCAAGCACTCCTTATATCATACTTAGGGCAAAAGCCCCCACCTTTCTTAGTTACATTCCGCTCCACCCATGCATCTTGCCAGCTTTGCCCGAAGGCAGCTTATAGACAAACCCTTAGCGTAATGCTGACCATATCAATGGGTGCCGAAAGGCTATCGATTCTAACACTCACAATCCCATATACTGCCATGCCATCGCTCACAAGCTTGGTGCATGGCTTTCACCTGGGAACCCTACAAGCCCTCATCTCTCCTGGGCATCCACCACAGCCAGAGCGGCAATATTGACGATGTCGCGCACTTCATCCCCACGCTGGAGAACGTGGACAGCTTTGCCCATACCCAACAATACAGGCCCGATGGCTTCCGCGTCGCCTAGACGTTGCAAAAGCTTGTAGGCGACATTAGCAGACTCCAGATTGGGGAAGATGAGCACGTTCGCATCGCGTACCTGGCTGAAGGGGTACAGGTTCTCCATGATCTCGGGCACGACGGCAGTATCGGCCATCATCTCGCCATCGACTGCCAGGTCGGGCCGGCGCTCACGCACAATCTCGACGGCATGCCGCACCTTCTCAGCAAAAGGATGGCGCGTACTGCCAAAATTTGAAAAGCTCAGCATAGCGATGCGAGGCTGGACGTCAAAGCGGCAGGCGGCGTCAGCAGCCAAGCAGGCGATTTCAGCCAGGTCCTCAGCGCTGGGGTCGATGTTGACAGTGGCATCAGAGAAGAAGTAGACTTTATCGCGAGCGAGCATAATATACATACCAGCCGCCTTGAACACGCCTGGAGCCGTGCCCACAATTTGCAGCGCCGGTCGGATGATCTCCGGATAATTGTGGGTCAGGCCAGACACGTAGGCGTCCGCATCTCCCGTCTGCACCATCATGGGCCCAAAGTAGCTGCGCCGCCGCATCAAGGCTCTGGCTCGAGACCAGGTGATCCCCTTGCGCTGGCGCATCTCGAAGAAGGTGTGGCAATAGGCTTCGTATTGCGCGCTGAATTGAGGCTCAATGACCGTCGGCTCAAAGGCGAGCCCCAGGTCTTGCACCTTCTGGACTACAATCTCTGGGCGGCCGAGCAAAATCGGGTGACCGATCCCCTGTTCCGTGATTGCTGCCGCCGCTCGAATAATCCCGGGCTCTTCACCTTCACCAAAGACAACACGTTTAGGGTCGCTGCAGGCTTTGTTGATGATAAGACGCATCAGTTCCCAGCCCTTGCCCAGGCGTGCTTCCAGCTGCTCCCGGTACACCTCCAGGTCAATCTGGCGGCGGGTGACCCCGGTCTTCATGGCTGCTTCGGCTACGGCCGGCGCTTCCCACAGCAGCACGCGCGGGTCGAAAGGCTTGGGGATGATGTAATCGGGCCCGAATTTAAGCGACTCCAGACCATAGGCGCGGAGCACCGAGTCAGGCACGTCTTCGCGAGCCAGGCCAGCCAGGGCATGGGCGGCGGCCAGTTTCATCTCTTCGTTGATCTGGCAAGCCTGTACGTCTAAAGCGCCCCGAAAGATAAAGGGGAACCCCAGCACGTTGTTCACCTGGTTAGGATAGTCACTACGCCCGGTGGCAACGATGGCGTCGGGACGGGCCTCTTTGGCCAGTTCGTATCCAATCTCCGGGTCAGGATTAGCCATGGCAAAGATGATAGGTTGTTTGGCCATCGAGCGAACCATATCTTGTGTTACTACATCGGCCACCGACAGCCCAACAAAGACGTCGGCCCCCTGCATAGCATCTTGCAGGGTACGATCCCCAGTCTCCCGGGCAAAGCGGGCTTTGTAGTCATTCATACCTTCTTGGCGTCCAACGTAAATGACACCTCGTGAGTCGAGCATCGTAATATTCTCACGCCGGGCACCGGCCAGGATGAACATCTCAGAGCAGGCTATGGCGGATGCCCCAGCGCCGTTGACGACGATTTGGACTTGGTCGATCTTCTTGTCCACAATCTCCAGCGCATTGATCAGGCCAGCAGTGGCAATGATAGCCGTGCCGTGCTGATCGTCATGGAAGACGGGAATGTCAAGCATGTGCTTAAGTCGTTCTTCGATAACGAAGCACTCGGGGGCCTTGATGTCTTCCAGGTTGATGCCGCCGAAAGTAGGCGCGATGGCACGTACCACATTGATGATCTCTTCCGGGTCGGTAGCATCTACTTCGATGTCGAACACGTCTATGTCAGCAAAGCGCTTAAAGAGGACACCTTTGCCCTCCATCACTGGCTTGGAAGCCAGTGGCCCATGGTCACCCAGGCCTAAAATAGCGGTGCCGTTGGAGACTACCGCTACCAGGTTGTTCTTGGCTGTGTAGCGATAAGCGTCATCCGGGTTCTCTGAAATCTTGAGGACTGGAACGGCCACACCCGGGGTATAAGCCAGCGACAGATCAAGCTGGCTGCTGGTGGGTTTGGTAGGGACGACCTCAATTTTACCCGGGCGCCCCTCTTCATGATAACGCAAAGCAGTTTCTTTAGATATACTCATCTTTGAGTGGTCTCTCCTCTATGATGATATTGGCATAAATCCAGCAATTTTCCTCTCCAGGTGATGCTAGGCCAAGAACTGCTTGGGTAGAGTGCGCCGCTTATGCATAGAAGCCCCGTTTCAAGTACCGTCCTCGCCCCTCGGGCCCTACAAATTCCCCATCGCGCACAATCACCTCCCCACGGCTGAGCACGCTCCTCGGCCAGCCCCTCACTTGCATCCCTTGGTAGGGAGTGTAGTCGCAGTTCTGATGCAAGGCATCGGCGCTGATCGTAACTTCGCAGTTGGGGTCAAAAAGCACCAGGTCAGCATCAGACCCGGGGGCGATGGTCCCTTTCCGGGGGTAAAGCCCGAAGAGTTTGGCAGCGGCGGTACTGGTGTGATAAACAAACTGGTTGAGCGACAGCCGCCCCTGGTTCACACCGAAGTGATGCAGCAATGGCACTCGTGTTTCAACACCTGGCGCGCCACCTGGAATCTGGTTGAAAGGAGGAACACCATCGGACCAAGGTTCTTCAGGGGGTGTAGCGACGGTGCCCTCGGGCAAGCGACGGAACTCGGGAGTACGCCGTTCACCCCGTTTTTGGGCCAAAGTAAAGGGACAATGGTCGGTGACGACGAAATCCAGGTTTCCATTTTCCAGCCCTCCCCACATCGCCTCGGTATCGGCGTTGGTTCGGAGGGGGGGCGCCATAATATACTTGGCAGGCTCAAAACCAGGACTCGCGCACAACGCATCGGTGAGAAGCAGATGCTGGGTACACACTTCGCCGGTGACAGGCTGGCCTCGCTCACGGCAGCGCCGGATGGCATCCAGTCCCCCGGCCGCACTCACGTGGACCAAGTGCATAGGCGAATCCACAATCTCTGCTAACGCCAATGCGCGCTGCGTGGCTTCAGCCTCACCGGCCGCCGGGCGGGTGTGCGGGTGCCAGCGCGGCTCGACGTGTCCCTTCGCTCGATGGCGCCCTACCAAGTGTTTGATGACATCGTGATTCTCGGCATGAACAATGGGCAGACCTCCGTGCTCCTTCAGGGTCTCCAACGCTATCAGCATCTCGGCGTCCGTCAGGCGAATGTTGTCATAGGCCATGTAGATTTTGAAGCTAGGCATTCCAGCCTCAATGACGCTCCGCGCTTCGGCCAAGCTGCGCTCGTCGGCGCGGTTGAAGCTCATATGAAAACCATAGTCAATTACTGCTTGGTATTCAGACTCACCCAGCCGGGATTCAAAGGCATCCATCCAGGTTTCCCCGGGACCAGCCTCGACAAAATCAATTACAGTGGTGGTACCGCCACAAGCAGCGGCGACGGTTCCGGTGAACCAATCGTCGCTCGAGACGACGCGATTGGGGCCCTGGGGATATTGCAAGTGGACATGGGGATCAATCCCACCGGGGATAACCAATAGACCACTGGCGTCCAGGATTTCGGCAACACCTCCTGGTTCTTGCTGGCTGAGATTCTGCCCTAAGGCGACAATCTTCTCGCCCGCAATGGCAAGGTCGGCTTGGTAGGTATCCCCGGCTGTGATCAAAGTGCCGTTCTGAATAAGCAGAGTGACTGCTGCCATTTGCTTTATACAAGGCGATTCAGAAATCGCTCTATGCGATCCATCGCCTCTTCGATCTGGGCCATGCCAGTGGCGTATGAAAGCCGCACGTGGGCGTCGTCGCCAAAGGCCAGGCCAGGGATGGTAGCCACCTTCTCATGCTCTAGGAGCAAACTAGAGAAGGCCATAGACCCATCCACCACCTGGTCGCCACAGCGACGGCCATAGTAGGCTGAAACGCGAGGGAAGGCATAGAAGGCGCCATGCGGCTCAGGGCATATAATGTCAGGCATCGCCCGTAGGCGTTGGATCATGGTTTGGCGCCGCCGGTCAAATTCCTGGCGCATCACCTCAACCATGCTCTGGTCACCAGTGATAGCAGCCAAGGCCGCCTTTTGTGCCACCGAGTTGGGGCCGCTGGTCGAATGGCTCTGCAGCCGCCCGGCAGCAGCAATGACCTCGACGGGGCCAGCAGCGTAGCCGATGCGCCAACCGGTCATAGCGTAGGTCTTGGACACAGCGCCGCTAACAATGGTCAAATCATAAATCTCTTTCCCTAGCGAGGCGATGCTGGTGAACTCTCCACCATATACCAGTTCATCGTATACTTCATCCGACAGGACAGGCACTTGCTTCTCTACCAGCACATCGGCCAGCCCCTTCAGCTCATCCTGAGTGTACACAGAACCAGTCGGATTGGATGGTGAGTTGAGGATGAGCAAACGGGTGCGGTCTGTGATGGCCTCACGCAACTGCTGCGGGCTAATCTTGAAATCCCGGTCCGAACTAGTCTCCAGGATGACGGGGACAGCCCCGATGGCCCGCACCTGCTCAGGGTGACTGACCCAGTAAGGGGCGGGCACGATGACTTCGTCACCCGGGTCTGCCAGGGCATAAACAATATTGAATAGAGACTGCTTGCCGCCTGCGGTCACCATCAATTGATTAGGCTGATAGGCTACCCCGCGCCGTCTCCCAACCTGCTCGGCCCACGCCGCACGTAGTTCGGGCATGCCAGACGCCGGTGTGTAACGGGTAAAGCCTTGGTCGAGGGCTTGCTTGGCCGCTGCCACAATATGGGCCGGGGTATCGAAGTCGGGCTCACCAGCAGCCAGAGCGATCACGTCCTGACCAGCCTTCTTCATTGCCTTGGCCCGGGCACTGATGGCCATGGTAGCGGACTCTCCAATGCGTTGGGTGTTCTGACTGAGCTTGATCATGACACTCCACCTCATTCTCGGGGCTTGATGCTTGGGGTTGTTGAGCAGCCTGATCATGGTGTGCTGCTGAGTCCATTCAGACACCGATTATATCGCAACTTGACCAATTTGCACAATTCCTCACGGAAAAGGGTACGCCCCGGATTTTGGGGAAATCGGGACAAACCAGGGCAGATACGGGGAGGAATCCCCCCCCCCCCCCAGGGGTAACCGATTTTTGGGGCGCACCCCGCGGAAAAACAGGTGATTGACGAGGATCATCCTCCGTGTTATAATAACAACTGAGTATACTAAGTATTCTAATGCTCCCCCTTCTGGCTCAAGAGAGGAGCCAGGCCGCCCATTTGTGGAGGCAGGTATCATGCGCATTACGCGAGGGAGCGACTACGGCTTGAGGGGCATGCTTTATATGGCCCGCCAACCCATGGGCCAAGTATGTCTCGTCAGCCAGGTTGCAGCCGCTGAGAGTCTGCCCGAAAGTTATCTGGCCAAGATCTTTCAAGACTTGGCTCGTCACAGGCTGCTGATGTCCCATCGGGGCGCAAAGGGCGGCTTTTCATTGCTCAGCAACCCAGAAGAAATCAACCTGCTGCAGATCATTGAAGCTCTGCAAGGGCCTGTAGCCATTGCACCATGCCTTGACAAGCGTGAGGGTTGCGAGCGCTCTCCATTGTGTGAGATTTCCGAGGCCCTCGATTTGGCGCAAGAACAGATGCTAGCGGTTTTGAAGAGCACCACCCTGGCCGATTTGGCCGAACGGCAGGACGGGAATGCAAATTGATCTGACCTGCCCCCTGCTTACCCTAAGAGGCAAGAACTTAATTTGACAGATGGAGCTCACGGCGGTGTCTAAACTTCTATACATTGAGGACCACCCAGCTCAACGCGATATTATGGCTCAAATGCTTGAGCTGAGCGGCTACGAGGTAGCTGTAGCCAGCGACGGAATTGAAGGGTTGGAGCGAGCCCGCTCCTGGTTCCCGGATCTCATACTGATGGATCTCCGCATGCCCCGTATGGACGGTTTCGATGCCATCAAGGAATTGCGGAAGGACCCAGACACAGCCGACATCCCTATCATCGCCATCTCGGCTTGGGCCAGCGCCAAGCACAAAGAACGCGCGATGGATGCTGGGGCCGACGAGCACTTCACCAAGCCGGTGGACCTGGCCAGGTTGCTCGAAACGATCAACCGGTTCTTAGAATCGCAAGGATCCTCCTAAACCTAACGGCGCTGAATTCTTCTCAGCGCCGTTTTGATTCTGGGTCTCCTGCAACCAGTCTGATCTCCCTCACAAGGTCTTGAGCAAGGCAACTCGGGTATTCCGTAGCCGGCTGGCGATCACCTCGGCGATGCGCCGGATGACAACAAAGCCGGTCACCGGTTCCTGCTCCAGCATTTTCATAAACGCCTGCCCATCCAATGCAATCAGGCGGCATTCTGTCTCGCAGAGAGCTGAAGCCGTATAACGATAGGGGGCCACCACCCCCGACCAGGCAAATGTCTGATAAGGTTGCTTAATGACCGACACGGTGACACGCTCCGGGCGAGAGCTGAGCTGCACATATATGGTAATCTCTCCCTCTAATAGGATATACAGCCATTCAGCCTGGTCGCCCTCCCAAAAGAGCACCTCCCCTTCCTGACAGGTAACTTCTTCACACAGATCGGCAATAGTCGCCAATTGCTCTTCAGTTAGCCCATCAAACAGACGTGCCTGCGAAAGTATTTCGGGTGTTATCACGATTCACCTCCTAAAGCACCTTATCTTTGGCATTCGCATCCTGCCGGATCGCCGCAGGTGGCCATCATTTTACCACACACTCAGCCGATACTCAATCGCCGATCACCAGCCGCGCGCCGTCAATCGAAACGAGATCACCGTTGCGAATTTGCTGGATGTCCACCTGATCTACCATGGGGATGTCACTGATAATGGCACCCACAGCCACAATGGGTTCGCTCTCGACGTTGATGATGGCAGCCGGCGCCAGGCCCGCCTTAGCCAGCCGGTACAGGCTGTAACTGCCCACCGTGCTCCCCTTGCCAGTCGGGAAGACCAGCACTCGTCCGGTCACCGACACGCCTTCCAAAGGATGTCCCTTCTCGACGACGATCCCGGTCTCAGCATCAATCATCCCGAAGAAGCCGATGGGCTCGGACGAAACAAGGGCCGATCCCGTAGCCTGCCCGGATTTGATCACTCGCCCCCTGAGCACTTTCATGAAGTTAGCCTGGCAGCCCCATCTTCATCATGCCGTTATTCTAGCCCCAGCGTCCTGCGACGGCGGCCTCAATGCACGCCTCCAGAGACCCATAGCGCACTTTCAGGCCGGAGTGGCCCGGTGCATAATAGGCGCCCTTGCCGGAAGGGGTTGCCATGTGCCGGAAGCCCAGCTCCTTCACTGGCGCGACGACCAGGCAAGTATCGGCAACTACCTGCCCCCCCAGTGTCTCTAGCTCCGCAACCAGGCCCGCTTTCTCCGCCTCGGCCCGTACCTGCCGTGCCATTGTAACCCACAACGCCACCTGAGTCTGCCGCCCAGCTAGTAACCTGATCACTTGCCTCAGTTCGTGCAGAGAAGCATGGGGGCACCCGATCCACACCAGGTCAATCTCGTCGCCTTCGCCATCGAGCGCAGCGTAACCTTCAGCCAAAGTGCGGATGGAAAAGATCTCTGCGTCGGGGACAATGAGGTCCGGCTGATCCGCTTCCGGGGTAACGTCTTCGATATGGTAGAGCGCCACCGCCCCACTAGCTGCCATGGCCGCTCCCAAAGCCTTCAGGTGATCAATAGACGCCTCGGGCAACCCAGCCCCCAACTCAGAACTGGGAGCTTGAAACCGTGGCACATCCAGTCCCCGGAAGTAGGGCACTCGATTCCGGGCCGCCTGGCCCACCATGGTCCCCAGCGCACCAAAGTCAGCCGAAGAAGCCACCGGACAGTGCACTTCCACCAGCAATTGGGCACGACGGTTTTGAGGCAGATGCAGGCCGTAGCCCGGGGTGCGGCCGGTGATAGCCGCCGCCAGTGCGCTGGGGCCTCCTTCCCGATTGGTACGTGCGCCCAGCACGCTGTTGGCAAAGCTGACCGCGCTCGATTCGGCCCAGGCGACGTGATCTCCGCAGGCTGGCACGTTGCCCACAAAATAGGGAGTGCAAGTGCAAGTTGCTCTTATCCCCATGGAAGCAAAGGACTGGATGACGCGAGACTGCTGGCTGGCAAAGTGCTCCAACCGGTGCACCAAGTTGGCATCGGATCCTAGCTCTCGCCAACGCTCCAGATCTAGCCCGGCCGGGTTGAGGGTAGTAGGCACGCGCACGCGGGCTCCCTGAGCCGCCCACTCGGCCAGGAACTCCAGCCCCGCATCGCCCAAGTTCTTATAGCTGACACCCGCAACCTGCACACTAATGACAGGCACCAAGCTGTCCGCGCCGTATATGGCACCCAAGGCGACAAGAATCTCAATTGCCTTTTGCACACCAGGGCCAAATGCGCCAGCCAGCATGGCTTGTTCTTCGTCAGTCAATCTCATCATAGGGCCGATCATGAGCTGCTGACCACACAGCCCCAGAAGCAAGTTGAAGCTCTGCAGCCAGATATCAGCTAATAGCGCACCTTCTCAAAGGCCACCCGATCCGCTCCCCAGGGGATAGTCGCGTCGAGGCCCATCTTAGCGGTGCGTGCTTTCTTGCCCGGCTCGTGGACGCCTGACGGGTCCAGGCTGCTGCCCGGCTGATCGGTCAGTATCAGCAGATTGCGATCCGCCTGGAAGCGAGTAGCGATAGCCCATTCCACTTCAAGCGGATCATAGGGGTTTACATCCGTATCCACGACGACTACGTGTTTGAGGGAGCCGTGTCCCTGGAATGCAGCCTGGATGGCAGCCCGGCCGTCTTCGCTCCCCTTCTTCTCAATTTGCACCACCGCGTGCAGCCAACTCGCGCCACCGGGCGTAATGACTACGTTGGTGCAATGGCAGACTCGACTAACGGCTGCAAGAATGGTCGGCTCCTTAGGCATGCCCATCAGGAGCTTATGCTCCAGCTTGCCAGGCAAGAGCGCCTGATAAATCGGATCGTGCCGGTGGGTGATGCAGTCAATCTCAATGACCGGGCCACGTCGCACGAAATCCATGGTCTCCGTCAGATCGACGAAAGGGCCCTCGGGCGCACTGGTGCGTGTCAGATGTCCTTCCAGCACCAGCTCACAATCGCTGGGGACGTGAAGGGGGATTGTATGGCAGGGCACGACTGACACAGGAGACAAGGCGTTGGCAACCGCCAGCTCGTCTACCCCCATGGGCGGGGACATCGAAGCCGCCAAAAGGACGGGCAGCGAATTACCGATGCAGATGGCTACGGGCAAGGCCCCCATGGATTTGCTTAGCGCAGTGTCGGTACCCCGCTTCTCGACGACGCGAGCAGCGAAGCGTCGCTCATCCAACCGCAGCAGCCGATGAAAGCTGACATTACGCCCGTAGTCCGGGTCATTGACCACCAAGATTCCGGCTGTCACATAGGGGCCACCATCGGAGGGAAAGTGGCGCAGAATGGGCAGTCGGGTCAGATCTACGTCGGACTCGACCACCTCCTGACATGGGGCATCCTGAACCACCGGCGGGGCGACGGGTTTCTCCAAGGCAGCCACCAGCTTGTGGATCAATCCCTCTACCGGCACGTTCAAGGCCATCGCGAAGTACTCCCGAGTGGAGGCGACACCAGCCAGCACGCGCCAGCCCGGGTAACCGCTTACGTTGTCAAACAGGACCGGGCGCCCGTCGTAGCGATAGACCAGGCGGGCCATCTCCGGATCAGGACAGGTGGGAGTGTTTACCTCGACCAAGTGACCAGCCTTGCGGACTTGGTCGATCAAATCGCGAAGGTTCATAGCCTTTTACCAGCATGACAAAGGCAGTTGCCGCCAGGGCGCACCGGATAGCACAACCAAGAGCAAATCTTTGCCACTTTCACAGCTCTCGAAAAACGCGATAGGGGCAGACACAATACGCTGCCCCTTTGTGAGATATTATCCCTTCACGTTTTGCGAAGCAACTGCCCTCGCAAGTTCAGCTCCCCTGAGATTACGAACCCGTAGTCGTTGTGACCGTAGGAGATCCGGAAGCTTCCTCTGGCTGCTCAGAACCTAATAAAGCCTTGATGATCCGGTTAAGCAAATCAAAGGCCAGATTCTCCTTGAAGCCAGCCGCCATGGCGATGAAGAACAAGAGGGCCATATACATCACATCAGTTACCGTCTGAGAGCCTTCTTGTTGCAACCCAATAGGGGCAAGACCCAAAACCCTCATCGCCACGAAAACCGTGAGATAGATCATACTTCCCAGGATCATACCCATGAATGGCTTACCAACGAAGGAGAGTCCGTATTGGCTATCGAAGCTGCGCTGGCTCACATACTTAAATAGATGATAGAATACGGCTGCCACGCCGCCAATGCCGCCGAAGAAGAGGGAACGCATAAAAATCTGAGGGACGAGAAACTGGTCGCTGGAGTCGCTCAGGTTCAACCATGCGAAGATAAGGGCGGGATTGAAGATCAGATAGACGAAGATGACAAACCAGGCCATGCCCCAGATAGCGATTGGCCATGAATAGCGATTGGCCTGCTTGCGGCTTTCACCTGCCCGGTCCAGTCGAGCCCGCACCTGCTCCACATTCCACTCGGCTTTGGCGAGCTTCTCCACCTGCCGATGTAACACAATGGTACGAGCCTCGCGCAGTAAATTGTGGCACCGGTTGGTGATATCCTCATTGACGCTTACGTCCTCGCGAAGTATCCGCTCGTATTGGCCGTCAATGGCCTGATCAAGCTCAGCCAGCTTTGCCTGAACGGAGCGACGACGTAGCAACTCGGCCCGTTGCTCAGCGGTCAACGGGATGCCCTCTGGAACGCCCAAAAGCGCAGCAGCGGCCGCGTCGGCCGAGATTTCTTCAGCCTGCAAATCAAAATCCCCTGCCACCATCTGGACGTAACGTGGCGGGCGTGGCGCCGAAAGATCAGGCGCGCCGGTAGTGGTGCTGGGAGGCTGCGTGGCCGGCATAGGAGTGATCGGCGACAGCGTAGTAGGCTGTGGTTGCTCTACCGTGGGCGGAGACGCGCCCGTAGAAGGCCGCGGAGGAGGCGAAGCTGGAAGAGGCCGCGCCATAGGAGGTGAAGTGACCAGTTCCGAGGGCGGAGGCGGAGGCGCTGGCGCGGCGGGCGTTGTGGCCAGGTCAGGCAAAGTCGTCTCTGCTTCGGCTGCCTCTGCCTCGGCGCTCAGCATGCTGTCCAGGTCTTGTTCTTCGTCGAGGTCTGCTTCCCCTTGCGGTAACCCTTCTACAGCCTCAGCACTCAACGCCTTGTTTGGAGCCGATTTTACCGCAGGCTGGCTCTTTTCCTTGGTTGAAGCAGCCGCTGGGGTTTTCTTTTCCGTCGTTTTGCTGGACGCAGACCTGGTCCTCTTGGGTCTGGTCCGTGGTTTAGACTTGGAGCCGCTTCCAAAAAGAATATCTGCACCCGCTCCACCTCGTTTGACACCCAGGATCTCCTCCCCTTTGTCTTTGAGGCTAGCTCTTTTTCTCGCCATTTACGATTACCTCCGCAAGCTGTCTATAGGCCTTAGCGCCATCGTGCTTGGGGTCATACTCAAGGATAGGTTGATGAGCCAGAGGAGCCTCCGCAAATCGGATGCTCGACTTGACAACCACATCAAAAACCTTGCTTCCAAACAGAGAGCGTATCTCACCAATTACCTCTTGGGCATGCAGGGTGCGCGCATTGTACATAGTGCCCAAGATACCCCGTATCTCCAACTGGGGATTGAGTTTTGTCTTTACCTTCTCAATCGTATCCAGGAGAAAGCGCATGCCCCGCAAGGCCAGGTATTCACATTGCAGCGGAATGATGACTTGATCGGAAGCGGTAAGGGCATTGATAGTCAACAATCCTAAACTGGGGGGGGCATCAATGAGCACATAATCGTACTGATCCACAATGGTATCCAAAGCCTCTTTGAGAATACGTTCTCGACCAATGGCTGAGATCAGTTCAAGTTCGGCGGCCGCCAGGTCTATGTTCGAGGGCACGATATCCAGGTTAGGGCGCGAGGACTGAACGATGTCTTGAATCGGCACCCTCGAATCAACAAGGACATCGTAGATGGTTTTTTGCAGATTGTCAGAATCCAGGCCCATGGCACCCGACAAGGCAGATTGTGGATCCAGGTCCACCAGGAGCGTACGGCGTCCCAGCTCAGCCAGGGCAGCGCCCAGATTAATTGCTGTCGTCGTCTTTCCAACGCCCCCTTTTTGATTGGCAATGGCAATGACCACTGGCATAGCGTCTCCTTTTGATTCACTGACAAAAGACGAGAAGAGAGCCTTCCAAAAAGAACGAAAAGCATCTACGCTCTCCCGAATCCAGCCTCCAATAGAGTCAAAATGGAAAACACGCTTCGTCGGCACCATACAAGCGCTCAAGTACTGAGCCAACACAGAAAATGGCTGAAAGCTCAGCGCCTTAGACCAGTGACCTGAGCTATGGTTAGCCTGAATCAACCAGGAAAAATCAGTATTAATGCTTGGGTGCCCTAAGCCCACCGTCAAATGATCTACGCTCGAAGCGTAGTTCATCGTTTCGTATGCTGGTTGAGCAATAGCTGGGTTGAGATGCATCATGGCTGCCCCTTCTGCAAATCCTACATTGCCACGTTCAGCTGATGCCTGTTCTATTCCCTACTTCGTGTTAACCGTACCCGCCCGCTGGCTGGTATCTCAGATTACAGCGGCGGCCAAACAAGGGAAGCGTCGTTGGGTGGACCCACATTGGCTTGGGGGGAATCGTTTTCTCAAGATCGGCTAGAACTGGATCGGAACTGCCCCGGCCGGGGCTTCGGTCTGATTGCCAAGCTCCGTCCTTCCGATGAGCCTGGTCCTGAGCCCCAACCTCCCGAAACCAGTTTATGTGTCAACCACAACCCTGTTTCTCTGTTGAGTTCGTAAGGTATGCTTGATGGTTGACCCGATTACTGTAAGCCAACCGGGTGTTTCAAGCGTCTTCAGGGGAAAAGTCACCTAACGCCCG
>CP070811.1:3994331-3998092 GCA_020343875.1 Anaerolineales bacterium | reverse complement strand
AACGGATTCCTGTGGTTCCTCGTGGCGCAGCCAGCGGATTATCCGGCGGCGCGGTTCCAGTGTCAGGCGGGATCTGCCTGAGCTTAACTCACATGAGGCAAATCCTGGAAATCAACGTTGATGAGCTGGTGGCTGTAGTGCAGCCCGGGGTGGTCAATATGGACCTGCAGGAAGCTGTGGCAGAGTTGGGCTTGTTCTTCCCACCCGATCCAGCCTCCTGGTATATGGCCACCCTGGGGGGAAATGTGGCCGAGAATGCGGGCGGTCCCCGCTGCTTGAAGTACGGCGTGACCAAGGACTATGTATTGGGTCTTGAAGTCGTTTTGGCCGATGGTCAGATCATTCGAACCGGCGGACGCACGATAAAGAATGTTGCCGGTTACGACCTGACGAGCCTGTTTATCGGTTCGGAAGGAACGTTGGGCGTGGTTACAGAAATCATTGTGAAACTGTTACCCAAGCCTGCTGCCAGGGCCACAGTTATGGGCGTTTTTGATGAGATCGATCAAGCCTGTGATGCAGTCAACCGGGTGATTACCTCCGGTGTATTGCCATTGACCACCGAGATTATGGATGGCGACTGTATCAAAGCCGTACAGAGCCAGACGGACTACGGTCTGCCCTCGGATGTAGACGCGATTTTGCTGATTGATGTGGAGGGATGGCCTGAAGCCCTTACTCGGGAAAGCAAGATTGTGGCTGAGGCGTGCCAGCAGGCAGGCGCCCGAGAGGTACGCCAGGCTCGCGACGAGGCTGAAGCCGATAAGTTGTGGGCCGGCCGGCGAGCAATTTCAGCCGCGCTCTCTAACCTGGGAGACAAACTGGGGGAGGACATCGCGGTTCCCCGCAGCAAGATACCAGACATGGTAAGACGCGTGCGGGCTATTGGCCAGAAATACAACTTGCTTACGCCCGTCTTCGGTCACATCGGTGACGGAAACCTGCACCCATATCTCATCTGTGATCGGACGAACCCCGAAATGATGGAAAGGGTGCGGTCGGCTGCTGGCGAAATCTTCACCGCAGCGATTGAACTGGGCGGTACGCTCTCCGGGGAGCACGGTATCGGCCTGGCAAAACGTGATTATCTCAGCCAGGGACTTCATCCCGTGGCCCGGGAACGGATGCTGTCTATCAAGCGCCTTTTCGATCCCAACAACATCCTGAACCCAGGCAAGATATTTGAGGAAACCGCCAGCTGAAGCGTAGGTCATTTGTGAAGGTCGCCCCCCAAGACCCGCATTATTGCGGACAACAGGCGGAGAACAAATCTGGGCGTCACACGCCTGCAAAGCGCCTGGCACCTGTGCACACTTGGATTTATTCCAGAGTTGTGTTAAAGTCCTGAATTATCTTCAAGCACACGGCTCTGCAACGGGCTATCGCCGCATTGAACTGGGATCTGCATATGTCACTCAAAATTCTGTTGCTTCAGGCACGTAATCACGACGATTTGGCAAAAGATGAGGAGCGCCGATCATTCGCTCAGAAAGCCGGCCTGGATATCGAGCAAATCGTCCCCCACGACTTGCTCGCGGAACCGCCATCGCTTCGAAAAGTGATTAGCTACGATGCTATGATGGTGGGCGGAAGTGGGGATTATTACGTTTCGAAGGGAAACCTACCCGGATTCTCGCAAGTCCTGGAGACTATCCAAGAGGTAGTTGCACGCGGGCATCCCACCTTTGCATCCTGTTTTGGCTTTCAGCTCATGGTGAAAGCTTTGGGCGGGGAAATCGTCAATGATGTGGCAGGCATGGAGGTGGGGACTTACCAGCTCACCCTTACCAAAGCGGGCCAACAGGATGAGCTCCTGGGCACTCTCCCGCACCAATTTTACGCACAACTGGGTCGCAAAGATAGGGCAGCGCAGCTTCCGTCCGGCTCGGTCAATTTAGCCTCAAGCCGGCTTTGTCCATTCCAGGCCATGCGGATACCCCACAAACCGATATGGGCCACCCAGTTTCATCCCGAGCTAACGGGAGAGGAGAACCGGATCCGTTTCTCGCGCTACCTACAAGGCTACGCTTTCGTAATGAGCGAAGAAGAGCGAAGGGCAACTCTAAATCGGTTTCAAGAGAGCCCAGAAACGCCGGCTCTCATCCTACGCTTCCTGGAGCTAGTCTTTGGATAGTACGACTTGATCCGAAATCAAAGTTGTGTATAATTTAGGGATCAATACCAGAAATACTCAGTTTGAGCCTAACGACAAGATCGGAGGTGGCCGGCTATGCCCGCAGGAGATAACTCTACGCCACCCAAGCGCCAATATCCCCCCTTCTATGAGAAGGCTGTGCCCATCGCCCTGGCCATTATCGTGGTGATCATTGTTGTGCTGCTGCTCATCATCTTCAGCGTAGCCGTGGGTCTGTTTCCGAATGGAGGATGAAGGATACCTGGGAACGATTAGGAACTTCTGCAGCAAATGAGCGACTGCCCTAGCCAGCTATCTTGATCACCTAAACGTATCTGGAGGTACAGACTACATGAACGTTATGAATACCTGGCTACCCTTTGCCTCGAGCCTCATCAGCTTCGTCTTCGCCGTTTTTGTATTCAGGCGCTACGCGGCACGCAGACGCCCCCATCTACTGCTGTGGGGCATCGGCATGACATTCTATGGGATCGGAGGTTTCTGCGAGGGATACTACGGAGCCTTCGGTTGGAGCCCTCTGATCTTCCGCCTGTGGTACCTGTGCGGGGCCATCCTGGTCGCCGCCTGGCTGGGGCAGGGCACGGTCTACCTGTTGGCCAAACGCCGGTGGGCCAACGCGTTGATGGTCCTGCTGGGTTTGGGCTCACTGTACGGCCTGATCCGCGTCTTCGGCGCGCAACTGGATCCCAGCCTCATGACCAGTAGTGTACACACCGGCAGCGAATTGAGTGGCCACGCCATCCTCACCCCTGGGGTGCGCATCCTGACGCCCTTCTTCAACCTATATGGCACGGTGGCCTTGGTGGGCGGCGCGGCCTGGTCGGCCTGGATCTTCTTTCGCAGGCGGGTGCTGCTGCACCGCACCATCGGCAACATCCTGATTGCGATCGGTGCCACTATGCCCGCCTTTGGCGGCGCCTTCAGCCGCCTGGGGGTGTCCGGTGCATTGTACATCGGTGAGTTTCTGGGCGCGATTCTGATATTCCTTGGCTTCTTGCGCGCCACTTCTCCGATAGGAGAACCCGCAGCTCAGGCGGTTGTTCAGGCAGCGGAGTAGCGGCGTCTCCCGTTGCCTACGGCGTGGTAGTTGAGAGACATAGCTAAACCCAAGGATCTCAGTGCCCGCGCAGGCTGATCGGCCTCACCCGCACCGGCACCGAATAGCTCCCCGCAAACTCCTCGGGCGACATCTGGAGACGAGCGAATCCCGCCCGATACTTCTCCACGTAAGCAGGAACCTGGTCGGCCGACGGGCCATCCTGCGCCACCTGTGCCTCACCCGTGAAGACCACGATGTCCCCGCCTCGCCCATCACCGTCCAAGTTTAGGGCTACCTTCGGATTGCGCGCAATGTGCCGCAGCTTATGAGTGTTGGGTCGGCTGTATATCAAGAAGCTCTCGCCATCCCACCAAAACCACACCGGCCTCGGTTGAGGAGAAAGATCATGGCCAATCGTTGTCAGCCAGATGACAGGTTCCTCCTCCAGACGACGGGCCACTCTGCGGCCGAATTCGGTTGTGAGATCCAACATGTGGCGCTCCTTAATCGTTCGATATTGAAGCCAGTTCCAGGTGATCGCAAGAAGTCACCTCCAGAAGACTGCGC
>CP070811.1:3961129-3994231 GCA_020343875.1 Anaerolineales bacterium | reverse complement strand
CGCAATCAGCACAACGCCGCAAGCAGCTGATGTCGTGGCCGCAGCCGGGGCAAAAGCGATAGTCGTCTGACAACCCACGCCCACAGTAAGCGCAGTGAAGACTGGGCACTTCGGGGGTAGCCTCGCTGGGAAAGGATGCCAGTTCCGCTGCTGGGGAGGCCTCCTCAGGCTGGTAGGCAAGCTCGGGCTCAAGGACGGCCGGCCGACGGGCGTAGAGCAACATGAAGATCCCGACCAGAGACAGGCCACCGCTGCTCAGAAACAGTCCCCGCCACGGGGTTAGCATCCCCAATGAGAAAAAGCCTAAGTAGATGAGCAGCAACAGGCCAACTTGCCACCTGGTAGCTCGCCCCGCCACGTGCCCCAGAAAAACCAGCACCATGCTAGCAACCACGGCCAGGGCCAAGGCTGAGGCCGGGACCACGCCCAGCACGCCGCTCAGGAAGGTAAGCAGCGGGTAGAAGAGGGCCATACCCAGGCCAGCCAGCAGATAGCTTTCCAGCCCCAGCCGAATGCGACTCAGATGAAGCACACCCGCCAACGAGGCCAGGAACAGACCAACCAGGAAGGGGGCTAGCCCGGCCAGGGCACGAAAGTCATCCTGCAATTGTGTAATACGCTGGGCGAAGCTCAGGTGGGCTGGCAAAGTGAGCTGGATATCGCGGTCGGCGATCAGGTCTGTATACTTCCAGCTGAAGGTTTCCCCATTGTCGATCACCTGGCTTGTAGTGGGCGGCAGGGAGGTCGTGGGCACCTGGCTGCCACTCAGATCAACCACTGTGACCGTAACGTCGACGTTGGTGCGCTGGTCATGGTGTAGGCCGTAGGCAAACGTGTTTGCGCCGTCGGCGCGGTAACTGATGGCGATTTGGTGTTCTTGGCCAGCGCGCAAGGTCGTGCTCCAACTGATGCCGTGCGTGGAGAATTTGGCCTCGGGCGGTTCTTCGCCGTCCACCAGGAAACGCACCTCGTGCAATGTCTCCAGGTTGCTGGGAAAGGGAAATAGTAGTTCGACAGTGGCAGCCATCGGGCCGGAATGGGCCAGGCGATACTCACCCCGGAAATCAAGATCGTACACGGTGACGCTGACGCCCTCCTGCTCCTCATAGTGGGCCACCAGGGTAGCCTGCACCCGGTTCTCGCGCACTGGCCAGCTGGTGGGCGTGGCCTGGCCTTCAGGCTGGATGATGTTCCAGGTCGGCGCGAGTTGGGAAACGCGCCGACTGGCGTTATATCTAAGAAACTCCCGCTGAGTGGTCGTATAAATTTGTGAAGGCAGGTCACTTACAATCACCAGATAGCCTATCAGCAAGCCGACCAGACCCACCAGCAGCACGCCGTTGACGAAAACAGCCCTGGTTTGTCTTATCATTCTTATCTCCCCTCGTTTTGCTTTCACTTTGTTGAATTCAGAAGGTGCACGCTTGTCAGGATTCCAATCCAAGCCGTTTGATTGGCCGCAAAATGCCTGACTTTTCTCTGATCTATATTGTAAACGGGTTATATGGCAGTTGTGTGACAAAGGGGAGATAATCTCGGGGCAAATGAGGAACACAAGTGAGGCAGTACAATAGTCTGCGTTGCGCCGATCAGCCGGGCAAATGCAATCGCAGCCAGGACGGCCCGGGCAGGTCAAAGGCCAGGCGAAGTCAGCGGCGGAGTTCGCGGGGGAACGGGCCCAATTTTACCGGCTATCGGCCGAACACAGCCAATGCGACGTCAGGCTTGGAACTGCCAAGCTGTCTGGCTGCCAGTGAGGCCAGCACTACTCTGATTATGATTGAGGGGGCAGGGTGAAACTCACTACTGTCCCTTGCCCTTCCTCGCTCTCCAGCCATAGTCGGCCGCCGTGAGCTTCGACCAGGGCCTGGGCTATAGCCAGTCCCAGCCCGCTACCACCCTCAGCCCGGGAGCGAGCCTTGTCAGCCCGATAGAAGCGCTGTCCAATACGCGGCAAGTCTTGAGCTGGAATGCCGATGCCCTCGTCACGCACTTGGACCAGCGCCGAGCGGTCTGCTTCTTTCAAAACACTAACCGTCACCCCGCCACCAGGCCGGGAGTACTTGATGGCATTATCCAGGAGATTGACCAAAACCTGCTCGATTCGATCCGGGTCGACTCCAACCAGGAACGCATCCGGACTGGCTTCTACTCTTAGGGTCAAGCCCCCGGCCTCGGCTTCAGAAACCAATCGCTCTGCAGTTGCTTGCACCAGCTCTGCCAGGCTTGTCGACTCACGCTTAAGATTCAGCGCCTCCGAGTCGGCCCGTGACAGGAGGAGCAGGTCGTTGACCAGGCGGACCAGGCGGTCAGTTTCACTCTCTGCCGTCTCCAGAAAACGATCGCGTACCTGAGTGTCTTCGACTGCCCCGTGGCGCAGGGTCTCCAACATGCCCTTGATGGATGTCAAGGGAGTCCGCAATTCGTGGGACACGTTGGCCACAAAGTCAACTTGCATCTGACGGGCAGCCTGCAAGCGAGCCGTCATATCATTAAAGGCCCGACTCAGGCGGCCTAGCTCGTCTTTAGACCAAACCGGCACCTGCTGCTGGAATTGGCCCTGGGCCACAGCGCCAGCTGCCGCCGTCAGCCGGCGCAAGGGGCGGGTGATGGCCCCTGACAGCAGCAACCCCACTACGCCCGACAAGAGCAGGGCGATAGCTGTTGCCGACAGCCAGCGAACCCGCAGGTCTCGCGACACTGCCGTGATGTCACTCAAAGGCTGGCTGAGGTAGACCACTCCGGCAAGTTGATCCTCGACCAAAATGGGGAGAACCAGGTACATAGTAGTCTCTCCCCCTATCTCATTCGTGCGGCTGTCATATTTTCCAGCCAATGCCTCTGCCACCAGTGGGTCAGCCCCCAGATCAACACCTTGTTCCAATTGCTGCGAGTCTAACAACACCACACCCTCGGCATCCAGAATACGAATGCGAGTGTCCAGTTGCGCACTGAATTGGAGTGAGGCATCGGTCAAGTAGGAAAGGTCCGTATTAGCCGAGGAAAGATCCTCAGGTGGCAGCGTCAGGTTTTGTGTCTGAAGGGCAAAGTTGCTCAGTTGCTGCTGCTGAGTGGTGTTGTAGATGGGCGCCAGCCGGTCAGTCCATGTCGAGGGGCTCTGGTTGGGCGGGCCCTTTGGAATCGAGCCTGGAACAAGGGCCTGAGCTGTGATGCGGGCTTGGGCGGCGAGGCTATCTTCCGTGGCCTGCAAGAAGTAACGCTCCAGGAAAGACAATAGCAGAAACCCCGATAAACCCATGGCCAGGACAATCACCGCCAGGTGACTCAGGGTCAGCCGCACACGGATGCTTGAGAACACAGATTAGCGCCTCCCAGTTCAGTCTGGCACCGGCATCTTATAGCCCACGCCGCGCACAGTAACGATAACCTCTGTCTTGGGTGCGGCCTGGCGCAGCTTGACTCTTAGGCGCTTGACGACGGCGTCCACCACGCGCAAGTCACCATGGTAATCATACCCCCACACCTGCTGCAACAACTGCTCCCGGCTCAACACCCGGCCGGCGTGGCAGGCCAGGGTGTACAACAACACAAACTCCAATGCGGTGAGTTCCAGCTCTACTATACCCAGGTGGGCTTCGTGGCGGGCCGCATCCATCGTCAAGGTGCCTACCTGGGTAACATCCGGCGGCGTCTCCGCGGGCCGTGGTGTGGTCCGGCGCAGCACATTCTTCACCCGAGCCATCAGCTCACGCACGCTAAAGGGCTTGACCACGTAATCGTCCGCGCCCAATTCCAGGCCCACTACCCGGTCAACCTCGGCGTCGCGAGCAGTAAGCATGATAATGGGTACGTCGCGCTCGCGACGCAAGATTCGGCACACCTCAAGGCCATCCAAATGGGGCAACATCAGATCCAGGATAATCAAATCAGGGCGCTCCCGCCGGGCTTGGGCCAGCGCCTGTTCGCCGTCACGGGCAACGACCACGTCATAGTTGGCCTGCCTCAGATTGTAAGATAACATGTCTATGATGGGAGCTTCGTCATCCACTACCAGAATTTTAGGGGACATAGGCGCCTCCCTTCAATTGTAGCAGAAAGTAGACCGCCGGTAAAGAGGATATGCGGCAGAATGGTGACAGACAAGTGACAAATTGGGAACAAAAGGGTGTGGTCCAAGCCGGGCATAGCTACGGCAACAAGGCTTTGCGTGGATCAGATCATTTTGGTACAATACTCATCGATATTTTACCCTCAGCGGAGATTGATTTGGAGCGATTTTGGACACCCTGGCGTATGCCGTACATCCTGAGTGACAAGCAGCGTGAAGGCTGCGTCTTCTGCCAAAAGCTGATACAGGACCGCGAGCGCGACCGAGAGAACTACGTCCTACTGCGGGCTCAACACGTCTTTGTGGTTCTGAATCTCTACCCTTACAACAACGGTCACCTGATGATTCTGCCCTACGAACACGTGGGCAGCTTGGAGGAGTTGCCGTTCGAGGTTCAAGCTGAGATGATGCACATGGTCTCATACTTCATTAAACTTATGCGCCAGGCCATGAATCCAGGTGGCTTTAACGTCGGCATCAATATCGGCAAGGAGGCCGGCGCCGGCATTGACGACCACATTCATATCCACGTGGTGCCCCGCTGGAAGGGCGACACCAACTTCATGCCGGTCATCGCTGAGATGCGCGTTATCCCCGAATTGCTCGACGACACCTACGCTAAACTGAAGGCCCTCATTCAGGAGCATCCCCCTGTCACTCAAGCCCAGTGATTACGCGGCCAAACTCTGGCGATTTTAGTATAGGGCGCAGATCGACACAGGTTTGCCTAGATCAGAATTTAGAAATCTGTGTGCGAAGATCGTGTGACTCTGCGCCAGAAAACGAAACGCCGGAATCCCGTACGAATTAGAGGCCCCAGTCGGGGAGCGATAAAACACGCTACATCCCCAAAAAAGTAAGAATTCACATTCAAGGCGCCTATAGCCAAACTACAGGCACCTTCTGGAGAAAATTGGGTGCCGGCTCCCTATTCAGTGGGAGGGGTAAACACGTAGCGACCCCCAGCCACCGTAACGATATACCGTGGAAGGACAGGATTAGGTTCGAGCTTCTGGCGCAAACGATGCACGTGGACGCGCACAATGGCTCGAGCTTCGCTTTCGGGAGCTTCGTAGCCCCGGATTTGCCTAAGTACCGTCACTGAGTCGAGAGCGATGTTGGGGGACTCCATCAGGCAAGCCAACAGATCAAATTCAGTGGGGGTAAGATCAAGTACCTGGCCTTGGTGGGTCGCCTGATGCAAGTTGTAGTCCAGAACAAGTTCGCCATAAGTCAGTCGAGCTCTTGGCGGGCTGGCCTGGGGGGGAGCCTGAGCATGGCGTTGTGCCAGGGCGTCGGCCACGCTGGCCAGCAACTCTTCGGTATTGAACGGTTTGGTCAGATAGTCGTGAGCGCCGTGGCGTAGTGCCTCGACTGCCGATGGCACACTGGCATAGCCGGTAACGATGATGATCTGAGTCTCTGGCGATCGCTGGCGGAATTGGCGCATCACCTCCAGCCCATCAATGTGCGCCATGCGCAAGTCCACTAAGGCCAGGTCAAAGGTCTCACGCGCCAGCAATTCGAGAGCTACCTGACCATCGGCGGCCTCGCTAACCCGATAGCCCTTGTCCTCCAAGGTCCGCCTCAAGAAGTAACGCAGCGTATTTTCGTCGTCTACGATCAGAATATGTTCGGTCACAGCGAAGACGCCCCCTCGGGGGAAAGGGGCAGCTGAATGGTAAACGTGGTCCCCTTGCCCAGCTCGCTGGCAATTTCGATGCTACCACCATGCTCCTCAATCACCCGCCGGGCGACGGCCAATCCCAGACCAGTGCCGCGTGCTTTGGTGGTGAAGAAAGGTTCAAAAATGCGTCGCTGCACATCGGGCGGGATACCGGGCCCTGTATCAGAAATGGTTATGGTCAGCCAACGCTGACGAGTTCCCAAGCCGATGCTGAGAATCCCTCCGGTGCTCATCGCCTCAACCGCATTGAGCACCAAGTTTGTCAGGGCCTGTTCCATTCGTTCACGGTCGGCGCGTGCTAAAGGTAACGTCGGTGCGTAGCGCCGAATCACGCGAATAGCCTTATTCTCAAGGGACCTCTGGTGGCGATGCAGCACGTGTTCCATAATATCGGGCACCGCCTCGGTGCTGAGCTTAAGCTGAAAGGGGCGGGCAACGCTCAGAATGTCTTCCAGGATACGGTTGATCCGGTCGATCTCACCCAAAATCATGGCCACATCTTCCTTACGGGCTGATCCGTCCGGAATGCCCCTGCTCAGATACTCAACACCGGCAGCGATGCCGGCCACTGGGTTTCGAATCTCGTGAGCTACTACTGCTGACATCTCGCCCAACGCAGCCAGGCGATCCAGGCGGCGACGCTCGACCTCCAATGCCCGTGCTCCGCTTAAATCCTCGAACAGACACACAATCCCTGTTACCGTACCACTATTGTCGCGCAAGGGTGAGGCACTTACCGCCAACGGCAGGGAGCTACCATCCTTGTGAAGCACGTCCAATTCATGCTGCGAGTGCTTGATGCCATGTGCAGGGCTTCTCTGACCTGGCGGGTGCCGGTCAGGCGCTCGGTTGTAACGCTGTAATGTGGACTGGATGACATCGGCCAACGCCGTAGCCCCGGGCATAGCCTCACGTAAAGACCGCCCCAACACATCCTCCGCAGCATAGCCCAATACGTCAGCTGCGGCCCGGTTAAAAGCAGTCACCGTTTCGCCTTCATCCACGACCACCAGGCCGTTGCTCATGGTTTGGATGACGTCTTCGTTAAAAGCGCGCAATGTTTGCTGTAGCTGGTGTAACTCCACATTCTCAATGGCGATGGCCAGTTGGCCGCCAAGCAACGACAACAATTCCAGGCTAATCTGGCTGAACGGAGGTAGATGGTGAGCCTTTTCAGCATTCAACACGCCCACTACCTGGTTCTTCTTCAGTAGAGGGCGCGATACAGCAACCACACGTCGTGCTTCCGCCAAGTCACTGTGCAGATGCCCGTCGGCCTCTACCCAAACCGCCTCTCCCCTCTTAAAAACCTGTTCCAAAACCGACTCCTGCAGTATGCTTGGATCAGGGAGATTGCCCACAGAGGCCATTGTCGTAAGCCGCCCGCCAGGTAGGTCCTTCATCACCAGCCACATTCGTGAGGCGCCTGTCTCACGCAAGGCGACCTCAAGCACATGCTGTGCCAGGCCCAGTGCGCCATCGGTAGAAAGCAAAGCCTTGTTGATCTCCAGCAGTGGCAGCAGGGTCTGCAGGCGTAGACTATCACGCAGTAGCGCTCGCCGTCGAAGACTATCTTGCACAGCTTCCACCAACTCATCCGGGTCAAAGGGCTTGAGCAGAAAACCCTGCGCCCCCAATCGAATGGCACGCAGGGCATCGTCCATCGTCCCATAACCGGTAATCATGACCACCGACAGGTGAGGGTCCAGCTCTTTGGCCAGGCCCAGCAATTCAAGCCCATCCCGGCCTGGCATACGGATGTCAGTTAGCAGCAAATCGAAGACTTCCTGCGCCAGTTTCTCTAGCGCGGTTTCGCTCTCGCCCACCCCTTCGGCTATGTATCCCGAGCGATTCAATATGCGCACACAAGTGGCAACTACACCAGGCTCATCGTCTACTACCAGGATGCGTTCATTCACGATCTCTCATCCCTGTTATGGCTTGATCAACTCGCTGCGCCACATGGTTGACTGGCAAGAGCACAGAAAACTTACTCCCCTCTCCTGGCACACTCTCCACCTCGATCCGGCCATGGTGTTTCTCGATAATGCTATAGCTAACCGAAAGCCCCAGGCCGGTCCCATGACCCACTTCTTTGGTGGTGAAAAAGGGATCGAAAATCCGCCCCAGGTCTTCGGGGGGGATACCGATGCCACTGTCGGTCACGTAGACCACGGCCATGTGGCGATCCAGGCCATACACATGGTGCTCGGCGAGCCGGGTACCGACACTGAGGCGGCCGCCATCCGGCATAGCATGCACGGCGTTGTTCAATAGATTTACCAACACCTGCTTAATTTGATTGGTGTCGAGCATCATTAAAGGCAGAGGCGAGAGACTCTTTTCCAAAGAGACCGTCGCCAATACCGACCGGGTACAAACAAGCATCACTGCTTCCTCAACCACAGCATTCAGGTCAGCTGGAGCCAGTACCGGGTCACTGGTACGAGCAAAGTCGAGCAATGTCTGGACAATCCGACGAGTGCGCCCTGCTTCGCGATCAATAGTCTCCAGGTCCGCCCGCATCTTGTGGTCAGGAGGGATATCTTCTAACAACAAGCGGGTGAAACCAATTATGCTGGTCAGGGGGTTATTGATTTCGTGGGCGACTCCGGCGGCCAGTTCGCCAACGGCGGCCAGCTTGGCCGATTGGACAAGCTGCGCCTGGGTCTCTTCCAACTTGCGCATCCCCTGGCGCACAGCCTCGTACAACTTGGCGTTTTCGATGGCGGTGGCGGCTGGCGCTGCCATTAAGGTTAGTAGATGCAAGTCTTGCTCACCAAAGGGGCCGCTATCCTTGTTCATCGCCTCGATGGCGCCAATAGTCTGCCCCTTGGCCTGCAAAGGAACGCACAGAATTGAGCGGGTAGTGAAGCCACTCTCTTGATCGACGCCACCAAACCAACGGCTATCTTGAGATGTATCTGGCACCAATACTGGCTGGCCCTGCTGGAAAACCCAACCAGCGATACCCTGCCCCACGGCCAGCCGCACCTCCCGTACAAGTGCCGAGCCCTCACCGGAGGCAGCAGCGAACCACAAGTCGCCTTGGGTCTCGTCATAGAGAATCACCGACGTGGCTGCCACTCCCAGCAATCGAGTGGTATGATCCGTGATGATGGTCAACGTCTCTTGAAGATCCAGGGTGGAGGTGACGGCCTGACTGATCTTGTTCAAGGTGGTCAATTCCTCAACCCGCTGGCGGATCTCGCCATACAGGCGAGCATTCTCGATGGCGATAGATAGTTGGTCCGCCAGTAGTTCCATCGTAGTCACGTCTTGAGGGCTGAAAACGTCGGTCTCTTCACTCTGCAGGTCAAGAACCCCAACAACCTTACTGCCAAGTCGTATCGGTACTGCCAATTCAGCTCGGACTGCCTCTGCGCTGGGGCCCAAGCGCAGATAACCGGGGTAGCGTCTCACATCGTTGGCGAGCTCGGTGTGGCTTTCCTGGGCAGCCCGGCCTACCAGCCCTTCCCCAAGTTTCTGGCGATACACGGCTTGTACACCATTGCTATACGCACCAGCCTGGCTACGAATCGCCACTACTCTTGCTTCGACATCGACCAGAAAGATGGAGACGCGCAGGTAACCAAAGCGACGCTGAATGGCTTGTGTGATGGTATTAAGCATCAGGTCCAAGCTCAAGATTGACGCGGCCGCTTGACTCACCTCGTTGATAAGAGAAAGGTGGGCGGAGCGTTCGCTTTCGGCCCGAAAAAGGAGGGTGTTTTCCAGAGCAACAGCCACCTGTGCAGCGACTGACTCGGCCAGGGGCACGTCTTCGGCACGAAAGGCATCAGGTTGCCCACTGGTCAAAGTCCAGGTGCCACGAGCGCCGGCCCGCCCCATGCCCAGCGGCAAACACAATGCGGATCGATCCATCTCGTTTAGATAGGGAGACCGGTGCCAGCGGTCGTCGCTTGCAGTATCCGCAATCAACAATGGTTGCTGGTGCTCCAAGACCCAGCCTTCGGCCCCCATGTCCAACTTGCTGCGTGCCAACCGACGCCCTACTGAGCCCTCGAACTCCTCGTGACCCGGCGCGGTGGACCGGAAATGCAGCGTACCGTCCTTCTCTTCAATAATGATGTGAGCAAATTGAGCACCAATGCGTGGAGCCAACGCCAGGATCTGATCTAGCAACTGATTGGTGTCGAGTTGGCCGCCCAATTCCCTGGCGACTTGGTAGAGCAGCGAAACACGCGGGTGCCCATATTCAGAGGAAGTTGGAGAGCCTAAATCCTCGTCCCCATCGCAAACCTGGTGATAACGCAGGGCATTTCGCACAGCCAAAGCCAGCCGACCAGATGCCTTTTCCAAGGTGGCCATTTCCAGCAGTGACAAGTTTCGTGGCCGCTCCGCTGTTAACGCCACTACGCCTAGCACCTCACCCCCGACCCGCATAGGGACACAGACCAAAGCTTGGCCAGCTTGGATCAAATCAGGAGGCCAGAGTCCGGGGTCGGGATTATGCGGCCACACCACGGCCCCTGGACTGGTCATCACCTGACCTCCACCTGTGTCATCGGTCAGCCAAGACTTGACAGAGGCCGGCAGGATACCCACCTGGCCCGCCACGTGCAACTGAGGCGGGGGGTGACTAATTACAGTCGCGCCCGCATCATAGTCAAACGCCTCGACAAGCGTACCCAGCCCAGATTCCAGCACAGCCTCCAGAATCAAGGACTGCCCGACGGCCACCGACACCTGATCGAGGACAGTCAAAGACCAGACATACGACTGGACATCTTGATCGGCTGTTAGGCTCGCCTTGTCCACCAGACACGCTCCGCGCGGGGATGTATCAGACGTAACTTCTCCATAAATTCAAGAGGGTATATTGAGTATAACACAGAGCAGAACTGCTGACAATAGGCTTTTTGATTAAGGTGTGTTTGCCTGGCCCAGCCTCTCGTGCCAGAATGATACACCCACTTCACAAGCGGCGATCAATCTTCCATCTGCCGTTGACCACCGTGGTGACCCACTGAATCGGGGCTGAAGTGCGCACATCTTTTTTACCCACCTTAGCCTCAAAAGTGACGCTTACGGAGAGGGAGCGTGGTTCCTCGCCCAATACGGTAACGGAGGGCTCGAACTGCTCAATCTTGGGGGAATAACCAAGTTGGGTGACCTCCACCCGGTCGACGTCGTCGGTCACGCCGTCAAAGCCAAAATAGGCCAGGTTGCGCCGCTCGTACTCTATGAGCGCCTGGCCGGTCAGGAATTCCTCAGGTTTGACGAGCGGCTCCTTTTGGCCCAACATATGGTAGAAGCCGAGTACCACCTTTTCGGGGTAGGGGGTTTCCAGGATGTCAGGGGGCATGCCGAAGGCAAAGACCACCCGCGAAGAGCGAGGGGCGTCCAGCTGCTGGGGGTCAGTCACACTCATATACGATCCGCGTGCTTCATCCAGAGCATACACGGTTTCGATGGCAAGTTGGCTGCGATCGTAACCGGCCCGGCTATGCACAGTAACAGTCCTATCATCCGGTTCGAAGACGACGCCTCCATCGCCACGAAATGCGCCGATCACCTGGTAGCGGCGCGGTTCATCCCGGGGAAACTCCCAGTCGAACGAATTGGGGACATGGCGGAAGATGGTCAGGTCGGTGTTAATTGACCCTGCCTGGCCGTAGACTAGAAGCTCCGGGACCGGCTCAACCTCACCTACTTTAACGATGTCCTCAAAGTTGAGGTGAGTGGATTCCTCGCTCAAATAATCCCGGTCAGGTGGCAGCAGCCGGTATGGAAAAAGGACCGGTGGATTGCCCCGATCAGAATCATAAACTGCGCCCGCATAAGGGCTACGCCCATCAGCCAGGTCAAACTGATAGAAGACGACCCATTCCTCTTTGCCGTCGCCGTCGGTGTCGTGGTAAACCACTTCCTGCACACTGTATTGCTCTGGCAACAGAGTAAAGAAATCCACCAGCCGATGACCGGTTTGCATGACGGCCCCCTGCCGGATATAGGGTTCGATATCAATGCGGGTGATGGCCACTACCAGCAGGCCGACCAATGTGATCCCCAACAACAGGAGAAACGAGCCCAGTAGTATGCGCTGGATGGTCTGCCCCACCGTGGGGAAAGCGATTATGACCGCAAAAGCAAAGACAGCCGACAGCCCCAAGGCCGCCAAACCTAGCATAGACATAGATGCCCCCCCTTTCTATCGCCGAGGTAGGCTTCCACGCTGCAGATTGCGAGCTTCAGAAGCGGATCCAAAATCTGTATCCCTTTAAATCCAATGTTACCATAACAATGTTACCATAACATAGCGAGTTAGTCAATAAGCTAAAGAATGGAAATGGACAGGTAAGGGTGCGTCCCACATCCGAGGAAATCGGGACAAACCTGGGGAGATTCGCCCCTGTGCCTTCCCAATCTGGGGGCGGCCGTGACAGGGATGTGGGGTGGGGTGCAAAACGATCAACCCCGCACTTTTTTCGCGAGGCGGTGCGGTTTGACGGGTTCGGGTGCCAATGCAACCGGCAATAGGTCATCCATCCGGTCCACAAAGACGAAGTTGAGGTCACGCTGGATCTTCTTAGGAATTTTCACCAGATCTTTTTGATTTCGCCGAGGAATGATGATCGTTTTGATGCCAGCCCGATGGGCGACCATACACTTCTCCTTCAGGCCCCCAACAGGCAGAACCCGGCCACGCAAAGTGATCTCGCCCGTCATAGACACTTCATGGCGAACAGGCCGATGGGTAAGAGCAGAGATGAGGGCGGTGGCCATCGTCACGCCGGCGGAGGGGCCGTCCTTGGGGATAGCTCCCTCCGGCACGTGGATATGGATGTCGGACTGATCGAAGATGTCGGCCTTGATGCCCAATTCAGAGGCGTAGGCCCGCGCATAGCTCAGAGCAGCCTGGGCCGATTCCTGCATCACTTCGCCCAGCTGACCGGTAAGGGTAAGATTCCCTTTGCCCTCCATCAACGATACCTCCACAGGCATCAAATCGCCGCCACCTTCCGTCCACGCAATGCCGATGGCAACCCCCACTTCGTCGGCCTCCTGAGCCAAACTTTCGGTGAACTGGGGTGGGCCCAGATAGCGATGCAAGGCATTGCGTGCAATGTGGCGGGGCGCTCGCTTGTTCTCAGCCAGCCTGCGCGTAATCTTGCGGCAGATGCGCCCAATCGCGCGCTCCAGGTTACGCACTCCGGCCTCATAGGTGTATTCACGAACCATACCACGTATCGCTTCGCTGGAGAATTGAAGCTCCTTGTCCGTCAGCCCGTGCTCTTCAAGCTGGCGGGGGATCAGGAATTGACGAGCTATCTGAACCTTCTCTTCTTCTATATAACCCGGGAAATGAATAACTTCCATCCGATCACCTAAGGCTGGCGGAATCGGATCGAGAATGTTTGCAGTGGTGATAAACATTACCTGGGACAGGTCGTAGGGCGCATCTAGGTAATGATCCGAGAAGGCATAGTTTTGCTCCGGGTCCAGAACCTCCAGCAAAGCGGCGCTCGGATCCCCCCGAAAATCGATGCCAACCTTGTCTATCTCGTCAAGCATGAATAAAGGGTTGATGGTACCAGCGCGGCGCATAGTCTGAATGATACGTCCCGGCATAGCCCCGATATAAGTGCGCCGATGCCCCCGAATCTCCGCCTCATCACGAATACCCCCCAAACTGACACGCACAAACCGCCGTCCGAGCGCCTCAGCGATAGACTTCCCCAACGAGGTCTTGCCAGTGCCTGGCGGCCCGGCAAAGCATAGAATGGGGGTGCGCATTTTGCCGGCAGCCCGCTGATGGACTGCGATGTGCTCCAGGACCCGTTCCTTAGCCTCGGGCAAGCCGTAGTGATTGGCGTCGAGTACACGCGATACATGCCGGATATCCTTGCTGTCTTCGGTCTTCTTTGTCCAGGGAAGTTCAATCAGCCAGTCGAGATAAGTGCGGATGATACCCACCTCGGGCGCGATGGAGGGCATCGTCGACAGTCGGCTGAACTCACGATTGGCCTTGGCCCGCACCTCTTCTGGCATTTCTACTTGATCTAGCTTTTCGCGCAATTCGTTGACTTCGGACAGCTGGCTGTCAAATTCACCCAGCTCGCTCTGGATGATTCTCATTTGCTCCCGCAAGTAATACTCACGCTGGCCCTTATCAACCTCCTGCTGGACCTGGCTTTGGATTTGGTTCTCCAATTCGAGCACTTCCAGCCTGCGAGCCAGGATGATGCTAAGGCTTTGAAGACGCACCGACGAGTCAAGTGTGCTGAGTATCCGCTGGCGCTGCTCGACTTCAAGGTCTCGCACCGATGCCACCATGTCAGCCAGCCAGCCCGGTTCGTTTACGTTCATGGCGGCTACATAGGCATCTTCAGGCAGATTGCGATCCAGCTGGACACACTTTTCAAATAGCGCCAATACGGCCCTCATAAGGGCTTCGGTCGAAAGAGTCACCTCTCTGGCTTCGGGCAAGGGGCGTACCTGCGCTCGCACAAAAGGCGTAGTTTGGACGAAATCGATCAGTTCAACCCGCTGCTGTCCCTGGGCCAAGATGCTGGTGGTGCCATCAGGCATACGCAGGATGCGACTGACAACAACTTGGGTGGCAATTGGATGCAAGTCGTCCAAGGATGGATTCTCTACGCTGGGGTCACGTTGCGTTGCTACCACCAGCCGACTATCGGCATTTAACGCAGCTTCCACCGCTCGCATTGATTGGTCTCGCCCCACAAAAAGCGGACTCAGTATACGGGGGAAAATCACTGTATCTCGGGCTGGCAGCAGAGGATAATCGCTAGGGCCGTGAGGCCTTACACTCACTCTGTCCAAGTCAAATGAATCCAGCTCACCTTCTACAAAGGGCATTCGGCGGCTCCGTAGTATTGTGTATTGCGTGCTGCCTAAACAAATTCTCTTGACAAACGGCAGATTTTGCAGCGCCCTTGGGGAAACACCCGAAAAAGGGGCGCTGTTCGAGAGAATTGATGCTACTTTTCCATTTGCCACGCAGCAGGCAATATACCACAAATGTGGCATTATAGCGAAACAAACACCTGGCGTAGGCCCTCTACACCAGCGCTAACAAGCCCGCCAGCGCCACCAGGGCCACCACCACACAGGTGTATGGGATACCCAACACGGGGATGAGAATCACAGAGCCAAGCAGGGCTCCCAGGCAGCCTCCCACCAAATCGGCTCCGTAAAGCAGGCCCGCCACGCGGCCAGCCGGCCCCTCTCTTCGGACCAGCATCACCGCCAGTGGAAAGGCCATTCCCCCCAACCCTCCTGCCAGGAGGGCAAGCAGCGGGAACACCAGCGTCGGTACTGGAATGGGCCAGCGCAATATGACTACAAAGGCCACGCTGTAAATAGCGATGGTCGACTGAACACCGAGCAAGGCCGATTTCGCCCACCTCTCTGGAGAGAGAGGCCGGCGTTCCAGGCGTCGGTTGCTAACCGCAGCCCCCAACGCCAGCCCGGCCATGAAGGCCGTCATAATCAAACTGATCTCAGCGTATAGGTAGCCGTGCAGCACCTGAAAGGCAAAGAGTATCACCACCTCCAGTATCATGCCTGTCAAGCCAATGGTGCCCATGGCAACTGGCACTGCCCACCTTCGCCGCCAACGCACCCAGACCACACCCAAGGCCAAGGGCACGCCCCCCCATGCCAGGTCGATCAGGTTTACGCTATCATAAGCCCTGCGCAACTCGGGATAGAAGCGCGACAGCCACAGTGCCAGGTCATAGTAATAACAAATGGGCGTCAGATCCCCATTAAGCCGCACTCCAGCCGTCGCCTCTAGTTCCCTGCGTACCGCTTCGAAGCGGTCGGTGGTGAAGAGGTAACGGATATAGTCTGGCGTCACCCAGCGCGTCTCGACACCCCGCTCGACTAACCGTTCTGCCAGAATGGCGGGATTGTCCTCCAAGGGCATGTCAGATGCTAGGAAGAAATTGTGCTCTCCTGGAAGGACCAGCACCTCCGGGAAGGCCGTCTGCAGGGTATGGTAAACGCTCCCATTCCGCCGCGCCAGCTCTGGGCTCCAGTAATTCTCCGCTGAGGGCAGCCCCAGTACAAAGACGCCGCCGGGGCTAAGAACGGATTGCACTTCTGCGAAGAATTCGCGGGTGTAGAAGCGATTCAATGCGCCGGTGGCCGGCTCGGGCAGGTCAAGAATGACAACGTCGAATGGTCCATCCGGGCCATCAAATAGATTACTTGGCAGGCTTATTGCTTGGTTCGCACCAGAAAGCTGCTTAACGTACAACCGCCCATCGGTGAGAATAAGCGTGACGCGTGGGTCGCTCAGAACAGCAGCATCGGCCGGCGGGAGGTGGACCTTTGCGGCCTCGATCAGCACTGAGTCAAGTTCAACATAGACCACATCGGTGACGGGATGCTTGAGAATTTCACGCAAATCGCCAGCCACGCCCCCGCCGATAAGCAGCACGCTACGTGGAGCTGGGTGGGCCAGCAGCGGAAAATGGGCCACCTCCTCCGGAAACGTACCCTGAGTCTCAAAGGCCAGTAAGCCGTTTTCAAAAAAAACACGTTGCCCATCGCGGGCCTGAATGATCAGGCGACCATATGGAGAATCGGCGGCGAAGGCCAGGTCGGTCCACTGCCAACGAAGGGTGACTTGATGGAGATAGCGCCCAAAGGGGAGCGCAATAGCGACCAGGGCGAAGAACAAGACAAAAAACTTCACCGCAGCCCATCGTACCTGCCATGACCGGCCTTTCCCAAGCGTCAGAAGAAGGTTGGGTAAGGGCGCGAAACGTCTCTCCCCTCCCAGGATGCGGGACACTCCCTGGGGCGGTTCTTTTAGCATGGTTACGGCCACAGCTAGGTTGGTTATCCCTACGAGTAACACGATCTGGAAAGGGTCGAGCCAGCGAACGAGGGGGACGCTGAAAAGCGCCCCACCCACACCCGCGCCGAGGCTCGCCCAAGTGTAGGCTGGTCCGACGCTCCCACTCCTCTCGACCGTTAGCCTTGCCCCCAGGGTAAACAAGCAGCCTGTCAAAACGCTCAGAGGAGCCAGAATCAAGATCACTGCCGATACCATGGGTCCTAGCTCGACGAAGGCGCCCGGTGTCACACCCAGCAGCGCCCGCACATCGCGCACAAGGGCCATCTGGGCCAGGAGCAGTATCCCCGCCAGGATCAGCCCCCCCGCGAAGGCCCTCTCTCGCAACCAGCGGAATACCGCCAGCCGTGCCACCGCCCACGATCCAAGTGCTACCCAAACCAGCCAGGCCATCAGCACCAACCCAAAGAGCAGCTCATTGCCGTAGAACGTGGCGATTAGCTCACGCATCAACACGATCTGGGCGATGATTGAAGAGCAGCCGACTGCGGCAAGCGGAATCTTCATACTATGCTACCTGACTTCATTACTCGATTTCCTCAAATACCACCGCCGTGAACGCATAGAGTGTTGGCCGTTCAGCCCAGCAATTTTGTACAAGGCCAGCTTTTAGGCACAGGTTCTCCAGGAACTCGTCCAGGTCCCACCCCTCGTCCACTGGTACCTGTGGCAGCAGCACCCCCTGCCGCCCAGCTTGGGCGATTACCAAGCCATGAGTACCCACCTGAATCTGACGGGTATCGGTCACGCGGCGCAGTGGCGAAAGGACAGAAAGCTCGATGTTTACATCCTCCAGCTCTTCGATGGTCAGCGGGGGAAAGCGCGGATCAGAGGTGGCAGCAGCGACGGCCATTTCCTGCACCCTTCGGTACAGTGGCAAGTCTGAGAACAGGTGCCCGATGCAGCCGCGCAACTCATCTCCTTTCCTAAGAGTCACAAAAGCCCCTGAACGCCGGGCTAAAACAGGATCCCCTGTCTCATAGTCGGATATATGGCCCGTCTCCAGATACTCGGCGATAGTCGTGCGGGCCAGCTTCAACAATTCATCCCGCCGTTCTTGGGTCAGATCAGGCAGGTCGTAATGCCAGAACATCACTGCAGCGTACCCCACCACACGCTCCCGATCACCGTAAGGGGCGTCGCCAGAGTTGGCGTAGCGCAGGACGCTGACCGTGTCGGCCCCCAGTCCCCGCGCGACGCGCATAGCCACCAGGATGGGTCCCTCTCCGCAAGCACAGGTGGCCAAGTTGGAAAAGCCTGCCTTCATCAGACCATCTACGGTCTCTCGCACCTGGGCCGGATCACTGGTTTCAATCGCAGCCAAGGTGGCTCCATCCACGGCCCGTGCGTCGGCGTAGGCAGGGTAGTGGGAGAGGTCTGAACTGGCGATGACCACCGCCCGCTTGCCACGCAGTGTCGAAAGCAGCGCCGACGTCAGCGCCTCCACGGTCTCTTCGCCGTCGGACCCCATCAGCACCGGCACAATGCGGCAGCTGGGACAGACGCGCTGTAGAAATGGCAGTTCGATCTCGATGGGGTGCTCCCCCTGATGAGAGGCTGGGTCAAAGGTGATAAGAGGATTAGCAGAAATCAGTGCATGCGCCAGTTCCACATCCACTGGCGCCACACCCAATGGGGTCTCGAAGCCTCCTTCGGCCCAGACGGAAATGGGGCTGGAGAGAGGCGACTGGTGGTCGGAGGAGATGATGACGGCGACGTCATACGTCCCTTCCGCCAGTTGCCTGAAGCCAGAAGCGGCCACCGGCCCCGAGTAGATGTAGCCAGCGTGAGGGACAAGGATGGCAATTGGCTGACCGTCAACTGGTTCAACCGCCTCCAAAAAGCCATCTACCATCTTCGCCAGTTCGTCCGGATCGCTCGGGTACCAGGAACCAGCGATGGCAGAGGGCCGGACCTGGTCAGACGGCACGTGGGGAGCAGGAGGGACTGCAACAGCGGTCCTATCAGGAGACTTCCTCCCTCCGGGCGTAGGTGCCACACTACCCTGTGCCTGCCCCGCCGAGGGGGGAAGCGCCGTCGCATTCGGCTCTGCGGTCGGCATACCAACTGGCGCGGCACAAGCGGAAAGGAGCAGGAAGAAAACGATCGGCAGAGGATCCAAACCACGAAACTTGGGCTTCAGCATGCTGGTTACCCTTTTTCCTTAGTGGAATCACTGATCCGGCGGCCCCGGCCTCACCTCCACCGGCTGTCCCTCCGGCTTGTCAGGCCACCAGACGCCCGGGATGGGTTGGCCGCAGTAGGCGCAGACTCCGCCATCCAGGTGATATTCCCTGACTGCAAACCCCTGCCGGGCGATGATCAGCCGGCCGCAAGCGGGGCAGAACGTGTTGTTGCCAGCGTGACCAGGCACGTTACCGATGTAGGCGAAGCGCACTCCCGCCTCTAGCGCAATCTCTCGTGCCTGCTCTAGCCTCTCCACGGGTGTTGGCGGCAGGTTGGTCAGTTTGTACTGCGGGAGAAAGCGACTGAAGTGGAGCGGCACGTCGGGGCTCACGTCGTGTGCGACCCACTCGGCCAGCGCTTGCAGTTGCTCCAGATTGTCATTCAGGGTGGGCACCACTAAGTTGACGACTTCCAGGTGAGTACCGCTCTCGTAGATGATACGAATTGTCTCCAATACCGGTCCCAGCTCGGCGTCACACACCTCCCGATAAAAGTCTTCGTCATATCCCTTTAGATCAATCTTGATGGCGTCCACCGCCGCACACAATTCGCGCAAAGGCTCCGGTTCAAAGAATCCGGCAGAGATAACGACACTGAGAAGCCCCGCCTCTCGCGCCAGCCGCGCCGTGGCCAGCATATACTCGTAGAAGACCGTTGGTTCCGAGTAGGTGTAAGCGATGACGGGGGACTTGGACGCCAACGCATAGCGGACCACTTCCTCAGGCTGGAGCTCCATATTTTGGGTTTGCTCCGGCGGGACTTGGGAGATGGACCAATTCTGGCAATAGAGGCAGTGTAGATTACAGCCAGCAGTCGCCAGGGAGAAGGCACTGATGGTAGGCAGGAAATGGTAGAAGGGCTTCTTTTCGATGGGGTCCACGTGGACTGCACAAGGATTGCCGTAGACCATGGAGTAAAGCCGGCCGCCCCGATTTTCCCGCACCCGGCAATCGCCCCGTTCACCGTGGGCAATAATGCAGCGTTTGGGGCAAAGGCTGCATTGAACGTAGGTGCCAGTGTGAGGAATATGACAGTAAGAGACGGGCAGCGATTCCTCCGGCGTGTCATGGCAGGTAGTGCAGTTAAGCGAACCCTCGCTCGAAAAGGAGGCATAGTAGCGAGCCTCGACTGACCAGGGACTGGGTGGCTCGACTGATGGGGCCTGACCTACATCGCCGGGGGCCCACTCCCACCAACGATCGCCGCTCAAGCCAACGGAGGCCCCCACTCCACAGGCGACCGCCATCCCGCTACCAAGCAAAAACTGACGGCGTGTGATCCCCTTCATGTCACACCCATTCTAATAGCTCTGAGTGATGAGCCCTGGATTTCGAGTCCAGGATTTGTCACTCACAACTCAAAATCCATGCAGGCTCTCCAGTCGAACTGTGCGCACCAGCCAGGGTACACCGACGAAAGTAAAGAGCACCACCCCAAAACCGACCACAACCAGGCTTGCTAACCGCCGCCCGCGCCAACTGCGCAGCGGGCGTAAGTGCAAAATCAAAAGATACCACAACCAGGTGACCAACGCCCAGACTTCCTTGGGGTCCCAGCCCCAATAACGGCCCCAGGCGTTCTGCGCCCAAATGGCGCCGGTGAGGATGCCCAGCGTCAGCCAGGGGAAACCCAGCGCCAGCGCGCGCTCCATCGTTCGCTCGATTTCCCCGCTGACAAACAGGCGTCCCGCCCCCCCTTCTCCTTCTGATGCCGTCCCCGGTACCAGTCGCATCAGTCCCAGCCCAGCCGCCACGCCAAACGCCCCATACCCTAGCAGGGTGCTCAGCACATGTATTTGCAGCCAGGGCGAACGGAGGGCCGGTAGAAGCCACGCAATGGCCTGCTCGTCAGGAGAGCGGGTGACGGCGTAAGTTGCCACCAGTAGCGCAGCCAGCAACACCCAGGCGCCTGCCTGTCGCTCGCGCCAACTGGTCTCCACCAGCAGATAAACTACAACGATGGCCCAGACAAAGCAAAGAGCAAACTCGTAACGGTTGGTTAGGGGCCAGTGGCCGGCTGCCAGCCCCCGGCTTACCAGCGCTGCTGTTACCAGGCCCAAGCTTATGACCGTACTGCCAGTGGCAAGCCAGCCAGTCCAGCCCCTGCCAGTCCTGGTATGGAAGAAGTAGGCCAGGATGGCAGCCCACAACATACCGTAGGCCAGCCCAATCAGCATAACGTCTCTCTCCACCATTCTACGCTGCGATTACTCCCTGAGAAACGATGCCTGCAGCGCACAAGCCGCAGCCGACAGCATCCCATGGTCATACCACATCCTCCTGCGTAGATACGGCCCAATGACTTAGTTCCCTCACCAATGCCGCAAATTCGCGCTCAAAATCGAAGGCGTGTCGCTCAGCCCAGCCAGCCAGGCGGAGCAGCCCGCCCGCTTCGATGCGGGCTTCAATCCAGCCTCGCGGGAAATTCAAAGTCACGGTCGTGCTCGCCAGCAATACAAACATCGCCGCTATGACCCAGCCGTAGCCAGGGTCATGTACTGCCAGCAAGGTCACACTGTAACGGTTTCCTCCCCCCTGGTAGCCCTGCAGATAGACCCCGACACTGTCGCAGGTCAATGGCTGGTTGACCCACACACTTCCACGCTTCACCTCCTGTCCCCCTCTGAGGACAGCGACCTGGGCCTGGTAAGTTGAAACACTCCCATCGGGGTAGCGCGAAATGCTGAAACCGTCGTTGCGCAGAGCCAAGCTGCTGCCATGCCCAACCTCGACCGACTCGTCCGGCTCAATGATGAATCCCTCTCGCCAGCCCCAGCCATAGCTCAGCCCTGCCCCCAAGAGCAGAAACAGAAGCGCCAGATGAGTCACCAACGTCGCCAGAGTAGCCAGTTGGTTGCGTTCACCTCGCAGATTGATGACGTCTCCGCTCCTTGCAGAACGAACGCGGAAGCCGCGTTGCCTCAAGCACTCTCGCACGATGCAGGGCAAATCAGCCGCCGGCAACCCGGTCAGCCTAGAAGTGTGGGGAGCGGCAGTGAAAACGGCATCCGAACCGCTGACCGGCGAGCGGAACGCCCGCCGACACACTACTCGCCAGCGGTCGAGAGTGCACATTAATGTAACCACTGCCAGCAGAACCAGGGGTACTAGGAAGACAGGGGATTTAAACCACCGAAAAACACGCACGGCGCCCAGCAAGTCTCTGAGCACGCCATACCTGGCCTGCACATGCGCCTCCCACTGCGCCAGCTGCTCCGCATCTACTGCGGCTGGAGGCGGAATTTGTGGAAAGCAGGAGCCCAGCGCAGCCAGCAACAAGAGGATGAGGACAAGAACGGCAGCCACCTTCAGCCGGGTCAGAAAGTCCCAAACTTGTCGGAAGGGCCTACGCGCCATGCTCAAACGACCTCAGTCCAATTCCGCTGCGAGGATGCCCGCGGGGGTAATCAGCCCTTTTATCTCACCTTCATTCAGGCCAATGATACGCTCTTCAAATCTATCAGCCGTATTCTTGGATGAAAGCCTCTGCCTTTTCTACCAGATCGCGGTTACCAATGAAGAGGGGAGTTCGCTCATGCAAGCCAGTCGGTTGGATGTCGAGGATCGGCTGTCGGCCGTCGGAAGCGTAGCCACCCGCATGCTCAGCCAGGAAAGCCAGAGGGATAGCTTCGTAGAGCAGGCGCAACTTACCATGAGGTTGGCTGGGGTCCTTAGCATCGGCAGGATAGTAGAATATTCCTCCTGCCAACAGATTGCGGTGGAAATCGGCCATCAGCGAACCAATGTGGCGCAATGACAGCACCTTTCGCGAACCATCCTGGCCCTGCAGCCATTCGGTATAACGCCTGACGCCCTCCGACCAAAACCTCTGGTAGCCCTGATTCACGCTGTAGTATTTGGGCTGCTCTGGAATACGAATATTAGGATGGGAGAGGAGGAACTCCCCTACGCTGGGATCAAGGGTGAAGCCATGCACTCCATGGCCAGTGGAATAGACCAGCATTGTGCTGGAACCATAGACAAAATATCCGGCAGCCACCAACTCTCTTCCCTTTTGCAGGCAGTCCTCAATCGTGCCCCAACCGTCCTGCGTTTTGCGGTGATAAATGGAGAAAACGGTCCCAACACTTACGTTGTAATCGATGTTGGAGGAACCATCAAGGGGATCGAAGATGAGCACATATTTTCCCACAGGAAAGCGGTCCGGGATAGGAATCAAATCCGGGTGTTCTTCAGAGGCCATTGCCGCTAATCGCCCCGTGTGATCGTTGAGGCGGTAAATGGTACGATCAGCGAATTTGTCGAGCTTTTGCACCTCCTCACCCTGCACATTTTCCTCGCCGGTGTTGCCAAGAATATCGATCAGCCCAGCCCGCGTAGTCCGGCTGGCAATGATTTTGCCGGCCAAGGCTAGATCATACAGGAGATTAGTCAAAACACCCGTGGCCTCCGGCTGGATTGACTGTTGCTCCAGAATGAAACGTTCGATAGTTACGATTTGACCGGGAACGTCGCCGCTCGTGGCCATATTTGTTGCTCCTCCGTTGAGATTTGGTGCATCTACTCGCTGGCAATGGTATATCCGTGGCGCGAGACGGTGAGGATAAATCGGGGGGTGCGGATGTTGGGCTCAATCTTATGGCGCAAGTTCTTGATGTGCATGCGCACCAAGTCGGGGCTGCCTGTGTCACTGGGATAATCCCACACTTCGCGCAGCAAGCGCTCACTGCTAAGGATTTGATCCGGGTGAGTCATCAGGTGGTACAGCAGATCAAACTCAACCGGGGTGAGCAGTGCCTTCTTCTCGCCAGTGTCTACCTCATGTGTCTGGCAATCGAGAGTTAGTGCACCAATTGTAATCTGCAAAGGTCGCGACTCGGGCGGCTCCATTCTCGCCCGGCGCAAGATAGCCTTTACCCGCAGCACCAACTCACGGATATCGAAAGGCTTGGTAAGATAATCGTCAGCGCCCGCCTCAAAGCCTTCTACTCTGTCTTCTACACGGCTGAGGGCAGTCATAAAGAGGATGGGGACCGATTTGAGCACCGGATCGCGCCGTAGCTCGCGACAGGCCTCCAGTCCACTCATGCCGGGCATCACAATGTCAAGGATGATCAAATCGGGGTTGATTCGCCTGGCCACCTTAAGGGCCTCGACGGCACTGTAGCATACCCGCACGTGATGCTCACGGCATAGAGCGCGCTCAATAATTCGGGCAACAGCCTCTTCATCATCAACTACTAATATCTCAGCCATAACTAAATTACCTGAGGGCGTCATACGTTGGAAATAATATGGATACCTACTATCTTGATGAATGGGAGCCCGGGGGAAGGGAGTCACTATGAGCCAAGAGAGCCGACTATGTCTCAATTGTAGCACACCGATGGGTGCCTGGCAAGTGAAACTTCCCTTCGGGTGCGTACCGGATTCTCGGGAAATCGGTACAAACCTGGGGGGATACGCCTCTGTGCCTCCTCATTTTTTGGGACGCACCCTTCCCCCAAAATGAAAATCACAATTGACATTCTAGATATTTTAGGATAATATTAGAACAAATTTGCGGTTTGGGTTCAGCATTAAGTCTTCTTGGAGAATCATTCGCTATGGCACCCATGAGCTCGCTTGGGCAAAACCCGTACAAGTCAAGACATCCCAGCGCGGTGGTGAACTTTCCGAGAGATCTCCATTAGGGAAGGAGGGGTTCAATGTATCATAAAGTGATCATCGTGGGAAATCTGGGTCGCGATCCTGAAATGCGCTACACCCCAGATGGAACGCCAGTAACCAACTTTTCGGTGGCGACTAACCGCAAATGGAATAACCCAGACGGCAGTCAAGGCGAAGAAACTGTCTGGTTCCGAGTCACCGCCTGGCGACAGCTGGCCGAACTGTGCAATCAATATTTGTCCAAAGGGCGGCAAGTCTTCATCGAAGGTCGCATGACCCCCGACCGGGACACCGGCGGCCCCCGAGTCTGGACTAGCAACGATGGGCAGCCTCGGGCCAGCTTTGAGGTGACGGCCGCCACCGTAAAGTTCCTGGGCGGACGTGGCGAAGGGGTTGATGCGTCTGACTCTTACCAGGAGGCACCGCCGCCAGATATGGGCGAGGACGAAATCCCCTTCTAGGACCTGTCTCTCACTCAAGGGGAGCCAGTATCCCCAATAAACCTCCCAAAAACCACAAGTGTCGTGAAGTGGTTTACCCTGCTTGCCCTGCCCCAGGAGGGACTGAAGTTTATGGGAGTCCCCTTCACACCGGTCACGGCAATTACGGACGGTAACTAGGGGCAGCTTGGCCTGGCGCCAGGCCAAGCTGCCCCTAGCTTTTGGGTAGGCGCGCTGGGCAACTCGCCGCAAACATGCGGCCTAGACCCAAGGCCCCATTTCTCCCCAGCAGGAACAGAATCCCATTGAAATCCCCTACCTGCTGTGCTACAATCAAGACATCGGTACATTAAGAATCGAGCTGGACGAGGAGGATATGGTGGGTGATGAAAAGAATCCCAAGACTCTGCGTAACGCGCTTGAGCTGAAGCAGAGACAACTGGACTTGGTTCTGGCCATCGACCACATTTGTGATACGATACCAGAACCTCCAGCTATGCTGGGGACTATCGTAGATTTGCTGAGCGACCATTTTCGGGCCGATCTCTGCTTGCTATGCCTGCTGAACCGCGAGACGGGGGAACTGGAGCTGAAGGCAGTCGACGATAGGAGCGAGCAGTTGAGCCATCTTAGCCCAGCCACTATCCAGGACTTGGCCCGGCGAGTCATTACGGCAGGTGGCGTTGTCGTCTGGCGTGAGGATGAGTCGCCGCCAACACCTGACCTGCTGCACGCCTCCCCCAAGCAAGATCCCATCCCGACCAGGGACCGCTTAGGCGCTCTTCATATGGCAGGAATCTGCGTAACGCTGGCCGATGAGCCCGCCCGCAGCGGAGACCAACCCCTAGGCGCGCTGCTGCTTGCCCGCCTCCAGGCTCCCTTTGACCAGAACGACATCGCCTTGCTTGAGATTGCTGAGAGCCAAATCGACTCGGCAGTGATGCAAGCCTACGCCTACTACGAACTCCAGCAACGCAACCTGGAATTAGAGACCATCTATCGGGTAGACCGCATCCGGGACCAGAATCTCCGCTTCGATGAGATGCTCAATACCGTGCTCCACGAAGTTTGTGCCGTCATCCAAGCCGCCATGGGCTTCATTATGCTCTACGACCGGGCCGGGCACCGGCTAGAGCTGCGCGCTTCTACCCACGACGATCTCTTCCAGCTAGCGTCCTATGGAACTATGATAGATCGGATAGCCAACGAAGCATTACGGGAGGCGCGCTTGGTTTACCACGAAGACCTGGGCGACACGTTGCACTCGGTGATGTGCATTCCTCTTATCTTGCACAACGAGATTATCGGCGTATTGGGTGTCACTAACCGCTATGAGGAACACGGATTCGACGCCGCTGATCGTCGCCTATTAAGCGCCATTGCCAGCCAGATGGACACCGCCATCTTCGAGAGTTTGGAACGAGTCCGGCTGCGCCAAGTGTTGGGCCGATCTGTGGATCCGCGCGTGATGGAGCGATTGCTGGCCAACCCAGATGTGGATTTTCTCAAAGGTGAGCGTTCTGTGCTCAGTGTGCTTTACGCGGACATCCGAGGCTCCACCAGCCTGGCGGAGCACACTGAGCCCGAATTGTATATTGGTTTCATCAACGATTACCTGAGCCGGATGACAGAAGTCATCCTTTCGCATCAGGGTACTCTCGACAAGTTCGTGGGCGACGAAGTCATGGCCCTCCTGGGCGCGCCTTTCCCTCAGCCCGATCACGCGCTGCGAGCCGTGCGTGTCGGCTTGGAGATGCAAAGGGCACATCAGACAGTGATGGAGACTTGGCGCGCGCAAGGAGTTGCTGCGGCGCCCATTGGCATCGGCATTGCCACCGGCGAGGTGATTGTGGGTGAGATGGGCAGTGCCCAACGCAGTGATTACACTGTCATCGGGCGGGCAGCCAACCTGGGGGCACGCATCTGCGGCATTGCCAAGGCCGGGCAGGTGCTCATTAGCCAGGCGACATATGACCTGGTAATGGGGCAGGTTGAGGCTACTCCTATTGGCGGGTTGGATCTGAAGGGCCTGGACCATCCAATAACTGTGTACCACGTCACCCGCATCCTGGCTTGAGTGACCCCTTCTCATGGCCTTGTCCACGATATTAGGACGGCGTGCGGTCCATCCCCGGGCGATGAGTCCCTCCTGCACAATGCCTAGACATTCATTCCTGCCGCAGGTAGTGCACGTTGCACCTAATATGAGAAGTTGGCGCTGTTTCCGATCGCCCCTTCGGGTCCTTGCGCTGCACGCCCCTGACCTGGCCCAAGCCGGTCCAACCAGCATGAAACATCCTCTCGCATGTGCTATGCGGTTGACACAAGCAACAAGGCTATTGTACAATCGTCTGCAAGACTACCTGCCCCAGAAGGAAAGGTACAATGGCCAAAATCATCGAATCGGATGCCATCGCCGGCGTCAAGTTCGTAAAATTGCAGGCCTGGCCCGACGAACGAGGCCGCTTTTTGGAGACATTTCGCAAGGAGTGGTTCCCCGAGCGAGAGTGGAAAGTGATCCAAACCAATTGCAGCTACAGCAAAGCCAATGTGCTGCGAGGACTGCATTATCATCACCAACAGGTGGATTATTGGTTCGTGGTCCGCGGTACGATCCGGATGGCACTGGTGGATCTGCGCCGTTCATCGCCTACTCGTGGCGCCAGCCAAATCCTGGAAATTGATGCCGACAACCCGACGGGGGTTCTCATTCCGGTAGGTATAGCTCACGGCTTTGTTGCCCTCACGGATGCCACCCTCACTTACCTGGTGGATAATTACTACGATGGCAACGACGAACTCGGTATAGCATGGAACGATCCGGAATTGGGCCTTGACTGGGGCCTGAGTGAGCCAGAACTATCGGACCGAGATCGCCAAAACTCACTACTAAAGGACATTCCCTCTCACCAATTGCCCGACTAATACATTTCCCCTGGTACTGTGGTCAGGCTTCTGGCTTACACTCTTGCGGAACTATCAGGTTTCTTGCCCGGCTGCTACCCAGGTGAACCGCTACAAACGGATTTACAGCCCTTCGTCTCTCGATGTGCCACGATCCACCTTGGCGAGGAGAGCCCGGGCGTGCTATAATGATGCGCTCTTTGCCAGCAGCAGAACATCCGGAGGAAAAGAAGCTACTATGCGATTTCTCGTTACAGGTGGAGCGGGCTTCATCGGATCGGCTCTGGCCAACCGTCTCGCACGAGAGGGACACCACGTGCGGGTGATAGACGATCTGAGCGCCGGTGACCCCGCTCGTCTTTCGCCGGCAGTGAATCTCACCCGGGGCAACGTGACTGATAAGCCAAAGTTATGGCGACTGCTCAACAACGTGGACTGCGTATATCATCTGGCAGCGCGTGTGTCGGTGCCCGAATCGATACTGTACCCGAGGGAATACGAGACGGCCAATGTGGGAGGCACTGTGGCTCTTATGGAAGCCATGCGGGATGCAGGGGTACAACGAGTGGTGTTGGCCTCGTCAGGAGCCATCTACGGCGAGCAACCCCGCCAACCGGTGACGGAAGACATGGCTCCCCGGCCCTCTTCCCCTTACGCCGTCAGCAAGCTGGCGGCCGAATACTACGTCAGCACCATCGGCAGCCTATGGGGCATTGAAACGGTCGCCTTGCGTATCTTCAACGCTTATGGCCCTGGTCAACCGATCCCGCCGACTCACGCACCGGTCATCCCCCAATTCATGAAGCAGGCACTGGGGGGGGGATCACTGGTTGTCTTCGGTGAGGGCGAACAAACTCGCGACTTCATCTATATTGATGACGTAGTCGAAGCGCTGGTGACAGCAGCCACTGCTGGTGGAATTGACCGGCAGGTCATCAACATTGGCCTGGGCCAGGAGACAAGCATGAATATGCTGGTGCAGACCATTGAGCGGGTGACAGGCCGAGAGACACATGTCCTACACGTAAGGGCCGAGAGTGGCGGCGTCAGCCGCCTGGTAGCTGACTTGACCCTGGCCCGTAAATGGTTGAGCTACGAGCCCAAGGTAGATCTAGAGATGGGCTTGAGGCTTCTTCTGGAGCGCGACCCTCAATTTCAGGTAGCCAAAACTAACAATTAGCACCGCTAGCTCCAAGCTCAAACTCTTCATGAATACAGCGCACGGCTTCGTCACCATCACCCTGGGCAACTACCAAGGATATGTTATACTCACTGGAGCCCTGGGCAATGGCCACAACGTTGATTTTACGCGTCCCCAGCGCCCCAAAGACTCGCGAAGCAATGCCAGGGATTCCCTTCATTCCCGCACCGACCACAGCTATGATGACAATCTTGTCTTGCGACCAAATACGCTCAATGTCCCGACGCTCTAGTTCGCGGGCCATCTCCTCCGCAAGGGCCGCCAGTACCTTTGTCGCCTCGTCAGTAGGTACCACGAAACAGATGCTCTGCTCCGACGACGACTGGCTGATCATCAACACGCTGGTGCCAGTGCGCGCCACCGCACCGAAGGTACGGGCTGCCACACCCGGCACACCAATCATTCCTGACCCCTCAATCGTGATCAGACTGAGCCCCTTGATGGCCGTAATAGCCTTTACTGTCTCTCCTGATCCATCGGGGTCTTTGGTAATAAGTGTGCCCGGATGATCCGGCTGGAAGGTATTCAGAATGCGAACGGGAATCACCGAACGTCTGGCAGGGCGTATGGACTGTGGGTGTAACACCTTGGCTCCGAAATAGGCCATTTCGCCCACTTCAGCGTAGGATAGGTGGGGCACGCTGCAGGCATCGGGCACCACGCGCGGGTCAGCGGTCATCACGCCGTTCACATCGGTCCAGATCCACACCTCGTCGGCGCCCAAGGCACGTCCCAAGATAGTGGCTGAATAGTCGCTGCCGCCGCGCCCCATAGTGGTTGGGATACCGGCCTCGGTCGCACCGATGAACCCTGTTACCACCGGAGTGATGCCTTCCGCAATCAATGGGCAGAGCAAGGTCTGGCTACGCTCAGCGGTGAGAGGCATCAAGGGGCTGGCTGCCCCGTACCGATCATCCGTGATGATGAGTTGGGTAGCATCTATAGCTTGGGCTGGAACGCCGTCACGCTCTAAAATTGCCGCTACCTGGCGAACGCTCATACGCTCACCCATGCCGCCAATGACATCCAGCGCGCGAGGGGTGAGCTCGCCCAACACGCAGATACTGTGGCATAAGGCATCGAATTCACTGAGCAGCGCATCGATCTCATCGGATACCCAGTCTTGCCACTGCCCACCGGCCAGTAGTGTTTGGATGACCTGCGTATGCCTGTCGGAAATCTCTTGGCGTGCCTGCTTGGCTGTCGCCAGGTCCCCCGTCTCGGCCTTAAGCGCACCGTTCAGCAGCAAATCAGTGACCCCGCTCATAGCGGAGACAACAACCACCACTTCATCGCCTTGATCCCGCGCCTTCTTGACAACCTTGACTACATGCTGTAGGGCAGGCGCACTGCCTACTGACGTGCCTCCAAATTTCATGACGATGAGCATAGTCCAAGTGTCCTCTCGATTCCCAGGCGTAGTCTCTCTATGTCGATCGGTTGGGACATCACGTCGTCCGCCCCGGCCTCGAGCGCAGCCAATCTCACATCTCGCTCGTTAGTAGACAGTAGGGCCAGAATGAAGCTATTAGCCGCACATTCATCCGCGCGAATCTGCTGACAGAAATCGTATCCATCCATGTCGGCAAGATACCAGTCAAAGATCACCGCATCAGGCGGCGCCTGGTGACAAGCGAGCAGCGCTTCACCGCCATGGCTCACTACCTGCACCGAGAATTGATGTGCAGCCAGATAGACTTGGAGCGTACGGCAAACGTCAGGGTCGCCACCGACCAAAAGAACCCGTCCCTTGTTCACCCTGCCTCACCCTGTCCTCTTCAAGGCCAAACTCCTCTACTTGTACCAGATACAAATCAGCGTCGTAAGTGTACCGGGCCTGGTAGAGAGGTCCACCATCATGGATGATTCGAGGAAAAAAGATGGCATCCGCCGCTGGAATTGGCAGCAAGGGCACAGCACCCACGTCCACCCAGGCCAGATGCCCTTCATTGCATGCAATAAGTTCTCCCTCGGCGTCGTCGGTGACATAGATGAAAAGAAGCCACTGATAGTCCTCACGGGGGGAAACTTCGGTGACCAGGCCGCGCAGTACCATGCGATGCGAGGTCAAGCCCGTCTCCTCACGCAGCTCACGGATCGCACATTCCAGTGGGGACTCGTGCATCTCCACTTTTCCCCCTGGCGCGACCCACAATCCCTTGTTCGGCTCCTTTTTGCGATGCAGCATAAGCACTCGCATGCCCCCGTAGGGAGACAGGTTTTGCCGCGCATAGACGAGGGTACCCAGGACACGACTCATTCACATCAACCCTTTATACCTGCCGCCATCCACCAGAATCGAGGTCCCGTTGATGTAGGCCGCCTGCTCAGAAGCAAGAAAAGCGACCAGAGCGGCCAATTCCTCTGGCTTGCCCACACGCCCCACCGGGATCGATGCCGCGAAACTAGCCAGGACTTCGTCGGGCGATTTGCCCTGGGCTCTGGCCTGGTTCTCCGCCAGCTCTATAACCCGCCCGGTCAGGATATGGCCCGGCAGCACATTGTTGACAGTGATACCTTCAGCAGCCAACTGATTGGCCAGCGTCCGCGCCATGCCGATCACCCCTGCTCGCACCGAATTGGACAGGATCAGATTGTCCAGCGGCTCTTTCACCGATACGGAGGTGATGTTGATGATGCGTCCCCACTTCTGCTCCCGCATTTGGGGCACTGCTGCCCGAATGAGCCGAACAGCACTCATCAAGGTCAGATCCACCGTACGATACCATTCGTTGTCGTCGAAATCAAAGAAGTAACCGGCTGCTGGCCCGCCGTTATTCGTCACCAGTACATGCAGCCCACCGAAGAAGTCAATCGTCTCTTGCACTACTCGCCTACAATCACGGGCAGATGTCAAGTCAGCCACGATGGCCAGCACTTGGTTGCCTGTATCGCGGGCAATCTCGTCAGCCGTTGCCCGCAATGTCTTGTCGTCGCGGGCACAGATGGCCACTTTGGCCTCTTCAGCACTGAGGGTATGAGCGCAGGCGCGTCCCAAACCTCGGCTTGAAGCGGCTATCAGAGCGACTCTATCTTTCAGGCCCAGGTCCATCGACTCCCCTCCTCAAATGACTAAAAGTCTACCCCAAAATCTGCGCTGGCCTCTCACATACTCCAACTCGCGGATCCTGATATGCCACACCAGACCCCGGCCGAGACTTGAAACCACGACTAAGGTTGAGGGCGATGGAATATGCGCACGTTTTTGGAATAGACGCTAAACACCAATGTATTTAGAGTAAAGGGAGCGCGCTACACTTTCGTCATCAGTGCCCTTGATGATGGCACGGGCGTCGGCAAAAAGGGTAATCTCATACCCATCCACCTTGAACCGGACCAAATAGTCATTGGACGCAGTCACCTGGCTCACTCTTCGCAGCCGCTCAACCACATCGGTCAGTGGCAATTGTCGGGCGCCAGGTACACGGATTTGCACCGCATCTCGCCCGCAAAGGCCCACCGCCTGCGCACCCGATGCGCGCTCCAGGAATTCATATTCGCCCCGGCCGCAGGTGGGGCAATCGGCGCGAGGCGGCCCGCTCTCGAAAGTGTCAAAGGTGTTATCCCACAGATCCACATGGATGATGCCCGGGTTGCGCTCTCCCTTTCCCAGCAGCAACTTAATGCCTTCGGCGGCAGCGATGCCGGCCACCACAGCCACAACCGGGCCGATGATGCCAGCCGTATCGCAGGTGGCGGTAGTGCCAGGCAGCGGCGCGTCGGCAAAGAGGCAACGCAAGCAGGCGCTTTGATGAGGCACAACGGTCATGGTCATGCCATAGCTGGCCACCACCCCACAATAGACCCAGGGGATGTCGTGCTTGACACACACATCATTGATAATATAACGCGCCTCAAAGTTGTCGGTGCCGTCCATGACCAGGTCGGCGCCGACCAGAAACTCCTCGGCGTTCTCAGCGTTAAAGTCGGCCACGAGGCCGGAAATCTCTACCTGGCTGTTGATACGTCGTAATTTACGCTCAGCAGCAATCGCCTTAGGCAAATTGCTATGCAGGTCATCCTCATCGTAGAGAAGTTGGCGCTGCAAGTTGTTCAGTTCGATATAGTCGCGGTCAATGAGGGTCAGATGCCCAATGCCAGAGCGGACCAGCCGATCGGCGATGGCCGT
>CP070811.1:3951779-3961029 GCA_020343875.1 Anaerolineales bacterium | reverse complement strand
CGTGCGGGCGGCCGACGTGGTCATCATCGGGGCCGGGGTGGTGGGCACCAACGCAGCCCAGATGGCACTCGGCATGGGGGCGCACGTCATCATCGTCGACATCAACCTGGACCGCCTGCGCTATCTGAGTGAAGTCTTGCCCGGGCGGCTGACCACCCTGAGTTCCAATCCCCTCAACATTTCCGAAGCGGTGCGCCGAGCCGACCTGTTGGTAGGGGCCGTGCTCATCAAGGGGGCCAAGGCGCCCAAACTGGTCACCCATCAGATGATCAGCAGCATGAATCCCGGCAGCGTGGTAGTGGACGTGGCCGTTGACCAGGGGGGCTGCATCGAGACCACCTGTCCCACCACTCATTCCAAGCCCACCTTCCTGGTGGACGGCGTCGTTCATTACTGTGTGGCCAACATGCCCGGCGCGGTGCCCCGCACCAGCACCTACGGCCTGAGCAACGCCACGCTGCCTTACATGGTCAGGCTGGCCAACCAGGGCGCCGAGGCAGCCATTCAGGCTGATCCGGCCCTGGCCAAGGGGGTGAACACGTATCAGGGCAAGATCACCTATGCGGCCGTGGCTGAAGCCTTCGACTTGGCGTATACTCCCCTGGAGACACTACTGTAGGGAGAACCCAAAACGTGAGCGATCCAGGGTCAACCAGCGCCCTAAGGGCCGATCCAAATAACGTAGGAAGAGAACGTGGAATCACTTTGGGTGATATCCAGGGCCGGCTGGGTCAGCTTGTTGAGGCATATCAGAAAGATGGCATTTTGCTTGCCAGTCTGTTTGGCTCAATCCTGGAAGAGACCACTGCCCGTGACGTCGATATAGCCGTTCTGTTCCAGGATTACAGCTTTGAACGCTACCTGAAAACCGTGGAGAGGACACAACGAGCCTTAGGACTGGTAGAGATAGACGTGGTGGTCCTCAACCGGGCCAATGCACCGCTCAAACTGAAGGCGCTCCTGGAGGGTGAGATACTCTTCGCAGAGCACGAGACTACGCGGGCAGATGTGATTGCGGAAGTTCTGTTTGAGTATGACGACTTCCGTCGTTTCATGGGCGAATACCGGCGAACTTTTCGAGGCCGGTGCCAGAAGGGTTTATCAATGGACAGCAGAATCACCAACCGTGCGCGGGTAGAATCCCATCTGTCCACACTGGACGAGTCTGTGGCCCAGCTCAAACGCCTTGGGGGGCGATTTGGACGCTTTGAGGAATTCAAAGCAGATGTGGATACCCGTGAACTGTGCGTTCATTACCTGCGTATTGCCCTGGAGTCAGTGCTGGACCTATGTCGCTACTTTCTGGCGGTTGTGGGCGTGAGCCTGACCGAGATAGATACAACCAACCTGATCGAGCTAGCCGGAGAAAAGGGTTTGCTGACCCCTACCTTCGCTCGCAAAATCCGGGGCATGGCTGGTATGCGCAATGCCATCGTGCATGTCTATTGGCGTCTGGACTATGAGGCGATTTACCAGGCAATAACCCAGGATCTGGGCGATTTCGACGAGTTTGCCCGACAGGCCCAGGCCTATCTGAAGAGTGAGGAGGAGAGAAAAACGAATGAGCAGTCGTAATTCACCAAAAATCGGCGATCCGGCCCCGGATTTTGAGGCGCTGACCGACACCGGCCAGACGCTGAAACTGAGCGACTATCGCGGACAGCGGGTCGTGCTCTATTTCTATCCCAAGGACAACACCTCTGGCTGCACCAAGCAAGCCTGCGGCTTTCGCGACGCTTACCCGGTCATCGAAGAAAACAACGCCATCGTCCTGGGTGTCAGTCCCGACAGCGTAACCAGTCACCAGAAATTCAAGGCCAAGCATGATCTGCCCTTCACGTTGCTGGTTGACCAGGATCACGCCCTGGCCGAGCTGTATGGCGTGTGGGGCGAAAAGTCCATGTACGGCAAAACGTACATGGGGGTGTTGCGCAGCCACTTTGTGATCGACGAAGAAGGCAAAATCATCGACGCGCACATAAAGGTCAGCCCTGCCGATAGCGTCAGTCTGGCCCTGCAGGCCCTGCAAGAGAGCTAGCGCCCCTTTACCCGGACCGGGTGACCGTTACGCCAACAAGTCTGATTCTCAAATAGATACAGGGGCGTTCGATTGAACGCCCCTGCCAGCTTTGGTCGAAGTTGGTTTGGGCGGGATCGGGCTATATAAACTCGTGAGGCAGCCACGAGCGCCCGGTGGGCAGGTTGCGCTCAGAGGCAGACCCGCCTTCCTTGGTGGGGCCCACGTCAGGTGGCGATTCGATGACCCGGATCGCATCTTCTTCCACCACCACACACTGACCTGCTCGCAGTGCCTGGACCGCCGCCGCCAGCCCATCACGGCGATGCAGCGGCGCAGCGATCTCATCCGGCCCGTCCTCCGACGGGGCGCTGAGGGTTGCATCCTCCACCCCCCGCCAGCTGATCCCCTCTGCCGCGAAGCGAACCCACGCTATCTCCTCTTCCAACTCAAAAGAGGGCGGAAAAGGGGCATAATGAGCCACAATGTCCTCAAAGTTGGCCGTGTCTACCGCGCCCCGCAGTGGGATGAAGTGCTCCACACTGTCCACTTCAAACCAAATCTCCCGCACTATCTCGGCCTGCGCCAGACCGTGGAAGATGGTGCGGGGCGCATGGGCGTTAATACTGGCCACCAGCGCCTCCGCGGAGGCAGTGGGGTCCAGTAGCAGGGCGGTCAGGCCTAGTTTTCCGGCGGCCACCACAATCTGAAGCACGTCATCACTGGGCGTCGAGAGCAAGCCAATACAGTCGCCCGGTAGCAATCCCACCCACTGCTCGCAGAAGTGCGCGATCTGGTTGGCCCGATCCTCAAAGCCCTGGAAGCTATGCCGTCGACCATGGGCCGCGTCAAGGACCGCCAAACGCTCCGGGTGGCGCTGGGCACACTCGCCCAGCCAGTCTACAAAAAGAGACATGCTCGACTCCTCAATCAAACAAAAGGATGTATCGTACGAGTTTACTATCGGGGGCCGGTATTGTCAACGTGGGCTTGCCTGCCTATGCCCGGGCAGGGTGGCGCGAGCCTCGGCCAGCCCAGACGGGGATCTGCCGATCCCCTTCGAGCTAGACTTACGATAGGCTTTGGCTCGGACAGGACACCCTCGACTGGCGGCCAGCCAGGGTGCTTGCGTGGACATATCCTGGTTATCTCCTGCGAATGGAGCCAGTGTCGGCAGATCCGGACGGGGATCGGCAGATCCCCTGCGAGCTAGGCCTACGATAGGCTTTGACTCGGCCAGGACACCCTCGACTGGCGGCCAGCCAGGGTGCTTGCGTGGACATATCCTGGTTACCTCCTGCGAATGGAGCGAGTGTCGGCAGATCCAGACGGGGATCTGCCGATCCCCTTCGAGCTAAATTTGCGATAGGCTTTGGCTCGGCCAGGAGGGGACAGCCGTCTTCGGATCCAGACGGGGATCGGCAAATCCCCTGCGAGCTAAAATTGCGATAGGCTTTGGCTCGGCCAGGAGGGGGCAGGCGTCTTCGGATCCAGACGGGGATCTGCCGATCCCCTTCGAGCTAAAGTTGCGATAGGCTTTGGCTCGGCCAGGAAGGGGCAGGCGTCTTCGGGTCAGAACGAGGATCTGCCGATCACCTTCGAGCTAAAGTTGCGATAGGCTTTGGCTCGGCCAGGAAGGGGCAGCCGTCTTCCGGTCAAGACGGGGATCGGCAGATCCCCTTCGAGCTAGACTTGGCGGGGTAAGTCGCAAAAGGAGGTTGGCCGGGATGGCCAACCTCCCAAGATCATAATATTATGTCGAGTAATCACCTGCTCAGCGAGACATCACCCGCCGAACGCACCAGTCAGCGCGCCCACGCCCAGCGCACCCACCCCTAGCACAGCGGTGATCGCCAGGGAGATGACGAAGACAATCACCCACCCAATGACGACAGTGATAACTGCCTTGGTGGTGTCAAAATCGAGCGCCTGGCGCACAGCGATCACACCCGCCACCAATGACCAGACGGCGCCCACCAGGCCAGCCAAAGCACCCAGACACGGGATAAAGCCCAATAGGCCCAGCACACGCGGCCCGCTGGCGTAGCCCAATGTGCGCAGCAGCTCGCCCACGTCGGCCGTTCCCTCAAACAGGTTGGTGCCCACGAAATAAGTGACATAGGCCCAGATGTAATAACCCACTACCCCCATCACGATGGTTAGAATCAGTCCCAGCAGGGCTGCGCCGATACTCCCGCTGATGATGCCCCCCAGGAAGCCACCGATGCCACCGGCGATTGACACCAGGATGACCACCATCAATGCTTCCTGGGTCAGACTGGTATCTGCCTCGACCTCCTCATAGAGGTCTACGTCGAGCATAGCCGCCCGAATCACACGATTGATCATTGCACCGAAGTCCATGTAATCCCTCCTGACTGTGATTGATAATAGGTTGATCAGATACGATAACCGTATGCGCCTATTATAACCCTGTCGCTCAGGCGGAGTTACGCCAGCCCGGCAAATCTCACCGGCTGGCTCCACGTCTCGCGTTCATCTCCCTCATCATTCAACTTCGGGCCGCGCGGGGCGCTGACACCTGGCAGATATATCTCACCCGGCACAGACGACACCAGTTTGCCCAACGTCTTCTGCATCCACGCCAGAGGCAGCCAGTAGCGCGTCCCCCACGAGCCCAGATAAGTGGTAAGCCAGGTAGCCTTCTCTAGGCTAACCCGGCTCCGCCACTCATCGTGATTCAAGGTCAGCGTCTCGCCGGTAGCGTAATCGATCAAGTTATAGAGCGCCACCAGTGGATACTGCCTGGCCTGAGGATAGCTGGCGTGGGAACCGGCCGCGACATAGATGACCGGATGAGTGCCGATCTTCTCCACATCAGGATGGTCCCAGGCCTTGGTAATGCGCGAGTGGTGGCCCAGGTAACACACATAGGCCGGTGGCTCGACAGGCCGATTCCCGGCATCCAACTTGAAGAAGACGTGGAACCCCTCCCAGTCCCCCTCGTGGTCGTTAAAGCCACCATAGCCGCCGGCCCAATCGTTGTAAGCGTAATAGAACCAATACTGCAAGTCCATATAGCCGGCCTGTTTCACAGTTCGATAATAATAAGTATAGTTCGGATCCTGTCCCTGGCTGGTCTGGTAGGCATCGATAGCAGCCGCCCTCACCCCCTGCGGGAGCTCGAAGCGGGGCAGGTCCCGCCGGGCCCCTTCTTTGTCAGCCCTGGCCCAGGGCAACAGCAAGCTGTTCCACCAAAAGAGTTTGGTGGCTGCCCGGGTCTTGCCACTGAACCAATCGTAAGTGCGGCGGGCCCAGCCTTCAGTCCAGGCCACAAGCGGGTTCTGAGACCACTCATACAGCAGGCGGATGGCGTCCAGGCCCCACTGGCTGGCTATCTCCACCCCATGCAGGGGGCCGGTGGTCACCGAGCGCAGAAACACCTCCTGCGTGGCCTTCCGGCGGGCGAGATCATCCAGCGTGACGTGGCCCCGGGGCACGATCGGCCTGTCCTCCCCCTTTCTATACAAGGCGCAATACGTCAAGAAATCATCCACCGCTGTGGGGAAGAAACGTTCCCCCCGCGAAAAACGCATGATGGGCGCATACTTCTGGTGCAAATCGTCAGCCGGCATCACACTCAGCTCCTTTCCTGGGCACACTGCGCCAGGGCATGGTATAATCAATAATCAGGAAGCTCAAGGCTGCCACAGGCTCTGCCGTCAGGTCGGCAGCACTCAGCGCCTGGCACCTTACAGCGAACTAGTAACCCACTCACCAAGGTTCAGGAGTGACCCAATGCAACGTGAGATCATTGCCACCGACAAAGCCCCGGGCGCGGTTGGCCCCTATTCCCAGGCCGTGCGGGCCGGCGGCTTCGTCTTCACCGCCGGGCAAATCGCACTCGACCCGGCCTCCGGCCAGATCGTGGAAGGCGACATCCAGGCTCAAACCCGGCAGGTGCTGAAGAACCTGAGGGCGGTACTGGAAGCAGCCGACACCTCACTGTCCAACGTGGTGAAGACCACTGTCTTTCTGGCCGACATGGGCGAGTTCAAAGCCATGAACGAGGTCTACGCCGAATTCTTCTCCGGCGCGCCCCCTGCCCGCTCGACGGTGCAGGCAGGCGCCTTGCCACTAGGCGCCCGCATCGAAATCGAAGCCGTGGCCATCGCTCCATAGGGAGAATCTCGCCTGGCCCATCTACTGCTCAAAGAGCACTACGGCCAGCCCTCCTTGTCCCAACCTAAGCTGAGCGGTGACCGGAATGCCTTCGGCCGTGATGACGTAATTGCCCGCCCCTAAGGGCGCGAATTCCAGGAATGTGGGCCCGTATTCCGGTTTGGTGCCGGTGCGGTTGGTGGTGTTCCAGCCATCATCGGCCGAGGAGATACGCACCAACGTGCCGACCTGCCCCTGAACACTGACCCGCACCACTCCGAACCAGGTACCGGGCAAGGTAGTGTTGGTGGGGATGCGCACGTGCCACGCGCCAGGGACCGGTGTTGGAGTCGGCGTAGGAGTAGCAGTGGGTGTAGGTCCGGGCGTGCCAGCCCCGCTCTGCTCAAAGCGCACCTGGGCGATTTCGCCAGGCGACAGACTGACCGTAACACTCACACCCAGCCCACGGGGTATGATGATGTACCGGCCGGGTCCCAGCGGCGCGAATTCCAGGGCATCGGCCCCATACTCTGGCTTGCTGCCCACGAAGTTCACCGTGCTCCAGCCATCATCCGCCGATGCAATGGTGACCGGCAATCCGTACTCTCCAATCACCCACACCCTGACCACGCTGCTCCAACCCGCAATCTTGATGGGGCTCAGCTCACGGCCCACCCAGGCCCCCGGCTGGGTGGGGGTGGGTGAGGGCGTGGGGGTGGGCGTAGGCGTGTGCGTGGCGGGTGACGGCGAAGGCGAGGGCGTCTGCGGCGTGACAGTGACTGTGGCAGGCGGCGTGGACGTAGGCGTCGGGGCGGGTTGGACCGTCTTCTCAAATAGGACCTCAGCCAGCGTACCTGGCAACAGGCTGACCGTCACCGGTGCACCCAGCCCCTGCGGCTCAATCACGTAGGTCCCCGGCCCCAGCGGCGCGAACTCCAATGCATCGGGGCCATATTCCGGCTTGGTGCCGACCGTGTTGGTGGTGCTCCAGCTCCCATCCCACGAGCGAATGATAACCGGAAGGCCATATTGGCCACGCACCCAGATGCGAGCCACGCTACTCCAGCCGCCAATTGGTACCTGGCTCAATACGCGGCCCTGCCAGGCCGGGGCAGGCGTAGGCACGGGTGTGGTCGTCGGCGTGGGTAGGGGGAACGGAAATTCGCCTTCAACCTGATAGGCCGCCAGTAGCGACTGGCCGCTGAAAACCAGCACTCCCAGGTCCGACGCAGCAAAAGTAGATGTGTCGATCCAGGGGGAATGGTAGACCTGGCCCGGCACCATCTGGCCCAAGGTATCGTCAAAGAGAATCGTGTTATCAGCGCGGCGCACCAGCAGCACCCGCACCTCGGGCTGCAGGCTGGACGTGGCTATGTGCATGCGCGTCTCGTCAGGCGTGTCCTCCAGGTGCAGGGCCACCTCGGCGTTGGCCCAGGTCAACCTACCCAGCCCCGCCACCGGATACCACCGCTCTGTCCACATGATGCGCTGGCCCGGCTCCAGCCGCCGCGCATCGGCGAAGGTGGGCCCCACCCCGCCGTGCATCTCCACGTAGCTGGAACCGTCATCGGTATACAGCTCAGGCGGGATGGCGTCGTTCCCCCAGCCGAAGGCGAAGAACTTGGCCCCCTGAGCCACCTGGCTGTCGTAGGCACGCACCACCCCTTCGTCATAGCCCTCATCATACACCGCCTGAAAGTCGCCGGCCGCCTGTGGTCGCTGGAAGAAGCCGAACCATTGACGCCAGTTGCCCAGCCGGCTCCAATCCACCCCGTTGTAGGTGGGCCAGCTTATGCCTTGCCCCGGCCCGGGCAGCCGCGGGTCCCCAGTGGAGTGGACCGTGGCCTGGCTGGCTGGCATGATGAAGCGCAGGTCCTGGCTAGGCGTGTTGGCTGGGCCGGGGGCCAGCATGGCATTCAACCAGAACTTGTAATCGATGGGCTGACCGGTGGGATTCTCGATCATGGGTGTCACGTGGAAAAGAGACTGGCCGTCGAGCAAAGTGATGGAAACTGAGGCCCGCAGCCGATCATCGGCCCGGGTGTCCCACACCGTCACCCTGATACCGCCTGTGTCGGCCTGGGTATCCGTTAAGTCGCTGATCGCATAGTGCCAGGGAATGCCCCACTCGTAGCCGTGCTCCTCGACGGGCAGCCCCCATTCCATACCCCCCACTGCCAGCCACCAGCCCATCTGGGGTGGTCCCCACGGGCTGGGTTTGAGCACCGGGTTTTGATAAAAGACATTGTTGCCGGTAGGCTTGAAAATCGCCTGATAGATGCGCCCACCCAGCTCGGGCAAGATGCTCAGCTTGAGATAGTCGTTCTCCAGCAGGATGAGGGTGAAGGTGCGGTTCTCGATGCGACCCGGGTCGTACCGGTCGCGGTCGAGGCGATAGTAGGGCATGTTGTACGTAGGGTCAAACTCCTGCACCAGAGCCGGCTCGAAGACGTGAACGGGGATGGTGAGGGTGGTGGTCGTCACCGTGGTGCGCCCAGGAGGTGAAGCCGCAACGGTGGGGTTGAATCCGGTGCCTGGCATCCGCAGGCCGAAAAAGATTAGCAGGGCCACCCCAGCCAGAACTACCGGCGCAAGACGGACAAGCCGAGCCGGTGAACACGTGACAACCCACCTGCCCCACAAAACAAAGGTGGCGGGGCCTGCTGGTAGCAGCGACAAGCGAACAGGGGAGAAACGGCCAGGCCTGCGTTGCGTGCTCATCGAGTCGCTCCTTCTATTCAGACTATCAACTACTTCATTGCACCAAGACAATAGGTCGACGGCTTTTCGCCCCCTCCCATAAACGCAAGACCTCCCCAAACCGGGGAGGTCTCTTTTTTTAAGGGGGCTCACCTGCACCAGGCAGGGTTGCAGAGGTGCCTAGCCAATCAAGAATGTGTCAAGCGCGCGCCAACAGAAACCGGAAATGTTCTCAAACGTGCTGGGAGATCAACAGCACCCCCATGATCACTACACACATCACCATCAGAAAAATCGCAAGTTGAGTTCTATCGCTGCTCATAAAACACTCCGCTGCAAATTGCTACTCAGCCCCAAAACGGCGATGGCAAACCGCCTTCGAGCATTGATGTAAGTGGCAACCGTTGGAAT
>CP070811.1:3928208-3951679 GCA_020343875.1 Anaerolineales bacterium | reverse complement strand
TGCATATTATTCATCCGAGTGTAATCGTGTAATAGTCAAAGGATGACCACATGAATACATTCCAAACCATGCAAACGCCTTCTAAGCGCACAACAGTCGCTCCCGATGGATCAGATGTGCGAGCGCTGCTTCAACTCAAGGGAGGAGGCGTTGCACACTTCGAGCTCGCATCCGGCGAGACTTCGATTCCAGTTGCCCATCGAACTGTGGAGGAGATTTGGTACATCATCGGTGGACGAGGTGAGATGTGGCGAAAACTCGGGGATGCTGAGGAGACGGTGGGATTAGAAACGGGAATCTGTCTCACGATCCCGGTTGGCACACAGTTTCAATTTCGATCCTTCGGCCCGGAACCACTGGCGGCGATAGGCGTTACGATGCCGCCATGGCCAGGCTACGAGGAGGCATATCGGGTAGAAGGTGTGTGGAAGCCGACTGTGGAAAGCTAGACGACGCGGCGAGGATCTGATCGAAGGAGTGATCCGCCTAAAACACTCGACAGACCTCTGTCAGGAAGTAGGCGTGGCACTAGTCTTCCGGCCGCCCAACCAGTCACGCGATTGCCCAAGAACGCGCGATGTTTCAATCATATGAGACTTGAGGAGGGTATTATGAAAGCAACAACGCTTCCAGAGCAACCCGATGCGAAATCGCCGGCGGGTGCAGATATTCGTTACATTATGGATGGCGAAACGGGCAACATGATCCACTCTACTGTCCCACCGCATCAGATAAACAAGGCGACGGTTCACGCCACCGTCAGCGAATTCTGGTACGTGTTGGAAGGACAGGGTGAGGTTTGGAGAGACAATGGCTTGGAGAGCAGCGTCACACCTCTCGTTCCAGGTACCTCAATCGACATTCCGGTGGGGACAGCGTTTCAGTACCGAAACGTATCTGACGTCGAATTGAAGTTCATTTGCATCGCTATGCCGCCTTGGCCGGGCGACTCGGAGGCTACTTTTATCAAAGGCAAATGGCAGCCGACTGTTTGATGGCCGTACGGTATTTTTCGTCGCTGATCGGGAACTATGTGAGTTCGTAGGCCACGTTTCCTGTAGACACTCGTAGGGTTCTATACCTGTAAATGCTCTTTGAGAAGTTACCCCAAGTCATTTCGACCGCTACACTGAGTCCAACAAGCAGATCGTAGGTCACATTTTTAATGTGACACTTGTCTCGTCCCGGACACCAGGCCGTCTCTTGGTATCGATTAAAGCAGGTGCCATCCAACAACCAACCGCAGCCATCCACGTTCGCACACGCCCGACCGCTGCCACACCCGCACATCGGCAATAGACCATATCCCTCTTTCCTGTGGGAACTGGCCCGAAGCCATGTGGCATATCTTTCGTTGGGGGGAGAGGAGGACACGCTTCTATGATTACCCCAGCTCGCTCACCAGGGTCGTCCGCAATTCGCGACGGCTATAATCGTTGGTCGTTGGTTTACGATCATGACGCGAATCCGCTGCCTGCCCTCGAGGAACCGTTCCTGCGTGAGCAGTTGGGTACCGTGCGGGGCGCTGCCGTCCTTGACTTGGGCTGCGGAACGGGACGCCACTCCCTGTGGCTCGCGAGCGAGGGTGCAGTCGTTACGGCTGTTGACTTTTCCGAAGGAATGCTGGCGCAGGCGTGCCGCAAGCCGGGGGCTGACGCGGTCCGGTTCGTTGTTCACGATCTCGAGGATTCTCTTCCATTCGCGGATGGGTTCTTTGATCGCGTTGTGAGCGGACTGGTGCTTGAGCACATCCAGGACTTGGATCATTTCTTCTTTGAAGTCCGCCGTGTCCTCTGTCCCGGGGGGCGTGCAGTGCTGAGTGCAATGCATCCCGCCATGTTTCTCCGAGGAGCCCAGGCCAGGTTTACGGACCCAGATTCTGGACAGATCGTTCAACCCGGGAGCTATCCACACCAGATTAGCGACTTCGTCATGGCTGCGCTCCGGAACAACCTGAGTCTGCTGGGTCTCAGTGAGCATTCAGCGAACGCAGAATTCGCCTCACATTACCCTCGAAGCGAGAAATATATCGGGTGGCCTATGCTGGTGGTCTTAGGACTTGCGAGATAGACGCTCGTCCACCGTGTTTTGCATGTCCAGAACATTCCTATTTTCGGCCACTGCACGCTCAAGGTGACTCTGGATGAGATCGAGTTCCTCTCTCACTTAAACATCGCGCCCAACGATGGGTCAACTATCGCTGGGACTCAATTCATTGCCAACGAAACGCGTCCGCAATCGGATTTCATTGCGGTCACAGGAGAATAATATCTACGACCGCAGATAACCGGGTAGTAGAGACAATGTTCTGGAGGATATAGGAAGATGAAGTATAGGCGCGTAGTTGTTTCTGCATTTGGTGAACCAGAAGTGTTGAAGGTTGTGGAAGAAGAATTAAGGCAACCATCACCAGGAGAGGTTTTGGTCAGAGTACATGCTGCCGGGGTAGCCCGTGCGGACTGTAATCGACGAAGTTCAGATTGGTTTGGTCAAGTTCCTCCATTTTCTCTGGGGTATGACTTCGCAGGCAAAGTTGACGCTATTGGCGATGGTTCCACCACCTTTGCGGTCGGGCAAACAGTCGCTGGAATAAACGAAAACCTGAACTGCTATTCAGAATATATTTACGTTTCCCCTGAATGGATGGTCGCTATACCAGACAGCGCCGATCCAGCTCAGGCTGCCTGTCTCGGCCTGAATTACTTGGTCGCGCTCCAATGTCTTCACCGTGTTGCCAACGTCCGCGCTGGTCAGCGAATGCTTGTTCTTGGCGCTAGCGGCGGGGTAGGAACCGCATTTATCGAACTGGGGAAACTGGCTGGCCTGGAGGTTTATGGCACTGCTGCCACAACAAAAATCGATCTGATCCGTGAGCTAGGCGCCATCCCCATAGATTATCAAAGAGAAAGTCTTGAACAACGCATCAAAGACATTCCATTTGATGTGGTCTTTGACGGCCTCTTCGACAAATATTTCGAGCCAGCCTACCATCGCTTACGCGCCAACGGTAAATATGTTGTATTCGGGTTTGCTGTCCTGCCCTCAGAATACGAACGCTTGTTTGAAACAAGCCGAGCAAGGAGCTTGACTCGCACCCATAGTCGAGACATAACTCAATACAACATACTTGAGCCTTACACGCAAGATTTATCTCGGCTCGCAACCTATCTTGCCACAGGGAAAATAGATCCCCTGGTGCACGACCGTATCCCCCTACTTGAAGCCTCACGCGCTCACAAACTTCTTGAAAGCGGGGCTGTAACAGGCAAGATTGTTTTGATATGCGAATAGTATGGTTAATAAAATGAAGTCCATAGGTCACGTTTCCAACGTGACTCTTTGCCCAACCGGGCCACCAAGTCCTTCCCAAGGAGCGTTACAAGCAGGTACCATCCAACAACCAACCGCAGCTATCCAGGTTCGCACACACCCGCTCGCTGCCTCACCCGGACATGGGCAGCTGACTATATCTCTCCCGAGACTTCTCTTTCTGCAGAGCACTAACTCGATATAGTTTGGCATATTGATTGTCGCGTGGCTGAAACACATAACCAGTACAAGGTGGTGACTATGAGAATTGACGGAGCGCTGTTGGTTATAGATGTACAAGTCGGAATGTTTGAGAGCCCACTCATATCCCCTGTTTACAACGGTAAACAAGTTCTCACCAAAATCAAGGACTTGATTGACAGAGCACGTTCCTTTCAGGTGCCAGTAATCTATGTGCAACATAGTGGTGGTAGCGGTCACCCCTTGGAACATGGGACCAGTGGATGGCAAATTCATCCTATGATTGCCCCCAGCGATGGAGATGTGGTTGTCCAAAAGCAGACTCCAGATTCATTCTATAATACCGCTTTGCAGCAAGAGCTTGACCTAAAAAAGATCAAGAAGTTAACTCTGGTCGGCATTCAGACTGAGTACTGTGTGGACACTACGTGTCGTCGTGCATTTAGCTTGGGATATGATGTCAGATTAGTGAAGGATGGTCACAGCACTTGGGATACGAAAACTCTCACGGCACAGCAGATCATAAATCATCACAACAAAATCCTGGGCAGTTGGTTTGCCACTTTGAAAGAAGCGACCAGTATTAGCTTTGAGGAATATGTTGCCTGACCACTGAGTGCAACGGAATTCCACCTTGCCGCGGATCCGCTGACCAAGCCGTTCGACCGACATCGAAGTTACCCTCCACGGGGCACGGCTAGAGGACCGACTATCCTGCCGACAACGTTGCCAGTTCGTAGGTCACGTTTTCAACGTGACACTGGTCTTATCCAGGCCTCCGATTTTTGACGGGTGCACCGGGCAAAGCCGCACAGGCGGGTGGTGCTGGTCCTTAGGCCGCTGCGTCAGAGTTGCTGCGACCAGTAAGTTCAAGTTAAGGAGGAAATAAGTGAATGAGAGCAAAATGGCGGATACAGCCCCAGGAGTAACCAACTCAGTTGGCCCCTACACGGTCTACTCCGCAGGAGGGCTGTTCACGCAAGACGAGTTGGCGACGAACGTCTTGATCAAAGAGGCTGTTTGGCGATTATCCAAGGGGAAATTTCAGCTATTCCTGCCCCAGTCCAGAGAATTGCGAGAATTGGATAGGCCTGATGTAGAAGCTTACCTCAGAAATGTTGATCTCTTGGAGGTTGTGAATGCCGACATCATCCTGGCTCGCTTTGACGGACTTGAGTTGGATTCAGGGACAGTGGTAGAATTCGCCATGGCCAAGTGTCTGGGTAAACCAACGGTTATCCTGCGCTGTGACTTTCGTCGCTTGTCTAACACTGGGTGGAGTGAGCCCTACAACCTGATGGTGAAGAGTTGGCCCCGCTCCGTAGATGTCCATCTTCACTCCTATGTCATGTGGGCCAGTTTGTTTGCCGAAGAGCGCCAGGCCCTTGGCGACAGGGATACGTTTCAGGCCACGATGAAAGCTGAGTTGGGCACGTTTCAGAGAAGCGTCGACGAAATCGCACAGCAGGTCATAACTGGGCTGGAAGCGGCCATTAAGATGAAATCGCCCTATCCACCAGAGTACCAGGAGATTGTCTATCAAGCAGCCAGGTTCAGTCCTGGGAGTGGCTTTGACCAATTGCTGACAGAAAGCGAGTTAGCTGAAATCATTCAGAGACTCAGAAAAAATGGGACATTGTAACTGCCTGATACGAAACTCGTACCCACAACTCATCAGCTCCAAGTTGTCCAAATCATTCAGAATCGGCTCATATTCAGAACAAGCAACAGCACGTTTTCGATGCTCACGCTGGATAGCCATATCCAGCGCCATCAGGCGGCGGATATGGCTATCCGCCGCGAGCAAACACTAGTTCCGAACATGAGCCTCAGAGTTTTATGGCATCGACCGCAGATGCGGAAGGTCAAGCGGCCCCAGCCGGCATGCGTATAAGTCAGCCAACACAAAGCTTGCTTCATGCGGTCTGGGATCTGCCAACCAAACGATGAGGTGAATGATGCTACCAGAGGTAAAAGCGCTAATTGAGCACTACAAACTCGAACCGATGCCAGTTGAAGAAACCCTGTTTGTGAGCACTTGGAGCTCGCATCAAGAATTCGGCCATGGCAAGCCTTTTGGTAACGCCATCATCGCTCTCTACTGCGACGAACCTCGTAGCGTTTCACTTTTCCATAAACTACCTGTGGACGAGGTGTGGCACTTTTATGGGGGAGATCCACTTCGGCTGGTGTTGTTGTATCCAGATGGTTCAAGCAAAGATGTGATTATGGGAAATGATCCGCTAAAGGGACATTGTGTACAGTTTGTGGTTCCAGCGGGCGTTTGGCAAGCTGGACACATGGTGGCCGGAGGCAGATATTCGTTATTTGGGTGTACCATGGCCCCCGGGTTTACGGATGATATGTTTGAGGGTGGTGTTCGTGAGGAACTGATTGATGTTTATCCCGACAGAGTTAGCGATATCAACATGCTAGGCTGTAGTCAGGGCCAAAGAAGCATACCCAAATGAAGACGCTTAGACTCCTGGTTCTGCTCTCCACCCTGCTCGGCATAGCTGCATGTGGCGGGCAAGGCTCGCCAGGGAATACGCCGGCCAGCTCAGGTCAGATCATCATCTCAAATGGGACGGTTGTGGACGGGCGCGGGTCAGAACCCATTCGTGACGGGATCGTGGTCATGGTTGGAGATCGGATCACATTTGTGGGCAGGGCAGCAGGCTATTCACCGCCTTCCGACGCACAGGTTATTGATGCCCGAGGAGGTACCATCCTGCCCGGGATCATAGACTCACATGTTCTTGATGCGTCGGATCCAGGCATACGCCGCGAGTTCCTGATGAGTGGGGTGACTACGGTATGCAACCTGGGTTCCCCACTGGAGGACATGCCTCGGTTTGGTGAAGACTACGTAGATGAGGGACCCGTCGCACGTGGCTATCGATCTGGGCCGATTATCACCGCTCCAGGCGGGCTTCCCGATGCCGAACTTCAAGCCAAACTCAACTATGAGGTAGGCAACCCGGACGAGGCAAGGGCAGCAGTGGTCGATCTTCACAATCGTGGTGCCGATGTCATCAAAGTCTTCCTGCAGGAGGAATATACAGGGGTCACTTACCCTATGCTCGGCGAGGATGAACTGGCCGCGATCGTGGAAGAAGCCCACTCGCTGGGGCTTCTTGTGCGCGCCCACGTGACCTATGCATCCCTCCTGGGCATGGCCGTTCAGGCGGGTGTGGATACCGTCCAGCATGTGCCTTTCAACCTAGCACAATCTGGATCTTACAGCATTTCCGAGGCTCAGTTGCTGGCTTTTCTGCAAAGCGATGATCCGCTTCGTATGTTCTTCACCGAGTTATACCCGAATTATGAAGATCAGCTTCGGATGATGGTTGAGGCAGGGATTGTCATGGTGCCCACACTGGATCGTGCCTACGGAGAGTTCTATCGGACCTCCAATCCATCCCGTGAGCAGGAAGTGACCATCGAAACCGTGCTGGGAATCGTACGCAGGTTCCATGAGTTGGGCGGCGTCGTGGGGCTGGGCACGGACTTCAACACCGGCCTGGGGGTGGAGGCTGGCATGCCGGTGGGGGAGATGGAGATGCTCTTGGCAGCAGGCCTTACACCGATGGAAGTCATCGAAGCGGGCACGCGTGTTTCAGCAACCGTATGCGGTCATGGCGGCCAGCTGGGCACCCTGGAGTCTGGCAAGTTGGCCGACGTAATCGTCGTGGATGGCGATCCGCTCGAAGACCTGCAAACTATGAATCAGGTGGTCACGGTCATCAGCCATGGCGAGGTTGCGGTCATTTCCGAAGGGATGCTATCTGCAGGTGAATGACCGGCGTATCTAACACAGCCAGCTCGCAGCTCGCGTATCCAAAGTGACACTTGTCTCATTCATGCCACCCAGCCTTCCCATGGAGCCATATAAGCAGGTGCCATCCAACAACCAGCCGCAGCTATCCAGGCTTGCCCACGTCGGGGCGAGGCAGCGACCCGACATTTGCGTTCAATCGTATCTCTGCCGGGCCATCTCGTTCTCCTGGAACCTGGGCTGGAATAGTTCGGCATATTAATTGTCAGGCCGCCCTATGGCATCAGGTATGCTGTTATCATATGAAAGGAGCGTCACATGCCAGTGCGTCGGATATTGATCATTATTGGTGGGGTGATTCTCGTTATTGGATCACGCTTGCCCTGGATGTCTGTACCTGTTCTCTTTGGTGTTGAAGGGCCGACTTACGAAGCTATTGAAATAGGATGGGAAGGCAACGGAATTGCTACCGGTGGCATAGGATTGATCCTCATCCTTGGAGGGTTGTTCCTGGGAGAAAGACGTGGGGTGAAGTACTCTATTCCCGGAGCAGTGTTCGCGGCATTGGCTATCATGGTGGTTGCTGGATGTGTCTGGAGGGTGTTTGAGATCGACCCTGGCGCGGGATTCTTTGCAGCTACAGGTGTGGGCCTCTACGTAACGTTCATCGGTGGGCTGGTTGCTCTTGTGGGTGTATTGCTCAAGAACCCGATACCACTGAATGCATAGCAGGGTGGCTTGAGAGTGGATTGTTGGAGGGCGGCCTAATCGCTGGAGCTGACCTGGCTATCTGGAGCGATTGCGGGATTACTTTCGCTTTATGGCGGATTGGTGGGCGAGTGCACAGAGCCTGTGCCGCCAGGCAGCCCAGCTCGGACCGTTTGGCGAATGGGAATGAAAAACCCACGGACAGGCTCAACTTGTGCCAATTCCCACTGAGCTGACCCTAGAAACGAGAAGATGTATCCTGCGCCAGCCCCGGGTGGCCGACGCCTCCCGGTTGCTGTCCGCGTTCACCTCCAAAGAATTCCCGGAGGATGTCCCCTTGGCTCGGATTGACTCCCTTGAACAAGTACGGGATTGGATTGAGGGTAGCCGAGAGAGATGGACTTCCGGGGCCGGATACACTTTCACGGCAATCAGAAAGTCGGATCAGCTCGTCGTTGGCCAGGTGACCTTGGTCAAAATCGGGGGAGGCGAAACCTGGTCTCTCGCCTTCTGGACACACCCCGACTGCTGGGGCGAGGGATTTGCGACTGAGATTGCAAGGGCAGCCATCTATCTCGCTTTCGATCAGCTGTCGGCCGTCCGGATCTGGGCGGCGGCAGCGACCTGGAATGCCGCCAGTCTGAGGGTTCTACGAAAGCTTCGAATGAATTATCTGGGTGATAATCAGGATGGCTACCGCCTGGGCGAAGATGTAATTCCAACCAGCGAGTATTCTCTAGAGTTATCCGATTGGAAGCAATTCAAGTAGTGCCTGAGTATGAGAGAGTTTGCCATTCGCCCAACAACCCGCTGGTGTGCCCCCTGGACTGCCCGTCCAGGACAGGCTGAAAGCTGTTGGGTGCTAGCCGGTGCGAGTCCGGTTGTGGTAACTGCCAGCAGGCCACGTAGTCCTGCGGATGAGCTGAGGAAGCCAAGTCCAGGGAGAAGCCGGCTGAGAAGTCGGAGGAGGCCACCCGCACCTGCGGTGGGGCAGGTGTAGTACTGAAGATGACAAGGACAGTAGGTCACGTTTCCAACGTGACGCTTATCTCATCCGGGCCATCAAGCCCATCCCAAGGAGCGCTGAAAGGAGGTGCCATCCAACAACCAACCGCAGCTCACCCAACTCGCCCAACCCGGCCGCTGCCTGACCTGCACATGTATAAAGGAGGCTACCCATGAGTATTCAGGACTTTCTCCTATCCGAATCGTACGTGGCCGAGAAAAAAGACATGCCCATCACACGCGAAGTCATCGAACGTATGGCGATTGAGAAACCGTTTCAAGGCATTCAGGTAGTCATTGGGCATTTTCTAGCTCTCAATTCGGTGGCCTTGTTTGAGCCATTTTGGCGCGGCGGTGCGGAAGTTACTGTATGTACACCTTTCGAGTGCGAGCACACTCGTTCTCTTGTGCGTGAACTCCAGGCGCACGATTTTCCTATCCTGCCTGTTGGGGAAGCAGCCAAAGCAGGTGATTACTTCATCGATAACGCGGGCATGCTTGGTAAGAGACGCACCCCCAAAGGGGCTGTCGAAGTTACACGAACCGGGGACTGGGTGTATGCATCGCTTGCCTGCCCAGCCGTAAGTATCGATAAATCAAGATTGAAATATCTTGAAGACTTTTTGGGAACCGGAGAGAGCTTTGTCAGGGGCTGGTACCACCTACGGCCAAATGATCCGTTGGCTGGAAAGAACATTGTTCTATTTGGCTATGGTAAGGTCGGAAAAGGCGTTGCCTTTTACAGTAGAAAAGAGGGTGCGAACCTGACCGTTGTTGATATCAACCCCGATGCCCTGGCAAAGGCACACAAAGAGGGTTTCGCAACCGTAGACCTGCAAGACAAATCACAGCTTAAATCTACATTGCACCAGGCACATATCATTATCGGCGCCACCGGGAAGCCAGGCGCGGTAGGAGACAGCGTACCCGCTTCTTGGCTTGAAGCTAATTCTCCGTTCTTCGTCAATATCGGAATTGATGAATTCGGCCCCCACTTTCGAGATGACCAAATTCTAGGAGGCAGACAGGTACCGATCAATTTCCACCTCGAGAGGCCCACAAAGAATCATAAAATAGACCCCATCCAGGCCGCTGAGGTGTTAGCTCTTGAAGAGTTGGTCCAGTATCCAGGTAAGTATTCGAATGGCCTGCATCCTTTGCCCCAAACGATTGACGAATGGATTATGAAGAAATGGATTTCGTACTGGCCCCAGGAAGATTTATCTGGAATTGCCGAAGAGATTGGGCTTGCTGAACTGAAGGAGTGAGCTGGTTGCATCTGCCTGACTCGCCGCTTCCCTATGACTTGAATGGGCACGTCGCCCTCATCACCGGGGCCAACCATGGCATCGGCGCCGCGACAGCAGTAGCCCTGGCCGGCTGTGGGGCTGGGGTGCTGCTGTCCTACCTGCGGACCTCTGATCCGGAGGACTTCCCTGAGCCATATCGTTCGAATCGTGCTCGGACCGCTGACGAGGTCCTGGCCAAGATTCACAGCCGGGGAGGTCGAGGGGTGGCCATGGAAGCCGATCTGAGGCATACGTCGGTGGTGCCACGCCTCTTCGACTTCGCTGAAGCGGAATTAGGGCCCGTGGATATCCTGGTCAACAATGCCACTGGCTGGGTGGCCGACACGTTCACCTCAGACGGACAGCACCTAACAGGTCTCAGGTCGGCGGGCCTGTCTGCTGCGACCCACGACCAGGTCTTCTCCGTCGATGCCCGTGGCGGGGCTCTCTTGATTGCCGAGTTCGCCCGGCGACACATCGCCCGGCACGCCAAGTGGGGCCGAATCGTCGGCCTGACATCCGGGGGACCGCTGGGGTTTCCCACAGAGGTTTCATACGGTGCCGCCAAGGCCGCATTGGAGAACTACACCATGTCCGCCGCGTTCGAGCTGGCGCCATGGGGTATTACGGCAAACATCGTCTATCCGCCTGTCACGGATACGGGTTGGGTGAATGACGCGGTCCGCGAGCACGTCAAGCGGACACCCGAGCTGATCCACATCGTGGGGCCGGATGAGGTGGCACAGGTGATCGCATTCCTCTCATCAGACTTGGCGCGCCTCATCACTGCCAATATCATTCACTTGAGATAGGCAAGTCCAACTGAGAAAGGTGTTACCATGCCATACGCGAACAACCAGGGAGTCCGCATCCATTATCAGGTGACGGGCGAGGGCCCACCGCTGGTGTTGCAGCACGGATTCAATGCCAGCTTGGAGGATTGGTACGAGTTTGGCTATGTGGAGAAATTACGCAAGGAATACCGTCTCATCTTGGTGGACGCTCGAGGACATGGCGCAAGTGATAAACCTCATGAGCCCGAAGCCTATGCTTTGGAATGGCTGGTATCTGATATTACTGCCGTGCTGGACGACTTGCAGGTTGGGAAGACCCATTACTGGGGCTACTCGATGGGGGGGTGGATCGGATTTGGCATGGCCAAATATGCCATGCCTCGCCTGAACTCATTGATCATTGGAGGCGCACAGCCATATGGAAGAAGCTTTGCACAGGTCCGGGAAATCCTTCGCAATGGGATCGAAGCCTGGATGGCTTTCGTAGAGGATTGGGGAGTCTATTCTCCTGGAGCCCTGGCACGTATGCGGAATAACGATAGCCTGGCCCTTCTGGCTATCATTCAAGATAGGCCTGACATGTCAAGTGTTCTGCCAGGCATGACCATGCCTTGCCTCTTGTATGCTGGCAGCACAGATAGTCAATGCGATCTCGCTGAGCGGTGTGCCAACCAGTTGCCAAACGCAACGTTTGTGTCGTTTGCCGGTTACAATCACTTTGAAATAATGCCGCACAGCGAACGGGTGGTTCCTCATGTCAGAAAATTCCTGGCATCGTTGTGAGTGAACCAATCCATATCGAGAAGCTATTGTCGCCATAATGGCCTACGGCGTGACCATCTCAGTTTCTTCAGCTACTCGCAATAATCTTCAAACGCCCCAGTGATCAGACATCTCGTGCTTTGTCAAAGCTCGATTGACGGGCAATCTGGACACCCATGGTGTTGGACTCTCTCTCAGATCACCTTGGTCAAAGTACCAGGAGGAACCCATGGATTTTCGCGAACTGTTTCTGGCACAACATGCTCGGGCTCACTCTGCCGAAGTCGGCCACCCAGACTTTTCTGTCCAGGATCTCATCCTGCGCGATTTAACGGACGAACACTTGCGAGTGCGTCCTCTGCCCGGCCTCAACTCACTGGCGTGGCTGTTGTGGCATATGACCCGGGCAGAGGACGTTGGCATCAATCTGGTCATTGCCCAACGCGCGCAGGTGCTCGACGGAGACGGTTGGGCAGCAGGGTTGAACGTGTCACTTCGTGATGTAGCCACCGGAATGATTGACCAAGAGGTGGAGGAGTTTAGCCAGCAGGTCAATATCCCCTCACTCCTGGCCTACCGTTCAGCGGTCGGGCGACGCACACAGGCCGTTGTTCGCGACTTGCAGCCCGAAGTGTTGGATGATAAGATTGACGGTGACCTTCTGCAACGGATCCAGGATGCCGGCGTGTTTGGGTCTAACGCCGAGTGGGTGCCGCAACGCTGGCTTGGCAAGCCGAAAGGCTTCACCCTCATGCACACCGTGCTGGCCCACACCTATATTCATCTTGGTCAGTGCGAGGATATTCGCGGATTGCTCGGCTTCCGCACCCTGTAGGGCAGGCCAGGCAGGCACAACACGGCGGTGTTGCTCAGATCGGCTATAAAACGGGTTTGAACACACTCTCTGTTCACCTTACCCATGACAATGTTTTCTTGGAGATCACATGATTGGGTTAGAAGATATTCAATCTGCAGCTAGCCGAATTTCCCCTTTCATAATCAGGACACCTTTGGAAAGAAGCCAGACCCTCAGCAGCATGATAGGTGCAAACGCTTATCTCAAAATGGAACTTTTTCAGAAAACTGGCTCTTTCAAGCCGCGCGGCGCGTTCAATCAAATCTTGCAGTTGGATGGCAAAGCCAAAAACAAGGGAGTTGTTGCGGTTAGCGGCGGCAATTTTGCGCAGGGTGTTGCATATGCCGCAGGCCAATTAGGCATACAAGCCATTATCTGCATGCCTGAATACACGCCGTCAAATTATGTAGAAGCAACCAAATCGTATGGAGCCAGAGTGGAACTCTCGCCAGATTTTCCATCTACGTTCGCAAAAGCAGAAACATTCACAGCAGATGGATATGCCTTCCTTCATGCGTGGGACAACCCCAATCAAATGGCTGGCAATGGCACAATCGGACTTGAAATTCTGGAGAGTCTTCCGCATGTTACAGATATTGTTATTAGCATTGGGGGCGGTGGGTTGATTGCGGGTATTACGGTTGCCGTTAAATCCCTTAAACCAAATGTCAGGATATGGGGCGTCGAAACCGAAGGGGCGCAAACGATGGGGAAGGCACTTGAAGCAGGCAACGTTGTACAAATTACGCCCAATTCTCTGGCAAAAACTCTGAGCGCTCCCTATGTTGCTGAAGACGCCCTGAGAATCGCACAGCAATATTTAGAGGGGTACGTTGTGGTCTCCGACCAAGAGGCTGTCGAAGCCCAACAGTTCCTCCTTGAACGAGCAAAGGTGCTTACCGAATTAGCCGCTTCTTGCACTTTGTCCGCCGCCCGCAAGATTCGCCAGCATTTTCAGCAAGATGATAACGTTGTGCTGCTCCTGTGTGGTGGCAATGAATCCCTATCAAACATGATTGAATATACCAAACTAAGGTAGTCTCGGCCAAGCCAAGCCCCAGGCCCTCGCCAGGGAGCGATAACAGGAGGTGCCAGCCAGTAACCAAGCGCAGCCGCCCAGGTTTATTGCCAAGCTCAGTCCCCCAAAGGAGGGCTAACTCAATGGACACCGCTACCCCAGACGCAGGTCTCCCCGCACCTGCCGCAGCGGACATGCATGCCAAGGTGACCGTCCGCTTGCTGTTCGTTGACAATATCCGGGTCTTCCTGACCATCGTGGTGGTGCTGTTCCTCCTGATGATCACCTATGCTGGGACCGGGTCATGGTACTATACGGAAGGCCGGGAGGATTTCATCACCGGTGCAACCGGGGCCTGGTTCCTCACCGTCACCCAGGCTTACTTTATGGGCTTTTTCCTTCTCATCTCGGGATATTTCGTGCCAGGTTCCTACGATCGTAAAGGGGCTGGTCGCTTCCTGAAGAATCGCCTGATCCGCCTGGGAATTCCGCTGGCGCTTTACAGTTGGATCATCCGTCCCCTGTTGGCGTTTCTGGACCCGGTCCAGTTCCCGGGCTCGCGCCCACCTTTCTGGAGCTTCATCACAGGTAGCTACTTCAAGGAACAGGCAGTACTTGGCGCCGGGCCGCTGTGGTTCATCGAGGTCCTTCTCATTTTCTCGATCCTGTACGTGTTGTGGCGACTCCTCACCCGAGCCCGCCCGGATAAGCCAGCTGTGGATAGCCGCTTTCCTGGTAACGGGTCCATTGCTCTGTTTGCCCTTCTCCTGGGAGTGGCTGCCTTCCTGATCCGCATACGGCTTCCCATGGGCTGGAACTGGGTGCCATTCAACCTGCAATTCCCGTTCTTCGTCCAATACATCGCACTCTTCGTGGTCGGATTGATCGCCTACCGACGCAATTGGCTCCTCAACCTGCCCGACAGGTCCGGCCGCGTCTGGCTGGGGATCAGTTTTCTTTTGGTCTTCATGTTCTGGCCCCTTGTACTGGGTGGGGGCGCTTTGGAGCAGGGCCTGGATCCTTTTCGTGGTGGTATGCACTGGCAAGCCCTCGCCTACGCTCTATGGGAGTCTTTCCTTGGCATCGGAATGTGCCTTGGCCTGATCTATGCCTTCCGCCACTACGCCAATCGCCAGGGAAAACTGGCAAGCTTCCTCTCGCGTAATGCCTATACTGCCTATCTCATCCATGAAGTGGTGATTATCGGCATTGCCTATGCGGTGCGAGATGTTGCGCTTTATCCATTGCTCAAGTGGGCCGTGGTGGCGCTGGTGGCGGTCCCCCTCTGTTTTGTGCTCAGTAGCCCCATCCGCAAATTGCCCTATGCCGATCGAGTCCTATGAATGTCATCATATTGTTGGTGGGGCACTGGAAGAGAAATGACTTTGGCGAGTTTGGCTAATTCATAACCCGGTATTCGCAATGGAAGCTATTTCGCTTCGGAGAACCGGGCCGAAGCAATTCGGCATGTTGATTGCCAGGCGGGATGGAGGGAGACTGGCTTGAAAGAGTATGATCATGGAAAATAAGGCTGAATCGGATCTGGGAGTTGTTGCCCGAGGAAACACAACCTTCGCTATTGACCTCTATCAGAAGCTGAAGGAAGCCAAAGACAATCTCTTCTTCTCTCCTTACAGCATCTCTACGGCACTGGCTATGACCTACGCTGGCGCCCGTGGGAATACTGAAAGGCAAATGGCCCGAACTCTCCATTTCACGTTGGGCCAGAGACAGCTTCATCCAGCATTTGCTTCACTGGAGGCAAGGCTGAATGCCGTTCAGGAGCCAGGAGACATCCAGCTGAGTGTCGCCAATTCGCTCTGGCCTCAGATTGACTATATCTTCCTTGAAGAGTTTATCTCTCTCACAAAAAAGAATTATGGAGTGCCGATTACTCCGGTTGACTACAGGCATACTGAAGCGGCACGCACAAAGATCAACTCGTGGGTCGAAAAGAAGACGGAGGAAAAGATCAAGGATCTGATCCCACCCCCACTTATAAATGCTTTGACGACTTTGGTTCTGGTAAACGCCATCTATTTCAAAGGGAACTGGGCAAGCCAGTTTGATCCAAGCTCCACGGAGGACGCTCCGTTTTGGCTGACACCGGCTGCGAAGATCGAAGCCCCTATGATGACTCAGCAGCAGGAGTTCAGGTATGCGGAGAGTGAGAGTCTACAAGTGCTTGAGTTACCCTATGTAGGCAATGATTTGTCGATGATTGTGCTTCTGCCTGAAGATGTTAACGGCCTGGCAGAACTTGAGAACTCCCTGACCACGCAGAATCTGGAGAGATGGGTGAGTGGTCTGTGGCAGAGAGAAGTCCTTGTCGTTCTACCAAGATTCAAGATGAGTTGGGGTTTCGAGCTGAGTGATACGCTTGCATCAATGGGGATGACTGATGCTTTTGGGGGCAATGCCGACTTCTCCGGGATGGATGGAACCAAGAGCCTGTATATTGATAAGGTCATTCATAAGGCGTTTATTGATGTGAACGAGGAAGGCACTGAAGCGGCAGCAGCAACGGCAGTAATTATGATGAGATGCCTGCCCCCGCCGCCAGCTGTTTTTCGAGCTGATCACCCATTTGTCTTCCTGATTCGTGACAACATTACGGGAAGCATTTTGTTCCTGGGCCGGGTAGTAAACCCGATGGTGGCTGCTGACTAACAGGTTGCCAGGGGTTCGCAGGTCACGTTTCCAATGCGACACTTGTCTGGCTCAGGCCACCAAATGGGTTTCTCGCCCAATCAGGGGTATTGTCCTTCCCACAAGATGTGAGACAAGTCCCCATCGTGGTTCAGGCGCGGTGATTGCCTGGGGTGGCAACTTGGGTTGTCCAACATACTATGCTGCGGGGTGCCGATAAATGAGGTTTGGCCGGCGTGGTCACAACCCGGTGGCGTCAGGAATTGTGGGGGGTTTCCGATGACAGACGTTGGTAAACTATATGATTACTTCCAAAAGCTTGCAGAGAAGGAGATTTTTTCAGGAGTTGTTTACATAACTCAAGGCGAATCACAGGTGTTTGCTGGTGCGTACGGTTACGCCAGTCGGTCCTGGCGCATCAAGAATACGTTGGAGATGCGGTTTGACACAGCCTCCATAACCAAATTGTTCACGGCGGTTGCCGTGCTTCAGTTAATTGGCCAAAAGCTGCTATCCTTCGACACGCGCGTGATTGACTTCCTGAGTCTGAAACATACCGCGATTTCCCGCGACGTAAATGTTTACCATCTACTCACGCACACGTCCGGCATCGGTGATGACGCTGATGAAGAGAGGGGCGAGAGCTACGAAGACTTGTGGAAGGCAAAGCCCAATTATTCTGTGGCCCAAACGGTCGATTTTTTGCCCCAGTTTGTGCATAAACCTGCCAACTTTCCTCCCGGACAGGGATGCCGGTACTGCAATTGTGGGTATGTGCTTCTGGGCTTGCTCATCGAACAAGCCAGTGGAATGGAGTATCGTGAGTACGTGCGCGAAAACATCTTTGCGAAAGCCAAGATGCTTGCCTCCGACTTCCTGCACCAAGCCCAGGTGCATGAGAAGGTGGCAGAAGGAAGTGACCCAATTCGAGATAGGTCCGGGAATATCGTTGGCTGGAAGAAGAATATCTATTCCTTCCCGCCAATTGGGTCACCGGATAGTGGGGCATATGTGACTGCCCCTGACCTGGATCGCTTTCTGCGGGCAGTGAAGAGAGGAGAGTTGCTTTCTCCAAGTTTGACCGAGGCCTTTCTTGCCCCCCAAGTGCATTACCGTGGGATGGATGGCTGGGATAAGGAATATGGCTATGGGCTATGGTTCTACGTAGACAAAGCCGGTCAGGTGGTATGTTATCAGAAGGAAGGTATTAATTCAGGCGTGAGTGGGGTTATTCGTCATTTTCCAAAAGACGACATGACTGTCATCATTCTCTCGAATATGGAAGATGGTGTCTGGAAACCGATATGGAAAGTTCACCAAATGATCATGGCCAGTTAGTGGCCTTCTCGCCAAATCGCGGGTATTATCCTTCCCACAACATGTTGGGAGGATAGCATGGCTAAACGTATTGGCTTACCAGCAACAACAAGCGAAGCCTCGCACTTTGGGATACCTTTTTGAGCTATAGACTTTGGAGCGGTTGCAGCCAGCCTTTGAAGCACGCCAGGGTGTACATGGATACCAGTACCACATTTCGCGTTTCAGGAAAGGTAATCATTGTTAGCCACCATGAATGTCAGGTCCTTGGGTTATCGAACAGATCTAATCTTTACAGCCTTCGACGGCCAGATCGTTGACCGCGGGCACTATCTGGTGATCCGATCGCCCGCCAATCCCACCTACTACTGGGGCAACTACCTGCTGTTCTCCAGACCCCCGCAGGAAGGCGATTATCGAACGTGGCGCGACCTATTTGCCCGGGAAATTGGAGGTCCGCCTGAGGTTGAACATCAGACCTTTGGCTGGGACTCGCCCGAGGGCGATGAAGGCGTAGTCCAGCCCTTTCTGCAGGAGGGCTTTCGGGTAGTTCAGAGTGTGGTTATGGCCAGCGCTCAGCTCCGCCCACCAGCCAGGCCTTCCACCCTGGTCAGCATCCGCGCCCTGAAGTCCGAGGCCGAGTGGGAGCAGGCCATCCAGAATCAAGTCCTATGCAGAGAGCCTGAATTCGAAGAGACTGAGTATCAAGTATTCCGGCGGCGGCAAATGGATCTCTACCGTAGGATGGCCGAATCTGAGCTTGGGGATTGGTTTGGGGCATTTGTCGGCCAGCGGCTGGTGGCAGACCTGGGCATTTTCAAGCGTGAGGGGGTTGGCCGGTTTCAATCGGTCGAGACCCACCCCGAGTTCCGGCGCCAGGGAATTGGTGGCACTCTTGTCTTCGAGGCCGGTCGCCAGGCGATGGCCAAGCACGATCTAGATACCCTGGTAATCGTGGCCGAAGAGGAATCGAGTGCGGCGCGGCTGTACGAATCCGTTGGCTTCCAGCCGGTCGAAAAGCAAGTGGGATTGGAATGGTGGACTTAGTCTTGTTCGGCCGGGTACATTCCCCTCACATAAGGCCAGTACTTTGTCAAAGGTGATTTGAGGGGTAGAGTCCAAAACCATGGGTGCCAAGATTGCCCGTCAATCAAGCCGTGACAAAGCACTAGTTCACTCGTCTTTAGATTATAGTTCAATAGCCCTTGAGAGGTTCACCCCATATACCCAACCATCAAGCCCACCGGCCGCCCCAAAGCACAGCTGCGAACTGAGGGTGACCTTTCAATGATCCCCCAAGCAAGGAACCGGTGGCCTGGACGAGATAGGTGTCCAGTGCAAACATCGGTCTGATCCCTGGAGATTGCACCAGCCTCAGAGACGGGTCCAATCCTACCGCCTTCAAAGGATCAGCGTGTTAGATGCATTAGGGAACAGGCAGTCGCCCGATCGAGTCCTCGACAAAACTGCCCAAGTACAGCATCCCGTCGTGCTCAGTAACGCTGGTTATCTGGTCGTATGACTCTCCCGTCGGATCCTGCAAATTGTGGCGGACCTTTCCATCCGTGTCCAAGCCCAGAACGAAGCCAAAAGGAACAGGGGCAGGACTCAGCGCCTCCGGCAAGCGCAAAATCACCTTCCTCACAAAGGGGCGGGGTAAAAGCGGATCCAAAGTCTGACGGATGGGGGGTCCCTGAACCAGCGCCAGCCAGAAGGTGTCTTTGCCATTAGAGGTGATGTTGTCTGGAACACCAGGCAAGTTCTCAATAAAAATGTCTGTTTGACCCCGGTCGGGGCCCTCAAGCCAGTGACGCCGCACGCGATATTTAGTGGTCTCTACAACCAAAACGAAGGACTGATCGGGGCTGATGGCAATGCCGTTGGCGAAGTAGAGCTGATCAAGCACTAAACGCGTGGATCCCGAAGACGGGTCGAATACCAGCAATCGACCGTTGGGCCTATGCTCCATGATGTCGAGCATGAACTCGTCAACTGAGAATCGGGTTGACGCGTCGCTGAAGAAGATAGTACCGTCGGCCGCAATGTCCAGGTCATTGGCAAAACGAATGGGTTGACCGTTGACTTCGTTCGTCAACACGGTGATGGCGCCATCACGAGTGATGGATAGCAATCCCTTGAATGCATCGGCGACGATCAAGGCCCCGTTCGCATCGAAAACCATGCCCAATGGCCTTCCCCCTGTGTCTGCGAACAGTTCGGGGTTGGTTCCATCACCTGCAAAGCGAATGATGTGACCGTTCTCCATGCCTGCATAAAGGCGACCCTCTGCGTCGAAGGCCACGTCCTCAGGTGCGTAGCCCGCTCCTTCTCCCAGCAGCTCGACGGCAGCCAGGTGGTTGTTCTCTTCATAGACCCCCGCCAACGGAGAGATGTCCGGTGGTGTCCACGCATCAGGCTCAATCGGGACAGGCCATAAGAGCAGATAAACCAGGAGTATGGCCACCAGTGCCGTCAGGATCAATCCGACGATCTTTTTCATAGGTGACAGTCTCCCTTATGCTTTCAGGTCGTGGGTGCTTTGTGCTACCTGTTCTCAATAGCCTCCAGAAACTGCTGGACGTGAGGTACAATCCTTTCACTTTTTGCCCAAATATCAATATGGTGAAGGCCGGGCAATGCAACAAATTCGGCGTTTGGCATTTCTTGAGCGCACGCCTTCATACCGGCATAAGCGCTCTCGGCATCGCCGGCGTAAAGCAAGCAGGGGAAGGGAAATCTATCTAACAAGTACTCGATCTCATCCCGCCATTCATACCTAACCCCCCATTGGGCAATCAGGGCTTGAAAATCATTGTCCGGAAGACGAGCCAGCATACCCTCAGGAACCGACATATTGCTTTCCCAAAAGTGAAGCCAGGCCCTACCTCCCCCTTCGAGCGCCTTTCGGATGGGATCATCAACTTCAGGCAAACCCTGTAGTGGTTTGTGAGTTGGAGGCGTTCTATCACCAATATCTCTATGATCAGAATAGGGACTCATTCCCCCGATGACGACCGATGAAAACCTTTGCGCAGCATACAGAGCCGAGCAATACCCTATTTGTCCAGCCATCGAGAAGCCCCAGTAATGCGCTTTGGATACACCCAGGTCGTCAAGCACAGCCAAGGAATCGTTGACGCGTAGCTGGATTGAATAACTATCGGAGTCTTGCGGTTTGTCGCTCCTACCGTGTCCACGTGAATCAACTAGAATCAGCCGGTAGTCGTGATGCAGTTGTTCCACATAGCCCAGTTCGTGCCAATCTTCGGCAGTTGAACTGAAGCCATGCCCCATCAGCAAGTCAGGCCCAGTCCCTTCAACTTCGTAGTAGATTTTCACACCATCATTATTTGCGAAAGGAATCATCCACCTCCTGGATCGGGCGGGGTCCGCTAATCTGGTATGCTGCCCAACGCCCAAAATCAGGCGATTGCGGGTGGGCCATACGAATACCAGAATATCATATTCGATGGGCGTTGTCAACGTTTTCTACCTACATTGTCTATGTGAGTGCCGAACCGAGGTGGCCCAAGATCCTCGCTGGGGAACAAAATAGATAATCTGGATGAATATCATTGACAATATCGACAAAACATGGTAGTCTAATTGAAATACAGTACCGTGGGCATTTTGGGCAGAGGTCTTGCGTGTATATGTCCAATGTAGGAAAGTCTATGAGCCGATAATCTTCATCCTACGCTTTTGTTTCAGGTTCCAATTTCTAGTAGCCAACAGGAGAACAGACCATGTTTACATTTGAGAAAAGCATCTTCATCAAGCGCCCCCCGCAGGAAGTATTCGACTTCATGGGCGATCCCACCAACGATCCCCAATGGCGAGACAGCGCCATTTCGGCGGAATGGACTTCCGAGGGCTCGCCCGGCGTCGGCTCGACCGTGCGCTCGGTGGACAAGATATTAGGGCGCCAAATGGAATCTACCTCCGAGATCATCGCTTGGGATCGGCCCCATCTTTGGGGGCAGAAATCGGTGGGTGGGCCGATGCCGTATGAGATGACAGTCAAGTTTGAAGTCAAGGAGCAGGGTACCCAGCTGACAGTGAGTGGCAATGTTGAGCCCGGCGGCTTCTTCAAGATAGCAGAGGGACTGGTTCGCAAGCAGCTTGAAAAGCAGTTTGAGACCGATTTGAACGGTCTGAAGCGGGTGCTGGAGGCAGGCTAGGCCGGCATCTCGACGGCTCATGGAACCAATGTGGCAGGATGGCCGGCTGACAAAAGAATATATAGCGAGTTGACCAGTATTGCAGCCGACCAGCCACCGCGCCGGCGCTTATGGTCTCGTTTCGCCGGGTTTACTCATTCCTTGAAAGGTTAAGTGCACACGATTTAGGGATAGACCCTGAGAACAGGTTGGCAGAAATCGAATAGCCGGAGCAAACGCCTGCCCAACAAAGCGCGCACCTGACTGGCGGGATTCTGATCGATTTTATGAGCAGTATCTGTGCTTCGGGTTGATGCTGCTCTCAAAGCGAATCCACGTCCGCCAGCAGGTAACGCCAACCGTTGATCCAAAGATTCTCTCATGTCTCAAGTTGTTGGCACAGCAAGAATGTCACCCTTTCTCATGGCTGGAGTGTGCGCTGGTGTGGCAGGCTTGTCGGCTTTCCTTGTCATTCACCATTTTTGGATTATGCCGATCTGGTTCATTGCGCCAATTGGTTTGGTGATCGCCAGCCTTGGTGGGCTGGCCGTAGGCTGGTCATATGCCGAAATTCATGCCGCCCTGCCTCCGCGCCCTTGGACTTTCCTGGCCGTCGTGGCCGTGATCGGTGTAATCCTCGCTCCCTCCATCCTGCTTGCCCAATTACGCTCCCCGCTCATTGATACAACCACATCTACAATTCTGCCGCAAGGCACCACGCGAGCCATCATCCACTATGTATTCGAACTGATTGTCACGGCCATCCTCATGGGAGCTATCGTCGGCTGGCTTTTGGGCCACTCGCGCCAAGCGACCATCGCCACAGCGGTGGCTGGCTTGGTCTTCGCACTTGGCCCAGGACATAATATCCCCGCGCTCGGCAATACACCCGCTGTGGGCAAAGGACTTCTCCTGCTACTTGCCATCACGTTGGTGTCGGCTTTCGTTTTAGTTGAAGTAAGTGCGCGGTTGCTAAATGGCTAGGCTCAATTCGCACCGGCCCAATAATCGCTGCATCTAGGGTACGCAGTCGCTCGTACTTCGGGTAACCTTATTGAAGTCGTTTAGAAAGCAAACAAAGGCTAGCATAAGTGTGGGCCGAACCATCGGCTCTGGCCATCCTCACACGCGACGCGGCGAATGCCGAGAGTATTCAGGAAAAGAGCCGGGATACATAGATGTTCGGTGGCTGAGCCTAATTCCATTGTGTGAACGATTGGGATCGAATTCTGGAAGGCATGGCAGGATACATCATTCAAACCAACTGTAGGGAATTTAGTTGGCCCTCAAAGGCACGTTATGGCCGAGTGTAATTGCATGACCCCACCCTTCGACTTCATGGACTACGACTCTGAGCCGCTGGGTATCGATGACACCAACGGCCGATTTGGCGAGGTGTCGGTCGAAACCTGCAAGGCTTGTGGCAGGAAATGGCTGCACTACCTCGTCGAGTACGAGGCACTATCGAACTCTGGGCGGTGGTATCGCGGGCTGGTAACAGCGGAGATGCTGCGCGGGCTGAAGCCGGAATCGGCCGTTGCCCTGTTGGAGAGCCTGCCGTGGCATTTCTACGGCGGGAGCTATTTCCAGACCACCGGCCGCAAGGGGTCTGGGCGAGTCTGGGT
>CP070811.1:3924562-3928108 GCA_020343875.1 Anaerolineales bacterium | reverse complement strand
CCAAGGTGCGGGAATCGGCTGCGGAGTTGCTGGAGGCGGCGGCTCGCGGTCGAGGGGTGCCCGTGCCCGACAGGTTCGTTCCGGCCTACGTATCCAGCAAGACCCAGTTGCGGGATGAAATGGGGCAGAAGACCGGGGAGAAGAAAGAGATCGCCGACCAGGTCATGGTCAACTTTACCCGGCATCCGCCGCGCCAGATCCCCGGGCCCGTGCGGGGACGGCAGGCGCCTCAGCAGATCGAGAACCCGTACTACAAGGCCGACGACAGAAAGAGATGGGTCCTGGTGCAGGGGCAGGGCCCCGGGAGAAAGTACATACGGGAGTACAAGGTCACCGTCTCCAGCACGGGGTTCGAGCGCAAGGGCCCGGAACAAGAGGGGGCCAGCCGGGCTGGGATAGCCTACCAAGCGGTCAAGATGCTGCTGGGCGGGGCCAAGGAGACGGCATACGAAGTCGCTGGTGGATGGGGGGTGGGCACCACCGGGGACATCGCCACGCACGCCCGGGGAGATCCTGCGCAAGGCATAGAGGGACTGGGCTGGGACTGGTGGGCCGAGGCGCCGGAGAGTGTGGGCTATGAGACGGGGAGCCTGGTCACCGCAGGGGCCCTGGGCAGCCTGCTGGGGCTGGTCGGGTGTGCGGAGGGGCTGCGGGATCTGTTCAAGGGCGGAAGTGTCAAGCAGCGGCTGAAAGGCCTGCTGCAAGTGACCCAGAGCGGGCTGGGAGCCACCACCGCCTTTACCCAGGCGGTCATCCACGGCAAGGGCGGGGGCGATTGGACGGGGGATACGGCGGATCAGTGGAAGGCGGCGGCCGGCTGGAGCGCGGGCATCGCCAATGCCATCACCTCGGTCAAGGCGCTGTTCCTGACCATCCACTCATGGTTCAGGGACCGGAAGAAAAAGGGCATGGACCGCTTCCTGGAAGGAGTCCACCACCTGCTGGAAGCGGGCGCGTCGGGGGTCAAGTCTGCCAAGTTCATCACGGAAACCTTTCAGGTCTCCGGCGCCAGCCAACTGGCGATGTCCGTACCCTTCCTGGGGCTCGCCGTTGACCTGGCCAGCATCATCTTGGGCTTTCGCAAGTGGTGGGTGAGCAGCACCGCCCAACGCGAAGCAGCCGCTATGCAGGCGAAAGGCGGCGACGTGGCGGAGGCAGAGACATACGCGGAGGGGCGGTCCAGGGGGTTCATCGAGCGCATCAAGTTCGAGGAGAATAGGCTGCTGCAGAAAGTGAGAGACTATTTCTCTGGCCAGCAGATTGACACCGAGAGGCCAAAGAAGGGGGACCAGGACAAGCTCTTTCTGAGGGAGAAGCGGGGCATCCGTTCGCTGTCCACGGCCTACACCAAGACAAAGTACTACCGGGTCCACCCCAAGATCATGTTTGCCATCCGCAACAAGGACAAGCTGGATCAGCGAAGGCCTGGAGAAGACGGGCGACTTGGGCCGCTGGTCAGGAGAAGCCCGGACTTTTTGTCGAGCGACTACTATGTGGTGGTAGATGGCACTGGCACCCCCCAGTACACCGTGGCCGTGATCGGCGTCAAGCACGTCAAGATCACCGACGCAGCGGAGCGGGCAATCAAAGAGTACGAGTTTGCCAGCAAGGTAGAAGAGGTCAGCAAGAAGAAAAAGACCTTGGGACTGGAGCAGATCGAGTCCGGCTTTGTCAACCTGGTCGGGGACGCGCTGAGCATCGCCGGACCCGCTGCGGTGGCCGGGGCGATCACCAAAGGGGTCATCGCCGCCATAGACGCGGGGTTCAACTTTGCCCGCTTCCTGGGCCGCCAGTGGCAGACACACCAGGGCAAAAAGCGCGCCGTGGCCCTCAAGTACCAGGGCCAGGTCACGGGCGTCGACAAGTCGCGCATGCAGAAACAGCAAGAGTACTATGAGCACGCTTACTTTATCATGGAAGAGATCGCTACACTAAAGAGTCCGGAAGAGATCGTGCAGGCGGCACAGCAGGGCGGCGTGGAGGAGATCAGGCAGCGCTACCAGGCGGTGCGCAAGTACATCGAGATGACCGGGGTGAACACGGGGTATTTCTACGCCCAGAACGGCAAGCCGGTCAAGCAAGTGAAGCTGATCGTGGAAAGCCTGGCGGAGCGGTGATGATCTCAGAGCTGACCAAGGCCAAGCACGCCGTCGAATTGAGCCACCTGGGCGAGATCCTCAAGGCAGGGCTGGGCTACAGCTCGCAGCTGGTGGAGTCGTCCGAGGATGTGCCGATCCCGTTCCTGGTGACCGCCATCCCCCAGGATGAGCAGGGACGGGATAGGTACCTGAACTTTATCTTTGTACCGGCGCCAGATGAAGAGCTGCAGGCCCTGGAGCTGTTGCAGATCCACACCCTGGTGCCCTGCCGCCTGGTCGAGGCGAGTAGAGCGGACACAGAGCGGCTGATAGGGGCCATGAACCGCAAGGCGGGGCTGGGCTGCATGGGCGTCGATGAGGCCGACAACGTCTACTACAAGTACGTCTTTGCCAAGGGCAAGTATGCGTTGTTCGACCCTGACGTGGTTGCGGAGATGGTGCAGTTGTTGGTCTATGTGGTCGAGCGCTTCAGCGGCCTGGTGGAGGGTGTGGCCACAGGACAGCAAGACGTGGCCGCGGCCCTGCGTGCAGTGGAAGGCATGTAGGGGTGCTTGGGCCCCGGTGTGCGGGTTGTGCGGTTGTGGGCGCCTGCTGAGCGTCACCCTGTGACCCTCCGAGTTTTGTGAAGGGGCCGGAATTGGCAAGGCTGCATCTAGACAAGGGCACAGTTTTGTAGTACGGTGTGTATGGGGCTTGCTGGAGGGTGGGGGTAAGAGCACGTGTATCCCGGAGGAGTCCGCGATGGGTATGCCCCACCCGGGCTCCCGCGGAACGGAAGTGTGAAGGACTATGCCTCAGGAGCGAGCACTGGACGAGAAGGAAACGACGGTGCAAAAACGGGACATCACCCAGGCGCCGGAAAAGCGCCGGGCACAGGGGGAGGCGGGGGTGTCCGGGGTGCTCCGCCTTCAATAGCAGGCCGGCAACCGGGCTGTGCAGCGCCGCCTGGCTCAGCGCAGCGGGAACGGGTCCTTTGGCCTGGGCAAGGAGACTGCCGGTGGACCCGTGATGGTTGAAAATTGACATCCCTCACATCCAGCCGTGACCATTCTACGGCCCCCACTTGTATTGCATAGCTAACCCACTCTGTGAACAAGCCAATTCAGATATCATTATCTTAGCACGGTTTTTCTGCCGTCGCGATGCGAGTTTGGTCGGCGGGCTTCCCCAAACATCATCGCCATTAACTTGAACCCGTAAACAGCGATGATATGACGAGTCTCAGCAGGTAAATCTCAGCACAAAGAGTTGACGATAACCCACAAAGAAATATGGTTCAATTTGGCCAGCTGTTTCCAGTCCCTTCAACAATCAGGCCCCGCCCGATCTGGCCGGGTCTATGGCAGGGTGCAGATTGACTGAGCAACGGCCCGAGGTGTTCCCGACCACGAACGTAGCGGAAAACTTGCTTGAGGCCGGACATGATGTTGTCGACTTGGGATAGCAC
>CP070811.1:3894549-3924462 GCA_020343875.1 Anaerolineales bacterium | reverse complement strand
GATGGGCTGAGGGGGCTGAGGGCTGAAGGGTGGGCGGCACGTGGTGGGTGTGACGTATGGGCTATGGGCTGGTTGATTGGGTGACCATAGGATCTGTGTTGATCTGTGTTGATCTGTGTCCAACTGATTAGGACACAGATGAACACGGGCTTCGCACACAGATTTTGAAGATTAGGGCCTGTGGGGATTGGAGGCGGTGCTTTGAATCACTGATGGGCTGAGGGGGCTGGGAAGGAAGGGGGAAATGCCTCTCCGATATCAGGCGGGGCTTGCCGATTCTGTCGCAGAGGACGAGGCGGCGGGTTATTTTGTCCCCAGTAGGGTGTAAGATTAGTCCTGACGTGCCCTGCCCAGAGGGTGCCGACCTAAGACGCAATGTTTGGGGGATTTCTCCCTGCGGTCGAAATGACAGGCGGTGGGAGTTGCTGGGCTGTCAACAGTTGCCTTACGATGAACTAGGCGTAGGGTGCTCTACGAAGGAATGCAGGGCTCCATATCTTAACTCCCTCGGCGTGAATCTCACACGTCTCATGGGCTTGTATGAATTCAACTGATTCTTCCCTGACGTATACAGCAGTATTCAGATAAAGGATAGGATGGTCTTTTCCCATCTTGGCGGCTTGTCCTTGCCAATATTCTATGACGTCTCTTTCGAAGTCGTCAATTTTATCCCCAGGACAATATGTGAATAGGAGTGCATTGGCATCTGGAACACTGCTTGTAGCTTGCCAAAGTTTCTCCAATTCTTTGCCTTCCCCAAATATACTCGTATGGTCCCATTCCCACTCGGCCATAAGGACAACTCTAGGATTCTCTTCATACGTTTCAATCACTGCGTCCAGCCTGCCCATGGTCTCGAATCTGTAGTTTAGACTCAAAATCTGGGCCGTTTTGCGTATGGCGAAGGCCACGTGGTAAGTCCATTCGCTTCTGCTCATTAATCGACCATGTTGCTCAGACGCGTTGCTCGATGACTCTGACCAAAGGACTGCATAAAACACCAGATTGAAGACCTCGGCCAAGGTATAAACAACTGGCTTGACGGGCGAGACCTCCTTGAAGGTTTCTTGTAGCTTGCCAAATATCTCACTGAATTGTTCGGTCGTGGTGTCATACTGGACTAGCGGTGTCATGTTGCCTTTACCTCCTTTGCTTTTGCATCGGGATTCTTGGTTCTTCCCGACCTTTGCTTTAGCTACGGCTGACTCTCGATGCGGAGGGCAAGATGTGGTGCTGTCGGAAATCGGCTCGGTTGCGGCGAGGGGCGTTTCTTATGTGCACATTGTATCACATTTGGGGCGTAGATTCAATGGTTGGGCGGCGCTTCTTACTGTGGAGTCTCAAAGGGTTGGCAGATGTGGCTAGAGCCTCCAGTTGGCGACGGGGGAGGCGGAGTCGTAGGCGGATTGGAGGTCGGCCTGGATGATCATGAGGTAGCGCTTGACCATGTCCAGGCTGGTGTGGCCCAGGGCGGCCTGGAGGGCGAAGATGTTGGTGTTGTTGCGCAGGAATTGAATAGCAAAGGTGTGGCGGAAGCGGTGGGGATGGCAGTTGGGGACGCCGGCGCGCTGGCCGAGGCGCTGGAGGAGGTTGAGCAGGGCGACGCGGTTGTAGGGGGTGCCAATGGTGGAGATGAAGAGGGGAGCAGTGGGCGGCTCGTCTGGGCGAGAGTGGGCGATGTAACGCCACAGGGCGCGGCCAGTGGAGGGGGAGTAGAGCAGGATGCGTTCTTTGCTGCCTTTGCCGAAGACGCGCAGCTGGCGGTTTTTGAGGTCGAGAGAGCCCAGGGTAAGGGTGCACAGTTCGGAGGCGCGCATGCCGGTGTCCAGGAGCAACAGGACGATGGCTCGATCGCGCAGGGCGGTGGAGCGGGTGTTTTGGCAGGAGCGTTTGCCGCGACGGGTGTAGGCGGTGGTGCGGCTGCAGGCGGCGAGCAGGGCGCGCAGGTCGGACTCGGTGAAGGGGTTGACGGCGCGTTGTTCGGGTTTGGGGCGAGGCACGGCCCGCATGATGTGCTGGTCGGCGAGGCCTTCGGCCACGGCCCAGGTCCAGAGGGAGGATAAGGCGACGTGGATGTTGAGCTGGCTCTTCTTGGATAGAATCCGAGCAGGGCGCGGAGCGACGCCGGCTGGGGCGCGGGGGGTGGTGGCGATGTGCAGCATGAAGCGGCGGATGTGATGAGGGGTGATGTGGCGGATGGGGGGATCGTCGCCAAGGAAGTCGAGGAGGCGGTGGAAGGCCCTTTCATAGTTTTCGAGGGTGCGCGGGGATAGGCGCTGGGCCTGCTTTTCGAGTGTGAATCCGTCGATGGCCTGGGATAGGGTAAGGTCACGAACCATGAGTCCTCCGGTAGGTTGGATAAGCGAAATTATGCTTACTGTAGAGGGAGTTTTTTTAAAACCGGAGGTACCGGAGCTCTCCAGGTTCGGGGCTGGGAGGAACCTGGAGAGCTGAGGTAGATGAGTGGGAAGATTTCAGGTAGCGGGGGTAGGATTCGAACCTACGACCTCCAGGTTATGAGCCTGGCGAGCTACCTCTGCTCCACCCCGCAGTGTGTTGATGCCGAGGGCGGGATTCGAACCCGCACGGGCCATTGCCCACTGCGCCCTGAACGCAGCGCGTCTTCCTGTTCCGCCACCTCGGCTGGCTGTTCCGGTCCCCGACAGCAGTGGGCATTATAGTCCATTTCCCCTTATTCGTCAATTGTCACCCTGCCTCTTGACCCTTGGCCCCTCCAGACGATTGAGGTATAATCCCCCCATTCCAATGGTTGATCGCCGATGACAGGCGGCGGATGAAGGAGGGAAGCGTGATCGTAAGGACTTTGCCGGTGGGTTTCACCCAGGCTAATTGCTACATCGTGGGCTGCGAAAAGACGAAGCTAGCGGCCATCATCGACCCCGGCGACGAGGAAGACCGCATCCTGGAGCTGGTTCACGACTTGGGGTTGAGGGTGACCCACGTGCTCCTGACTCACGCCCACTTCGATCACATTGGGGCAACCGATGCCGTCATGAAGGCTACCGGCGCCCCGCTGGGTCTGCACCCGGAGGACCTGACCTTATTGAATATGGGCGGCGGCTCGATCTTCTTCGGGGTTCAGCCTCCCCCCATACCCGACCCGACCATCCGGCTGGAGGCCGGCCAGGAGATCGTCGTAGGCGAACTGACCCTGCGGGTGCTGCATACCCCCGGTCACACGCCCGGTCACGTCACCTTTTATGAGCCAAACCAGGGGGCCATCTTTGACGGGGACGTGCTCTTCGCCCAGGGCATCGGGCGCGCCGATCTGCCCGGTGGCAGCTATCCAACCCTCATGCGCAGCATCAGCGAGCAGCTGATGACCCTACCCGACGACACGCTTGTTTACTCGGGCCACGGTCCGGTGACGACTATCGGACGCGAGCGAGTCTCGAATCCGTGGCTGCCAGGCGCAGGTTCTATCAGGTAAGGCCACCAGGAATTCGCCCCTGACTGTTGCCGATCTATACAGCGGTCAGGAGCCGCGGATTGCCTGGCCCCCATGCGCGGTTTTTTAGTCACGCATATTCCCAAATCAGCACCGGCCCAGCCACAGCCGGCCAGGGAAGACCGCTCAGGCAGGCAGAAGCGCGCTACTCTCGCCGCCTGAGGGCGCCTGGGCGCCATTTTGTTCTGCAATCTTCTGACCCTGCTCCTCGAAGTGCAGCAGGGCCGGCACAAAGGCCGAGCTCACGCCCATGGCTACGGTGAGCAGGCCACCCACCGCGAACCAAATCTGGACCCCAAAGGCATCAGCCAGAGGACCCGCGGCCGCCAGGCTAAGTGGCGCCATGGCAGCCGAGCCACTCAGCAGCAGGGTGAAGATGCGGCCTTGCATATCGGCTGGCACGCTGGCCTGTAACGCGGCAAAGACCGACCCGTTCACGATAGGGTTCATGGCGCCCCCCAAGAAGAACGCTGCCAACGCCAGCATGAAAGCGGTCGACGGGAGCAGGCCGACCGCTGTGAGAGCCGCGCCCATGACGATCAAGCCCACCAGCGCGGTCACCATGCGGCGTTTGAACCCGCCCCACACCCCTATCAAAACCCCACCCAGCACCATGCCAATTCCCCAGGCTGCCTCCATCCAGGCCAGTTGCAGGGCGCCGCCACCAAAGTGCTCGGTCACCAAGATTGGCATGAGCGAGATGGCAGGCACCAAGAGCAGGTTGATCAAGGTGGCGATGATGATAATCATCAGCAGGCCCGGCCAACGCCTCACCAGACGCAGGCCCTGGCGCAGATCTGCCCACACAGACGCCTTCTCGTCTAGTGCCTGAGAACCATGCTTGCGCTCCGGGTTGGGGATGGCGATGAAGACCAGCGGTCCGATGGCCAGCATAGCCGTGCCCACGTCAATCGCCAGAATCCCCTGCATGGGCAGCAGGCCCAGAAGCAGCGCGCCCAGGGGGGGAGCCACGATTCCGGCCAGTCCCCACAGTGTCTGGTTCAGGCCAGCCACGCGCGAGAGCTGCCTTTCGGGTACCAAAAGCGAGGTGGAGGCCTGCATAGCAGGCCAGTGGAAAGCGGCACCCGCCGCGCGGATGAACATGAGCAGGTAAATATGCCATACCTGCACAGCCTGGATGAGGAACAGGGCTGCCAGCGCTACGGTGGCCAGAGCGATGCCTGCGTCGGCGACCATCATAACCATCCGTCGGTTCCAGCGGTCGACCAGGGCACCCGCTACCGGGCTTAGGAAAATCTGGGGCAACAATGCCACCAGGGTGGCAAAGGCCAACACGGTGGCTGAACCCGTGGTGGCCGTCAGGTACCACACCAGCACAAACTGCACCAGCTGGCTGCCCACCAGCGAGAAAGCCTGTCCCCCCCAAATGGTCAAAAATGGGCCTGCCCAGGCTGAGGGAGCCTGGTCTTTATGAGCGATACTGGTTTCTGTTCTGACTGTGTTCCGCATGATTCACTGGTCCTTTCCCGGACGGGCCTGGATGACGTAGAAGAGACCTGCACAGTGACGTTGGATTCTGGTGATGACTAGCCCCCCTGCCTGCACGATCGCCAAGGGGTCCTGGTTCCAGCGGCAGCCCACCTGCGCATAATGCTGGTGCGCCTTTCGGTTCTGGTAGTTAGCGGCGATCCTCCAGCTACTGCAGCCATGTTCCAGCAGCAGGATTCGCCCCCCCGGCTTGCACACCCGCGCCATTTCGCCCAGGGCCACCAGCGGATGAGGGAACGTACAGGTAGCAAGAGACGAAATCACGCTGTCGAAGGTGTCATTGGGAAAGTCAAGGGCTTCGGCATCCATCACCCGGAACGTCACGGACAGCCCCAGCTTCCTGGCCCGAGCGCGAGCGATATCCAACATGCCGGGACTTAGGTCAACGGCCGTTATTTGGCTGGTCCTCGGTACATGCCCGAAGTTAACCCCCGTTCCTGTGGCTACATCTAGCACTTTACCGGCTGCCTGCCCAAAGTGCTGACGGCGTAGCCGCTTTAATCCGAAGATGTGGTTGCAGACCCATTCTTCGTATTTGAAGTTGGGTGCAAATTCGTCATACCTGTACCGCAGTTCGTGCTTGGAAAGCTGTTGGCCGATTGTTTTCTCCATGCGTCATTACCCCGTAACTGGCCAATATGAGAAAACTCGTAGATCGATGCTCTCAGTATAGCCAGCAACCTGCCGGGAGTCATCAGCCAAAGGTTAGATTGGGGGTTATAGTGAGGGTTATAGTGAGGTGCCAAAAAGCGGTTATTTCAGGATGCCCAGTGCACTCGCGCGTTCAATGGCCTGGACGCGGGTGCTGACACCCAGCTTTCCGTAAATGTTGTTGATATGGGCCTTGACCGTGCCCAGCGTGACCACCAGCTCACCGGCAATCTCGCGGTTCTTCAAACCGGCAGCAATCAGGCCCAATACTTCGAGTTCACGTTCGCTGAGCGGTTCGAGGAGGAGTTGGTTCGGATCGGGGCTAGCCAGGTCGTCAGGCATGGCCTGCAGCAGGCGCAGGATGTAATGGTTGTGGGGGTCGTCCCGGGCAGCCTGGCGCAGCAGCGCTCGCATGGCCTGACCCTCATCGGCAAAGACCCGGACAAAACCCTCAGGTTCGGCCAATTCTAGTGCCGCCCGCAACGAGGCCTGGGCTGATTGGGAATCACCCTGCAAGTGCAGGGCAATCGCTTGCAGCCCCAAAGCCTCGATCACCCGCCCCATACGTCCTAACGCTTCTGCGTCTGAGCGCAGCATGCGCAGCAGCTCCAGGGCTTGCGTGTATTGGGCCTGGGCAATCAGACAGCGGGCCAGTGTGGCGTATTCGCCAGGGAAGCGACGGGAGGCCGCCTGGTCGTGGGGGTCAAGAGCCGCATCGTGCACCCAGCGGGTTGCGGCCGCCAGCTCACCTCCTAACAGTTGCAGCCGCGCTTGGACGGCGGACGCCCATAACTTCAGTCCCATCAGCTCGTATTGCTGGGCGTAGGATTCGGCCTCCTGGATGGCTGCCAGAGCCCCAGGCTGCTCCCCTTTCGCATACCGGATGCGAGCCAGCACGATGTGAGCGATGATCAAGAGACGGTAGCTAGGCCCTGCCATTGTGCCGATTTTGATACCGCGCTGCACGTACTCAAGCGCCTCCTCCAGCCGGTTCCATTCACGCAATACCTCTGCCAGGCTCACAAGCAGCTCGCCTGCTATGGGCAGTGACTGCCAGCCCTCATCCGTGGCAATCTGAATGGCTTGGCTGAAGTGTTCCGCCGCCTGGTGCAGTCGCCCTCGCTCTTTGTACATTTCGGCGATACAGGAGAGGCCGCTTACCCTGAAGAAGGTTTGCCTGCACAGCTCCGCCGCGCGGACAGACTGTTCATAGGCCTGGCTGGCTTTGAGCACCTGGCCACTGAGCCAGTAAGCAGTGCCCAGTACATTGAAGAGACCGGCCCGCAATTGGTGATGATCCTCTGAGATCAATTCCAGCGCGGTGCGGACCAATTCGCTAGCATACGAGGTATCACCACGAGCGAGCGCCAGGTGGGCCTCCAGAGCCGTGAGCACGCCCTGTAGGGTATCATCAGCTTGGTGAACAGGGTCCTGTGACGTGTCATCTAGAGCCTGCCGGCCAGTGTACAAACAGGCTTCGATTTCCTTGAGGTCAGCCTCGCTTTGGGCCGTGTTTGCCAAAGCCCAACCCCGAGACGCACTCAACCACGGTCGCTCGCGGAAAAGCGCCTTGGGCAATGCATCTAACCAGCGCAACAGGGTGGGCACGTGCACGTAGGCGAGCACATTAAACAGCAATTGCTGGGCAAACTGCTCGATGAGTTCCGCCGCCCGTTCAAAAGCCTCCCCTGCCAACGTGTGATGGATTGCCTCAACAACGAAACCGTTATCCAGGTACCAATCGCTGGCCCGCCGATGCAATTCTGGTACCTGCTCTGGCGCTCCTCTTAGAAGGCGCACCTTTAGCGCATCGGCAAACAGATGGTGATAGCGGTACCAGCGCTGCTCCCCATCCAGCGCGATCAGCAATAGGTTGGCCTCCCGCAATGCTTCCAGGTTACGCTGGGAGTCGTGGCGCCCGGTGACAGCGTCACACAGTGGTGCAGCCAGCCGATCCAGAATGGACGTCTGCAGCAGAAACTCCTCGATGTCCCTGGGCCAGTCGCGCAGAACCTCGTCTGTTAGATAGTCTAGTATGTACTGGCTGCCCCCGGAAAGAGACTGGATGAAACTCGAGATGTCTGCCTGGTACGGCATGGATAAGGTCGCAAGCTGTATCCCGGCAATCCACCCCTCGGTACGCTCCGCCAATACGTGGACATCTTCGGATGATAGCTTGGCCGCTGTTGGCATGGCCGTCTTGAGGAATTCCAGGATTTCCGTTTCGTTGAAGCGCAGATCGGCGCTCCGGATTTCTGTCAACTGCCCGCGAGCCCGCAAACGGGATAAGGGCAAGTCGGGGTCGACTCTCGAGGTAATCACCAGGTGCAGGTTTTGTGGCTGATGGTCAACCACAAAACGTAAGGCTTCTTGAATCTCATGCTCTTGGATGACGTGATAATCGTCCAGGACGAGGATGATCTTGTGAGGAAGGGCGACAATGTCGTTGATCAGGGTAGTGGCCAGTGTGACTGGGGATAGGCGCTCAGGCGTTTCGACAGCCGCGCGAGCCGTACGGCCTATATCCGCATCAACTTGTTGCAGGGCCGCCACCAGGTGCGAAAAGAAGCGCCGTGTCTCGTTGTCGAGTTCATCCAGCGAGAGCCAGCCAGCCCTGACCGGTGGGTCAGGCTTCATCTGGAGTTTGGAGGCCCACTCGCTGGCCAGCGTGGTTTTGCCGGAACCAGCAGGGGCGGAAATCAGCGTCAGTTTTCCGTGCAGGCCTGTGTTTAGGCGCTGAATCAAGTGCGGGCGCAGGACGAGGTTGGGGCGCAGCGGAGGAATATACAGTTTGGTCTGCAAAAGGAGCGTGGTCACTAGGTCCCCCCAAGGCCTTTGGGTTCCTTCCAACAGCCGGGTGGATCAAGGTTGAGGCATGAAGTAGGCGCCTCGAATGCAGCACCCCAATCACATCCGTTGCGGCACCTACTGTCCGGCAAGCACCCTAAGTTCATCCTCGCCGATGATCTTTGTCCCCAGCGATTGGGCCTTGGCCAACTTACCCCCCGGATTTTCTCCCAGCAGCAGGTAATCGGTTTGCCTGGAGACGGAATTTGTCACCTTGCCGCCGTGAGCCTCGATAAAGGCCTTGGCCTGGTCACGGCTCATGGCAGGCAATGTGCCGGTGATGACGAAGGTCAGCCCGGCCAGTGGTTGAGGGGATAAGGCAGCCGTCTCGGCTTCCATCTGGAGGCCGGCCCGACGCAACTTCTCCACCACCTGCTGGTGGCGCGGGCGGCTGAACCAGTCCACCACGCTATGGGCGATATGCGGGCCGATACCCTCGACAGCCTCCAACTCCTCGACGCCCACGCTGGCCAATGCCTCCATAGAAGGAAAAGCACCTACTAGCGCCCTGGCCACCACGTTGCCTATGCCCTGGATGCCCAGGGCCGTCGCCACTCGCTCCAGCGGCTGCGACTTACTGGCCTGGATGGCAGCTAACAGGTTATCGATCTTCTTCTCGGCAAAACCCTCCAGCGCCAGTAGTTGATCCCGTTTCTCATCCAGAGCATAGATGTCACCCACATCTCGAATCAGCCCCTCCTGGATGAGCTGCTGGGCAATTCTGATGCCGAAGCCCTCAATATCCATGGCGCCCCGGGACACGAAATATTCGACCCGCCGTACCAGCTGGGCCGGGCAGGCAGCATTCACGCAATAAACGGCCACCTCGTCCTCCGGCTTGACCGCCGGTTCGCCACACGATGGGCATCGTTCGGGCAACTGGTAGGGCTGCGAGTCGGGCAGGCGTAGATCGAGAATGGGTTTGACCACCTGGGGGATTACGTCGCCGGCCCGCTTGATGATGACAGTGTCTCCCTCACGGACATCCTTGCGGGCCAGGTCTTCAAAATTGTGCAGACTGGCCTGTCGTACCGTGACACCACCCACATTGACCGGCTCCAGCACAGCATAAGGAGTGAGCACGCCAGTCCGCCCCACGTTGACGTCAATCCTGAGCAACTTGGTGGTCGCCTCGCGGGCAGGGAATTTGTAAGCGATGGCCCAGCGCGGTGCATTGCCCACTACTCCCAGGAGCTCCTGAAGGGCAAAGGCGTCCACTTTAACCACCACGCCATCCGCCTCATAGGGCAAGTCCTGGCGCCGCTCCGTCCACTGGTGAATGAAGTCCAGAACTTCCTCGAGATCGCGGGAGCGCTTGATGTCGGGGTTGACTGGGAAACCCAGTCGCCGCAAATAGTCCAGGGCCTCCCACTGACACCCAATGGCGTGCCCCTCGGGCTCCTGCTGGACGCCTTCCACATAGCCAATGGCATAGGCAAAGAAAGCCAGTGGGCGCTGGGCGGTGATCCGGCTATCCAGTTGGCGGACAGCACCGGCCGCCGCGTTGCGGGGATTGGCGTATAGCCGCTCCCCTCGTTCTGACTGGCGCCGATTGAGCTCGTTGAAGTCGGCGATGGGAATATAGATCTCGCCGCGTACCTCGATGCGAGAGGGAGGAGAAGGGCCAGCGGACGAGGCAGGGATGCGCAGGGGGATGTTTTTGACCGTGCGTAAATTGGCGGTCACGTTTTCGCCCTCGACCCCATTCCCGCGCGTTGCCCCTCGCAGCAAGATACCATTCTCGTAGGTAAGGGCCACTGCCAGCCCATCGAACTTAGGCTCGACAACGAAGGCCAAGTCCGTCACGGAAATGTCGTCCGGCAGCAGGCGACCGATACGCACCAGCCAGGCCTGCAAATCCTCGTCGTCGAAGGCATTACCCAAGCTGGTCATAGGAACAGGGTGGACCACCTTCTCGAACTGGTCCATTGGCTGCGCGCCGACACGTTGAGTGGGAGAGTCGGGAGTTACGAGTGGTGGATGCGCCTCCTCCAACGCACGCAACTCGCCCATCAGGCGGTCGTATTCGGCATCGCTGATGACAGGATCGTCGAGCGTGTGGTATCGGTAGGCGTGGTAGTTTATTTCGTCGCGCAGCTGAGCAATACGCCGTTTAGCCTCACCGAAATCGGTCTGACCCATAGGCCAATGCTTCTTTCCTACACCTGTACCTGACCCTGAATGCAGCTTAGCCTCGCTCCAATCGAAAGAGGCCAGCACACAAGGGGCCATTAGCTCTGGGGACTACTCCTCCGGGGCGAGGCTAGGCTCCAGGAAGTCGGCACGTCCCCACCCTTCGGTGCCGTCCGCGTTGCGCAGAAACCACCACAAGTAGACGGCGCCAGCTTCGTCGGTCTCTCCCCCCTCATCCTCCTGCGGTCCGCCAATGACAGGTAGGATGGAGTCGGCATCGGCTACCACCAAACGTGCGTTGTTGGTGCCGGGACCGGCGCGCAAGCTAAGTCCCACCCCTCCGGTGTTGACAATCTGAACATAACCACCCTCCTGGATTTCAGAGGGCGCAACCGGCTCTGGGGTGTCCGTCGGCGGAACGACTTCAGCGGTAGGCGGCAGGGTAGGCGTAACGGCCGCCAACTCAGGCGTAGACGTCTCAACGGCCACCGATGCGGCCGTTGGCGTAGCTAGTAAGGCCAGGGTAGGCAGGCCCGGAGGGGTAGGGGTAGGTACCGAGCGTTTGTTGATAAACTGTACCACTCCCAGTCCGATCAGCCCGATGGTCAGCAGGCCAGCCAACCCACCAATGAGCACCCAGACAACAGGAAAGCCAATTTCAGCCGTTTCTTCGTCTAGCCGTTTCGGGCGACGTCGTTCGGGAGATTCCCACTCCCAGTTATCGTCTGGTTGCTGGTCGTAGCTCATAGTACGCGCCTCCTTGTGGGGATCTGTAAAGGTCACAAATGGGCATTTTATTGCACCTTCATCACCAGTAGCGTCAAGTCATCAGGCTGTGGGGCGCCAGCCCTAAAGTGGTCCACATCAGCCACGATTGCGTCAATCAGGGCCCCGGCTGACTTGTGACCGTCTCTGGCTATCACGGCTTCAAGGCGTGCTAGGCCATAGTACTCTCCATCAGGGGATGTGGCGTCGGTCAGGCCATCGCTGTAGCAGACCAGAGCGTCGCCTGGCCAAAGCTGTAGAGTCGCTTCGTTCAATATCAATCCCTGCAGACTACCCAGGAACCGTCCCTGGGCCTCTAGCAAAGATAGTTGACCCGTTTGAGACCGAAAATGAATGGGCCAATCGTGCCCTGCCCGCACATAACGCATCTCAAGGGACTGTCGACTGACCACACCGTAGAAGGCAGTCACGAACAAGTCAGATTCGGAAGAGGCCATCAACAAATCGTGAATCTGCTGGACGGCATCGCGGGGTGACTGGTATTCAGCAGCCTTTGCCAAAAACAGGGCGCGTGTCACCGCCATATAGATAGCAGCATGGATACTTTTGCCTGATACGTCGGCTATCACCAGCCCAAAGTGATCGTCATCCACCGGCAACAGATCGTAGTAGTCACCCCCCACGTCACGGGCCGGGCGAGCGTAATTGGCGAAGTCAAAGCCAGGGATGTGGGGGAATCCGGCAGGCAGAATGCTGCGTTGCACATCGGCCGCGATTTCCATTTCCCGCTTGAATCGCTCCTGCTCAACCAACTCGGCCTGTGCAGCTTTCAAATCGGCATAAGCCTGATGTAGCTCCAGGTTCTTGGCCTGGAGCTGGTCTATGGTAACCCGGTCGGTCTCGCGCAGGCTACGAATGACTCCCCGCAGGACCGTCAAGGTTGCCTCAGGGCTACGGTATATCATCCGCTTGAAATCTTCTTCGGTGATCTCCAACAGACGGCTATCTATGAGGGTACGTACTGTAGCCGACCGGGGGCGGTTCTCCAGCAATCCAATTTCGCCGAAGAAAGAGGCAGGGCCCTGCACGCCTAGCGTTTGCTCATCGCCGTCCGCCAAGCGGTGAGAAATCACCACCTGGCCTGCCTGGATGATGTAGAAGACGTGCTCCAGCTCTCCCTGGTGGCAAACGACAGTGCCAGCCGGGTAATCGCGAGCGACTGCCACTGCCGCCAAGGCTTCCAGCTCCGGTGCCGAAAGATCACGAAACACCTGCTGCAACGTTTCTACTGTGTCCGACAAGGCGCGCCTCACCCTTCTTTCGGTCAGCGCCGATGCCCGCATCTGGCACTCGCCACTACGTGAACATTGTACCTGCTTATGTCACAACGCGCAAACGTCTCTGAAGGACCAATCTGTATACTTCCAGGATTTCATCAGCCACGTAGGTCCAGGCGTAACGTTCGGCCCAGCGAATAGCCTGCGTGCCCAGGTGCTCACGCAGCCGAGGGCGCCTAAGGAGCAGAGCAATCTTGTCCGCCAGCGCATGTGGGTCTTGGTGAGGGACCAGATAACCATTAAAGCCATCCTCAATGCTAAAGGAAAGCCCACCCACGTCGGAGCCAATAACCGGCGTACCGCACGCCATGGCTTCCAGGGCGACCATGCCAAAAGACTCATAATGAGAGGGCACAACCACCATTTCGGCTGCCGAGTAATGGTAGACCAGCGTATCCTGATCTTTGGCGCCCAGAAACGTCACCAGGTTGCCGATGCCCAGATCGACGCACAGTTGCTTCAGCCTTTCAAACTCCACCCGTTCCAACTCGGAGTCTGGATTCGGATCACCACCGATAATATTCACACATAGGTCGCCAGCCAAGTCTGGATATTGGTTAATGACCTGTTTCATGGCTCGCATCAATGTATCAATGCCCTTGAGCGGTTGAATGCGACCCACAAACAGAATCATCTTCCCGCAATCTGGAGCGCCGATCCGTACCTGGGCCTCGGCGCGGGGGACAGGGCGGAAGAGATTCAAATCAACGCCAGCTGGGGCGACCGAGATTTGGTCGGCATCAGCGCCGTAAAGCCAGCTCATCTGCGCCTTTTCCAGGGGCGTGGCGGCGATCAGTCGGTCGGCAGAGCGCATGATGCGGCCCTCGACCTCGATACGCCGCAAGCTCTCTCGCTCTGCAGGTGTCTGTGCCACCCGATTCTTCATTTCTCCGAGCGTATGGAACATCTGGACGACTGGTGTGCGCCAGGCAGCACGCAAGTCGAGGGCGGCCCAGCCCGAAAGCCAGTAGTGGCTGTGAATCAGATCGTACTCAATCTTCTCACGCATCACAAAGTCCTGCACGCGCCGTACAAACTCGGGCAGATGATCGAAGACAAGATTCTTGTTGTAAGGTCGCTCGGGCCCGGCTGGAATATGAATTACGCGCCCCAGTTCCCCCAGCCGGCCCTGGCCGACGCGTGGAATGGTAGGGCTTTGGGAGCGAGTGAAGACATCCACTACAATGCCCCGTCGGCTTAGTTCGCGCGAGAGGTCACGCACGTATACGTTCATGCCGCCCGTTTCTTTGCCACCCAAAGTCGCTAACGGGCAGGTATGAACGCTGAGCATCGCAACTCGTTGTATCATAAGGAAATATTCAGGCTACTAAGGTGGTACGGAGCATTCAGCGCCTCCGCACAGGCGCTGGAAGCTCTCTCGCATGGCACTGGCATGAAGCTTGTGGCGAGGTAAGTACATAACGATTATATACTGAGCGCCACCTTGGGGCAAATGGCACTATGTCAGGACCGTTCGGCCCGATCCAGCATGACTAGTACAAAGAGCCCCCTTCAGGCACTTGCCATAAGACATCAACGATGCTATAATATATGTCAAGTTAGTATGTCAAGCTTGGAGAAACGGCTGAGGATGCTTGATCGACTGAACACCCAACTCCAGGATGTGTCGGTCAGCGACTGGAAACTTATCATCAGCCTGCTGATGGTAGCCAATTTCGTAGCCATGTCCAGCCTGGGTTGGCTGGTGCTCACCCGGAGAGCTCCGGAATCGTCGCCATTGGAGGCTCGTGTGCTGGCCCAGGTGCCCCCCACTCGCACGCCATTGCCAACCTTTACCAGCACACCTACGCCGACGTCTACACCCAGACCGACAAATACCCTGGTGCCGACCTGGACACCGACGCTGACCAACACGCCCACGGTCACACCTACACCGACTGAGACGCCGACGGTGGCGCCTCAGCCTGCCGCCGTGGTGCGTCCGGCCGCCACGTTCACACCTGCGCCCACCCCTACGCCTGACGTGGATTTTCAGGTTAGCGTCCGCCAGCTAACGGCTTGCGAGAATGAAGGTAAACATCACCTGTTCATCTACGTAAAAGATATGAATAGTATAGGCATGCCTGGTGTCCGGGTACAGGTTGCCTGGCCGGGTGGTGAAGCCACTATGACGACGGGACAAAAGACACACATAGACCCCGGCTTCGTTGATTTTGCAATGTTCAAAGGCAGCTATACGGTGCAAGTGCTCGACTATATCAGCCAGAGTGGCGGGCCGATTACACCCGATATCCCACGCAGCGAGACATGCGCCGATACCGGAAACTCGGTTGCTAATTCTCTATATCATTACTCCTACGAAATCGTCTTTCAGAAGGTGAGATAGTTGGTAGACTGGCCTGACTTTGAGCCCTGGCAATGGGCAGTGCTTCTCGGGCTGCTGGCCGTGTTGAATATCGTGGTCATTGGCGGCCTGATCGTGGTGGTCACCACCTACGACCTGTGGGCCAACCCTGCCTACTTGGCCGCTGAGCCGACTGTGCCGCCTTGGGCCACCCCGACCGCCACCCGGCGAGCCACATTTACCCCTACCTTCACGCCCGAGGTGTGGCCCACGGCCACCCCTAGCCGCACACCCACTCGCACGCCGCAGGCCACGCCCACATGGACACCGCTGCCCACCCGCACGCTATGGCCGACTGCCACACCAAATCCTTACCTTCCACCGACCGACACGCGCGTGCCCTCCCCCACGCGTACCCGGGTGCCTACCCGCACCCCATTACCTACCTTCACATCCACATCTCAGGCCGCCGTTGCCCGGATAGCGACGCCTTACCCATCGCCGAGCGCCACACCGACATCCACCGCCACCCGCACGCCGCTGCCCACCGCTACGCCCAGCCCGCAGCCGACGTCCACGGGGACGGCGACGGCATCACCTACCCGTACGCCACTGCCTGCGTCATCCCCAGCGTCCAAAGTACGGCCTTCGCCATCGCCCACCGCTATCTCGGCCATCGCGCGTGTGCCCCAAACAATGGCACCCAGTGCAGCCTTGCGCTCCAGTCCTTCACCAACGCACACACCGTCGCCCAGCCCGACTCGTACGCCCACCCCGTCGCCCAGTTCCACACACACGATCACGCCATCGCCTACTTCCACGCACACGGTCACGCTATCGCCCAGCCCGACCCGCACGCCCATACCGTCGCCCAGTTCTACGCACACGGTCACGCCATCGCCCAGCCCGACCCACACGCCCATACCTTCGCCCAGCCCGACGGCGACTGCAACCCCATCGCCCAGGCCAGTTGCCACCGAGACACCAAAATCTACCTCTGGCTTCGACTTGATGGAGGCCACCTCTGTGAGCAAAAACAGCATTAAGCTGGTGTGGGAGCCTGTCGCTGGCAGCAAAGCTTACCGGCTCTACAGTGATATGGGCACCGGGTATGGGGTGTACCTGTTCAAAGTCGAAACGGAGGAGCATACCTTGGTTGACACCAGTTTGCGCACCGGTTCGCGCTACCAGTATCGGGTTGGGTCGGTCTCACGAACGGGCGAAAAAGCAGTGGCCCGGGCTACAGCCAACACTCCAGCATCTCTTGACCTGCAGGCCGCAGGAAAGGTCGAAGTTGCCAGTGCCCCAGACGGATCAGCGCTGGCTGCTCCTGAGCCGATTCCCTCCCCGGTTCGGGTCACGCCCGCACCTACGCCGCTGCCGCCCGACACGGTCATCTTAGGATTGCTGAGTGCAACCGATTACGCGCACGATGTGGACGGCACCTTGATCATCGTAGGAGAGGTACGTAACGACACACACCTCGACGTGGGGCAGGCAACTGTCACGGCCACCTTTTACGGGACCGAGGGCCGAGTGATTGGCGAGGCGAATGGCCCCACCATCCTGAGCGCGCTGAGGCCAGGCGTGCGCTCGCCCTTCGTTATCACCCTACCTCGTCCAGCAGGTTTGGAAAACTACAGCCTGCGTGCCACTGGTCGGCCTGTCGACCTGCTCACCAGCGACGCAGAGCTCAACGTGATCAACACGCGTCGTTTTGAGGATAAGACCGGATTTTATCACGTAGCCGGCGTCATCGAGAATCCAGGCGAGCGGCGAGTCGAACAGGCGCGCGTGGTCGTCACCCTCTACGATCGGGGGGGGCGTGTCGTCAACGTAGGATTCGCTTATCCACGCCCTTCCTCTCTGTCCCCTAAAGACCGGGCTGATTTCGACGTTTCCTTCTCCTATTATCCTAAGGTCTTCAGCCACCTGGCCATCGCCGTGGAGGACTGAAGCAACTTGGGCAGCAAGCTGAAGCACCCATCGAAAACCCTCACCAATACATACCTGCAGACTCGCAAATGCCAGTTTCTACAAATTGCCGGTTTAAGGTATAATTGCCCCAGGTAGGACAAGCCATTGATGAAACTGCGGGCAATTCTCCAACAAAAGCCGGAGATATTTGAGCGATTGACCGATCACTGGCAGCAGACGACCGGCGGTCAGCTCTTTGTAATAGACGAGGCCGGAGAGGGACTGGCAGGCAGCAGTTCCTTCAGCCGAATCAATGATATTGGGCTACCTGAAGGCTGGCAGGCGTGGCTTGCCCAGCCGAACGCCGCTCAACAGATGGTCACAGTTGATGGAAGGCCAATCCAGATCACGCCTCTTGGTGTCCATGGCACGCGCACAGGCTATTTGATGGCAGTGGGCGAAGCGCCGCCCAGCCTATTGCGCTACACTGCCGAGACCTTGCAGGCGTTGGTAGCCACTGAGGAATCGCTGGTCGGTATGACGGACGAACTCATCAGCGCCTGGGATCAGCTAGATCTGGTGTATCACGTTACCCAGTCTCTGGCCTCAACCGCCGATCTTAGCTCCGTGCTGCGTTTCGTCCTGGCGGAGATCAAGCGGGTCCTCAAAGCAGAGGAAGGTTTTCTGATTCTGGAGCAAGAAGATAACCTAACCCACGTATCGGTTGGCGATGGAAACCGCTTTTCCCCGCAACAGCGACAGCTGTATCTCCGCCTGCAATCGGCTACCCAGATGGTCCTGTGCAACGACAGTGAGGCGCTGCACGAGTTTTGGCCTGAGGCGCCGGCCAACCTAGTCAATCTGCTCGGCATGCGTCTGCCGCTCAAGGCCTCAGCCAAGGCAGCAGTAGGGTTGATCAACAAAAGGGGACATGGCTTCACCGCTGGCGATGGCAAGTTGCTAGGCGCCGTCGTCGAGCAGATCGCCGCCATTATCAACAACACGTTGCTCCATCAACAGGTGTTGGTCCAGGAACGGATGCAGCGCGAACTGGAGATTGCCGCCGAGATCCAAACCAGCCTGCTGCCCCACGGGCTACCCGAGTTTCCCGACCTGGAGTTCGCTGTGGCTTCGCTGCCTGCCACTGAGGTTGGGGGAGATTTTTACGACTTCATCTCACTCGACGAGGATTGTCTGGGCATTGTCGTGGGTGACGTAGCCGGTAAGGGGGTGCCGGCTGCCATGCTCACTTCGCTGGCGCGCACTATTCTGCGCGTCGAAGCTAGACACGGTCACTCACCGCAACGAGTTATCACCCAGACGAACCTGGCATTGATGCAAGATCTACAACGTGTTGAGATGTTCGTCACCGCCCTGGTCGCTTATCTCAACCGGAGTGATTTGACGCTGACCTATGCCAACGCCGGTCATACTCCCGGCCTTTGGTGGCGGGCCGACCGGAGCACCTTTGAAACGTTAACGGCCACTACTCCCCCATTGGGCATTGAAATCACCGATGCTGGGGGCGAACGAGCCCTGCAACTCTCACCTGGCGACTTTGTGATGTTCTTTACCGACGGGGTCACAGAAGCCATGTCACCCGACAAACAAATCTTTGGCAGCGACCGCCTAAGAGAAGCCCTGCTTGCCCACGCAGGGAGTACAGCCGATGGCCTGGTGCAATCGGTGTTAAGCGCAATCCGTGGTTTCCGCCAGAGCGCGCCCTGGTCAGACGACCTAACCTTGATTGCCCTGCGCGTGACGCCAACTGCTATCATGCAACAAACTCAACTGGAACCGACCATCAGGTTTGCTCTCCCGGCCGACCTACAAGTCTTAGAAAGCATCTCCCAGCAGGTTACTCAGGCTTGCCGCTCATTGCCTGATCTGCCGACTTCCCCAGCCGGCGATGACTTCGTTTACCTGGTTGAGTTAGCTGTGTCAGAAATCTGTACCAACATTATCCAGCACGCATACCTTATGGCTGGGGGGGAGATTCGGGGCAGTCTGACACTGCTGGCTAATGGTATCCAGGTTGACTTGTACGACGACGGAGAGAGCTTTGACCCGACCGCCATTCCTGATCCTGCTCCTAAACTTGAGGCGCTAAACGAAGGCGGCTACGGCCTGCATATTGTTCGCCAGATCATGGACAGCGTGATGTATCAGGCCCATACCTCCAAAGGCAATCACTGGCGCCTGGTCAAATATATCCCTCTGGATTGATAACACTCGGGGTTGACATCCCGCGGGATATCTATTTCACGGGATCAATATCCCCCAAGGTTGGTTTAGCTCAAAAGGAGTGGAGTAACCATGGAGATCACCCAACGAACTATCGGCGAAGAAATGTGTGTCATCAGCCTGGATGGCACCCTTAACGCACGCTCCGCGGAGCAAGTGAAAGATGCCTTCCGGGAGGTGGCCGGCAAAGGGATACGCCAAGTGATTCTAGACCTGGGCAACGTGCCATTCATTGACAGCTCTGGCCTGGCAGCCATGGTCTCGGGACTGAAGACTCTGAATGAAAAGGACGGCAGTCTGAAATTAGCCTCCTTGCAATCACAAGCCGACCTGCTGTTTAAACTGACGATGTTCGACAAGGTCTTTGAACTTTTCTCTGACGTCGACTCAGCTATTCAGTCGTTTGAATCATGAACGAAGTCGATCTCAGGATTGAAACCGAGCGAGCCAGCGAGTTTTGCTCCCGTGTTGCCCTGTCCGGCCGGCTGGATGCCATGAACGCCCAAATGCTAAAAGAGACCTTCAACCAAATCATTGAGGGGGGCGTTACTCACCTGGTGGTGGACCTGGAGCAGGTGCCTTTTATTGACAGTGCTGGCCTGGCAGTGTTGGTGTCGGCCCTCAAGTCGACCCGTCGTGTCGGAGGCAGCGTGCTGCTGTCTGGGATTCAACCCCAGGCACGCACTGTCTTCTCGTTGACTATGCTCGATCGGGTCTTTAGCATCTACCCCAGCGTCGAGGCCGCACTGGATAGCCTGGCAGGCAATGGCTGATGGGCACATTTCAGGCTTGGGGGAAATCCGGGGTGTTTGGGTTGCAGCCGGCCTGAGCCCATTTCGGCTGGACACCGGAGGGTAAGCCTGCTGGCCCGCCCTGCCCCTGGAGTGACTGTCAGCCAGCCAGGGTGCTGCGCCACGCGCACCCTGGAGAAGGCGCAGGCAAGCGCCGCCGCCTGTTGGATACGAACAGGTTCCTTTCAGAAAAGCCTAGACACCAAGAGGTCCGAATGATCAGGCAAGAAGCTCAATGAGTGCCACCATTCTCATTGTCGACGATGAAAGCCACATCCGCCATCTCACGGCGCGGATGCTGGCAATGGCCGGATACCAGGTGATAGAGGCAGCCAGCGGTCCAGAGGCCTTGCGCCTGATCGAAGAATCCAAGCCGGATGTGATTACATGCGACATCGATATGCCTGGCATGGATGGCTTTGAGGTGCTGAAAGCTATCAAGTCCCGACCCAGCACGGCGGACACGCCGGTCATTATGCTGACCGGCATTGGTCAGAGGAAAGACGCCGTCCAAGCCACGGAACTGGGGGCCTCCGATTACATGACCAAACCTTTCGGCTCGACCAACCTCATTGAAACCATTGAGCGCCAACTGGCAGCCCGCCAGGAAGCCAATGAGTAAAGGCGAGGTGACCCCTCGCCCCTACCCAATCTCTTGTCGCATTCCAAACGATCCTCGGGTGGCTTGCCTTCTCACCCACACAGCCGGCCCTGCATGCTCCAGGGGCCAGTCCAGACCACTTCCACGGTCACACGTTTTCCTCGCCAATCTGCCCCAGTGTCCTGAGACTCGGAAAAGAAGACCAGCTTGTTGGTACGGGTACGTCCTTTCCATTTGCCCTTATGCAGTTCCTCGACCAGCACTTCCACCTGCTCACCAAGCAGTTTCTGGTTGATGTCCGCCACGATGCGCTCTTGCAGATCGTTCACCGCTTGTAGGCGACGCTTTTTCTCTTCCAGCGGCACATCGTCGGCCATCCTGGACGATACGGTACCCGGTCGAGGCGAGTACATAGCCACGTGACAGACGTCCATCTTCAACTCGGCCAACACGTCGAGGGTCGCCTTGAACTGCGCCTCGGTCTCGCCTGGAAAGCCAACGATGACGTCGGTAGCGATCGAAGCTTCAGGTACGCGCTGGCGGATGTGATAGATGAGATGCCGATAGTCGTCGGCGGTGTAGCCACGCTTCATGCGCGCCAACACCTGATCGTGACCCGCCTGGAGGGGTACCTCGATGTGCTCGCACACCTTGGGCAATTCAGCCACGGTATCTATCAAGTGGTCATCAAAATAGTTGGGGTGACTGGTAAGGAAGCGAATCCGCTGGATTCCTTCCACCTGACTGACCACCCTCAATAAGTCAGGCAGGCGGGGTCCATCGGGCACGTCGTAGCCGTAGCGATCCACAATCTGGCCCAGCAAGGTGACTTCTTTCACGCCCTGGGCGGCCAGCGAGCGCACCTCAGCCACGATCTCGCCTACAGCGCGGCTGCGTTCCCGACCACGACGGTAGGGGATGATGCAGAAGGTGCACACGTGATTGCAGCCATAGACCACTGGAACGTGTGCGCTGACCAGAGTGCCCTTTTCATGGACAGGCAGGATCAAATCGCCATCCTGGGCACGATAGCGGCTCTTGACCTCAGATTGATCCAAACTGCGAGCTTCCCGATCGAGCAGATACTCCACCAGCGGCCCCGGCTGACTGGGTGGCAGAAAGACATCCACGTGAGGAAAGGCTTCCTGCAAATGTCCATTCCCCTTCACACCTACCATGCAGCCCATCAGCCCAATGACGGCATCAGGGCGTCGTTGCTTGAGTGGCTTGAGCGACCAGAGAAAACCAGTAGCCCGGTCCTCCGCACTCTGACGCACCACGCACGTGTTCAGCACGACCACATCCGCATCCCGAACTTGGTGCGTATATTGGTACCCCAATTTCTCCAACTCCGAGCCCAGTCGCTGAGAGTCGGCCACATTCATCTGACAGCCAATCGTCCACACATGATATTTCACGTCTCATACCCCGATACCGACATCTGCAAGCAGATTAAGTGGATTGTATTCCTATCCACGCCAGAGGTCAAGTGAGCAATATCGAATTTTTAAGGTTTGAGGGGTTGACAATCGCTGCTGGGTGTGATATAGTGGCAGACGCGATACTAATCAAGAGGTGAGTGATGCACAACGTGTATGTCTTTTTCAGCAGCACCCTTCTACGGGATGGGGGAGACTTTTCTCCAAACCAGGGGCGTAGTGCGTCCATTGACTAAGGCTTGATTTAAAGATTCAAGGCCGTGGGCGCACCAGCCCGCGGCCTTTTTGTTATACTTGCGCGAGTTCTGCAAAAACAATTGCGCCTCCCAAAAGGCCGTGGGCTCCTAGAAGAGCCCCCACGGCCTTTTTTTGGTTGATACACACCTGGCTTGCACAGTCCTTAATGCATAGATTGGGGAGCACAAACCAGAGGACACCCCTGACGCTCCCAGGCCAATCCGTACGCAAGCCATTCACTCAAAAGGGGGTGATCGAGATGGCAAATAAAGCACTGGAAATACACGAAGCCACAAAAACCTTTGGGGGTGGCGGGAATCATTCGATTCTGGCCTATGTTCGAGGGCGATCCAAGGCCCAAAAGAAAGCGGTGGTGGCCTTGGACAACGTCAGCTTGACAGTGGAACGAGGCGAGATCTTTGGCATCTTGGGGCCCAATGGCAGCGGCAAGTCCACGTTAGTGCGCCTGGTTTCGACCTTGATGATCCCGGACAGGGGTGAGATTCGGGTTTTTGGTCACGATGTGCAGAGAGAAGAAGCAGCTGTGAAGCGTATGATCAATCGTGTCTCGGTAGACGCGGCATTTTTCAAGAAACTGTCGCCTATGGAAAACCTGATATACGCAGCCCGCCTGTATGGCCTCAATGCCCGCCAGGCCCGGGAGCAGATTGTCCAGATCCTGACGCGGCTGGGTATTGAGGAACGAAGCATCGGGGAACCGCTAGAAGAAATGTCCCGTGGCATGCAGCAGAAAGTAGCCATCGCCCGTGCTTTTCTGTCGGCGCCCATCCTGCTTCTGCTGGACGAGCCGACCACCGGCTTGGATCCACGCTCAAAGCAAGACGTACAGGCCTTCGTGCGGGAGATCCAGGCCAAGCACGATACCACGGTGTTGCTGACTACGCATGACATGAAAGAGGCAGACGAACTCTGCGACCGGATTGCCGTCATTGACAAAGGACGCATCGTAGCCATGGACACACCAGAAGGTCTGAAGGCACGCATATCTCACAACGGCCACGCTGTTACCTTGGAGGATGTGTTTATGGCTCTAACGGGCAAGCAGCTGGCAGAGGAATGACCGGCCCTTAGGGCTACTCACAGGGGACCAAGAAAAATGACTTTAATGACAATTGCCAACACAGGCAGAAACATCTGGCGGGAGACACAGGCCTCATACGCCTTTGTGGAACGCAACTTCAACCTAATGAAGCGATACTGGGGTTGGGAGGCCGTGTGGCTGGCCTACAGTATTGCCAGCGCGCTGTCGATCACCTACATCGGTGCCGGTATGGAACAGATCAGCGGCGCCAGCGTAGACACCAACTATCTGGTATTGTACTTGCTCATCGGTACGCTGTTGTGGCGCTATCTGTCCATCGTGTTCGACGCCATCAGCGAGATGATCGCCTGGGAACGTTGGGAAGGCACCGTCGAGTACACCTTTATGGCGCCCGTCTCCCGAGTGACCCACATGATAGGCCAGACCATTTTTTCATTGGTTTGGGGGCTGTTCTTCACCGGGGTCATCTTCCTGGTGGTGGCACTCTTTTTCGACCTGAACCTGGAGGAGGCCAATCTGCTGGGTGGGGCGGCCGTGTTGATTGCCAGCAGCGTCAGCTTCGTTGGATTCGGCATCATGGCTGCGGTGCTCCCCCTGCTCTTCCCGGAACGGGGCGCGCAGATGACGAATGTGGTACAGGCTATCTTGCTGCTGATCAGCGGGGTGTACTACCCAATCACCGTGCTGCCCAGATGGATGCAGGTTATCGCGCGTGGGTCCCCGGCCACCTATGCCCTGGAAGCCATGCGGGCCGCCATGCTGACGAACGCAGCGTGGGCCGAGTTGCTGCCGGACCTGGCCCTGCTGATGGCGATGGGGCTGGTTACGATACCAGCCGGGGCATGGATCTTCTCCCGGGCCGAGCGCTACGCCAAGCGCACCGGCAGGCTGAAGCGCACGGGCTGACGCTGACACAGACAAATAAGGAGGCGAAATGTTATGAATGAGAAACGAAAGCCAACCCAAACTATCCGAACCGGCGAATCCTACGCCACATGAGTGAATCGCAGTCGAATTTTGTACAACAAGGCTTATGCCGCAAGGAGATACAAACATGTTAGGTTACTATGATCTTCTGGAGCAAGAAGAGCGTTCCGAGGAGCTTCTGCGCCAAGCTGAGAGAGAACGGCTTGTTCATATCGCACTCTCAAACAGTATACGGAATGGCCGGCTGTATTGCCGGGCATTAGGTTGGCTGGGAAGCCAAATGGTTGGTTGGGGCCATAGCCTGCAGAAACGCTATGGCACGGCGGCCACAGCTGTCTGAAACTCAGGTCAATCGAGGCCGAAAAGCCGGGACGCAGCTTGCAGGGGCCCAGCCAAAAGAGGCGGCACACAGGAGGAGGTGGTACGCCAGTGCCCGACCGCATTGGTTCTGACGTGCGAATGGGCTCGACCATGGACGGCGAATCTGACCTATCAAAGTCCGTGTGGTGGGGCACAGGTCATCACTGGCGGCCCACCTCACTCCGCCGGCAGCTGCCAGCAACGATTAGCAAAAAGCCCATACCGGCAAAAGGAATGAATATTGAGAATGTCTGACGCACTTCCAAAAGAGCTGTCTATACGCGCACCTACGATGGAGGACGTGGAGAGCGTCGCAGAGCTGACGAAGCTATGCGATATTGCGGAGCAGGCTGAGCCAGAGTACGTAGCCGAGGATCTGCGCGCCGACTGGCAGCTGCCTGAGCTTAATCTGGAAACAGACGGCTGGGTGGTGGTTGCGCCCGGCGAACAGTTGGCAGCTTATTCGCTGCTGTTCAACAGAGAGAACGTGCGCCTCTATGCAGATATCTATGTGCACCCCGAGCATCGTGCTCAAGGTATCAGGCCTCACTTGGTCCGGCTGGCGGAAAAGCGGGCGCGCCAGCAAGTTCCCCAAGCCCCTCCCGGTGCACGCGTGACCCTGTACAACACCATCAGCAGCGTAGACGAGACTTCAAGAGAGTTTCTTGAAGACGAAGGATATCGGCTGGTACGCCATTTCTGGCGCATGCGGATTGATATGAACGAAGCGTCGCCCGCTCCAGAGTGGCAGACTGGCATCACCGCCCGCACGTTTATCCCCGGACAGGACGAACGCGCCACCTTTGAGGCCATGGAAGAAGCCTTCCAAGATCACTGGGGGCACATACCCTGGCGGTTTGAATCCTGGCAACAGGTCATGATCGAGCGGGAAGGCTTTGATCCAAGCCTGTGGTTTCTAAGCATGGAGGGCAACAAGATCGTCGGCATCTCGCTGTGCTACAACTATCCGAACGAAGGTTGGGTGGACCAGTTCGGTGTGAGGCCAGCCTGGCGTCGCAAAGGGATAGGCTTGGCCCTGCTGCGCCATTCTTTCCGCGAGTTCTACCAGCGCGGTCAGCGTAAAGTCTCACTTGGCGTCGACGCGCAGAGCACAACGGGCGCTACACGGCTCTATGGGCTGGCCGGAATGCATATCACCCGACAGTTCGACAGCTATGAGAAAGTGCTGCGCCCCGGTGAGGAGGCTATTCCGCCAGGGTAGTCGATAGTTGCAGGGAAGTGCGCCCACTCGCCTACAGCAGTACACCCACGAGCTTAAAGAGGGGATCTCGGCCAAGGAGCCAGCTATGTTCATAAGAAGTGATGCCTCGCCATCATGATCGCCGTAAACCTGGATCGCGTGAGCCTCACATACGTAAGTGAGCCGGTTTTTGAACACCTGTCGTGGGAGATTCACGACGGTCAATGTGTAGGGCTGGTTGGGCCAAACGGCTGTGGCAAAAGCACATTGTTGCGCCTCATCGCCGGCGAGCTGGCCAGCGACACCGGCTTTACCGTCCGCCGCAAAGGATTGACCATTGGCTATTTGCAGCAAGAGCCTGTCCTGGAGCCCGGCCGGAGCGTGTGGCTGGAAACATTGGCCGCTTCCACAGAGCTGGCCCGGGTCGAGGCGGGGCTGGCCCGCATCGAGGCCCAATTGGCCGACCCTGCCGTGTACGGCGACGAGAATACGCTGATACGCACCCTCGACCGGCAGGCACGGCTGTTGGAGGAGTACGAGCTGCTTGGAGGGCCTGGTCACCAAGGTCGCGTCCGATCGACGCTGCGCAGCCTGGGCTTCGCCGAGGCGGACTTGGATCTGCCGGTCGAGGTGCTCAGCGGAGGACAGAAAAAGCTGGTTGGCCTGGCCAAACTGCTGGTCAACCAACCCGGCCTGCTCTTGCTGGACGAACCCGACAACCATCTGGATCTGGACGGCAAGGCTTTCCTGGAACAATTCATCAACGGCTATCAGGGGGCGGTCATCATAGTATCCCACGACCGCTACCTGCTAGACCTGGTAGCAGACGAAATCGTCGAGCTGGAGGATGGTCGGCTCACACGTTTCCCGGGCACTTACTCGGAATACGCGGTCGAGAAAGAGTTGCGGCTGCTCAGACAGCAGCAACTCTTTCAGGCGCAGCAAAAAGAGATCACACGGCTGGAGCAGGCTGCCCGGCGCCTCATGACATGGGGTAAAGTGTACGACAATGTGAAGTTCATACGGCGCGGGCAAAGCATCATGAAACGCCTGGAGAAGATAGAGCGGATTGAGCGGCCCGTCCTGGAGCGGAGGCACATGGGTCTGGAGCTGAACGGCTGGCGGGGCAGTGATAAGGTGTTGGAAATCACCGACCTGGACAAGGCGTTCCCGGCCAACTTCACGCAAGCCGACGCGAGCGAAGACGAAACAATCGTCCTGGCTGGGCTAAACCTGCTGGTCTGGCAGGGTGAGCGGGTGGGGTTGATAGGGCCCAACGGAGCTGGCAAGTCGCTCTTGTTTCGAATCATTCTAGGGCACGAAGAGGCCAGCGGGGGACAAATCAAGATCGGTCCCAGCGTGAAGATTGGCTATTATGCCCAGGAGCACGAGACGCTGGATTACGAGATGACCCTGATCGATACAGTGCGCCAGGTGGCACCTCTTTCGGAAACGGACGCAGTGCGTTTTTTGGGCCGCTTCCTGTTTAGCTACGAACAGGCTCGGGCGCGAGTAGCAACTCTATCGGGCGGGGAGCGCAGTCGGTTGCAGATGGCCATGCTGATGCTCTCGGGCGCGAATTTCTTGCTGCTGGACGAGCCGACCAACAACCTGGATATCCCCTCCGCCGAAGTGTTGGAAAACACACTGGCCGAGTTTGAAGGGACAGTGTGTGTTATCTCCCACGACCGCTATTTCCTGGACCGGGTAGTGTATCGCATCGTGGAGCTAGATGAAGGAGCGTTAAGCGAGTACCTGGGCGGGTACAGCGACTACCAAGTGAGGAAAAGAGAAAAGCGCAGCGGATAAAAAACGAACACCTGCTACGAACAACTTGACCAGGGCGATGGTGTCGGCGTAGGCAATCATTCGCGATCTTCCACCACCAAGCCGCTGAGGCAGCGTGGCCCCTGGTTGACGACCACTGGTTGCGGTAACTGAATCGTCTCTCCATTCTAGTTATTGTAGCCACATTATACATTTAGAGGCGACTTCTGGCGATGACTGGCCTTTTACACACAATGCCAGCCGGCTCCTTGAACTGTTGGCTGAAAGAGGGTGAGTAGGACTTGGACCATACTCGCTATCTGCCGTTCAGCACCGGCTGTAACCACCGGCCGGTATAACTCTGCAGGTTCTTGGTCACCTTCTCAGGCGTGCCGGCAGCGACGACGTAGCCCCCCCTGTCGCCCCCCTCCGGTCCCAGGTCAATGATCCAATCGGCACATTTGATCACGTCCAGGTTGTGCTCGATGACGATCACGGTGTTGCCACCATCCACCAGGCGCCCCAACACGCCCAGCAGCTTCTCGATGTCGGCAAAGTGAAGGCCGGTGGTCGGCTCATCAAGAATGTACATGGTCTTGCCAGTAGAGCGGCGACTGAGTTCCTTGCTGAGCTTGATACGCTGCGCCTCGCCACCGGACAGCGTAGTGGCCGGTTGTCCCAGCCGGATGTAACCCAATCCCACATCGTAGAGGGTCTGCAGCTTGCGGCGGATGGCCGGGATGTTGGCGAAGAAGTCCATAGCCGCTTCCACGGTCATATCCAGCACTTCAGCGATGTTCTTGCCCTTGTAGCGAATCTGCAGCGTCTCCCGGTTGTAGCGCAGGCCATGACATACCTCACAGGGCACGTACACGTCGGGTAGGAACTGCATTTCGATTCGAATGATACCATCCCCCTGACATGCCTCACACCGTCCCCCCTTGACGTTAAAGCTGAAGCGTCCAGGCGCATAACCGCGCAGTTTTGAGTCGGGTAGGCTGGCAAACAGCTCCCGGATAGGGGTGAAGACGGTGGTATAGGTAGCCGGATTGCTGCGAGGCGTACGCCCGATGGGTGACTGATCAATGTCTATCACTTTATCCAGCAATTCTATCCCCTCGAACCGATCGTGAGCCCCCGGCTTATCCTTGGCTCGATACATTCGCTGGGCCAGGCCCTTATAGAGCACCTCGACGATCAGACTGCTTTTGCCGCTACCGCTCACCCCCGTCACACAGATGAACCTGCCCAGCGGGAAGGCCACGTCAATGCGTTTCAGGTTGTTCTCTCTGGCCCCGCGCACCAGCAATTGCTTACCATTACCGGACCGTCGGGTCTGGGGAACGGGGATCGTGCGCTCCTCTCGAAGGTATTGGGCTGTGAGCGAATCTGGACAAGCCAGGAATTCATCGTGCGGAGCAGAACAGACGATATGCCCGCCGTGCTCGCCAGCGCCCGGCCCCAGGTCCAGGATCCAGTCGGCAGAACGCATTGTGTCCGCATCGTGCTCAACCACCAATACCGTGTTGCCCAGGTCGCGAATCCCCTTCAGGGTAGCAATCAGGCGCGCGTTATCGCGCTGATGTAGGCCGATGGAAGGCTCGTCCAGGATATATAGACAACCCATCAACTGTGAGCCAATCTGGGTAGCCAGCCGAATACGTTGCGCCTCACCGCCCGATAAGGTGCTGGCCCCTCGATCCAGGCTCAAGTAATCCAGACCCACGTTAACCATGAAGTTGAGGCGATCGTAAATCTCCTTGAGGACCTGGCGTGCAATCTTCTGCTCACGGTCCGAAAGAGGGGACCCCTCGTCCAGGCCCCGAAGCTTCTGCACCCAACCCAACGCCTCGGCCACGGCCATAGTCGTCAGCTGGTCGATAGGCTTGTCAGCCACGGTCACCGCCAGGGCCTCAGGCCGCAACCGTTTCCCGTGACAGACCGGGCAAGGCCGAGCCGACATGTAGCGTTCGATCTCGCTACGTACGTAATCACTGGTGCTCTCCTTGTAACGGCGCTGGAGGTTGGGTATAACCCCTTCATAAGTCGTTTGGTAGACGCGCTCCTGCCCCTCGGCGTTTTGATAACGGAGGGTAATGCGGTCCCCTGGCTTACTACCGTAGAGGATTATGTCTCGCTGCTTGGCCGGCAACTTCCTGACCGGCATGTCAAGAGGGATACTGTAATGTTGGGCCACTGAACGAATGAGTTGATTATAGTAACCATCCGCCTGGCCACTGCTCTGCCTGGCCCAGGGACGGATGGCCCCCCGCCGCAACGTGAGTTCAGGCTGCGAGAAGATCAAGTCAGGGTCCACTTCCAACCTCATGCCTAAACCGGTACAGGCCGGACAGGCTCCGTGGGGGCTGTTAAAGCTGAAGGTACGCGG
>CP070811.1:3878680-3894449 GCA_020343875.1 Anaerolineales bacterium | reverse complement strand
CTGATGTGATCAGCTAAAGGTTGTATTGTGGTATCCGCAAGATCGCCTGCTCTTAGACTGTTCGCTGCGCCTTTGATCTGATAATACCTACATCAAATGCTGTACCAGCTGTCGAGAATCGGCGGCGTGCATGCCATCCTCCACCAGCCCTCCGGGCCGCTCTGCCCTCGCTGGCTGAAGCCCCACTTTTTTCAGTTCGCCCCCCCTCCTTGAAGACACGCGCTGGTGCTCATCGCGCTGAAGGGTGAGCTTCCTAGCCACGGCAGGCGGATCACCTTGAATGTTGGCAACGGCTTTGTGGCTGGCTTCGGGGGCTGCCGAGGCTTGACAGGGCTACGAAGAGCATTATATAATATCGTCCAGAAGTATATGCGCCTCGTGGATTTTGACACCTCTTACTGCTGAAGATCATCGCAAGACAGTCTCAGAGTCAGGCTAGCTTCCTGCTACCGCGCTAATTGACGACCGACGACTATACCAACTCTCAAAGAGCACTAATTGAGCGGCAGTTCCCAAAGTACAACCTGCTGCACCCGCCCAGCTCGAAAGGTAAAAGAGGAAAGATGGAGCACTATGTTACGGTCACGGCTTTAGTCCAGTTGCACTGAGGGTACTCAATACGAGATGAGGAGCTATGGCATGAGCAAAACAGTTGTCATTGTGGGTTCTCTGGATACCAAGGGCCGGGAGTTCGCCTTTGTCAGAGACCTCATTCAGGCAGAGGGCTTGAACACGCTGGTGGTTGACTTTGGTGTGATGGGCGAACCGTTGTTCGAGCCTGACGTCAAGCGAGAAGAGGTCGCCAGGGCTGGCGGTGGGAAACTGGCCTATCTGGCCTCGGGCCAGCACAAGGATGAGGCTATGCAAGTGATGGCGGCCGGACTGGCGGTCGTCGTTCGCCAGCTCTACGATGAAGGCAAACTGGACGGTATCATCAGTATGGGGGGGAGTGGAGCCACATCCATTGCCACCTCCGGCATGCGAGTTCTGCCGGTAGGCGTGCCGAAGGTGATGCTCTCCACCTTGGGTGGCGGCGACGTCAGCGCCTACACGGGCGCCCGTGATATTACCTTTATGCCGTCTATTGTGGATGTAGCGGGCATCAACCGCGTCAGTCGCATGATCTACACCAACGCAGCAGGGGCCATTGCCGGCATGGTCAGGGCCGAAATGCCTCCCACGGTCGAGGAGAAGCCGCTGATCACCGCCTCCATGTTCGGCAATACCACGCCCTGTGTGGACTGGGCCCGCGGGGTCATGGAGGCGCAGGGCTATGAGGTATTGGTCTTTCATGCCACCGGCACCGGCGGCAAGACCATGGAGAGCCTTATCACAGACGGCTACATCGTCGGGTCGCTGGATATCACCACCACCGAGTTGGCTGATGAGGTCTGCGGTGGCGTTTTGAGCGCGGGACCGGAGCGTTGCATGGCTGCCTCAAAGGCGGGCATCCCAGCCGTCATCACGCCCGGCTGTGTGGATATGGCCAACTTCTGGGGCATGGAAACCGTCCCTGAGAAGTACAGGGACCGGAACCTCTATCAATGGAATCCCAACGTTACCTTGATGCGCACCAGCGTCGAGGAGAACATCCAAATAGGCCAGATGATCGCGGCCGCCGCCAACGCTGCTAGTACGCCCGTGACCATCGTCTTGCCTAAGAAAGGCGTCTCCATGCTGGACAGCCCTGGCGACAGGTTCTGGGACCCTGCGGCCGATCAGGCCTGTTACGATGCCATCAAGCAGAATCTCAAGCCGGGTATCCCGGTCATTGAGATGGATTATAATATCAACGATCCAGAGTTCGCCAACAAGTGTGCCGAGTTGCTGTTGGATATGTTGAAATAGGTTTAACGCAGGCGCGGAAGGCTGGCAGGCTGGCGTAGGCTAAGGCGCCTCAGCCCAAGGCTTTCAGCCGCCGGTTGCTGCCCTTCCTGACCTGTCAATGTATGCACAAGGAGGTGTTCCTATGGCTTTCATTACTCGTAAGGATGCCCTGAAGCGCCTACGCAAAACGGCGAAATCGGGCCAACCCATCGTGGGTTGTGGGGCTGGCACTGGCATCTCTGCCAAGTTTGCAGAAAAAGGTGGTGCCGATTTGATCATCATCTACAATTCGGGGCGCTACCGGATGGCAGGGCGTGGCTCGTTGGCCGGGCTCATGCCCTATGGAGATGCCAATGGCATTGTGGTTGAGATGGCGGCCGAGGTACTGCCGGTGGTCCGGGATACACCGGTGCTGGCCGGCGTGTGCGGTACCGATCCATTCCGCTTGATGCCGGTCTTCATTAAGCAGCTCAAGGAGATGGGATTCAGCGGTGTCCAGAACTTCCCTACGGTGGGTCTGATGGATGGGGACTTTCGGGCCAACTTGGAGGCCACCGGCATGGGCTACGACAAGGAAGTTGAGGCCATCAGCATCGCGCACCAGTTGGACATGCTCACCACACCCTACGTCTTCAACGCGGACGAAGCCAAGGCTATGGCCGAGGCGGGTGCTGACATGCTGGTGGCTCACGTGGGCCTGACCACCGCCGGCTCCATTGGCGCGGCGGTGGCGATGACCCTTGAGGAAGCCACTGCCAAGGTAATGGAGATTGCCGAAGCCGGACGCACAGTGCGCAAGGACATCATGGTCATCTGCCATGGCGGCCCCTTCGATGAGCCGGAGAAGGTGGAAGCAGGGCTGGCGCAAATGCCTGGTATTGTGGGCTTCTTCGGCGCCTCCAGCATCGAGCGCCTGCCCACCGAGCGGGCTATCACCGGCCAGGTCGAGGCCTTCAAGAGCCTCAAATTGGCTTAGGCGTAGCGTTCCGTCACCAGTCTGGCGAAGCTGGTGGTAATGTATGGGGTTCCCCGCCAGGTGTAAACCGACCCCGCCCCAACGTGGCGGGGTTTCTTTTGAGGAGGCAATCTATGACAGGGACCAAACGTATCCTGGTTACCGGCGCAACTGGAAAGGTTGGTCAGGTATTCCTGAGGCGGTTGTTTGAGGAGTCAGGCTTTGAGGCGTTTGTTGCCCGAGCCTTGCTACACAATCGCAAGCTGGATGTCCACGATCGGTTGGAGATAGCCCGCGGCTCCATCCAAGATGTTGAGACGGTCAACCAGGCCATGGAGGGGATTACCCATGTCTTGCACTTGGCCACCTGCAAGGAGACTCCTCCTCTGGTCATGGATGTCACCGTTAAGGGCCTGTTTTGGCTGCTGGAAGCCTGCCGGATGAGCCCCACCTTTGAGCAGTTTATCTTGATCGGCGGTGATGCTGCGGTGGGGCATTTTTTCTACCCGCATCCCACCCCGGTGACGGAAGCCCAGAAGCATACCGCTTATCCTGGTTGCTATGCTTTGTCGAAGGTGCTGGAAGAAGTTATGCTGGAGCAATACTACATTCAGTACGATTTGAACGGTTGCTGCCTGCGAGCCCCCTGGATTATGGAGAAAGACGACTTTAAGTATCACCTGTCCTTTGGCAAGGATGTTTTCGGTGGCCCCCGCTGGCGGGACCTGGTCGGACCGGAGAAAGCCGACCAGTATGTGGCGGCCGGGGCAGTTCCGGTCATGCTGGACCCAAACGGCGAGCCGGTGAAGCGTAATTTCGTCCACGTCGAAGACTTGGTCAGCGCCATCTTGAGGGCCATTGACGCGCCGCAGGCAGGCCAGCAGACCTTTAATATCTGCATGGACGAGCCGGTAGATTACCGTGCTATGGCTGACTATCTGGCGCAGACTCGCCGACTGCCCAGAGTGGATATCACCACTCCCTACCATTCAACTTGGCTCGACAACAGCAAGGCCAAATTCCTGCTGGGATGGCGACCGGAGTATGACTTGAAGAAACTGATCGATGCTGCCTGGGAATATCAACGGGCCGAGGATGACCCGCGTATCGTGTGGTATCCGGGCTAGTAGGCCTGCTGGGAAGCATCTGCGAGTGCGGGTGCATCCCATTCGCTTACCCGCACTCGGGCTGGGGCAAGTGCCCGCTACCTATTTGTCGCTCCTACAACATGCAGCGTCCTCAGCCGGTTTAGCGCCGCTGCTAGTTCATAGCGACGGAACCGAACTAGATCCCCAACACAGCGCCGGTCGAGAACGTCCAGGCCTTCGCGGTCTAAGTCGTTCATCACCCCATCCAGTATCTGGGGCAGGGTGCGCTGCCCGTCCATGTAGCGCTGGCGAGCGTAGTACAGCGCCTGGCCGATAGCGTTGAGCTGGCTGGGATCTACCAACTGTTCGACGGCGGTCAGGTCGATCTCATTGGTTCCAAAAAGGATGCTTTTCACGCCTCGGGCCGAGATCTTGACCTCGCGTCGGCCTCGGCTGGGATCGAGGGACCGGGCTAGAGGGACGCGAGGCGTCACATCGCCAAATCGCTGGCCCCCTTCCGGACTCCGCTCGGCCCGGTATTTTTGGGCGATGGCCCGGGCCTGGTCGGTCACATCGCGGGGCAGGTATGCTTCCATAGCGATGACTGTGTCGGCTACGTCGAAATAATCCCCGCTGCCGCCCATAACCAGCACCGTGCTCACCCCGTACTCGTCATACAACTGGCGCACTTTGTCGATGAAAGGCGTAATAGGCTCTCGCTCTTTGGTGATGAGCTCTTGCATGCGGTGGTCGCGGATCATGAAGTTGGTAGCTGCCGTGTCTTCGTCCACCAGCAAGACGCGCGCCCCGGCTTCCAGCGCTTCGACGATGTTGGCTGCCTGAGAGGTGCTGCCGCTGGCGTTAGCTGTGCTGAAGCGATGTGTGTCGGCGCCGTTGGGTAAGGATCCAATGAAGGGAGAGATGTCCACGCCGGCCACGGCTCGCCCGTCTTCGGCTCGAATCTTGACTGCCCCCTCGTCCGTCACTACCAACTGGCGCCCGTCGCCGGGTATGTGGTTGTACACCCCTCGCTCCAGTGCATTCAACAGCGTACTCTTGCCGTGATACCCCCCGCCCACGATGAGTGTTACCCCGGTCGGGATTCCCATGCCGGCCTGCAGACCGGCATTCGGCAAGTGGACCTCAACGCGCAGTGAGGGCGGGCTGTGGAAAGGAATGGCGCCATCGCGCAGAGGGCGATCATCCACGCCCGAGCGGCGAGGGAGCACAGCGCCCTCGGCCACGAAAGCCACCAGGCCGCGGCTTGCCAATTGCGAACGCAGCCAGTCGGCGTCTTCCGCGGTCTGGATATGGCCGTAGAGAGCGGCCCGGTTGTTGGCCGAGAAGCGCAGCGCGCTTTCGACGATACGGGGCAGGTCATCGCACAGCATGGTGGCCGCCTGACGACCCAATATCCGTCGCCCGCGGGCGGGCAATCCGACTATGAAGCGGGCCTCCACCACCTCCTGGTCGACCAGGACGGAGGTTCGTTCCAGAATAGCCTGACCAGGTTGGTCGATGGCGATCAAGCCTGATTTGCCCGAGCCACGGCGGCCGCTGAGATGTGCGCAGGTGACGTCAAAGGAGCGTGTCAAGAAATCACTCAAAGCGACTCGGCGGCTGCCGCCGCTGAAGGTGTCCGGTGGATAGCCGGCGACCTGTTGGGACACGCGGACCCGCAGCCGGCTGGGAGCGGCGAAGGGGTCGCCCTGTACGTGGTCGATCAGCAACCTGAAGCCTGGGAACTCGTATTCCCCAAGAATGTCCTTGTAGGCTGGGTAGCCTTTGCCGTCAATGCGGTTCAGGATACGGCGCAAGTCGTTGTCCGTGCCTGCATTTGATTGAGCGCTCATGTTTGCTATTGTACGCAGATGGCCGTGGGCGGGCAAGCCCATTGGTGAACTTAGGCTGGCCTCAAATTGTCCGGTGCGCTGCCTGGCCGCAGGCCGCCGTCGACGATCGACACCGGCTCGGCGTAGAGCGTCTCGGCAAACACGCTATCCCGAGCCATGCCAAAGCGCACCAAGAGGAGGGCCCGGAACGCATACCGCATGCTCAGCCAGAGGCGTGTCGGGAGGGCGTTCAATTGGAAGCCGCAGAAGGGATTCACTCATTTGTGTTACGCATTGTCGTCATCAATCTGGCAGATCATCCAGGACTTGCCTCAAGCGGTGCCGGTATTCCTGAAAAGCGACCCGGCCTTCCTGGGTGAGGTGCAACATGGTGTATGGCTTGCGGCCCCTGAACTCCTTTTCCACCTGGATATAGCCTGCCTCCTCCAACTTGCTCATGTGTGAGGACAGGTTGCCCCAGGTCAGCCCTGTCTGGCGCATCAAGAACACGAAATCAGCGCTGTCCACGACGGTCAGAAAGGCCAAGATCGTGAGCCGGGCCGGCTCGTGGATCAGGCGGTCGATGTCTACCAGGGAAGCTAAGCGGTCACCATGGGTCTCACTGCCTGACATTCAGGACCTCCTCAGCTGGCGAGACTTCCTCCTCTGGCACCGGATAATCACGCAAGAAGCGGACGAGGATCAATGCTCCCGTGATCAGGATAACCGCTGCAGGGACACCAAAGGCTAAGAAAGTGAGATCCAGGCCCACCAACTCGCGTAGCAGCCTATCCGCGGGTACCGCCACGGCATACATCACCCCAATCAGGTACAGGCGCTCATAGTCCAGAAAGTAGGCTCCCAGGCTGAAAACGACCAGCGCATTCACCGACCATATGGCCGGTACAATCAATTGCAGCGGCAGTCCCTCAGTCCGACCCTGCCTCAAGATCAGCCAAATGAATACAAAAAGCGCCGCCCCCAACAGGGCTGAGAAGACAAGCAGCAGCATGGCCTTCATTTTACGGGCTTTGCCCTTGGAGCCGAATTTGACACGGCCCAGGCGAGGCAGGGTGATGAAGCGCTTGCCGGCCCACAGCCCCAGCGTGGCCAGCACCACCAGGCCGACGTGGGCCAGCAAACTCCCCGTTTCGGATGCAATACCGGCATCCGACAGCAACGCCCCGATGGCCATGGCCAGCAACAGCAGCCCCAGGTAGATGTCCCATAGGCCGTCTTGGAAAACCGAGCGCCAGGCCCTTCGTTCGAGTTCCTTCAGATTGATATCGTGCGACACAATTGACCCCTTTCTGTCCAGAAAAGTACTTGGTGTAGCCAGCAACTTTGTAGTGCAAAGTCATCTGCGATAATTATAGCATGGATTCAAGATTTGTCAAGTCCCTTAGCGATATCACGCAATTTTGGGCCTACGCCCGATGAGCTGATAAGCGTGGTGGCTCAGGAGCACCACGCCCTCAAGGCAGGATTGAAAGCGAAGGCTAAATATGCTATACTCAGCGCGATCAACCTGCTTGGCATACGGTGGTTATCTGCCTGGATCGAGCAACCCGCCAGAATTCATCGTTGGCTGATCGGGCCTGCGCCAGGTGTCAGAAACGTTCTATCAGGACTAATCTCATGCCAGAAAAAGGGGGGCAGTACTTCTTGGGCGCCCTGGTCTAGCGGCGGTGTAATGGGGCTGAAGGATACTCTTATCTAGGCTGGGTCGGTGCCAGCGGGGGCGAGAACGAACCACACACTTAGCCAGCGCTTTCCGATGCGGGTTGACATAGTCACCTGCATTGGATATGATAAATGGGGCGGTATGGAATGTGCACAAGGGGAGTTCCTGGGATCCTTCCGGAGTTTGGCACAACTGCATGTGGCAAACAAACCGCGAGTTCAGTCCGAAAATGAAGCGGGCCCTCTTCTTCTTGATGCCGTCCCTGGTGCTGGTGAGCCTGGTGGTGGCGGTGCTCATCGCTGAAGCCAGAAGACCTCCAGGATGGCGGGCCGAGTTGGATGAATACCTGGCAGGCAATGCGACGTTCCGGCACGGGAGGGGGTCGGTACAGTCTGTAGACCTGGCAAGCAAGCCGTGGAATTTCGGCCAGGATATGGGACGTGCCGTCTTCAGCGATGGAACTTGGGGAGCGCTTGAGTTACCTTTCCCGCCGACAGAGGTATGGTGTGTGTTGTTGAAACGAGACTTGCCTGCGCTGAATGGGCTTGCGGGTGAGTCACCGTACATGGTTGTGTTCGTGAGCTACCATACAGATCGTTTGTGGAATCAGGGCTGGGTGATTCATGTGGGGGCGAGGAATCCGTTCACCCCAACGTTCGTGGAAAGCCTGTCGGTGATTGGCTGTGACTTGGGTCTAGAAGAGATGAAGCCGGGTGACATCCAACCGATTGTGATGAGGGGAGCGTGATACGCATGGACAATCTGATCCAACTATGGGAGAAGCCCGTCGCCGAGGAGATATACATGATTGCTGGCTGGCGTCAATGGGCAGATGCGGGTGCCGTTTCGTCGGGCTTGCCCAAATATCTGATTGAGCGGACTGGAGCCAAAAAGATCGGGGAGATAAGACCTGATGGCTTCTATCTGTTCCAAATCCCCGGTACCCACCATCTGCTTAGACCCAATATAGAGCTCAGCGAGGGTTACAGGCAGCAGCTAAGTTCCAGAGAAAACGAGTTCTTTTATGCAGGCGATGAAAAGAAGGGCATGCTGATCTTTCTGGGGGACGAGCCTCACCTGAATGTAGAACGATATGCGGAAGCCTTCCTGGACGCAGTGGAGAACCTGGGGGTGAGGCGAGTGGCCGCCGTAGGTGGGGTACACGGCGCCATGCCTTTTGACAAGGATAGGGAAATCTCTTGTGTGTACAGTCTGCCGGGTATGAAAGCAGAGCTTACGGAGTACGCGGTCAAGTTCTCCAACTATGAAGGCGGATCAACGATCGGTACCTATTTGGTCGACAGGGCGGAACGGAGGAGAATAGGGTTTCTTGACTTCTATGCATTTGTTCCAGCCTACGATTTCTCGAAGCTGACAGTGGGCCTCCAGGGGATGAGGGTGGAGACTGACTACAAGGCGTGGTATGATCTCATGAGAAGATTCAACCATATGTTCGATCTGGGCATTGATCTGTCGGATCTGGAGAGGCAGAGTAGCGACCTTATGGACTCTATGGTGTCCAAGATTGATGAACTGGAAAAGAAGATGCCTCAATTGAAGGTGAGAGAGTACATGCAGACATTGGCCAGCGATTTTACAGAGCTTCCCTTTATGCCTCTGGATGATGTGTGGGAGAGGGAGCTGGGCGACCTTTTTGGAGATGTCGAAGAATAGACTGGTCTGGCAGGGGGTCAGGTTTGCGCCACGCGAACCTTGACGGGGATCGACCAAGGTGAGATTTCCCGGCCAGGAATTGCAGGCATCATCCGGTGGTAGGGTACTTGGCAGAGACAAGGCGGGCAGACCGCCTTGCGGGGAGAGGGCGAGAGAGATGCTGTACAATATCCTATTTGACAATGTTCCCCTAGGGCTCTACCGCTCTGCACCAGATGGGAAGCTTCTTGACGCCAATCCGGCCATCGTGCACATGCTTGGCTATCCAAATCGGGAATCCTTTTTGGCGATCAACACGGCCGACACCTATGTCAACCTGCAAGATCGCCAACGATGGAAGGCTTCGCTCGAGAGTCAAGGGGTCGTTCGCGATTTTGAGGTACAGCTTCGCCGGCACGATGGGACGACTATTTGGGTGCGTAATAACGCCCGTGTCATCCGGGATGACGAGGGCCAGGTGGTGTGCTACGAGGGGACAATGGAAGACATCACCCAGCGGGTGCAAGCGGAGGCTCAAAGGGATTCCGTCCTGGAGGCTTTGCGGGAGAGCGAAGAGCGCTATCGTAGTCTCTTTGATCATGTTCCGGTGGGTCTCTACCGGAGCACGCCAGAGGGGCAATTCTTGGATGCCAATATGGCTCTGGTACAAATGTTTGGCTACCCGGATCGGGACTCCTTGTTGAAGACTAATATAGTTGATCTCTATGTGGACGGCCAGCAGCGCCGGCAATGGCAAGACGTGGTAGAGCGCGAGGGGATTGCGCGTAGGTGGGAGGTACAAGTTCGCCGTCGTGATGGGACGGTGATCTGGATAGCGGATAACGCGCAAGCCATCCGAGGCCAGGATGGGCGGGTGCTGCACTATGAAGGCACTTTGGAGGACATCACTGAGCGGGTGACAGCTGAGGCCGAAAGAGATGCTACTCTAGGAGCGCTTCAGGAGAGCAATCGCCGCCTGGAGGAGGCGCTGGCGGAACTGAAAGTAACCCAAACTCAGGCATTGCAGCAGGAACGCCTGGCCGCCGTGGGCCAATTGGCCGCTGGCATCGCCCATGACTTTAATAACCTCCTGACCAGCATCATCGGCTTTGCTGAGCTGCTCCAGATACAAGTGGACTTACCCCAGGCGGCACGGGCAGACTTGGCTCGCATTGTCAAACAGGGCCAGCGTGGCGCACACCTGGTTCGCCAGATCCTCGATTTCTCCCGCAAGTCTATCAGCCAGCCGCAGTCTATGAACCTCGCCTCCTTTGTCAAAGAGTCGGCCAGGCTGCTGGAGCGTACCATTCCGGAGAACATTCGCATTCTGGTTGACGTCGACTTGGCTGAACTTCCGGTCAGGGCTGATCCCACCCAGCTACAGCAAATGTTGACCAACCTGGCGATCAATGCACGGGATGCTATGCCGGCTGGAGGCCAGATACGAATCGGTTTGTCTCACTTGAGACTCAAGCCGGGTGAGGACCCCCCATACCCGGATTTGCCGCCCGGTGAGTGGGGAGTCTTGACGGTATCGGATACTGGCGCGGGCATTGCGCCCGAGATATTGCCGCATATCTTTGAACCCTTCTTCACCACCAAGGGGATTGGTCAGGGCACAGGGTTGGGATTGGCTCAGGCGTACGGCATTGTCAAGCAGCACGATGGGCATATTGATGTGATCAGCCAGATAGACAGGGGGACGGAATTCACGATCTATTTGCCCCTGTATGTGAGCCGGAGAGTAGCCCAGGAGGAACCGGCCCAGATTCCCCGGGGGCGTGGTCAGACCATACTGCTGGTAGAAGATGAACCGACGGTGCTGCTAGTTGGCCAGACTATGCTAGAGCGCCTGGGCTATCGGGTACTGACGGCCGTCAATGGCCAACAGGCACTGAAGCTGTATTCAGCTGACCAAGACGAGATCGCCCTGGTCCTGACCGATATGGTGATGCCGGGGATAGATGGTATGACCTTATTGCGGGCTTTGAAAGCGCAGAATCCTTCGGTCAGAGGGGTGATGATAACCGGTTATCCCATGCGGGGCGAAGGGGTCGAGGAATTCCCTGCTCAGGGCATCGTAGGTTGGCTGCAGAAACCGCTAACTCTGACCGAATTGGCGCAGGTGGTCAGCCGAGCCCTGCCGTCCACGTCCGGAAAGGGGTACTCACGGCAGGAACCCGAGTAATCAGTGAGGAGCCAGGCTGAGCTAAGGCATACAGACTGCGAACCAGAGCACCCGACTAACTTGGAACCAGAACGCAAGGTTCTGCGACGATCATACAGTGACCACCCGTACGGGTGATCTAAATGCGGCTGCAGAAATTGTAGCGTGAGGAGGTCTGCCCCCAAATGGATGCTATAGAGGCGATACGAAGGAGAAGAAGTGTACGCAAGTACACCGGAGAGGCAATCCCTCGAGAGGATTTGGAGACGATCGTGGACGCTGGCAGGCTGGCCGCCAGCGGTGGCAATCGGCAGCCCTGGGACTTCATCGTGATCACCGACAGGGACATGATCAATCGGCTCAAGGTAGCTGCCCAGTGGATGGAGGATGCCGGCGCAATCATCGCCGTGGTACTGGATCCTTCCTCTCGATGGTGGTTAGAGGATGGCTCAGCGGCTGTGGAGAACATGCTGATTGCCAGCACTGCACTGGGCTACGGTTCATGCTGGCTGGAGGGGTACACCTTGCTGCGGGAGGAAGAGTTCAAGGCCTGGCTGGGGGTTCCGGTGCACAAGCGTTTACTCACCCTGGTGCCCATTGGCGTGCCAGGGGAGTGGCCCACGAAGCAGAAGAAATCCTTGGAAGAGGTCATTCACTGGGAACAATACTGATGGCATGTGGCACCATCAGGCTGTGGGGGGAGTGGGAGGAGAACCATGCCTGACAGGCAGGTCCACGCCGTTACCGGAGCGTATGGCTACTCTGGCAAATACATAGCCCGCAGGTTGCTGGATGAGGGACATCAGGTCATCACCTTGACCAACTCGATTCATCGCGCCAATCCCTTCGGGGATAAGGTCAGGGCTTATCCCTTCAATTTTGATGATCCAGAAAGGCTTACAGAATCATTGAAGGGGGTGTCCGTTCTCTACAATACCTATTGGGTGCGTTTTAATCATCAGCTCTTTCGCCACGCTGATGCTGTGAGCAACACCAAGCTGCTGTTCAGCGCGGCCAGAGAGGCCGGTGTCAAACGAATTGTTCACGTCAGCATCACCAACCCTTCGCCGGAGTCACACCTGGAATACTTCAGCGGAAAGGGGAAGTTGGAAGAAACTCTGAGAGGAAGCGGACTATCCTACGCCATCTTGCGCCCCACTGTCCTGTTTGGCAAGGAAGACATTCTAATCAACAATATTGCCTGGGTATTACGCCGGCTGCCCCTATTTGGCGTTTTCGGCCATGGGGAGTATCGCTTGCAGCCAATTTATGTGGATGATCTGGCCGAGATCGCAGTCCTCCAAGGGGCGGAACGTGAGAATACCATTATCAATGCCATTGGACCTGAGACATTCAGCTATCGCGGCCTGGTAGAAGCGATAGGTGACATCATTGGAAAGCGCAGGCCAATCATTTCTGTCTCTCCTGAGGTCGGCTACCTGGCGGGCGCGATAATTGGCAAAGTGGTGGGCGACGTATTTATTACTCGTGAGGAGATCCAGGGACTCATGGCTGGTCTCCTGTATGTGGATACTCCGCCGACCGGCAAAACCAGGCTGACGGATTGGGCCAAGGAGCATGCCCATTTGCTTGGCCGAAACTACGCCAGCGAGCTGGCTCGCAGAGAAGATCGGAGACTCGAATACGAGCGTAGCTGACAGAATAGACAGCGCCCGGTTTCCACCCAGGACTTAGAAGAGCTCACTCCCAAGGAGCCTTGTCTGCGCCTGGGTTTTTCTGTCCAAAAGGGAGGCCTGAATGACTCACCTTGACGAAGTCCTAGCATCCGCCGTTGAAGCGATTGGCGAGACGCCCCTGGTCGAGCTGGGCCGGATCACGCGCGATGTCGATGGCCGCGTGCTTGCCAAACTGGAGTATCTCAACCCTGGCTTGTCGAAGAAGGACCGGATCGCTCGTCAAATGATAGAGGATGCTCAGGCACAGGGCGACCTGAGACCGGGCCAGACGGTGGTGGAGTTGACCAGCGGTAATACGGGAACCGGGTTGGCCATTGTGTGCGCCGTCAAGGGCTATCCCTTCGTGGCCGTTATGTCCAAGGGAAACTCCAGGGAAAGAGCGCGTATGATGTCAGCCTTGGGCGCAGAGGTTGTCCTGGTCGACCAATTGCCGGGCTCCAAGCCAGGCCAGGTTTCGGGCGGGGACCTGGAGCTGGTCGAACGCGCGACCCAGCGAATTGTCAGAGAGCGGAATGCTTTTCGAGCCGACCAGTTCAGACTCGAAAGCAACCCGCGTGCTCACTACCTGCACACCGGCCCGGAAATCATCAGGCAGTCCGGCGGGGAGATCGACGCCTTCTGCGATTTTGCTGGCACTGGCGGTTCCTTTGCCGGCTGCGCTGCTGCCTTCAAGGCGTACGACCCTGCCATAAAGTGTTTCATCGTTGAGCCGGAAGGGGCCGCGGTCCTGGCTGGCGAGCCAGCCAACAAGCCTAACCATCGCATCCAGGGTGGGGGCTACTCGATGCCTGAGCTTCCTTTACTGAGGCATGAGCACATTGATGGCTACTTGCAAGTGACGGACGAAGAGGTCATTCGCACCGCACGTCGGTTGGCCAGAGAGGAAGGTATCTTCGCCGGCTTCTCATCCGGCGCTAACTTGGCGGCCGCACTGCAATTGCTTGAAACCGGCTACAGCGGAATGACGGTGGTGGTGCTGCTGAATGATTCGGGACTCAAGTATTTAAGTACGGATTTGTGGGCAGCGTTCGAAGAAAGCGGGCCATAGGTCTTTGTCTGAGTCGGTAGCTGGTGACCGACTTGGCCCATGTGGTCGCGGGCTGGAACATCTAACGCCGTTTCAGCAGCCCCGCCAGGCATTAACCCAGGCCGTTGGTTGCGGATGGGGGAGGGGAATTCTGAATTTTAAGGTGAAAAATATCCGAATAATGGTATAATAGTAATTAGGCACCTATCCGCGACCCAAGCAAGTCTTTGAGGCAGTGGCAGGCGGCTGAGGCGCGGGTGATCCTATCTACGCGTGACCGGGGCGCGGGGAATTCGTCTGAGGAAAGTAAAATATAGGGGAGCTATAGGCTAATGAATTGTTGTCAGTGCCAGGGCATTGAGATGGAGTTCAATCGAAAGAAGACAGCCAGGGAACTTAAGCGCTATCGCCGCAAGGGACCGGCCAAGACGACCCGTGTGTTAATCGAGGCGCTAAAGGCAAGGGGCGTTCAAGGCATGAGCCTGTTGGACATTGGCGGGGGCGTGGGAGCCATTCATCACGAGTTGTTGGATGCTGGGGCCAGCAGCGCCACTCACGCGGACGCCTCAACGGCCTACCTCGAGGCGTCACGAGAAGAGGTTGAGCATCAGGGCCACGCCGGGCGGGTCGGCTTTCTGCATGGTGACTTTGTCGAGCTGGCTGCAGACATCCCGCCGGCCGACATCGTCACCCTGGATCGGGTGATTTGTTGCTACCACGATATGCAAGCCCTGGTGGGGCTATCATCGACGCGGGCTCGTCAATACTACGGCCTGGTCTACCCCCGGGATACCTGGTTGATCAGGATTGGCTTTGCTATCCTGAACTTTGTCCTGGGCTTTCGGAAAAACCCGTTTCGCATCTTCTCGCATTCCACCCAGGCCGTGGACGCGGTGGTGCGCGGCAATGGTCTTGAGCGACAATTCTATGCCAAGTCTAGCGTGTGGCAGGTGGTGGTGTACGAGCGCCAGGGGTGAGCTCCGTCAAGGAGATGGGTGTTTATCGTAGATCTCAACAAGGCCAGCTTCGGTCTGGTTACCAGCATGGTGGCTGTGGGAATCTCAGGCAGCCTGGCCCGGATTGCCATGCGGCCGTTCAACCCAACCTAAAGCTGTACAGCATCGTATATCAGTATTCTATCAGTTACTACAAAAGTTAGCGGGGCTGTGTAGGGAGAAAGACGACGGCGGTGTGCCAAGGTCTTTTTACCGCTTTGATTCAGGCGCGGCCTGGGATCTGCAGGCAGTGTCGCACAACCGGGCCAGGTTTCAACGCCTGCTCATCACTGCCACCCGATACGGGTACAGCTCCGAGCGCATGACGCCTTTTTTGACAGCCGGATCATCGTTCATGACTTGCTGTGCCGCTGCTTCGGATTCAGCTCTGAATATCACGATGCCGAAGGTGCTCTCATGGGTGGTCTGAGTTCTACCGGCCAGGATAACCACGCCCGCTTCGGCCAGCTCCTTCAGGTAGGTGAAGTGCTGAGCCAGGATCGTGTCCTCCTCGGGTGTCGAGCTCTCGGTTAGCATTTCCAGGCGCGTGGGCCGGATGGTGTAGAGGTACTCTTTCATACTCACCTCGTCTGCCTTCGGGATAGTTCATCTTCTCCCCTGTGAACTTCCTTTCGGTAGAGTGTGAAGCGTTTGGTAGGTTCAAAGCCCAAATACTGATACAGACTCCTGGCCTGGGGATTGTCGACATTGACCGAGAGCAGGGCGTGACGATGACCGGCGGCGGCCAGTCGGCGCATGGTCTCTGCCAGCAAGGCTGAGCCAATCCCCCGCCTTCGCCACCCCGGATGCACGCCCATCTGCTGGACCCAGGCGCTGGCAGGCG
>CP070811.1:3863887-3878580 GCA_020343875.1 Anaerolineales bacterium | reverse complement strand
GCTTTACGGCAGCACCAGGCGGGCGGTCAGCACAAATCCTTTTAGTCGTTTGTGTCCAGTACTCCACCAAGGCCTTCGGCGAGAATCGGTGGGCCACAGACTTGGGCTGTGCACATGTGCGACAGGATCTGCACATCAAGCGGCTCGCGCTTGTGGCTTTACGGCAACGCTAGCCGGGCCGTCAGCACAAATCCTTTTAGTCGTTTGTGTCCAGTACTCCACCAAAACCTTCGACGAGAATCGATGGGCCATCCACTACTACGCCCCTATCCAGGGCCACGAGCTGGCCACGCGCCGCGACCTGATCCCTCGTGAGCCGGATCATCCGAGGGCTGGCAATTGGTATTATGCACTCCAACTCGGCCCCCTGGAGCACAAGCTGCCCCCCATCGTCAGCCATCGGTGGCGACGTGTCACACATCATCATCACCGGCGACCGCTTTATGGAAGCACTTGAGATCAACGACCTATTTGAGCCTGAAAGCCCGGCCGGCCAGCTGTATGTCAATCTCAAGGAGATGGGGATTCCCGTCGAGCGGGAGTGGCTGATTGAAGAAGCCGGCGCCGCCTATGTTGTGGATCTGGCGCTGCCGGTGGAGAACGGCTGGGTGCCGTTCACGTTTGGGGAGCGGCCGGGGCCGCCCGGCGGGCTGCGCTTCGCGGCGGAGGATGAGCCGGATGCCTGTCTGCGGGAGATCCAGGACAGACTCCAGATCTCGTGAGCGTTTGCTTCAGAACCTGTAGGTTGAGCTTCACCGCAGGCTCCATCCACTGCTTTGCCTTAATCCACATGATCAGGAAAGAACCTGGCGAGAAACTCACGATCCGTGAGTATACGAATGCCAGCGTATTCGCTAAAATTCAGGAGATGACGATCACCAGATACGACGTAGTCTGCACCAGCAACACTGGCACAGCGAAGAAAAACATCGTCGTCTGGATCGTCTGCCACGATAGGGGCTCCCTCCGACACGTCAAAGACAGAGGCCAGATTGATAGCGTAAGCAACCAACTCTGCCGGGGTTAGCTGCAATTGCTCCAGGCGGGGTCGGAGCCGCTCGTAAGACAGCACTTCGGCCAGTTCGACCAGCATTGCAGGGGCCACACACAACTCCACTTTTCCTGCTTCGGCCAAGCACAATAAACTCCAAGGCATCCCCTGCCACAACAGGCCGGAAACCCAGACATTCGTGTCAATCACAACCCGCACGAATCACTCCGTTCGTCGTTGGCGTCGAACCTGATGAACGATTTCGTTGATCTCGTCCAGGGACATAGGTTCTTCATCTGTCGCCTGGCCTACGATATCTGTCACGGGACGCGGCGTGATACGCTTGAAGTGCAAGGTGTCTCCTTCAACCCAGACGACGAAACGGTCTGAGGGACGAAAGCGGGCAGCGACTTCAGGAGGCAATTTGAGGGTATTCTGCGCAGAAAGCTCGGCAATCTCAACCATGTTGACGTCTCTTTGGATCCGCCAGATTTGTGAGGATAGTATACATTAGCCTCAATATTAATGTCAACACGAGTTGTCAGGGGCCCCAGCTGCCTCCCATCGTCAGCACCCGCTGGCGGCGCGTCACCCCCATTGTCACCAGCGGCGACCGCTTTATGGGGGCGCACGAGATCAACGACGTCTTCGAGGGTGAAAGCCCGGCCGGGCAGCTATACGTGAGACTGAAGGAACTGGGCATAGCTGCGTACCTCTGAAGCCTGATATCTGCTGAGGAGGCACTCTTACGTCAGCCGCCCAGCTTCACCGATCTGCGTACAGAAGGTGCGGCAGAGGAAGAGGAGCAGTGAGAGTCGGAAGCGGCGGTTGGTGCAACATCCTGGCAAGACCGGCACACAGACCATGTACTCGCCTTCGGGTTGACGTTCAATGTTCATCTTCGTGCACGAGAGCCCGGCTGGCCACCTCCAAGTGAGGCTAAGAGAGATTGACATCCCGGTCAAGCGGGAGTGGCTAACGGTTGCGAGCTGAGCGGCCGGGGATCGCTCCCTCACATGCCGGTCTAAGATCCCATACCTCGATCATTTCTTGCTCCTGCCGCTGAATCCCCGGTCCGTTCCGCGAGTTGTCAGGCAGCAGTTTGGCGGCCGCTCGCCATGCTAAACAGTGGCAACAACATAGCGAAACCAGCTTGTCATCTGAATGCTGCCATCGCTTGCCAAAAACGAGCCGGCTGCATCGGTTACCGCTTCCCTCAACTTCTCTTCACCGACCTGTTGAATCACCGCTTGGCCTTGCCCCCCAGAAGCTACTGCGCGGCAAAAAGTCTCAAGATTTGCATAGTCATGAAGGCATTCGACTTCACCGCTACCTGCTACACTCATCTCTGCTTGCAGAAAAAGGTCTTCGAGAACACCCGGTTCCGACAATTCGAATGGCCCCTTTCCGGCGTGTGGCTGAGGCAAAGCACCGCGAACCGCGTCGAATACGACTCGGTACTCAACTTTATCCGGCGTACTGAATAGGCCGACGATGACTCGGCCCCCCACGTCACATACCCGCTTCATTTCGCGCAGGGTAGCAATGCGATCCTCTGAGTATTGAAGCGAGTTTGCGAGGATTACCGCATCGAATGACCGATCATCAAACGGCAGGTCCTGAATGTCGCCAACGCGAAAGTCACCCTCTGGAACTCTATGCATGGCAACCTCGATCAACGGCGCAGCCGCGTCCAGTCCGCTGACTACCGCGCCCCGCTTAGCTGCTAGAAGGCTGGCACCGCCTCCCCCACACCCGGCATCAAGAACTCGGGTTCCCGAACCAACATTTCCTTCATCCAACATCACTTGCCATAAAGGCTCGTGATGTGGCTCCTGGAGCTCTGCCCAGTCCTTTGCTGCCAGTCCCCACATCTGCCCTTGGACCTCTGCCGATCCCACTCCTCACCTCCCCTGCTCTTATCGAAATGAATCTGTGACCTAGCTATATGATTATCTGGAATATTTCCATTTTGAATTATCATTGTCAAAAAACCGACCTGATTACTCATTATACTACAAAATCGATCCATATTTCCTTTTTCTACATAGCTATGAGCCTCGGCGAATTGTTCCAACGGATACCGGCTATAACATTCATGAAGTCCAAGGCCGCTGGAGATGGCCCGCCTGGGTAGGCCAGGATGCCTCAGCTCATTCTGTACAAAGTCCAGCTTACTCGTAGCGAAGCGCATCCGCCGGATAGATGCGGGAGGCCTGCACCGCGGGCAGGATGGTGGTAAGCAGCGAGAAGAGGTACGCGCCTAGGACGATGATCCCGATCTGGGTCCACGGCACGGCCAGGGTGCGCCCGACCGTGATGACGCTGAAGAATTGGCCGATCATGGCCTGGCCCAGCAGGATGCCCGTGGCTGTGCCAAGGCCAATGCCTACCAGGGCGATGAAGCTGGCCTCCAGCACAAAGGAAAGGGCGACCATGCCAGGCTGGTAGCCGATGGCCCGCAGCATGCCCACCTGCTGACGTCGCTCCACCACTGTGCGGGAGCTGATCACCCCTAACGCGGCGATGCCCACCAGCAGCCCCAAGGCCAGGAAGCCCTGGAACAGTTGCAGGATACCTCGCGTCAACGTCTGGCCCTGGGCGAAGCTGTCGGCGATGACCGTGGCGTCCAGCGCGGAGCTGAGGAAGGCCCGTTCTACGTCTCGGGCTACTTCCCGCACGTCCGCGCCCTCGGCCACCTTGACGAAGAAAGTATCCGGCTTCACATCCTTGCCGGTGAGGGCAGCGACAGCCCGGCTGTTGACGTGCACAGAGTTGAAGCTGACAGTGGTAACGTCAGACAGCACGCCGATCACCTGGACCCGGTGGGTGCGCACCTGGCCGTCCACTTTGTCCCGCAGCTCTAGCCACACCTCTGGCAGATCATCCGCCCGGGTGAAGCCGGTCAGCCGGAAGTTAATCTCATCCTGTACGGCCTCCATTTCGCCCTGAGGGCTGCCCTGCTCACCAAGCTCGGCCATGGTGGCGGAGATGTTGTCGTCACTGCCGCTTGCGAAGCTGCTGTAGCTACCATCGGGGTTGGCCACCAAGTATGGGGTAACGATGGCCACGTCGTCCCTTTCCATCAGTGCCTGCCAGACTGCGGCGTCGTTCTCGAACCCTTCCGATCGCTGCTGGAAGGTGTAGATCTCCCGGGCCTGGGCCATGAAGCCCATGTCCATGCCCGTCAGCTCGACGAAATACCAGTTTCCGGCTGGGCCAGGATCTACCTGGCGCACGTCCAGCATGGGGTTGACAATGGCCCCCACTGCGGTCACATCTTCCTGGGGGAAGTCCTCCATCTTGGCCAGCTCCCCTCCCAGATCCGTCACCCGGTCAAAGAAGCTGAGCAGCCCAAACGACGTGCTGATGTCGAAGCCGGCGCTACTCTTCGCATCCGGCGTGATGGCGCTTTCTGTGGCCTGGATCACCACCGCCATGAGCACTACTGTAGTGATGATCATGGCGAACATAACCATGGCCATACCCGTGCGGAAGCGGCTGCTCAGGGGATATGCGATGGCGGTCTTGAGCACTGGCGTCAGCGCGCCGATGCCGCCCAGCACCCGGCTCACAGCCTGCAGCAGGCTGTCCGCGCTGAACATGATGATCAGGATCCCCCCCAGAATCAGGGCCGGCCCCTTCACCACAAAGGAGAGGAGCGTCCACTGCGGATCCTGCTCCAGCATGCCAAAGCCCGTGCCGGGCAGAATGGTCTCCCAGGGCAGCCCCCAAAGGAGCACCAGCCCCAGGCCCATGATTGAGTAGACCAGCCGTCGCCGTCGCTCCGTGCGCAGGGGTGTGGCCGAGAGTGCCCAACCCAGGCTCAGCGTCCCGCCTGCCATCACCAGGGAGAGGGCGATCAGCAGCAGGGTGCCCTGCTGTCCACCCGTCACACCGAAGTAGAACCACACGCCCCCGGCCAAAGGCAACGGGCCGGTGATCAGCCGCCGGATCAGCGTGCCTGTGCCCCGTCCTCTCGCCTCCGGTTCCGGAATGTCCCGGATGGCCGAGACGATGTTCAAGCGACTTACCCGCCAGGACGAGAGGGTGACCACGACAAAGGTGAACAGCACGCCCAGGGCGTAGGCGATCACCACTGACGTGGGAGCCACGTGGAAGCGGAAGGTGAAAAGGCTGCTGGTCAATTCGCTACTCACCTGCTGGGCCGCTGTGTTGAAGATGCCGCCAAGGAAGCCGATCATCGCGTAGGAGATGGCCAACCCCAGGATGATGCCCAGGGCTGCGGCCACCAGATCGTAGATCATGCCTTCGGTGATGAACATCTGCATCAGGTGACCCCGGCGCATGCCGATGGCTCGGGACATTCCCATCTCGCTGCGTCGCTCCGCGGCCAACATGACGAAGATCAGGAAGATCAGTAGCACTCCGGCGAAGATGGAGAAAATGCCGAAGATGGCGAAGACTGTGGTGAAGACCGTGCCGCCCACCTCTGCCAGCCCCACCACCGTGTTTTTGCTCAGCACATCCAGCACTTCTAGATCGCTGATTCGGCCCAGGATCTCATCCAGCCGATCTCCGGTTTCGTCGGGGAGGGGCAGTGCTCGCAGCCAGCTCTGCATGTCCGGCTGGGCCAGGAGCACCCGTAGCTCCTTAGAGATGCCCGTGCCTCCCAGTTCCGCAACCAGAACAGGCGTACGCTCGGCCAGATCTACCCAGCCACCCCCTGAAGCAAAGTAGGCCAGGAAGGTGACCATGGCCTCTGAGTCCGGGGTGGAATCTTCGGTGGGCGGGGCGGATTCGGCCGCACCCGCCCGGATGGCAGCCAGCACGTCTGGTTCCCGCAGCAGGGCCACCAACTCCGTCAAGGCCGCCTCGTTCAGGGACAATGCCCTCAGTTGCTGGGCTGCGGCCGCCGTGTTCTCCATGCCCGTGTAGGCGTCCCCGGCATTGGAAACCAGCACATTGTTCACCCGCCCAGGCATGAAGAGTAGTTCCTGGGCCTCGTCCAGCCGCAGCATGACCACCGGTGCCAGCGCACCCAGAGGACCGGCCTGCTCCACAACGGCCCGCACCCGGAAAGGCACGGGGATAGGGCCGATATAAATATCCAGCACGTCTCCCGGCCGGGCGTTGAGTTGCTCCGCACCCAGCCTGTTCAAGTAGACATCCCCCTGGCGCAGTTCCAGTCCTACCTGCTCCAGGACCCGATCGATCTCGATGCCCAGGGTGTTGAGGTTCACTGTGCTGAGGATGGCGGCCGCGTCGATGCCCAGGGCCTCTCCCGCCGCAGCCAGATCGGTGGTGTCCGTCAGCACGGCGCTGCCCAGGCTGGCCAGATCCACCGTGCCCATGCCCAGCGCCGTGATGTCCAGGGTCCCAGTCAAGGGCAGGGTCGGAATCTGATCATCGGGTGCCCCGCCGGGCAGGTCGACAGTTGGTTCACTGGTCAATTCGATGGCCGGCGCAGTGGATGACTCTGCGGTCGGTTGGGTCACGACCAGGGGGGTGGCCGTCGGCTCATCGGACAGTTCGGCGGTGGCCGGGCGGGTCGGGGAGGCCTTCGATTGACCGGATGCTTGGGGAGTCGGCTCGCCAACCCATTCCGCTTTGGGCTCATCTGCCGGTTCAGGAGTCGGGTTCGTTGTAGGGTCAGCTGTAGGCGCAGCTGCAGGCTCTTCGGGCGACTCGGTCTGTGGCTGAGCGGGCTGGGCGGCCTGACCCAGCACATCCTCTCCCTGGGTGATCAGCGCTCCGGCCTGGGCCACGCCCGCGGCCACGCTTTCCACGTTGACGCCGATGCTATCCGCCCAGCGGAAGAGGTTGCTGGCCTGAGCAAAGATGTTCCCCACTCCCGTGCGCAGGTCCTCCATCCGTACCGGCTCCCCGGCCACCGACGTAAGGCCGAACTGTTCGTCGTATTCGTTGTTCACCGCCACGATGAAACCCAGGGGGACGCCCTGGCCGCTGGTCCGGTCCCGAATGATGGTGGGGAAGGCGATGGATGGCGCCAGCCCATCAATCAAAGCGGCGGTGGCTGGATCTGCCTGGGCTTCGTCCCGAAGTTGGGCGTAGCGCTCTTCGGTGATACCGGGTAGTCCATCCTGGAGCAACCCCAGGATGCTGAGCAGGTCCCCCTCGAGCAAGCCGGCCACTTCGGTGTCGGCCAGGGCATCCGTCGGGTCGTCGCTCGAACCCGCATTCGCGGCGAATCCGGCCAGAGCCGACAGTAAGGGCGGCGAAATCACCTGGTCGATCTCCCCGTAAGCGTCTACCGCATGGCGGCGCACGGAGTAGGTCAATGTGTCGCCGATGCTCAGGGAACTGACGATGATCACTGTGCTCAGGGTCAGGCCCAGCACGATCAGGGCGGTCTGTCCCGATCGGCGGGTGATGTTGCGTATGCCCATCTTGGAGATGATGCGCCGACGCAAGCCCAGCAGCACCACATAGAGCAGCGCCAGTCCCAGCAGCACCAGCACAACCGTCATCCATTGCTGGGCAGTACCAAGGCCAAATAGCGAAACCATGATCGTCTCCTATGCCTGGGCGGCCGAATCGGGCTGGGGAGGGGCCGGATCGCCCCCGTTGCCTCTGTCGATAATCTGCCCGTCTCGCATACGCACAATACGGTCGCACTGTTCGCCAATGCGCCGGTCATGGGTGACGATCACGAAAGTTTGTTCCTGCTCCCGGTTCAGTGTTCGCATGAGGGTGAGTATGTCCTGGGCTGATTGGCTGTCCAGGTTGCCGGTTGGCTCGTCAGCCCAGACAATGGCTGGCTGATTTGCCAGAGCCCGGGCGATGGCAACTCGCTGGCGCTGACCGCCGGAAAGTTCCGCCGGGCGATGGTCGGCCCGGTCGCTCAACCCCACCGCGGCCAGCCCGTCCAAAGCCCGTAGTCGGGCTTCCCGGGGCTTCACATCGGACAGCAGGAGTGGCAATTCCACATTCTCCACTGCGCTGATCACCGGTAGTAGGTTGAAGGTCTGGAAGACGAAGCCCATGCGCCGGGCCCGGTAGTCCGTGCGCACCCGGTCGCTCATCTGGGCCAGGGAAGTGCCCTCGATCTGGACTTCGCCCTCGTCGAAGCTATCTAGGCCGGAGAGGCAGTTGAGCAGGGTTGTCTTGCCACAGCCAGACGGCCCCATCACCGCTACCATCTCACCAGGGGCGATGGTCAGGTCCACCCCCCGCAGGGCGTGCACCTCGATTTGTCCGGTGCGAAAGGTCTTATGGATGTTCTGTGCCTGGATAATGGGTTGTGTCATGATTCAATCCTATTTGTGGGGGAGAAGTTTGTCTGAGAAGCTTTATGCTGCTCCCCTGAACTAAAGTCAACTGTGCAGAACTTTGTCAGGTTTTATTGTTATGCGCCACAGTGATGACGACATTTCCCTTGAACGGTGGCCCGCATCAGGGGGCTGGGTCACCTCGTGGTTGAACCTTTGCATCGTTCAATAAAGGCCACGAGCAAAGTGACAATTGCGCAACGATCGCAGGCGCGAAAACAACTAAGTAAAATATCGCTTTGTAGTTTTCGTAGTTGGTAAGAGAGAAATTGCAGAGCTAACTATTAGACAGCCCAAAGATCCAAATATCGACAAGAGGTCCAGAATTCCGGGAAAGTAGTCCGACTTGGAAACTGGATAGCCAAGTACGTCCTTCTAGGGCGATAGTTGCAAAAGACGAAAGAAAAGGGGCAATACACATTTACGGCTGCGTCAGGAATGCTTGATTCAGTATGCTGAGAATTATATCACACCTTTCCCCCGCCATCAAGGGTCTATTCGGCGATCTTCTTCTGTGGGCGCCGCGAAGCTGCCGACCATATTCAAGTTGGCCAGCATCTATCTGGCTATGGAAGTGGTGATGATCGTTTTCGCCAAAAAACCTCTTATGACGTAGATATCGTTTGTGTCGCCATCTATGGCTTCAATTCAATGCCAACCATGTTTGGTGGGACCTGCCTTCCTGTCGCCCATTGCGATGATAGACAAAGCATGATAAGATTGGTGGTATCCGACCCGGAGGGTGCTAACAGCTTCTCCGCTAAGGTGACTATAGAAGACCTCAGAGAGGGTTAAATGGCCACGCCCCCCTTCGCTGGCGCTCAAGACGTGACGCTCCTGACAACCAAGCTGTACATCCCTCCCCCCTCGCCCAAGTTGGTACTCCGTCCGCACCTGATGGCACGGTTGCGGGAGGCGCTGCGTCTGCAGCACCGGCTAACGCTCGTCTCGGCGAAGGCCGGCTCGGGCAAGACGACGCTGGTGAGCGAATGGTTGCACCAACAGGAGTGGCCAGCCGCGTGGCTCTCGCTCGACAGCAGCGACAACGATCCGCTGCGATTCTTCAGCTATCTGGTTGCGGCGCTCCACCAGGTGGGTATTCAGACTGGCCAGGTGACGCCAGGCCAGTTGGGAACGCCTCAACTGCCGCAGGCTGAGGCCCTGATCGGGGAGCTGATCAACGCTGTGGCAGCTAGCTCGACCCCATTCCTGGTCGTGCTCGACGACTATCATCTCATCCAGAACGAGTGGGTCCACCGGGCCGTTGAGTTCCTGGCCGAACATCAGCCGCCCGAGGTGCACCTGGTCCTGGTCACCCGGGTGGACCCACCGTTGCCACTGGCCCGGTGGCGGGGCCGGGGCCAGATTACGGAGATCCGGGACCACGATCTGCGCTTTACGGTAGAGGAGGCGGCCCAGTTTCTGAACAACGTGATGCAACTGGACCTACCCCCTGAGGCGATCACTACCCTCGAATGGCGCACGGAAGGTTGGATCGCCGGCCTTCAAATGGCGGCCATCTCGATGCAAGGCCGGAAGCAAGATGGTGATTTGACCGCGTTCGTCGAGGCGTTTGGCGGCACCCATCGTTATATTCTGGATTACCTGCTGGAAGAGGTGCTCAAGCAGCAGTCGCCAGCCATCCAGGATTTCTTGATGGAGACCTCCATTCTGGATCGGATGTGCGGGGCTTTGTGTGACGCCGTGCGATCCGGCCAGGCCGAATCGCACGGTAGTCTGGAACAAGTCGTTACGCACGACAGCCAGGCTCTCCTGGCCCACTTGGAGCGAAGCAACCTGTTCCTGATGCCGCTCGACGACGAGCGGCGCTGGTATCGCTATCACCATCTGTTCGCCGACCTGCTAAGGAGTACGCTGGGACAGCGCCGGTCGGCGGAGGAGATTCGCGAACTGCACGGCCGGGCCAGCCGCTGGCACCAGGCCGAGGGCTCTCTGGAAGAGGCCATGATGCATGCCATGGCTGCCCAGGATTTCGAGCGGGCCGCGGCGATGATCGATGCGAACATCGCCAGTATGCTCTCGCGCAGTGAGGCACCAGTCCTGTTGGGCTGGATTAAGAAGCTGCCCGAGGAGATTGTACGCGGTCGCCCTTGGGTCGACGTTTATCGGGCCAACGCGCTGGCGCTGAGCGGCCAGCTCGAGCAGGTCGATTCCCTGCTGGAGGGTGTGGAGAAGCGGATAAAGCCCGGCGCTCCCCGAGCCTCGGAGCTATTGGGCCACATTGCAGCTATTCGGGCCTATGTTGCCAATCTGCATGGCGATGCAGCGCGGGTGATCGAGATGGCAGCGCTCACCGAGAGATACCTGCAAGAGGGGCACCTGAACGCGCGGGGGATGGTGGCCTACGCCCTGGCCGAAACCTACTTCGCCGGCGACGACATGGACGGCGCCAGCCGGGAGTCCCTGAAGATGCTCAAAGTCGGCGAAGAGACGGGCTGGCTTTTGATGGCCATACCGGCGCTGTGCGACCTGGCCGCCACGAAGAAGGTGCAAGGCCGGCTTCACCAGGCCCAGGAAGCCTATCACAGAGCCCGGCAATGGATGGTGGATCGCAAGGGCCTGGATTCGCGGGTGCGCTGCCCCTACGAAATCGGCCTGGCCGACCTGCTGCGGGAGTGGAACCAACTCGACGCAGCCCACGAGCACGCAGTGACCGGCATCGAGTACAGCCGGCGGTACGGTGTGTACAGCCTCCTGGTGTCCGCCTACGTGGTACTGATGCGTGTCCTACAGGCGCAGGGCGACGTGGAGGGCGCCCTGGATGCTCTGCGTCACGCCGAGCAGATCATGCAGACTCATCACGTCCGGCTGGCGACCAGGATTGAGCTCAATACATCGCGGGTTGTGCAGTGGCTGGCGGTGGGCGACGTCGACACGGCGGGCCATTGGGCCGAGGCGTGCGGCGGCGGCTCGGAACTGGAGCAGATCGCGCTGGCGCGGCTGCGGCTGGCTCAGGGGCACGCCCCTGACGCGCAGCGACTGCTGGACCGACAGCGTGCGCTGGCACAGGCGGGCGGGCGCAGCGGCCGATCGATCGAATTGCTGGGTTTGCAGGCGTTGGCCCTGGAAGAGGGGGGGCAGCCCGACCAGGCCGAAGCGGCTCTGTTTCAGGCTCTCTCCCTGGCCAGGCCGGAGGGGTACGTGCGGGTGTTCCTGGACCTGGGACGGCCCCTATACGAACTGCTGCAACGGTCAGCCGCGCGGGGCAGGGCACCAGGAACCCATAGCGCGGCAATCGGGCCTGGCGCAGGGGACTATCGGCGTAAGCTGCTGGATGCCTTCCGGCAGGAAAACGAGAAGTGGGTGGCTGAGGCGGTTTCCCCGCCACCTGCGGCTGCCCAAGCGTTAATGGACCCCCTTACCGAGCGCGAGTTGGACGTGCTGCGATTGCTAGCCGAGGGTTTAACGAATAAGGAGATTGCCGACAGGCTGGTGGTCGCCCCCAGCACGGTCAAACAGCACTTGAAGAACATATATGGCAAGCTCGACGTGCACAGCCGGGCGCAGGCCGTGGTGCGCGGGCGGGATCTGGAGCTTGTGTAGCACCTTCTCGCTTGCCCAAAGTCCCCTCAAACTACTATCTTTTTCCCCCCTCAATGGATAGTATATTCTCTCGATGATTGTTGCCCTGCTGGCTGTCGCTTTCTTGACCCCGCAGGGGCGCGCCCTTTCTCAAACTATCGGGCAATTCTTTATGCCAACGGAGAATACAACATTCTCATTACAGCCCTCCCAAATGGTGCCAAGTGAACCCGATCCATCTGCCGCAACAGCCGAGCCTCCTGCGCCGCTGACCAGTGTAGCCGAGGCAGAAGCGCGAGTTGGTTTCGGCGTCGCCGAGCTCCCCTTCGTGCCTGATGGTTTCAACTACCTCGGCGCAAGGCTGTACGGCAACACCGTCAGTATCGAGTATGAAGCCAAGGCCAGTGGTGGCAATCTCATCATCAAGCAATCGCAGGAAGGGTTTAACCAGTCTGATTGGGACCAGGTCACCAGATAGTCTGGATCCCCCTCGATATCCCCCTCCATATTCCCCATGGGATTCCCCATTTGGGGCATGACTTCTCTCCCTCCAACCGGTACAATAGTCTCAAACTCACAAACAAGCAGTTGATGCAAGGAGCACCAGTCATGAAAAGGTACACGTTGAACAGTACGTCAAAGAACAGGTCTCCCGCGATCTTCTTGTGGTTGGTCTTCCTTTTTTCGTTTCCCTTTTGGGCTATGGGTCCAGTAGCCGAGCGTTTTCTGGACCACGAAGAGCTATTGATGGGCCTCCCCATCAGCTCCCTGATGGTATTTGCGCCCGCAATCGCGGCTGTGGTCCTGGTTCGGCGGGAAAAGGGGCCGGGTGCCGTGAAAGAGCTGCTGAAGCGGGCCTTTGACTACAAGGAGATCAAGAGGAAAGCCTGGTATGTCCCTATCTTCTTCTTGATGCCGGCCATGATGGTTGTGCAATATGGATGGATGAAACTGATGCGAGTACCGCTCCCGGACCCACAACTACCATTCTTGATGGTGCCGGTATCTTTTGGGATGTTCTTCATCGCGGCCCTGAGCGAGGAGGTAGGCTGGCAGGGGTATGCCATTGAACCATTGCAGAACCGGTGGAACGCCCTGACAGCCAGCGTCATTCTGGGGATCATCTGGGCAGGTTGGCACATCGTGCCCCTGATTCAAGCGCACCGAGCGCCCGTTTGGATAACTTGGCAATGCATAACTATGGTCGTAGCCCGGATCCTTATCGTCTGGCTCTGCAACAACACAGGCAAAAGTGTATCTGCTGCGATCCTATTCCATGCTATGATCAACGTGAGTACGGTCCTACTTCCCAACTATGGCTGGCCCTACGACCCGTTTGTGGCTTTGATAATCCTGGCAGTCGCCGCTGCACTCGTCACATTCCTATGGGGTCCGAAAACGTTGGCGTCTTATCGGTATGCCCGGCCAGGCGGAGATGTCCAACCCGAGGCGGGAGGATCGCCTGGGTTAGCCACGGATTCGAAATCCCTGGCTTAAGAACGACAAATCCCTGAAGAGATTTTCCTGCTTGAGGCGTCGAATTCCAACCGGACGGCGCACTAGAAAGGGAGGAAGCAGAATGGCTGACAGGCAAGCGTCTCACACACAGAGCATCTACCACATCCGGGTGAAAGGCAACCTGGACGAGAAGTGGGCGGATTGGTTCAATGGCCTGGTGATGACATCCCGGGGCAATGGCCAAACGCTGCTGAGCGGCCCGGTGGCAGATCAAGCGGCGCTACACGGTGTGCTGGACAAGATCCACAGCCTGGGTCTTTCCCTGCTGTTGGTGGCCCAGGCGGAGTGCCCGTGCTCAAGCCGGAACTGTCCCAGGCGTGGGCGGTGCGACGAATGCGCCGCTTATCACGGCACCAATGGCAGACTACCCTTCTGCTTTAGACAGAGCACCAAGTGGGACAAACGATGCGCTGCGCTTACGCAGAGCAGGTGAAAGGAGAAATCGAAATGAGTGAAGGAACCCAGGAAATGCCCCGCTGCGGGGACTGTGCGCTGAGAAAACGGGCAGAAGCAAAGCCCAAGTCGTTGTTAGGCCGATTCTGGCACTGGCACATCACGTGGTGTCCCGGCTGGAAAGCGTATCAAGAGTATCTGTCCCGGCAAGGGACTTAGAGGAGGCAATCAACATGTCAAGTTCCAAGCAAGTAGACTCGTATCGTTTCCTGGATCGCACGACCAAGAAGCTGGTCCAGACCTGGGTCGGGCTGGAGAGGCTACGGGCGATTCCCTGGACGCCGCTGTCCAGGCCGCTGGAGGAGAGCACCGTGGCGCTGATCAGCTCGGCGGGTCTGGCCCTCAAGACGGATCGACCTTTTGACCAGGAAGGGGAGCGGCGGAACCCCTGGTGGGGCGATCCCTCCTACCGCATCCTGCCGCGGGACGCCAGATCGGAGGAGGTGAAGCTGTATCACCTGCACATCCATCCCCGGCTTGCGGAGCAAGATCTGAACACCATCCTGCCCCTTGAGCGGTTGCTGGAGCTGGAGGCTTCGGGTGAGATCGGCCGCTCGGCCCCGCATCACTACTCCTTCATGGGCTACATCCTGCAGCCCGAGGCCCTGTTGGAGGAGAGCACGCCGGCCATGATCCGGCATATGCAGCGAGATGGGGTGAACGCCGTCGTCCTGGTCCCGGGCTGACCGGTCTGCTGCTGGTCCGTAGGACTGGTGCAGAGGGAAATCGAGGCGGCGGGCATCAGCACCATCACCCTGTCCAGCATCCCCGACCTGACGGCCGCGGTGAGCGTGCCCCGGCTGGCCGCCATCGAGCATCCGCTGCGCTACCTGCTGGGGCAGCCCGGCGACCCGGAGGGGCAGCGGGCGGTGCTGCGGGCCACGCTGCGTGCCCTGGCAGAGATGACGGAGCCGGGGAGTCTCACCCACCTCCCC
>CP070811.1:3856046-3863787 GCA_020343875.1 Anaerolineales bacterium | reverse complement strand
CGATAGCGGCGGGGAGCCCGTCCAACTTTGCTCGTGCATAGATAGACAGTCCGGCCGGCGGACAGCAAATCTTCGGTAATCTGGCAACCTGATTGCCCACTGCCAACAACGACAATTGCGCCCGGTGGCAATGCCGCCGCACTGCGGTAGTCGGCTGTATGCAGTTGAACAATGTCATTAGGTAGTCGGGAACGAGTTGCGGGAAATCTCGGCGGCTGCAGGCTGCCAGAAGCGATTACTACTGAACGACTCATGACAGACTCTTCTCTATGTCCATTGGTTTTTGTTTTAACGATGAAATGCCCTTCGTCTTCAGACTGCTCGACCGAGACAACAGTAACACCGGTTCGAACCGGCAATTGGAAGTGTTCAATGTACCTTTGGAAATAGTGGACCAACTCATCGGGCCGCCAAAAGCCATCAGGCTCTAAGCCGTCGTAGTGAAAGCCAGGTAAGGCATTCATAAAATTGGGCGTATTGAGTTTGAATGAATCCCAGCGCTGAGATAGCCACGACTCACCAATCCGTCCTTGCTCAAAGACTATATGTTTGCGGCCATTCTGTTGAAGAAAATAACTGACGCCTAGTCCAGCTTGACCAGCTCCTACGATTACTGTATCTAATGTTGTCATTACATCAACTCCTTTAGTGTCAGGCAACGAAACCCGCCCCACAATATTTAGGCTTGTTCGTTTTTCGGTATTTGTCCCAAAGCGTATTGCGTGTTGCGTAGCGTTTTGGATACGCAACATGCAATACAAACATGGGGCAACTATTTTCCTAAATAGCCTTATGGTTTAATGAGGGTTTCAGGGTGCTTCTTCTCATTCTTCTTTTCTCGTTTAGCTTGCCTTTTTTCCTTCATGGTTTTTAACGGCTTCTTCTTGGACATCTTTCTACTGTTTTGCTCTTTACCCACGATTTTTCTCCTTTGATTAAGGTGCCGCGGTTTAACCGAATAGTTGGCCTGCGGTAATAGTTTTCTGTATTCTCTTTGCTTTTGCTAAGTACTTGTCAAGAAATAACTTGGCATTCTTTCTGGAGGTCTTAGGCCAGATTCTTGTTCCAAAGTGGGAAGTTGTTTTTTGACAAGTGCTAAGTTTAATTCGAAGTTTTTCACCCTTTATCCGTGCCGTTCAAGCCACTCAAGCATAGCGCGCACACTGCCGGTGGCCAGGGCAATGCTTGTATCCGCCGCCCCATAGTACAGGTGGAGGGTGTCGCCATCAGGAAGTATGGTATAGCCGCACGGAAAAGCGACATTGCCCACATCTCCGTGCATTTCATAGGGTTTTTCCGGACCAAAGACCCACTCGTCGCCGCGCTTGAGGCAGCGCTCCGGTGTTTCCAAATCAAACAGCGCCAGTCCCAGTCGATAAAGAGAACCAGACGCGGTCTGCCGCACGCCGTGGTAAATCACCAGCCACCCCTGCGCAGTTTCGACGGGCGGCGGCGACAGGCCGATTTTATTGGCATCCCACCACGCTCCGCGCCGGGCTTCCATCATGAGCTTGTCGCTGCCCCAGTGCCGCAGGTCGGCTGAATAGGATATCCACATGTGGGCGCGAGCAGAACTGATCGGGCGATGGATCAAGGCCCAATGGCCGCCAATCCGATGAGGCAATAAAGCGGCATCTTTATCATCTGGGGACATGATCAGCCCGTAGCGTTCGAAGTGGTGGAAATCTTCTGTGAACGCCAGGGCCACACCGGGACCATCGCGAGTGAAGGCGGTGTAGACGACGGCATACTGGCCCAATTCGGGGATGTAGGTGAGGCGCGGGTCTTCAATGCCCCACAATTCTTCCGGGAAGTGTTCGGGGTCGGGCAGGAGGGTGGGCTGGGGGTCAATCTGCCATCCATCCACGCCATTGGCGGACCGGGCCGCACACAAGTGGGAAAGCCCGCGCCGGTCCTCGACCCGGCACAGGAGGAGGGTGGTGCCATCGGGTAGCAGCGTGGCGGCCGGGTTAAATACCGTATGGACCGGATAGGGCCAATCGTCGGCGGTCAAGATGGGATTCAGCTTATGGCGGCGAAAGAGTTCGGGATGTTGCTGATTCATTACGTTTGGGTCTCCTTAGATAATAAAGGATTCTCAGCCAGACGCAGCTCCAACAAAGCCTGGAGAAAGGCCAGCGTCGACTCCGCGCCTTGATTCTCATTGGGGCGGTCGGGATGGAGACCGTCGCGGCAGCCCCCCGTGGTCGGGTCGTAAAGGGGCAGGTTTAGGTCGTTGCGCCCCAGGAACCACTCGAAGGCGCACCAGGCTTCTGTGCGCCAGTGCTCGTCGCTGGTACTGCGGTAGGCTTCCAGGCAAGCCGAGGCCATCGTTTGCGCCTCGACCGGCTGTTGATCGAACCTGGCCCGGTCGCCAGCCCGCTTAAAAAAGCCGTTGGAGCCGATGGGGACAAAATGCCCCCCCACTGCGTCCGCTCGCTGCAAGTCGGCCAGCCAACTGAGCGACTCCAGTCCGGCCTCGGTCATGGCCTTATTCGGAATCCATTGGCCGCACATCAGCATCGCCTGCGGCAGCACGGCGTTGCAATAACTCAGCTCTGCTTCATACCAGCGCCAATCATCTGAGCGGCTGCTTTGGTACAACATGAGCAAACGCGCAGCCAATTCATCCCGGACCTGGCTGGCCCGGCGATCCCCGTCAAAGCGTCGCAGATATTCGTGGATGCCGATGAGAGTGAAGGCCCAGGCCCGGGGGCTGGACGTTTCCAGAATGGCGGGCAAGGCTTGCTCAAACAGCCAGCCGGCCATGCTCTGCAGGGCCGGCGTGTTAGAGCGGCCCAACACGGTGCCCAAGGCCCACAAGGTGCGGCCGTGACTGTCCTCTGAGCCGCTTTCTTCCAGCCAGTTGCGCTGGTAATCCATAAAGTTGCGAAAACGGCCGGTCTCATGATTGAAGGCATAGCCGATAAAAGCGAGATAGCGGGAAGCCAGGGTCAAGGCTTCGCCGTTGCCCAATTCCAATTCCGCCAGGTGCGCGCTCACAATCAGTGCGCGGGCATTGTCGTCGATGCTGTAGCCCTCGTGATAATTGGGCACGATGAAGGTGGCGTGTTGAATCATACCGGTGTCATCCGTCATATGGTGCAGGTGATCGAGTTTGAGGGGCGGCAGTTCGCCCGGACGTTGGTCGAGCGGCTTAACCGCGAAGCCGGAAGGAATGAAAGAGCGGCGTTCGGCGCGGGCGCGTTCAAAACTCTCCATGTAACGCTGCGCTACCTGAGGCCAGATCATGGCCCGCCCAAACAGGTAGGCCCGCTTTCGCATGGCGTGGCGTTTGGATTCGTGGTCCAACAGGTCAATCACCTGCGTGGCCAACGCGGCCGGATCGCGGAACGGCACCAGCGCCCCCCGTTCGTCGGCCAGCATCTCTTCCGCATACCAATAGGGCGTTGAAATGACGGCCTTGCCCGCGCCCAGGGTGTAGGCCAGGGTGCCGGAGGTGATCTGTGCCGGGTTGAGGTAGGGCGTGATGTAAATGTCCGCCGCGCTAATGAACTCAATCAGTTCCTCCAGGCTGACGAAGCGGTTGTAGAAGATTACGTTCCCGGCCACGCCTTGCTCCTGGGCCAGCCGTTGCAGCGACAAGCGGTACGTTTCACCGTCCTGGCGCAAAACGTGGGGATGGGTGGCCCCCACAATGATGTAGACCACGTTGGGATAGCGAGCCACGATGGCGGGCAAGGCGGCAATGACCGTTTCGATCCCTTTATTGGCCGAGAGCAAGCCAAAGCTGAGTAAAACCATTTTGCCCTCGACGCCAAACAGGTCTTTGTGGAAGCTGGGATCGACAAAGGAGACATCGGGGATGCCGTGGGGAATCAGATCGATCTTCTCCGGCAGGACCCCATAAACCGTCTGCAAGAATTCCACGCCGCGCTCACTCATCACCACCACCCGATCCGACAGGGCCGCAACTTCTTGCAACACCCGGCGCTGAGTGGGGTCGGGTTCCTGCAAAATAGTATGCAAGGTAGTGACAATGGGCGTGCGCAATTCGCGCAACAAGGCCAGGATGTGGCTGCCGGCCGGCCCGCCGAAGATGCCATACTCGTGTTGCAGGCAGACCAGGTCAACGCTGTTGATATTGAGGAAGTCGGCGGCGCGGCGATAGGAGTCGATATCTTTCTCCACCAATTCAAAGCGAACGCGGGGCGGATAGGCGTAGCCGGCCTCGATGTCGTTGACGGGCAGGGCAATGCAGGTGGTGTCACTATATTCGGTGGCGATAGCCTCGCACAAGTCGGTGGTGAAGGTGGCGATGCCGCACTGGCGCGGCAAATAGTTGCCGATGAAGGCCATGCGGTTGATGGTTGATTGGGTTAAGTTATGTTCCATAAGACGAGTAGCTCCTATTGCTACTTTGGCGCAGATTTTATTTTGGATTAAGTTGGACCTATTCGTATCTCGTCAAAATAGGGAGTCCTTTTTTCTTCAACGCATTTTACGGCATAGAGATAAAGCGCAGCAGACCAGGTCTGCCAGTTCTGCCCCATGGGTTGGCCGTCCTGGGCTTTCAGCCATTCGTTAAAACCAAAATTGAGACGCCTATTTTTAGCGGCTCTGATAATCTCGGTAAGCGCCAGGAGCTTTTCCTCGGCCAACCGGTACTTTTTGGCCGCAACTAAAGCGGCCACATAAAACCCACCGATAAACGGCCAGATGCCGCCATTATGGTATTCGCCCGGCATATTGAATTCTTCATAGCGCAAGCGCCAATCGGGCTCTTCAGGCTTAATAAAAGGAAAAAAATTAGGCGGTAGGTCAAGGGCCAACTCCCCTTTTTTTCTCATGCCCAGACACTCCGCTTCAATCCAGGCTATCATTTCCGCAGCCCTGGTCGGGGAGGCAATACCAGAGAGAATGGCCAGGCTATTACCCAGCAGGTCAAATCTTTCACTGCTATAAATTTTATACGACCAGCAAGCATAGTAGGGCTTATGGCGTACCACAAGTCCTTCATGAACATGACGATGGATCACGCCCCCGGTGATCGTAAAGTGCCTCATTTCCGTACGCACCCGATCTGCTTTTTCATGTTGGCCAAAGAGGCGGAGGTAACTATAAACAATTGTATTAACGTACAGGCCATAGCCCGTCACCCATTGTTCATCACGCCAATCGCTGGTTGGCTGTTGGGCAACCAGGTAGCGGTCTGAAGGACTTTGATACTCCATCCAGACCAAAGCTTTCCGGGCAGCATCTTGAAGGAAATCCTGTTCACCTGTTACTTTCCTGAAAATCCCAATAGCCAACAAAAACAGAGGAGTTGTATCGCTTGCTCCCCGGTCTTCTCTGTCGTGGACCAACGAAGGGATATGACCATGCTCTGTCTGATTCTTTGCCAATGTTTCCAAAACTCTCCGGATGCTCTCGATTAGCTCCTTATTCGCAGAAACAGCAATGCCCAAGAGTGAAAACATTAGGTCCCTCGTATATGGCTCGGGATATCCCCAGCCGGCCGTGCGGGGGAGTCCATGGTAGGGACCATGAGCATTATGCAGCAGCACTTCGACCGCCGCCTGCTTTGCCTCTATAATTTCTTGTCTGCCTGCAGTGTTCATCAATAGGATACTCTATGTTATTCCTAATTTTTCATTAATAATCTGAACAAACCGTTTTGCCACGATACGGTAATCAAAATTCTTCACGACACGCTCTCGGCCGGCTTGGCCCATTCTTTCACGTAAGGCTGAATCAGTCATCAGATCCATCAAATAGTTGGCAATATCATGCACACTTGCCCGGTAATCTACTGTCCGTGGGGATTGAAATACAACCTTGTGTTCGTTTTCAAAGCCTGATTCGTCACCCAGAATCACTTCGTTCACGACTATTTTCTGCGCTACGTTGGCTAGGAATGCGGTTTCACCATGGACCAGCGTATCGAGCATGCCCATCGCTTTGATACCTATGACCGGTTTCTCACACGCGCCAGCTTCAACTTGGGGCATTCCGAAGCCTTCCAGCCGCGAAGGCGCCGCATATATGTCGCACGCACCGATCAGATAAGGCATAAAATTACGTGAGACCGTGTTTGTGGCATAGACCACATTCTTTTCAATCCCCAGGTGAGTGGCCATTTGCAGATCAGCCAGATTCTGAAGCTGTGTTCGCGGTTGAGGCCATACTTTGCAAACATATTTCCAGGCGGGCGCTTTGTTATCAATAATTGCCAGCGCCTGCATGACCTCCTGGGCGCCTTTTGAGGCCGCATCGCCGCCAACCGTCAGGATCATTAACTGATCCGTTGAAATACCCAGCGTTTCCCTTACCGCCGCTATCTTCTTATCATTCTTTTCAGACGGCCTAAATGAATCCGTATTGCAGCCCACCGGCAACACCTCAATATTATCACCCTCAATCCCGTCCCGAACATACATGTCCTTCACCCAGTTGGAGGTTACCAGGATCAGTGGCAGCGCATTGAGTATCTCATGGTAGTTGGCGATAAAACCATCGGCCACCAGCCAGGGCACCGGCTGAACTCCATTTCGCTGAGGATGAAGTATCAACTGGGGGGTATGACCCCAATAACCGACGCCAACAACGATATCCGGTTTGAACCAACGATAGTACCATTCCTTCTCCTGGGCGGATTCGAAATGAGCCGCCTGGGCCTCGATCCCCATTTCCAGCAGGCCCTTAAATAGGAGATCTCCCTGGGTGGCCAGTCCGCCTGGGGAGGGAGGATAATCATATAATACCAAGACTTTCATGGTGAAACACTTCCCTTATTTAGCCACTGCCGGGCATCCACTGAATTTGTAAATTGCCAAAATGATTCTGCTCGCGGGGTGGTTACTGCTTCAAAGCCGTTTTTATCAAAACCATAGGTTGCTGTAATTATTCTATATTTTCTCTGCCAGGTTCTCTCAGGTAGGATACGGTAAATATTGGCAGTTTTTATAGGTCTGGGAAGATATTGCTTACCCCCATCTTCATAAGCAAAAGTCCAAAGTTCATTGCCAGATATCTTCCCGGCATGCCAAAGCGTAATAACGGCTCTACCTATCTCCTCATGTCTGATATGTCTGGTATACTCTCCGGCAGGATTATGGGAAATAATGAGATCAAAATGCTTCCGGGGTAATAGCTGGAGTATCGTTCCCTGAACCTCATTTTCAGCCAGAGGTTTTTGTTCTGGACTATCGTCCAGATTACCCATGTTACCCTCGGCTCCGAGAACTTTGAGGGCTTGAAAGAACTTAGGGGCGCGGTCTCTATCACTTGCTCGGCACAGAGTTGTGATAAACCAGTTCCAGGCGGGATAGCTCAAAATGGTTCCACCCGCCCATAAGGTTTCATCATCAGGATGGGCGACTATAACCGCAACTGCCTTAGATTTTTTTTGTTCATTCCCCCTATCTTCTGTATTCAGAGCGACCCTCCCGTAGGTTTGGTCATATCAGCCCCTAAAGAAACTGGCCGGGCTGCCACAAAGTCTCAATTTTTTTGATGGCCTCGGCAATGAATAGATACATCATGGGTACTCTCGATGGGCGCGATGCGCTGATCGGCTAGCGATAAACAGTGCCGGCCTTGCGGGCCGCTTGCTTCAACCGCCGCACGTGCGTGCGCTGCCCTTTGGACAATCGTTTGCGTTTGGTCTTGCTTGTCTTATCTGCCATCGGTGCCAACTCCTTATTCTGTCCATGACCTAGATACGTTTAAGAAGTCCGGGTGACATCTTCCCCTGGCCAGGTCATTTGCCACCCGGATT
>CP070811.1:3781228-3855946 GCA_020343875.1 Anaerolineales bacterium | reverse complement strand
GCCATAGGATGGCTGGCTGTATTCTTAGGCGTCTGGCCGAACAAGGGCAGCAACTGCAGAAGAAGCTGCAGGTGGTTTGACTTAATACAGTTATTTTGGTAGGATAGCGTAATTTAACATGGTCGAATAACGAAATGTAAGGTGACACGCGTACCATGAAGATCAGAGTCTGGGGAGCGCGTGGCTCTATCCCTTCTCCTCTTGCCCCTAGGGAAATTGAGGAAAAGATCTGTCAGGCCATCTATGGTCTGTCGGGTATTGACACCAGCGACATAGACGCCATTCGAGCCTACGTTAGAAAATTACCGCCTCTGCTGCGCGGTACCGCGGGGGGCAACACCTCATGCGTGGAAGTCCAGGCGGGTGGAGAGACGGTAATCATCGACGCTGGCACGGGCGTACGCCCCCTGGGCTTGGAATTGATGAAAGGCCCCTGCGGGCAAGGCCAGGGAGTCCTCCACTTCGTTTTCAGCCATCCCCACTGGGACCACATTCAAGGCTTCCCCTTCTTTATGCCGGCCTACGTCCCCGGCAATCGTATCACCATTTACAGCACCCACGACCTGGAAATGATCTTGACTGATCAACAACGCTTCCTGAATTTTCCGGTACCCCTATCTTTTTTGCAGGCCGAGCTGACGTTTGTCAAACTAAAGGTTGGAGCCCCACTTTCTATCGGGCAGCTTACAGTCAACACCATCCCCAACACCCACCCAGGGGGCTCCATCAGCTACCGTTTTGAGGATCGGCACAGTGTCTTTGTGTATGCCACCGACTCTGAATACAAAGATCTGGATGAAGCTGGCGTCCAAGGGCATCTCAGCTTCTTCAAGGATGCGGACGCCCTTATCTTCGATGCGCAATACGGCTTGCGGGAGTCTTGGGAGAGCAAAGTAGACTGGGGACATAGCTCGGCCATGATCGGAGTTGATTTGGCACGCAGGTCCGGTGTCAAGAAGCTACTCCTCTTTCACCACGAACCAGCCTATTCGGATTTGGACCTGCAAGACATTCTGTCGACAGCGATTGACTATCAGGCCCAGGATTCCACTCACACTGCTTGCGAAGTGATGATAGCCTATGAAGGCTTAAGTCTCGATCTAGCTCCGGCTGGGGCTGTCGATTGGCAGGTCACCCCAGACGGGGAAGCAGCCATATTGACCGCCAGCAGCATCTTTGACGAGCACGGAGTGGATCACTTGAGCCGGCAGTTAGCCCATCGTGGGGAACAAGAAGCCTCCGCCGGTTCGGTCATCGATCTGTCTCAGGTGGAACGATTGACCACAGCCAGCCTAAAGGCACTGGTGACATTAAGCCAGCAAAATCAAGAACCTATCGTATTGGCTTCCCCCTCACCTGAAGTCGAACAAGTGATTACCCTAGGTGGCTATGGCGATTATTTCGCTATCTACCCCTCAGTTACCGATGCAGCCAAGGCGGTTCAAGCCCGGCAGGCCTTGAACCTACCAGATCAGACGATCAACGGACGATACCAGATTGTGGAAAAAGTAGGCCAGGGACGCTTGGGGGTAGTTCTCAAAGTCATTGACAAGCAGCACAAGCGTGATGCGACCCTCAGAGTCCTCTCGCCCACCTTCGGTGTGGAGACCATCGACCGCTTTGCCTCCCAAGTGCACCACTTGCTTGACCTAGATCATCCCAACATCGCTCGGATCTACGACTGCGACTGGAGCCGAGATGGCGAACACACTTTTATCGTCGAGGAATTGATGACTGGACCCACCCTGCATGCCCGCCTTCGGGATAGCGAAAACCCTGTTGCCACCGATGAGGCCCTGGACATTGCTTTGGATCTGACGCTGGCTTTGGAGCATGCGCACAACCGGGGCGTCGTCCACGGCAATTTGAAACCGCAGGACGTTTTCCTGACCGAAGAGGGAGCCAAACTGGGCGGTTTGGGCCTGGGCCGCCTGGAGGAAGGCCGAAATTTGATGGAAGCCCCTATGATCTTTTCGACCGCCTCCCACCTGGCGCCAGAGCAAATCTTGGGCCAGCCTCTTGATGCTCGCACCGACCTGTATGCTTTAGGTGTGATTTTATACCAGTTATTCACGGGACGCTTGCCGTTTGAGGGATCGGATCAGGAAGTTATGCAGGCTCACCTAGAACAGGCCCCTACCCCGCCCTGCGAGCTGAACCCCCACCTTTCCCACCCAGTCGAACACCTCATTCTGAAATTACTGGCCAAGAATCCCAATGATCGCTACGCCAGTGCCCAGCAAACCCGCCGCATTTCCAGCAGCTTGATTTTCAGCACAGGGGAATCCCCTCAATCCAGCGTACGGGGTCTAGTGGGGCGGGAGAGACAACTCCTGACTTTGCAGAGCTGCTGGGATCAGGCTCAGGCCGGGCACGGCCAGCTAGCCTTCATCACCGGCGAGCCAGGCATCGGCAAAACCAGCTTGGCCCAGCAGATTGCGGCCCAGAGCGAGGCCGCCGTCTTGCTGGTGGGACACTGCCAGGAGCAAGAGGGGAGCCGGGCCTACCATCCCTTTGCCGAGGCCTTACGCGCTTACTTCGCTACTGTGCCACCCGAAATCTTTGCTGAAGAGGCCCACCACCTGCTGGGGAATTTCGCCCACCTGGTGCCCGGGCTACGCCAGGCCGTTCCCAATCTGCCCGAACCGCCTAGCTTAGAACCCAAGCAAGAACAGCTACGATTGATCGCCAGCTTGACCCAGTTCATCAAGCGGGCCACCCAGATCCGCCCCTGGTTGTTCATCCTTGATGACCTGCAGTGGGCGGACCACAGCAGCGTCGAATTGTTGCGCTATTTGGGCCGCCACCTGCCTGAGATGTCGCTTTTCATGCTCGGCATCTACCGAGATCTTGAGCTTGAAGCGGACCACCCTCTGCGGGCTGCCCTGCGCGACTTAAGCAGCTCCCCAACCTCTCGTCATCTGCCGCTGGACCGGTTGAGCCGGGCGGATGTGGCGCAATTGCTGGGAGATATGTGGAGCCCGGAGGTCCCAGACAGCCTGACTGATAAAATATATCAGCATACTGGGGGCAATCCGCTATATGTGCAAGAAGTGGCCAAGAGCCTGGAAGAAGATCGGCTGGTCACCACGCAAGCCGGACAATGGCAATTTCCAGAGGTAGAGACTGTTCGCCTGCCCCGGAGCGTGCACGACGCAGTCGAGGGGCGCATCCACTATCTCAGCCCGGACACCCGTGATGCATTATCTCTGGCGGCCGTCCTTGGCCAGACCTTCAGGTTTGACGATCTGGTGGCGTTGAGCGGCCGATCTGGGTGGGAAATATTGGAGCACCTGGACCTGGCCTTGGAGCGGAAACTGGTGCAGGAGATTCCGGGTGACGATGTGCTACGCTTCAGCCACGTTGAAATCCACCACGTGATCTATGACGATCTGGGGGCCCTGCGCCGCCGTCGCTTGCACCACCGGGCGGGCGAAACGCTGGAGCGCCGGGCTCAACCCGAACCTGAGCGCCTGGCGGAGGAGCTGGCCTATCATTTTAGCCAGGCCGGGGAGATTGAGAAGGCACTAGGCTACAGCGTTGAAGCCGCTCGCCGGGCGAAGGCTGCCCACGCCAACGAAGCTGCGCTGATATGGTGCCACAGGGCCCTGGATATGCTGGAACAACTTGAACCCAATAGGGCACCCCAGTTTGAGGCACTTCGCCTGTCGCTCTACAAAGACCTGGGCGACATACTGACTCTGGTGGGACAGTGGGATGAAGCACGTAGTACTTACCAGCAGGCCCTGGATCTGGCCGAAATGTTGGGGGAAACATCGGCACTGGCCTGGACCCAGGCTGCCGTGGGCGCCCTGCTGGGATGGAAACAGGATCAGTATGCCGAAGGATCGTCTTGGCTGGATCGGGCACGGGCGGGTTTCGAGGAATTAGGAGACCTGGCAGGTGTCGCCGAGGTACTAAAAGTTTCTGGGACGTTAGCTGCCCAACAGGGCGACTATGCGAGGGCCGCAGCCCTCTATGATGAGAGTCTGGTCATCCGGCGCAGTATGGGCGATAATGTGAACGCGGCAAACCTGCTCAACAACTTGGGTCTAGTCGCCCAACTCCAGGGTGAATATGACAGGGCGCGCTCGCTACATGGAGAAAGCTTGGAGATCTGGCGGGAGGTTGACGGCAAGCTAGGCACCGCTGCGTCGCTCAGTAATCTGGGATTCTTGACAACTCTTGAGGGGGGCGACTATTCGAACGCGCGAGCTAATCTGGAGGAAGCGATAGCCATACTGCGCGATATTGGAGACCAATTCAACCTGGCTATTGCACTCAATAATCAGGGGAACGTGTTCCGAGACCTGGGCGATTACGCGGCAGCCCGCTCCGCCTATGATGAGAGCCTGACCATCAGCACCGAACTAAAAGCTGTAAAGGCCATTGGCGACTTGCTTTCAGATCTGGGGGGGTTGGCCGCGTTGCAGGGGCAACCGGAACGTGCCCTGCGCTTGTTTGGCGCCGCAGAAGCGCAGCGTAAAGCCATCGGCAGTTTTCTACCGCCCGCTGAACGGGACAAAGTGGAGCGATTGCTGGCTCCGGCCCGCCAGGCGTTGGGCGAGGCCGCGGCAGGCTTGGCGGTTTCTGAGGGCAAGGCTATGCCGTTGAAGGAAGCCATTGCCTATGCGCTTCAGACCGAATGACCTAACCATGCATGCCGACTTTGCCCTTCGAGAGATTGACAAACCATCCCCCGTGTGATACACTTGGCCTATCTGACAAACCCATACCTACCGGACGAAGCAGGCGGGAGAGGGCTCCATCATTGGAGCCGCCGAAGGGGCAAGTTCGCCGGACCGCCAATCCTGTGAGCGACACTCTCAGGCAAAAGGATCGCCTGCCGACGGCCCTCTGGAGAGCCGGCTTCAGGCCGCACCGAAGGGGCAACCCCCTCCTCCTACCCCACCAACGTTGACGGGGCGAATCTCTCAGGTCCAGGACAGAGTCGCGGGCGCATGAAACCATGCGTCCGCTTTTCTTAATTGCAGATCGGAGATGGGTGAACTGGAGATTCGAACCAGACCTTGCTCTCTGCATCGTTCGCCTTTCTGCCCTATCTCTTTCCGCGGTTTTTGACCTTTAATCTCCATACTCAACGAGGAGGCAATTCTATGTCAGAATCGGTAATGAAACGAACCCATCTGTACCAATGGCACGTAGATCATGGGGCCCGAATGGTGCCCTTCGCCGGTTGGGAGATGCCGGTGCAGTACCCCACCGGCCCTATCGAGGAACATCACACCACCCGCCAGGCCGCTGGCTTGTTCGATATTGACCATATGGCGCAGGTGGACGTGCGTGGCCCCGATGCCGAAACCTTCGTCAACTGGCTCATCACCTATGATGTGCGTCACATGAAAACCTTTGAGGCACACTACGCCCTGATGTGCTACGCCGATGGGGGGGTGGTGGATGACCTCTTCGTCTACAAGCTGCCGGATCGGTCCGACGAAACAGGGCGTCCCTACTTTTTCCTGGCCCTGAATGCCTCTAACCGGGAGAAAGACGTGGCCTGGGCCAAAGCTCATGCCAGTGAGTTCGACGTGGCCGTGCGTGACCTTTCCGACGAGACGTATATGCTCGCCTTTCAGGGTCCCAAGGCACCGGAGATTCTGAACCGCCTTACCCATGTGAACCTGGATGAGGGTCCCCGCTTCACCGCAAGCACCGACACCATCTTCGAAGACGTGCCTGTTTTGTTGGGGCGCACCGGGTACACCGGTGAAGATGGATTTGAGCTCTTCTTCCCTGCCGAGCACGCCCTCGAGGTATGGGAAGGCATCTTGGGGGCAGGCCAAGCAGAAGGGGTGAAGCCTATTGGCCTGGCCGCCCGCGATAGTCTGCGATTTGAACCCTGTATGCCCCTCTATGGCCACGAGATTGCGGCCGACATCACCCCTCTTGAGGCTCGCCTCGGCTTCGCCGTCAGCTTCGACAAGGACTTTATCGGCCGTGACGCCCTGCTTAAACAAAAGCTCGAAAAGCCTGACTACGTACTGATCGGCTTTGAGATGCTCGATAAAGGCGTCCCCCGTCACGGCTATGAGGTCATCCACGACGATTTCGGTGTGGGGGAAGTAACCACTGGCATGTTCTCTCCCACCACAGGGCGTTATCTGGGCCTGGCTTACGTCCCCCGCGACATTTCGGCCCTAGACACCGAAATCGAGATCTTCGTTCGAAACAAACCAAAAAAGGCCAAAATCATCAAGCGCCCGTTCTATCTACCGGCCTATCGGCGGGCCAGCAGCGAGTGATGGGTTGATGAGTGACAGGTGCCCACTGCCAAGCCATTAGCCCATTAACCTGCCGCCCACAGACCTATTGACCTATTCCCAACCTAAAAGGAGGTGTTCAGATTATGAATCTCGATCCCAACGCCCGGTATGCTGAAACCCACGAGTGGGCCCGCAAGGAAGACGGTCTCATCGTGTGTGGCATCACCGACCATGCCCAAGAGGAGCTGTCGGACGTAGTCTACGTGGAGTTTCCCCAGGTAGGCGACACCCTTGCCAAGGATGAAGTCTTCGGCGTGATCGAATCGGTCAAAGCCGCCTCAGATCTATACATGCCGATGGGAGGAGAAATCGTCGAAGTCAACGTGATTCTGGAAGACTCGCCGGAGATCGTCAACGAAGACCCCTATGGAAAAGGGTGGATGATTAAATTCAATCCCTCTGATCCCAGCGAGTGGGATGATCTGCTTATGCCGGAGGCGTATGAAGCTTCGGTAGCAGGAGAATGACCATGCCATATCTACCCCACACTGAGGCAGACCGGCGTGAGATGCTGAGTATCATTGGTGTGTCGTCGGTGGAAGAACTGTTTCAGGATGTGCCTACCTCACATCGTTGTCCAGAACTCCAGTTACCCAAAGCCGTCTCAGAGATGGAGATCTTGGATGAGCTGTACGCCATGGCGCTCAAGAACAGCTCAACTGGATGCTTCGCCACCTTTCTGGGCGCCGGCGCATACAACCACTTTGTGCCCAGTGTTATACCCCAGCTGGCTAGTCGAGGGGAGTTTTTGACCGCCTACACCCCTTACCAGCCGGAAGTAAGCCAGGGGACACTTCAGGCCATCTTTGAGTACCAAAGCATGATTGCCGCCCTGACCGGCATGGACGTGGTTAACGCCAGCCACTACGACGGCGCTACTTCAATGGCAGAAGCGGCTATTATGGCCGTCAATGTGTCACGCGGTAAGCGCCGCAAGATCCTGGTCTCGCCCTGCATCCATCCCCAGTATCGGCAGACATTGCGCACCTATCTGCCCGGTGATCAAGTGACCATCACTGGCGACGAGAACCTGCGCGCCGGCCTGGAAGATTTAAAGGAAATGCTGGACGACGAAACGGCCTGTCTCATCATCCAGAATCCCAACTTCTTGGGGGAACTCATGGACGTAGAAGGCCTGGCCAACGCCGTCCACGGAGCAGGCGCCTTGCTGGTGGTGGTGGCCAATCCCCTTATCAGCTTGGGACTTCTTAAGCCGCCTGGGGACTACGGCGCCGATATCGTGGTGGCCGAGGGGCAGCCGCTGGGAGCCGGGCTTAACTTTGGCGGACCGTACCTGGGCGTCTTCGCCGCCCGTGAGGAGTACGTACGCCGGATGCCGGGCCGGCTGGTAGGAGAGACAACTGATACTCAAGGACGACGCGGCTACGTGCTGACCCTCACCCCGCGCGAGCAGCACATCCGTCGCGAGAAGGCCACCAGTAACATCTGCACCAACCAGGGCCTGGTCGCGCTGATGGCCGGCATGTACCTGGCCTATATGGGAAAGAGCGGTCTGCGGGCTGTGGCCGAGATGTGCTACCACAAAGCCCACTACGCCGCTGCCGAAATTGACAAGCTCGACGGGTATCGTGTTGTTAATAGCGCTCCCTTCTTCAACGAGTTTCGGGTGAAGTGTCCGGTGCCAGTGGCTGAGCTCAACGCCGCGTTGTTGGAAGAGAGCATTCTCGGCGGCTACGATCTGCAGCAGGATTACCCGCATGCCGAAAACGAGATGCTCATATGCCTCACCGAGATGAACACCCGCCAGCAAATTGACCGGTTGGTGACCGCACTTGCCTCGGTGCAAGGAGTGTGAAATGACGAGACAACCTGAACCCCTGATCTTTGAACTTTCTTCGCCGGGCCGTACCGCCTTCACACTCCCGGAACTGGACGTGCCTCAGGCCTCACTACCTGAGGGCCATGTACGTGATGACCTTAACCTGCCTGAGGTAAGCGAACTGGAATTCGTACGCCACTACACACGCCTGAGCCAGAAAAACTACGCCATCGACACCGTCTACTACCCCCTTGGCTCGTGCACTATGAAATACAACCCGAAAGTCAACGAAAAGGCGGCCTCGATTGAGGGACTCAGCCAGGTGCACCCTTTACAGCCCGAGGCAAGCGTCCAAGGCAGCCTGGAATTGATGTATAACCTGCAAGAGGCACTCAAAGAAATCTCTGGCTTTGCCGGCGTCAGTCTTCAACCGGCGGCTGGCGCTCATGGAGAGTTCGCCGGCGTGCTGATCATGCGGGCCTACCACGAAAGCCGGGGCGACTTCAAGCGCACCAAAGTGCTCATCCCCGACTCGGCCCACGGTACCAACCCAGCTTCGAGCGCCATGAGCGGATTCAGCGTGGTCGAGATTCCATCCGACGAGCGAGGTAATGTAGACCTGGACGCTCTCAAGAGCGAGTGCGACGATACCGTCGTGGGCCTGATGTTGACCAACCCCAACACCTTAGGTCTCTTTGAAGAAAACGTGCTAGAGGTATGCGACACAATCCATGGCTGCGGCGGACTGGTATATGGCGATGGGGCCAACCTTAACGCCCTGCTGGGAATCGCCCGCCCCGGAGACTTGGGCTTCGACGTGCTGCATTTTAACCTGCACAAGACTTTCACCACACCCCATGGTGGGGGCGGCCCGGGCAGCGGCCCAGTCGGCGTCAGCCAGCGGTTGGCCCCCTTCTTGCCCGGCCCTATTGCCGCGAAGGCTGGCGACCACTACACCCTGATGATGCCTGAGCAATCCATAGGTCGCTTGAAAGCCTTCTATGGCAACTACGGCATGTTCATCCGGGCCTACACTTACATTCGGATGATGGGCCCGACTGGGCTACGCGCAGTGGCCGAGCACGCTGTGCTCAATGCCAACTACCTTAAGGCCAAAGTCGCGCCGCACTTTCCCATCGCCGTGGAGCGCACCTGCATGCACGAGTTCGTGGCGCACGGCGACGTTTCCGGTACTGACATCCGCGCCCTGGACGTGGCCAAGCGGCTTATTGACTACGGCTTCCATCCCCCTACCAACTACTTCCCGCTCATCGTCCATGACGCACTGATGATCGAGCCGACGGAAACCGAGAGCAAAGAGACACTGGATGCCTTCGCCGAGGCTCTGGCCCAGATCGCGGAGGAGGCTCGCAGGGACCCCGAGCTAGTACACAGCGCGCCACACACCGCCCCAGTCACCCGTCTGGATGAGGTGACGGCAGCCCGCAAGCCGGTGTTGTGCTACAAGGGATGAATTAACTGAACCGCCTGGCGAAAGACGAAGGACTCACAAGCAGTTTGGCAACTTTTCCTTCGTCTTTCGTCTTTTTCATGGGGCATTATTTAGCACAGCCAGCATCTCGGCATGCAGATGGCCATTACTGGCCAACACATCGCCCCCATAAGGGCTAAAAGGTTCTCCGTTCACCAGAGACACGGCGCCGCCTGCTTCCTGCACAATCAGCCCACCGGCGGCCATGTCCCACGGCCCGAGCCGCAACTCCCAATAGCCATCAATACGCCCTGCAGCCACGTGACACAAGTCCAGGGCTGCCGAGCCATCGGACCGAAGCGACAGCGAGAGCTTTAGAAAGCGCCGCCACTGCTGGCCATTGTCGATCTCGTTCGTCCAGGCATCGAAGGGGAATCCGGAGGCCAGCAGACTGTCGCCCAGGCTGGTTGCGGTCGAGACATGGATAGGGCGCCCGTTTAGAGTGGCCCCCTTTCCTTTCTCTGCCTCATACAATTCATCCAAGATCGGATTGTAAACCACCCCGACCACGATTTCCGCATCTCGCTCCAGTGCAATGGAGACGGCAAAGAACGGATAGCCACGTATGTAGTTAGTCGTTCCATCCAGGGGATCTACCAGCCAACGAGGATTATCAGAGACAAATTGCTCACCTCTCTCCTCGCCCAGCAAGCCATAAGTAGGGCACGCTTCTCGCAAGGTACTCGCAATCAGGTCCTCTACCTGCCGATCGACCTCGGTCACCAGGTCAGCTGGGCCTTTATGCCGAACCTGGAGGGTTGCACCTAAGCGCTCATGCAGCAGACGACCAGCGGCGCGGGCAGCAGAAACGGCAGCTTCAAGTTCATAGCTCATAGGTTATTCATCTCCAAGCGATCTTGTTGACAGATCGCCAGTGTATATCACTTGCACCAGAGCGTCAACTAAGACCAACGATTCGCTTGCAAAGGCACCCCGCCAGTGCTAAAATTGACATATGTCCGCAAAGAGCTACCCAGGTACCACCCAAATAGATACACTCCTCAATCGGGTCGTGCGATTACTACAAGAGATGGATACGCCTGCCTACCTAGTTGGCGGCGCAGTTCGGGACCGCATGCTCAGTGTGGCTGAAGAACCCCCCTACGATCTCGACTTTGCTGTGCCAGGTGACGGCCTGAGTATAGCCAGGTACATCGCCGACACGTTGGGCGCAGCCTTCTTCCCCCTCGACGCCGAACGGGGTGTGGGCAGGATCGTGGTGAGTGACAATCAAGCAGAGAGTCGGGTTATAGACATAGCCCGGTTCCAGGGGCCGGACCTGGCGACCGACCTGGCAGGCCGCGATTTCACCGTCAACGCTATGGCTATGGAGATGACCCGTGCCCCTTTCGATCTAATCGACCCCCACGGAGGCCAGGCAGATCTCAACGCAGGGCAACTGCGCGCCGTCTCTGACCAAGCCCTTGACAACGATCCTGTGCGTGGGTTGCGTGCTGTCCGCCTGGCGGTCAAGTTGGGCTTCGAGATCGAACCCCACACCCAAACGCTTATCCGAGCCGCCGCCCATGGCCTTAGCCAGCAAGTATCCGCTGAGCGGGTGCGCGACGAGTTGGTCAAGATTATCTCCCTGCCAGCCGTGGCCGACTCATTGCGGGATTTACACAGGCTGGATCTGTTGGCCGAGATTCTGCCAGAAGTGACAGCGCTCAAAGGGCTACCCCAAACCGGCCGTCACCGCTGGGACGCGTACGAGCACACCCTGCACACACTGGCCGCCCTGGAGACCCTGCTGCCTCTCAGGGGCGATCTGCCCCATCCTGACGTGCCTTTCCCCGACACGGTAGCAGATCATCTGGTAAACAGGGTTGCCGGAGGGCGCAGCCGCCGGCTGCTATTGACGCTGGCCACGCTGCTGCACGATATAGGCAAGCGGCAGACATTTACCACCGAAAGGGGCAGGCCCGCGGGTGGGGACAGGCCAGCATACCCAGAGCATGACCGGGTGCGCTTCATCGATCACGAACGCGTTGGCGCAGCAATGGCCGCCGATGTAATGCGCCGGCTGCGCTTCGCCGGGGATGAGGCATGCCTGGTAGAAACCATCGTCAGGCATCACCTGCGCCCGCTACAACTGGCATGGCAAGGGCTGGCCAGTCAGCGAGCCATCCATCGCTTCTTTCGCGATACAGGCAACAGCGGTGTGGATATAGCCTTGTTATCACTGGCCGACCACTGGGGCACTGGCGGCCTGGATACCGGCAACAACCAGTCTCCAAAAAGCGCTCAGGAGTACTTGGCCTTGCTGGAGGTGGTCAGATCGTTGCTGGATGCCTATTTCTACCGCCAGCAGAGCGTTGTCGCGCCTCCCCCCTTGCTCAACGGCCATGACCTTATTCAACAATTTGGACTGTCGGAAGGGCCGGGGGTCGGGCACCTGCTAACCGCATTGCGGGAAGCTCAAGCAGTCGGGCAGGTAACAAGCCGCCAACAGGCAGAGGTGTGGGTAAAGCGTAAGATTAAAGACTGGAGATTTGACAGCTAGGGTCTGCGAGTCACACACTGGCTGATTTATCTACTCTCCAAAGGAGGCTCTGTGGAGGTTCAAGTTGCCGTGGCCAAGGTCGCCAAATACGCCACCGGCGAGAGCGGCGATACCGTCGAGATGATCGAGCGCCCGCACGGCGGGCTCAGCTTTGTGTTGGTAGACGGCCAGCGATCAGGCCGCTCGGCTAAGGCAATCTCAAATCTGGTTGCCCGCAAGGCCATTTCGCTGCTCGCCGAGGGAGTGCGGGACGGCGCGGCCGCCCGCGCTGCCCACGATTATCTATACACCCATCGGGGTGGAAAAGTGCTGGCCACTCTCAACGTGCTTTCGGTTGACTTGGTAAGTCGTACCATTGTGCTTTCCCGCAATAGCCACTGCCCCATTCTGATTGTCACCGACGAGGGGTTGCGTATCTTTGACGAACCGTCTCGCCCGGTGGGGGTGTATCGTGGTACCAAGCCCCTGGTGGTCGAGCTGCCCTTGCAGGCGGCTACTACGGTGGTGCTCTTTACAGACGGGCTGCTGGACGCCGGAAAGCGGACTGGCCAGGCCCTGGACATACCTGCCACCGTCCAGTCCTTGTGCGACACGGGAGGCTGCGATGCTCAAGCTATCGCTGATCAATTACTCACCCAGGCGCTGCAACTTGATGAGGGCAGGGCGAGTGATGATATCACCGTGTTGGTATTGACTGTGCGCGCATGTAGCCCTGACGATACATTTGCCGCACTCTCGGCGGCAAACGTGCGCCGTATGTCGGTCACATTTCCACTGTCATGAACTGCCGGTTACCGACCCCATGAGCAATAGGCCGAAGATTGACGAATCGCCACGCGTAGTCGTGGTTGGACCCGATGCAGCCGGCAAGACCGAGCTGACCAGGCGGCTGCTAGACTTGGGTTACAACGCTCGTTCCTGCGCACAGGATCACTCTTATGTGCCCGATATGTGGCGGCGTATGTCCAGGCCTGACTTCCTGGTCTACCTGGACGCGCGGCTAGAGACCATTGCCCGGCGGCGGGTGATTGACTGGGGGCAGGAGCGCCTTGACGTACTGAATGCCCGCCTGGCTCATGCCCGCGCCCACTGCGACCTGTATCTGCCAACTGACAACCTGAAACCAGTGGAAGTGGTGGACCGAGTGCGAGCTGCGCTGGCAGCGGCGGGTGTTGGTCCACCTCCAGGTGAGGAGGCGCCCGGTAAACCAGCACATTAGCAGGTGATCTCGGAGCCAAAATCCTCGCAGGATGGTCACGCTTAACCCTCATTGTTTTCACAGCCGAATCGATGTATACTTCTGATCAGATCATTGCCCTTTGCTCCCACACAAGACACCACCCCAAAGAAGGACACCCTAACTGGGGCAGAAGAGCAATCAGGGCTTTCTGGACTAACGACCAACATAGCCACCATTCTTAGAGGAGAAGATATGCCGAAGAGCGTGCCGAATTACAAGCCAGAGGCCCAGGTATCGGTTCACGCTGTCTCACCTGTACTCTCACGTCGCAAGTTTCTGCAGCTGGCGGGTATGGCAACCGCTGGTTCCGTCCTGAGCGCCTGCGCCTTGCCCCGCATGCACCCCCCTCCCCCAAGCGAAGATACGGTGCAACTTGTCTACCAGGACTGGCCGGCGCATCTGCCTATGGCCCAACAAATGCTAGAGCAATTCCATGCCAGCCATCCCAACATCAGGGTCTTCTTCACACCCGATCCAAGAGAGAATTTTGCGGAACAGATGCTGGCGGATATGCAAGCCGGCACCGCCCCAGACGTCTTCCAAGGTTGCTGCACCCACTTTCCCACCTGGGCACAGATGGGATATACTCTTGACCTGCGCCCATACGTCGAGGCTGATCTGGATCAAATTACTATTGATGACTGGGACACAGCTCAATATAAGGTCTTGTTCACCAAGGACGGGCGACAGTTTGGCTTGCCTAAGTACCACGGCGCTCTGGCTCTTTATTACAACAAGGACCTGTTTGACGAATTTGGCGTCGACTACCCCGAGGGTAGCTGGAACCACGACGACTACCTGGCTGCGATGAAGCGCCTTACCTACAAGGACACCAATGTGCCGGTAGCCTCAAGGCCGCCGGCAGCCTCAAGTCTGTGGGGGGGGATGTTGGACGTCACCTGGGACCGCGTCCAGGTACACGTCAACGGTTGGGGTGGTCACCTGGTAGATCCCACTGATTCCACCCATTGTCTCATGGCAGAGTCTGAATCGATGGCGGCCATGGAGTGGCTTCGAGCTCGTATGTGGGATGATAAAGTGATGGCCACCAATCTGGATGTGCAAAACATGACCACACGCCAGGCATTTACCTCCAGCCGGTTGGCAATGGTGGAAGATGGTTCGTGGGCACTCAGGGACATGCTGGCCAATGCCAACTTTCGGATAGGAATTTCCCCATTCCCAGCCGGTCCCGTGCGCCAAGTGACTCTGGCTACGACAGACGCCTTCGGCATCTACGCCGGTACTAAGCACCCGGACGCTGCCTGGGAACTGGTGAAGTTCTTGATCAGCAAAGATTACGGCCGTGCCCTTGCCCAGGCCAGTTTCCTCCAGCCAGCGCGTCTTAGCCTCGTGGAGGAGTGGGCAGGTTTCATCCGCCAGGAGTTCCCTAGAAAGGCCCAGGATATTGACATCGCCGCCTTTGCGGACGGTCACGTCAAGGGCTACTCAGTGACAGCTGAGATCTTCGCCAACATGGCAGATGCCAGGCGCCTGACCGACGTCGCCTGGGATCAAATCTTTACCCTAGGCAAGGCGCCAGTGACGTTGCTAGAGGATCTCTGCCGCCAGATCGAAGAGACTCAGAATTAAGAATAAGGTCAGGGGCCAGGTAGTCTTGGCCCTAACTCTGCTAGGAGGGCAGTTGTGCTCTTAGGGTTTCGATGGAGGAGCCTGCGCACTAAAATAATTGCCTGGTCCTTTGTGCCCACGGCTATCATTCTGGCAGCTGTGGCCTTAGTTACCTTCATCGCCTACCAGCGAGTGACAGAGGACCTAGTCATCGAACGGAACCAAGAGCTAACCCGCCTCTCGGCCAGCCAGTTGACGACTGAGTTGACAGAGTATGCTGACATCCTGGACGTGTTTGGGCGAGGTGGGGGCACTTACGGTCACCCCGCTGTCCAGCGTATCGCTCTGCAGCGAGCTAGGGAGCGCCTGGCAATCTTCGACGCCGGAGTGGTGATTCTCGACACTTTCGGGACCGTGGTGGCCGCCGACCCGGAGCGACCCGAGATCACGGGGCAGAACTGGTCCGATCGTGGCTACTATCGGCAACTGCTGCATAGTCCAGGACCAGCCTTCTCAGGCATTCTGGCCGACGGGCCAGGCGGCGCGGAGGTCATCGTCGTTGCCGTGCCAATCATAGGCCCCCAGGACGAGTTCCTGGGAACTTTAGTGGGTATGTTTCGCATTGGCTCAACCACTGCCGGCGCCTTTTATGGTGATGTCGTAAAGCTACGCCTTGGGGAAAGTGGCAGCACCTACTTAGTGGATAGGAATGGCCGGGTGATCTACCACTCGCATACCGACCGCATTGGCGAGGACCTTTCCTCTCAACCGGTGGTAAGGCAAGTTGTCAATGGGCAAGTGGGTGCCATGCGCACCCACGACTTCGAGGGCCGGGACATCGTGGCCAGCTTTTCCCCGGTGCCAGGTACAGACTGGGGCCTCGTCGCTGAGGAAAGTTGGACGGCATTGATCAGCCCCAGTCGAGGCTATCAGCAATTCCTGCTCTTACTGCTGGCTCTGGGAGTAGTGGTACCAGCACTCGTCGTCGCAGTCGGAGTCAGACGGATCACGAAGCCCATCACGGAACTTATCGGCGCTGTCCAGGCAGTGGCCGGCGGCAATTTCGGGCAGAGGATCACGGCACGCACAGGCGACGAAGTAGAGGAGCTGGCTGAACAGTTCAGCCTCATGGCGGCCCAACTCGAGGAATCCTACGCTAATCTAGAACAGCGGGTAGCCGATCGAACCAAAGAGTTGGCGGCTCTCAACACCATCGCCGCTGTAGTGAGTGGCTCTCTGGACCTGCAGGAGATCCTGAACAACGCCCTGGATAAAACACTGGAGGTCACGAGGATTAAAGCGGGGGGAATTTATCTCCTGGACGAAGAAGCCAGGTTGCTGACCGTGGTCGCTCAACGCGGGTTCAGCCCCAAATTCGTGGCCGAGATCGATCGGTTGGAAATAGGCGAAGGCTTCTCCGGACGCGTGGTCCAGTCCGGACAGCCCTTGGTTGCAAAGGACATTTCCTTGGATCCCCGGCTTACCCGCATGGCGGTTAAGGAGGAAGGTCTTCGCTCGCTTGCCAGCGTCCCCCTAAGTTCGAAGGGAAAGGTACTGGGCACACTGTTCGCCGTCAATTATGGTTATCGAGAGTTCACTGACGAAGATGTGGAATTGCTCACTTCCATTGGTCGCCAGATTGGAGTAGCCATCGAGAACGCGCACCTGTTCGAATCAGAACGCCAGCGGCGCCAGGAAGCCACCCTCCTGGCTGAGGTGGCCAAGCTGATCAGTGGAACTCTGGATCTGGACGAGGTACTGCGCCTAACCGCTGAGAGCGCTGTTGACGTCTTTAGTGTTGACTGCTGTTGCATTTACCTATACGAGGAGGGAAGAGGGACATTGAGGCCGGTGGCCCAAATCGGGGGCGATGACTACGTGCCCCCAGCTCTTGCTGGCGTGGTATTCACCCCCAGCGAGAGCTTGCGGCGGGTGGTTCTTGAGGGTCTTCAGCCACTCATTATTGAGGACGTACGCTCAGATCCCCATTTAGACCCTCAACACCTTCTAGATCTCCAGTCAGCACTGGTGGTACCCATTGAGATAGGCACCCGAATGATGGGAGTTATGCAGCTGGGGACGCAGCGACCGAGGCGACGACGTTTCACCGCCGACGAGGGCGAGCTGGCCATGGCCATGGCCAACCAGGCAGCCGTGGCCATTGAGAACGCCCGGCTCTTCAAAGAGGAGCAACGGAGGGCAGAACAGTTCAGAGTGATCAGCGAGGTAGGCCGGCGCATCACCTCTATACTGGCCGTCGATGAGATGCTGGAGCAGATGGTGGGCTTGATCCAAGAAGCCTTCAACTATTATCATGTCGGAATCGGCCTGGTTGAAGGGGATGAAGTAGTCTACAAGGTCGGGGCAGGCCGCTTGTGGGATGACCCTCAGTTCGAAATTAAGCCGGCCCGCCTCAAGATAGGGCAGGAGGGAGTCACGGGTTGGGTAGCCGGTACAGGCCAACCCCTTTTGGTTCCCGACGTAAAGCAGGAACCGCACTACATCTTGATGGGGGGCAGCCAAACCCGGTCGGAGCTTACCGTACCCATCAAGACCAGAGGGAAAGTCATCGGTGTGTTGGATGTCCAAAGCGATCGGCTTGACGCTTTCGACAAGAGCGACTTGGTGGTGCTGCAATCCCTGGCCCATCAGGCAGCTGTTGGTATCGAGAACGCCCGGCTTTACGAGCAGGCCCAGCAAGTGGCCGTGTTGGAAGAACGCCAGCGACTGGCACGGGAGCTTCACGACTCGGTAACCCAGGCGATGTATGGAGTGACACTGTACGCCGAGGCGGCTGCCCGGCTGCTATCAGCGGGGCAGGCCGAGCCGGCCTATGGCCACCTCCAAGAAGTACGACAGACAGCTCAAGAGGCTCTGCGGGAGATGCGCTTACTCATATTTGAGTTACGCCCGCCAGTGTTGGAGCAGGCAGGGCTGGCGGCTGCTCTGCAGGCCCGGTTAGAAACAGTGGAAGGACGATCTGGACTGAAGACCGAGTTCGTTGTAGAGGGAGAGAGACTCCTGCCTGCTGATATTGAAGCAGGGTTGTATCGCATCGCCCAGGAGACCATGAACAATGTCCTCAAACATGCCCAAGCCCATTGTATCTCGGTACACCTGCGCCAGAATGAGCAGACTGTGGTGCTGGAGATTATCGATGACGGAATCGGGTTTGAATTGGACGCTGCTCGACGACAGGGTGGATTGGGCTTACCGGGGATGGAGGAGCGGGTGACACAGCTGGGAGGAGAGTTGACCATCAGGAGCAGGCCCAGAGAAGGAACAAGCGTCAGGGTAGAGATAGGCCTATGACCGAACGAATCCATGTTTTAGTGGCCGATGACCACATTGTCGTCCGCCAAGGGATTCGTGCCCTGCTCGCGACGGAGCCCGACATCGAAGTGGTGGGGGAAGCGGAAAACGGCCGAGAGGCGGTAGCCGAGGCGGAAAGACTCCAGCCAGACGTCATCCTGATGGACCTGGTCATGCCAGAGATGGATGGGGTTGAGGCCATTCGCCGCGTTACCGCCCGCCAGCCGGATGCCCGCATCCTGGTACTGACCAGCTTCGCCACCGACGACAAGGCCTTTCCGGCCATCAAAGCAGGCGCACTGGGTTACCTCCTAAAGGATTCCGGGCCGGATGAGTTGGTGAGCGCCATCCGCCAGGTATATCGCGGAGAACCCTCCATTCATCCAACAATTGCCCGCAAGCTGTTGCAGGAGCTATCACAGCCCTCGGAGCAGCCGTCTGCCTCAGAGCCATTGACCGATCTGGAAGTAGAAGTGTTGCGTTTGGTGGCACAAGGACAGGGCAACCGGGAGATTGCCGAGAAATTGACAATTAGCAAGGCAGTAGTTCGGAGTCACATCGGCCATATCCTGCACAAGTTGCATCTGGCCAGCCGCACCCAGGCAGTCCTTTATGCCTTACGGCAGGGACTGGCATCACTCGACGATGCGGCCCCGAACTATGTCAGCAGGCTGCTGACAGTCTTCAGAGAGACGAACGAACCTGTGGCGGTAGGACGCCTCCCTGGTGAAGATGAGCTTGAAGAGCTGCGCTTGATCGCCGCAGATTACCAGAAAGTCGGGCAAGAGTTGGCTCTGGCCGGAGAAATTCAGGCTAGCTTTTTGCCCGATGCCCTGCCGGATGTTCCCGGCTGGCAAATTGTAGCGACCCTGGAACCTGCCAGGGAGACTTCTGGAGACTTTTACGATTTTATTTCCCTCCCCGAGGGAAGACTGGGCATACTGGTCGCAGACGTGACCGACAAAGGGATGGGAGCAGCTCTGTATATGGCCCTGAGCCGCACGCTCATCCGCACCTATGCTGCCGAATACGATTCCAGACCTGAACTTACTCTCAGCGTTGTCAATCGCCGGATCTTATTAGACACACACACAGATCTGTTCGTCACCGTCTTCTACGGCATTCTCGATCCCGCCAGCGGAAGCCTAACCTACTGCAACGCGGGACACAACCCGCCCTATGTGCTAAGTGCTCACAATGGAGGCCTGGTTCAGGAACTGAGAAGGACGGGCATACCGCTGGGTATACTCGAAGACATGCCATGGCAGCAGGACACTGTTCAACTTACGCCTGGGGATGTTCTGGTATTGTATACCGATGGCGCCACCGAGGCCCAGGACCGACAAGAGATGTTCTTCGGCCCTGAGCGCCTCCTGGAGATTGCACAAGCCAATCTAGGACATTCTGCCCAACAGATACATGGGGCATTGATGGCAGGGATAAAGGAATTTGTGGGCGATGTGCCTCAGTTTGACGACATCACCTTGATGGTTGTGGTAAGAGACTCCCAGTAACGGGTCAAGCATAGATAGGATGAAAAAGTTGGCGTCTCCACCCTGGAGAAGATTGACCATCAAGGGTAACCCAGACAGACAAAAGGGCAGCTGGAGGTATTCTAATGACTGATTCGACCTCAACATTGCGTGCAGGCAACGGAGAAAGCGTTCGCGTCCTCATAGCTGACGATCACATCATCGTTCGCAGGGGAATCCGTGCCTTGCTTGAGACGGAACCCAACATCGAGGTAGCAGGCGAGGCAGAAAACGGAAAGGAGGCAGTAGCTGAGGCGGAAAGAATCCAGCCCGACGTCATCCTGATGGATCTGGTGATGCCGGAGATGGACGGCATCGAGGCCATCCGCCGTATCACCGCCAGCCAGCCAGAGGCGCGCATCCTGGTGCTGACCAGCTTCGCGGCCGACGACAAGGTCTTTCCAGCCATCAAGGCAGGCGCACTGGGCTATCTCCTGAAAGATTCCGGCCCGGATGAATTAGTGGGTGCCATCCATCAAGTGTATCGTGGTGAGTCCTCGCTCCACCCCACGATTGCCCGCAAGCTATTGCAGGAGCTATCTCGCCCCCTGGAGCAGCCGCCTGCGCCCGAGCCATTGACCGAGCGGGAAGTTGAGGTGCTGCAGTTGGTGGCCCGAGGACAAAGCAACCAGGAAATTGCCGAGAAGTTGGTGATCAGCGAGGCGACGGCGCGCACCCACGTAAGCCACATCCTGCGTAAATTACACCTGGCCAGCCGCACGCAAGCTGCGCTGTATGCCCTGCGGGAAGGGCTGGCCTCACTGGACGTCGATGAGTAGGGCCCAAGGTCAGGCTTGACGCCAGGGCTGAGAGTCTGAGCCAAAGCCTAAACTTCGTCCCTGACCTCAGTCCGATACCACATTTGTCGTAGACAACCACTGCGCTCAGTGTTGAGAAGGACCGCCCCAAAGGCGGTCCTTTTGCGTACAGAAAATCCGTGCTTTATCCAATGACAAGCAAGACTCTCTTTGATATACTGAAGGTAGAGAGGCATAAAATCATACCTGGATTTCAAGAAGGCCGAGTGTTTTCTACATAGGTGATCGTGATGGCGAAACGAACTAACCTAAGTAGGGAAAAACTGGCAGTTTATCGCCTGGAACATCTCCTAGAAGGGCACCAGGGGGGATTATAGTCCGACTAGAATTGTAACCAACCACAGGCGTTGAAGTAAAGAGGAACAAATAGTAGGCAGCTAACGTTTAAATAGTGGGCACAATGACAGTGGGAGGTCTGGAACGATGGATATCGAAGGGCTCTACAGAAAATTCTCTCAAAGCTCAATAAGCATCAAGCTAGTCACCCTGGCCGTGGGCATAGTATGGGGCATGGTCCTGGTGGCTTTCATCGCTGTCACTATTCTGCTTTTGGAACAGCCAACCCATACTCTGACCCCAACGCCGGGCGGGCCTACCCCCGTGATTACCCTGGACCCAGCAGTCGGTCCGCCAGGCACCACCGTTGGTGTACGCGGTGAGGGGTGGAACCCAGGAGATGTGGTGTTGATCTATCTGATGGCACCTGGTGAAACAGAGCTTCCCAGCTACGCCGTTGCCGGTCTGAATGCTGATACGCAGGGGCAATTTGCAGTCAGCATTGTGGTTCCAGCAGAGCCGGGCTGGGAAAACCAGGGTGTGGCAACCATCGTGGCGCAGATAGCTGAGACGGGCACAGCCGCTCAGGCATTCTTCAGTGTCCTGAGTATGCCAATCGAGCCCACGCCGACGTCAGTGATATCCATAGAGCCAACCGCCACGCCGACTGAGGAGTTGCCCGCTACCCCGACGGCGACTCCCCAGCCCAAGGATCCTATGGCTACTGCGAGCACAGATGTTAACATTCGCAGTGGTCCCGGGATAGCCTACTCTGTGCTGGGAGTGCTACGGTCCGGGCAACAGGCCAAGATCACTGGCATCAGCACCGATTCCAGCTGGTGGCAGATAGAGTTCTCCGGGGCAGCCAGCGAACGCGGCTGGCTATCGGCCAAATATGTAACCACTCAGGACATGCAGGATATACCGGTAGTTCAGGCACCCTCCTTGCCAGCTACACCTACCCCCCAACCGACCCCGACGCCTACACCCACGTCCACGCCAGTGGTGATCACCGCATGGCGCGGAGAGTACTACAATAACCCAAATTTGAGCGGCGCCCCCGTCTTCGTGCGCAACGACGTAGCCATTAGCTTCGACTGGGGAACTGGTTCGCCGGGTTCGGGCCTGCCCGCCGATGACTTCTCAGCACGCTGGAGCCGAGGCCTGAGCTTCTCGGCCGGTACTTACCGCTTCCACGCGCGGGTAGATGATGGGATTCGCCTGTGGCTGGATGGAAAACTGCTGATTGATGAGTGGCACGACAGCGCGCCAACTACCTACATCGCCGATGCGAGTCTGAGCCAGGGAACGCACAGCATATGGGTCGAATACTATGAGCGAAGCGGTGGCGCGCTGGCCCAGCTCTCCTGGGAACGAATAGAAGAGCAGTACCCGGACTGGAAGGCCGAGTACTATGACAACCGCAAGCTTGAGGGTAAGCCAGTTCTGGTGCGCAACGAAACTGAGATCGATCACAACTGGGGAAGCGGCTCGCCAGGGCACGGAGTACCGGAGGATGACTTCTCCGCACGCTGGACACGCGAAGTAGACTTCCGGAGTGAGACTTACGTCTTCCGCGTGCGGGTGGACGACGGGGTTCGACTATGGGTCGAGGACAAGCTAGTCATCGATAGCTGGAAGGACGGCAGCGCACGCTGGGTCGAGGCAGAATACCGGATCAACCGCGGAGAGCATCAAGTCGAAGTCGAATACTACGAACACAGCGGCGGGGCGCGGATTGAGGTGGAGTGGGAGCGCAAGCAGGAATCAGACAACCAACCGCCCCAAGCCATCCCCGGTGGGCCATATAGCTTGGACGAAGGGGGCCAAATCGCGTTCAATGGTCGCGGTTCCAAGGATCCTGACGGAAACATCGTCAAGTACGAATGGGACTTCAACTACGACGGCAGGTCCTTCGTCGCAGACGCCGTCGGGCAGACGGTGACCACCAGCTACCCCGATGGCCCGAAGAAGGTCACTGCCGCACTGAGGGTGACCGATGACAAGGGAGCCAGCCATACTGTCACAGTCCAAGTTCAGGTACAAAACGTTGCACCGACGGCGGAAGCAGGCGGGCCTTACACCGGCCAGGTAGGAGCCATAATCAGTCTAGCAGGCACCGCCACCGACCCAGGCTCCATCGATCAAGCAGGATTAAACTACACCTGGGACTTTGGTGACGGGACGAAGGGCAGTGGGCCTATTGTCGGACACAGCTACACCCAGCCCGGCAACTACACGGCAACGCTGACTGTCACGGACAAAGATGGTGCCCACGTAACTGACGCGGCGGCAGTGCAAGTGGTGGCAGCCAACCAGTCTCCGACGGCGGTCATCAGCGGTCCGGCGAGCGGGCTGGTAGGCGATACGCTCAGCTTCAGCGCGAGTGGCTCCTACGACAACGACGGAAGCATCGAAGGCTACGCCTGGAACTTTGGAGATGGCACGACCAGTAATCAGGCTGAACCCAGCCACACCTACAATCAGGCCGGCAGCTACCAGGTGACCTTGACGGTGACTGATAATGGTGGGCTGACGGACCAGACGACGCACACCATCCAGATCGAAGAGCCAGCCCCGGCCAACCAGTCTCCGACGGCGGTCATCAGCGGTCCGGCGAGCGGGCTGGTAGGCGAGCCCCTCAGCTTTGACGCAAGTGGCTCCAGCGACAGCGACGGGAGTATCATAGACTACGCCTGGGCCTTTGGAGATGGCGCTGTGGGGAGTGGCATCACTGTCACCCATGTCTACACCCAGGCTGGCAGCTATCAGCTGGCCCTGACCGTGACTGATGATGGTGGGCTGACGGCCGGGACAATAAACACCATCCAGGTTGAAGCGAATAATAGTAGCCACAAATAGACGTAATATGCTCGCTAAGTCTCGTGGACTTCTATAGCTTGAATCGTTTCGGCATGCCAAAAACGGGTTTTAGGCGCGAGCATTGCCTGTAAAACCGGAGCGCCCGTACAACATTTGTGGTAGAAATCCCTTACTCTCAGTGTGGAGAAGGACCGCCTGAAAAGCGGTCCTTTTTGCGTACTCTAAATCCACTCTTTATCCGATGACAGGGGAGGTCTTCTCAGATATACTGGAGACAAGAACATACCCCACACGACGCGGAGAGGTGAACCATGAGTGACCTTTTCCTTCATCCAGATCAAATCATCAAACAGGAACAGAGCAAAGACCTGCTTTGCGAGGTCGAGCATTACCGCTTGATCAAAGCCGTTGCTCAGCCAAGGCCTACTTTTCATCAAGCGGGCGTTGTGGCTCCCGGAAAGTTGATACCGGGGCTATTCCGGTATCTGTCCAACCTTATGCCAGTGAACGGCGCCCGGGCCTGAGCCGGCAAAATGAACACATGCCTCCCCTGCGATACAAGGAAGCAACGCATCCGATTGCTGATCGCCGACGACGCGCCTCGATCACGCAATGGCTTGCGAGCCTTGCTGGCCACCCTCCGGTTGAACGGTTTGGCGACTCGACCGCCCGCACCCATTGAGCCACAGGTCGATGTTGTGGGTGAAGCAGTGGACGGTCATGAGGCCGTGTGCATGGTGGCAGAATGCCGGCCTGATGTGGTGTTAATGGATGCTCGGATGCCAGTCATGGATGGCCTGACGGCCACTCGACAAATCAAGAAAAGGTGGCCAGAAGTCAAAGTTGTGGTACTGACACTCTACGCTTCCTATCGGGCCGAAGCCATGGCTTCGGGCGCCGATGCTTTCCTGCTCAAAGGGTGCCCGCCCGAGGAGCTATTGGAAGCGATCTTGGGCAATTAGGTCCCTGCCAATTCAAACTCCCTTGGGCAAGGGGTCAGGAGGAAAAGCGATGTTGCTCAATAACCCGGAACTGGCTCACCAGATGGCCAAAGAGCGCATGAGGGATTCATTGCGTGCTATGGAACAGGAGAGGCTGATCGAGATAGCACAAGATGCGAGCCAGAGGCGAGCATGGCGGCTGCCAGTGGCGTTGATCCTCAGCCGCCTATTGGCGCCCTTCAGGAGGCTCCCAAGCCGCCAGATACCACAAGGAGGCTGACATGAAAGGGCGTGTACTGATCATCCCCGGGATGGTAGCTCTGGTGCTCAGCGCGCTAGGTTGCGGATGCGGGGGGATAGATATTGCAACGGTGCGTTTTGGGGAACCGAGGGCAGTCCGCGGGTCAGGCGAAGTGAAAACGGAAGAGCGGCAGGTAAACGATTTCACTGGCGTTGAGCTGGCAACCCTTGGGAAGCTGACTATTAAGCTGGGCGAGCAGGAGCAGCTAAGTATCGAGGCAGAAGATAACTTGCTGGAGTACTTCGAGGTCGAGGTGCGAGGCCAGGTATTGAGAATAACGAACAGAGACGGCGTCACAATACGCAACCGGCGACCTGTCAACTACTATCTGACGGTTAAAGAACTGGACGACATCCGAATCTCCTCCAGCGGCGACGTCGAGGCCCCGGACCTGGAAGCTGAAAGGTTCTCGGTCTTCATCAGCAGCTCTGGTGACCTGGATATGGGAGATTTGAGAGCCAGCACGCTCCAAGTAAGAATTAGCAGCTCGGGTGATGTGCAGATGGGCACGCTGCACGCCGACAGAATTGAAGTGGACATTACAAGTTCGGGAGACCTGGACATCGCCGGCGGCGAGGTCGAGAAACAAGACATTAGCCTCACCAGCTCCGGTGAGTACCGGGCCCGGAACCTGGCAAGCGATGAGGCTGAGGTACGCCTCAGCAGCAGCGGCTCAGCGACCATTCAGGTACGCGACTACCTGCAAGCCAATCTAAGCAGCAGCGGTGACTTACATTACATCGGCCAGCCCACAGTGAATACGAGCACAAGCTCCTCGGGCGACGTCAGGCAGGTCAGCGACTGACACACTGGTTAGATGTTTACTCTCAATCGTAGCCGCAGGCTTACTTATGCTCTCTTGAGGAGAAGCCTGCGGCGATGTCGTTTGAAAATTTGTAGCGAGATCGTGGTGGCGGACCTGGAGCGTTTCAGGCACCAAAAATTAGAAGAGAGCAGGAAAAATGAGCGACCAAGCGGCTATCAAGCAGGACGAAAGAATGTTGGCTGGCCTGGCGCACGGCAGCGTACTTCTGGGTCTGTTTACCAACGGCGTTGGCGGTATCGGCACCGCCTTGGTGATCTGGTTGACCCAAAAGGAGAAGTCTGCTTACGTCAAAGCCCAGGCAGTCCAAGCACTGATCTACCAGGTAGTCACTCTTATTGTAACTATGCTGGCCTGGTGCTGTTGGGGAGGACTGTGGATGGCCTTGCTATTACCGCCGATCCTTGCCAATCCCGATGCCTATGATAAGTCCCCACCAGCCAGCATGTGGGTCGGCCTGGTCCTGATGGTCGTCCCCTTTGGCATCTGGGGCCTAACCATGCTATACGGGCTGTGGGGCGCAGCGCGCTGTCTGGGCGGCCACAATTTCAAGTACATCGGCATCGGCAACTGGCTCGAGAGACAGAGGCCCTGACAATAAATAAAGGAAGTGCGCCTCTGAATCACATGACTGAACGCGAATTGCAGCCACACATCACAATCTAAGGCTGGCTCCTTACGGTGGGGCATGGCGTGTCCCTGGTGAGGTGAAGCTATCATCCTCGCATGCACGGCCCCATTTGCGTCGCTGGCCTAACCTTGTGCGCCAATGCCTCCTGGTAGACATACAAGGAGAGGTTCCCATGCACACAGTTGAAATTTCGCATCTCGCTAAGCGCTTTGGCGATACACAAGCGGTAGCGAACGTTTCATTTAGCGTCCAATCGGGCGAGATCTTTGGCCTGCTTGGGCCAAATGGCGCCGGCAAGACGACGACCATCCGCATGATGCTGGATATCTTCAAGCCGGATTCTGGCAGCGTCCGCATCTTCGGAGGGAAGTTGGGTCTGGAGCAGAAACGGCGCATCGGCTACTTGCCAGAAGAACGAGGCCTTTACAAAGACCAAAAGCTGGAACCCACGCTTATTTATCTAGGGACCCTGAAGGGCCTGGACAAGAAGACTGCTCGTAGACGGCTGACCAGCTGGCTGGAGCGGCTTGATCTGGACGAACACCGCCACAAGAAGGTGCAGGAGCTGAGCAAGGGCATGCAGCAAAAGGCACAAATTATTGCCACTCTTTTGCACGATCCCGACCTGATTGTAGTGGACGAGCCGTTCGCCGCCTTAGATCCGGTAAACACCCGCCTTGTCAAAGAGATTATGGAGGAGCAGCGATTAGCGGGCAAATCAATTATCATGTCCACCCATCAGATGTATCAAGCTGAAGCGTTGTGTAGCCGAATCGTCCTTATTGATGAGGGTCAGACGGTTTTGTATGGTACGGTGGATGAGATCAAGCGGAATTTTGCCGGCAACGCCATCGTCGTCAAAGGGCAGGGCGATTTTACCCATCTGCCTGGCGTTCTAGAAACGCGCCAACACAACGGCACGTGGCACATGTCATTAGAGATCGGATCAGACCCGCAGACTGTGTTCAGCACCTTGGCCGCCCGCAAGGGCGTCAAAATCGAACGCTTTGAGCTGGCGGAGCCATCGCTGGACGATATCTTCATCAATGTGGTGCAGAAGGGGGCAACCCAGTTGGAGGCCAGCCATGCGTAACTTCTGGTTGGTCGCCAAGCACGAATATCGTCGCATGGTGGTCAGGCGCGGCTTTGTGATCGGTACTATCGCCATCCCGTTAGGGATTGTGATGTTGGTCGCGCTGGGCATTTTAGTAGAGACGCTGAGTGAGAACAAGCTTCCCCTGGGGTATGTGGACAAGGCCGGTATCTTGGATGATTCACCATCGCCTCCCCTGCCCGATACCGCCGTGCATATCCAAGTCCGCTCTTTTCCAAATGAAGAAGCTGCCCTGACTGCTCTGGAAGGCGAGGAGATACAGGCTTTCTTTGTCTTTCCCCCAGACTACCCGCAAACGCTCCAGACACATCTTTACTATCTGGCAAAACCACCCAGTGACGACACCTGGGACGAGTTTAACGACTTTGTGCGCCTCAGTCTGGTCAGCACCCTACCAGATGAGATACAGGCGCGGCTGCTGGAAGGCCCCAGCATCACCGTGCAGGACATCGTCAACGGTCGAGAATTCAGCAATAATGACGTGATCAACATCATCTTGCCGCTTGCCGCCAGCTTTCTCTTCCTTATTGCAACCATGTCAGCCGCCAGCTACATGCTCCGGGTGGTAGCTGATGAAAAGGAAAACAGGACAATGGAGATCATGGTCACCTCCTTGGCGCCCGGACAGCTTATCGGGGGCAAGGCAGCGGGCCTGCTGGGGGTGACCTTGACCCAGCTCTTCATTTACATCATGGCCGTGGTGGTGGGATTAAAAGCAGGTGTAGGGTTTGTGCCAGCATCACAGCAAGCTACAGTGCCGTGGGCCTATCTAGGGGTGATTGCTCTCTTCTTTTTGCCTGCATATGCTCTCATTTCGGCGGTCATGGTGGCGATTGGTGGGGCGGTGACGGAGATGCAGCAGGGCCAGCAAGTAGCCGCCATTCTGAACCTGTTCTTCTTGCTCCCGCTCTTCCTGACGCCCGTTATCTTCAATAATCCTGCTCACCCGGCAGTCGTCTTCTTCACGCTTTTTCCCGCCACTGCCTTCTTGACCATTTCCCTCCGCTGGGGCCTGGGCACCATCCCTGCCTGGCAGTTGAGCCTGAGCTGGGTATTGCTAGTCGCCAGTGTGTTCCTTATGGTGTGGGCAGCGGCGCGGGTTTTCCGGGCTGGCATGTTGCGCTACGGGCAACCGCTCAGCCTGAAGGCGGTCGCCGTGGCGATCCGGAGGATTTAGGAATGCGAACCGTTGGCATAGTCGCCAAACACGAAATCATAACCACGTTCAAGAAGCGCTCTTTCTGGCTTTTCACCGTTTTGATGCCAGCGTTACTCCTCGCCCTCAACGCCTATTCGGTCATCCAAGATAATGGGTTAGGGAACGCCAGGAGTGATGCGGAAACTGCCGCCGCAGAGGAAGCGGATACCACAACCGATACGCCCATGATTGGACTAGTCGATGATGCGAAGTTGATTTCAAAAACACCGGCCGACATTCCCCCCGATAGGTTCGTGCCTTTCCCTGATGAAGCCACTGCCCGGGCTGCCCTCGAAGCGGAGGAAATCGACCAATATGTGCGTATCCCCGCCGACTACCTGACCACCGGGGAGATCACTGCCTATGACCGGAATTTCCAGATACTCCGGAGCGGTGAAAACATGGGGGTTGCCTTTGATAATGCTAACGAATGGATGCTCACCTATCTCATCAACTATAACCTCACGGGCGATCAGCAGCTAGCCAGCGCCCTACGAAACCCTATCCCGTGTGCGCTTGCGGAACGACACCTTGTCAGTCCTCCCCCAGAGACCTACGCGGGCGATCAGGCCTTAGCTGAGATTGTCGCCAGCGCTATGCCCTATATCTACTACTTCATCTTAATCGTTGTCAGCGGATACACCCTACAGAGTGTCACCGCTGAAAAAGAAAACCGCACCGTCGAGGTTTTGTTGCTCAGCTTGCCTCCTCGCGAACTGATGGCGGGTAAGATTCTTGGTTTAAGTGGCGTTGCCCTGGTGCAGGTGGCGGTCTGGCTGGGTGGAGGGATACTGATACTCAATCGAGGCGCCAACCTGCTGAACGTGTACGACTTCACTTTTCCACCTGGGTTTTTGGCCTGGGCCACCCTCTTTCTGGTGCTAGGCTACTTGCTGTATGCCTCTGTGATGGCGGCTACAGGCGCGATAGCACCTAACGCTCGCGAGGGCAGGCAAGTGACTTGGCTTTTGATCCTACCCCTTTTGCCCACACTTATGTTCGGGCGCCTGTTCTTGGAGGAGCCACACGGGACGATTTCCTTGGTGCTAAGTCTCTTCCCGTTCAGCGCCCCCAGCGCCATGGTGACGCGGCTGGCGGTAGCCCAGGTGCCAGCGTGGCAACTTGGCATCAGCCTGCTGGGACTGAGCATCACCACCTACCTGTTTGTAGCGTTGGCGGCACGCCTCTTCTCCGCCAACAATCTACTGTCCCACGCCCCGTTCAGTTGGCGGCGCGTGGCAACAGAATGGCGACAATCAGCCTCGTAAGTCTGGGGTACAACAAATATCGTAACAACCTGCTACGCTCAGCGTAGAAAGGGCCGCGGCTAAAGCGGTCCTTTCTACGTACCATAAATCCTCACTTTATCCGATGACAGGAAAGAGTTTCTCGAGTATATTGAAGGCAAGAATTTCCCACATAAAACAACGTGATTACATAGATAGGAGGCAAAATGAAGAATAGACTGTCTATATCCATATTCTTACTCCTTTTGGCCAGCCTGATCTTGACTACGCTGTTCGTCAGCGGCTACACGATACCCACCCAGACTGTTGGACCGCAAGGAACCATCGGGCCGCAGGAGCCTATCGGATCAGATGTGGTCGGGGTCAGGCGAGAGGCTGGGGCCAAGTCGATTCTCGGCGTTGATTGGGTCTATGTGGCCGCCAGCGCCCTGGTGATGGGTGCGCTAAGTTTTGGCGTAGCCGTCGGGTATGAAACGCGCAAGCAGTTGCTTCAGAAATGAATTGTGAAGATGTGATTGAACGTTGTCTGATAAACACAAAGGCTTCCCCAAAAGAATCATGAGTGACAAGGCCGCCCGGCTCTTTCCCATCGACGCGCTGCGCGGCCTGATTATCGTGTTGATGGCCCTTGATCACGCCAACCACTTCATCGCCCAGCAACACTCTTCCGGCGAGTATTGGGGCGGGCCCTTTCCAGTTTACCGCGATGCGCTTCCCTTCCTGACCCGCTTGGTAACCCACCTGTCCGCGCCAGGCTTCTTCCTATTGATGGGAGTTGGTATGGCCCTGTTTGCCAGCTCACGCCGCAAGCAGGGCTGGAGCGAGTGGGCGGTTATCCGGCATTTCTGGATCCGCGGCGGACTGCTGATCGCCCTGCAATTGCTGGTCGTCAACCGTGCCTGGGAGCTGTCGCCGGGAGGCTGGGCGCTGGATGTCTACATTGGTGTACTGTTCGCTTTGGGCGGTGCCATGACCCTAGGTAGTGCCCTGCTATGGCTTCGGCCAAGGCACCTGCTAGGGCTGACCGTCGTGCTAATGCTGAGTACTGAACTACTCACCCCTGACCCCAGCCAGTGGAGCCAGGCGTTTCATCCCCTCAGTCGGGTGCTACTTTTCCCTGGCGGGAACCTTGCGCTGTGGGTAAACTATCCTGTCCTTCCCTGGCTGGAACTGGTCACTTTTGGTATGGCCCTGGGGTATTGGCTGGTGGACGATCCCCAAGAAGCTCTCGACCGGGCGCTTAAGCTTGGGGGGGCATTCATTTTGATCTTCCTCCTGCTCCGTATGCTGGACGGCTTTGGGAACATCCGGGCGCAAGCAGGAAACACCTGGATCGATTTCCTCAACTTGGTCAAATACCCCCCCAGCATCTCCTTCACTCTGTTAACTACAGGAGTAAACCTGATCGCCATGGGGCTTTTCGCACGGGCTGATGAAAAAACTCAACTATTCTTCCAGCCGCTGGCCATATTCGGGCGAGCAGCGCTGTTCTTCTACCTGACGCACCTCTTCTTATATGCCGGACTCGGTCTGCTGTTTTCCCCTGCTGGCACCAGCATCCCAAAAATGTACATCTATTGGCTGTTAGGCCTGCTGATTCTATATGCGCCGTGCCTGTTATACGGGCGGTTCAAACACCGCCAGCCTGCTAATTCGATCTTGCGTTTTTTCTAGGAGATCAGATAATCGTAAAACAGAAAGAAGTACGTTACATATAATCGAAAGGATAGGAAAAATGAGTGACCAGCAGTCTCTAATCAGCCAGGCTTTCCAGACCTTCATGAAAGAAGCGCCGGGACATGCCCAGGCCTGGGGGGCAGCCACCCAAGGCCTGGCTGGCGCAAGCGCCTTGGACAAGAAAACCCTGGCGCTGGCGTATCTGGCCGTACTGGCCGCGTTACGTATCGAAAGCGGCGTGCCCTTTCACGTTCAAGCAGCCAAGCAAGCAGGTGCTTCGCGCGAAGAAGTGATAAGCGCCATCCTGGTTGGATTACCTGCCGCAGGCCACCAGGTTACACAAGTATTGCCAGCAGCGGTTGCTGCCTACGACGCTGGGTAAAGGAGTTACCAAGGCGGCAGGCAAAGAATTCAGCAAAGATGATTAGCCACAAGTCAAGCAGGAAGCATTCCAGGCCGCAAATACAACATTTGTAGTAGACAGCATACACTCAATGCTGATAGGGACCGCCTTTCGGGCGGTCCTTTTTGCGTATGCAAAATCCACTCTTTATCCGATGACATAAGAGGCTTTCTCAGATATACTGAACCATAGGCTATCCGACTTATGAATATAGTGTCTATCAAAAGCGATTCCGGCCAAGAAACGCAACTTTGGGCTCCCAACCTCGTATACAACTCATAGAATTGTCTTATGCTCGCCCAGGGCTCGACCGGCCTGTCCCTGGGCGAGCTGCCAGATCAGATACACCTGATTCCGAATAATTGTCAATCTTATTTCGTTATTATATGCGGGTGGACTTGTGAAGATTCTAACAACCCCTTCATTCTCTAGATTTCAAGTCTCAATTTCTGATCTCTAGTCTCCAACCCTGGGAGGTATCAATGTTCAGGCGCTGGCTGAAGAGAAATAGATCTGTAAACGGGGCGTCAAACGGACGCTACCGAAATGGCAATGACCATCTGATCGATCTGCGGCAACTGGTGAAAGCTTACCAGACTGAGGCCGGGCCCTTTTTCGCGCTCAAAGGCATCAACCTGAAAATCGATACCGGCGAGTTTGTGGCTGTGGTGGGTAAGTCTGGCAGTGGAAAATCGACGCTCATCAATATGATCACTGGCATCGACCGACCGACGTCAGGGGACGTGCTGGTAGGTGATACAGTTGTGCATACGCTCAACGAAGGACGCATGGCAGTATGGCGGGGCCGCCACGTGGGTGTTGTATTCCAATTCTTCCAAATGCTGCCGACGCTGACGGTTATCGAGAATGTGATGCTTCCCATGGACTTCTGCAATATATACTCTATGCGAGAACGCCAGGAACGAGCTATGCGCCTACTGGAACAGATGGACATAGCCAATCACGCCAACAAGCTACCGTCTGCCATTTCGGGTGGTGAACAACAGCGCGCTGCTATTGCCCGCGCGTTGGCCAACGATCCACCCATCATTGCTGCCGACGAGCCTACGGGCAACCTGGATTCAAAGACGGCAGATGCGGTCTTTGAGCTGTTTGAGAAGCTGGTGGATGAGGGCAAGACCATTGTGATGGTGACTCACGACCGCGATTTGGCCAGACGAGTCACCCGTACGGTTACCCTGGCCGACGGTGAGATTGTGGATGAGCTGGTCAGAGAAAGGAACAGGCTACAATCTCCCTTGGCTTTGACGGAGACGATCGATGCTTAGCCCACGTTGGCGCAAAATACTGCGTGACTTGTGGCACAACAAGACACGCACGGTAATTGTAGTGCTTTCCATTTCGGTCGGCGTCTTTGCCATCGGCATGATTGTCAGCACCCAGATCATACTGTCCGAGGATATGGCCTCAGGTTACCATGCTACCAACCCAGCCAGCGCTTATCTCTATCCCGGGAACTTCGATGATGATTTGGTAGAGGCTGTGCGCCGCATAGACGGTGTCCAGGAAGCCGAGGGGCGACTTGACTGGCTGAGCGTGCGCCTCAAAGTTGGGCCCGATGAGTGGCGTGATCTCATAATTGACGTAATTGGCGACTATGATGACATGCGGCTCAACAAAGTCAGCCCTGTCAGCGGCGCCTGGCCACCCCCAAAGAAGGGGATTCTCATTGAGCGAAATTCACTCCCCCTGACCAACGCAAGCGTGGGTGATGTGATAGAGATAGAGACAAGCGAAGGGAAAGTACGCCAACTGCACATCGCTGGCTTGGCGCACGATATGGACAATCCGCCAGCCCAATTCATTGGGCGCCCCTTTGGCTACATCACCTTTGACACGCTCGAATGGCTCGGCTACTCCCGCACTTATGACGAATTGCACATTCTCGTAGCAGAGAATACTACTGACAAAGACCATATTCAAGCTATCGCCGATCAGGTAGAAGACAAAATCGAAAAAAGTGGTCAGACTGTTTATTGGACTTACATTCCAGAACCCGGTGAGCATCCGGCTAACGAATCTGTGCAGCCTCTACTGATCATCATGGGAGTGCTGGGTACTCTGTCCCTCTTCCTGAGCGGTTTCTTGGTCATCAATACCATTTCCGCACTGATGACTCAACAAATACGTCAAATCGGCATCATGAAAACCGTCGGCGCCCGCACCACGCAGATTGTAGGGATGTATCTGGGCGCAGTCCTCATCTTTGGCTTGCTCTCGTTGGGTGTCGCCGTGCCGTTGGGGGCACTGGCGGCCCATGCTATGAGTCAGTACCTGGCCTACCTGATCAACTTCGACCTGGCTGGCTTTCGAATCCCGCCCCGGGCACTGGCTTTAGAAGTGGCGGTCGGACTGATCGTGCCTCTGTTAGCAGCTCTGTACCCTATCCTTTCCGGGGCGCGCGTCACTGTCCACAAAGCGCTGAGCACCTATGGGTTGGGCAAAGGCATTTTTGGCCGGAGTCTCATAGATCGACTGATCGAAGAGTTGACAACTGCTACCCAGATGCTGTCTCGCCCTATGCGCCTCTCGCTGCGAAATACCTTTCGGCGCAAGGGACGGCTGATCCTTACCCTATCCACTCTGACACTTGGCGGCGCTATTTTCATTGCTGTTCTGAGCGTCCATGCCTCGCTGTTAACCACTCTCGACGATGCACTCACCTATTGGAATTACGAAATTGAAATTCGCTTTTCTCGCCCCCATCGCATTGCTCAAATCGAGCGGGAAGCGATGAATATACCAGGCGTTTCCGACGCCGAATGCTGGAGTGGTAACACAGCTCGGCGCCAACGCCCTGACGGACACGAGGGACCCAATATTTCCGTCATCGGCGTTCCTGCTGACACGAATATGATTCAACCTACTATCCTTGAGGGACGCTGGCTGCTTCCTGAGGACGAAAATGCAATTGTGGTCAACACTGAGGTGATCAAAGAAGAGTCGGACATCAAGATAGGTGATGAAATCCTCTTGAAGATCGAAGGACGCGAGGCAACGTGGCAGGTAGTTGGTATCGTGCAGGGGATTATGACAGGACGTATCGCGTATGCCAATCAATCCTACTTTGCCGAAGTTATTCGCTACGTAGGGCGTTCTAGCGGAGTTCAGATCGTAGCTGAAGCGCCAGGAGATGCTTCTTCCCCAGAGAGCACCTCCAAGCATGATCCCACGTTTCAATCGGAATTAGCCAAAAAGATCAAGACGCATTTCGACAGCCGAGGGCTGCAAGTCCGCCAAACCGAAACGACGGCCTCAATTAGAGAAAACATCGAATACCAGTTCAACATCATTGTCATCTTTCTCTCGATTATGGCCGTCCTGGTCGCTATAGTCGGGGGCCTGGGGTTGACGGGGACCATGAGCATCAACGTGCTGGAAAGAACCCGCGAAATCGGCGTTATACGGGCGGTGGGCGCCTCAGATGCCTCGGTGATGAAGGTGTTCATAGTCGAAGGTCTCTTCATTGGCCTGCTGAGTTGGTTGATCGGCGCCATTTTGGCTCTACCAATTAGTAAAATGCTCAGCGACGCCGTTGGCATGGCCTTCTTGGAAGCTCCTCTTAGCTATACCTTCTCCACCCAGGGTGCACTGCTCTGGCTGTCTATCGTCCTGATCCTGTCGGCGCTGGCCAGCATTCTACCGGCCTGGAACGCTTCGCGGCTGACGGTGCGCGAAGTGTTGGCATATGAATAGACAAAACGTAAGGTATGAAACGTGAATGCTCCACGCATCACGTCTCCCTGAAGGACAACTCAATTGTGTATAGTGAGGTGCAAGGAATATGAAGAAGTGGATGATGGGTCTGGTGGTGCTGGGGGTTGTGGCCGGAGGCGCTTTCCTGGTCTGGGGTGACAAGCTGACCCAGGTACTGGCCTCAGACGCGACGCCGGAAGCGGAGACCATCCTGCCCGCGGTGGAAGCGCCGCGGCAGGTGATCGCCGAAGCCAAGGTAGTGCCGGTCCAATATGCGGCCCTCAGTCTGCCCGTGGGGGGCATCGTGACCGAGGTGTCGGTGGGCGAGGGGGATAGCGTCCAGGCAGGCCAGCTGCTGCTACGGGTGGAAGCGGCCCAGCAAGTGGCGGCCGTGGCCCAGGCCGAAGCCGGCTTGCAGAACGCGCAGGCCCAGCTGGATGAGCTGAAGGCTGGCCCCCGCCCCCAGGAGATCAAGGCCGCCCAGGCCGCTGTGCAGGTGGCTCAGGCCCAACTGGCCAGGGTTACCCAGGCGGCGCGGCCGGAAGAGGTCAATGCTGCCCAGGCCGGCCTGGCTTCGGCCCAGGCTGCCCTGGACAAGGTGCTGGAGGGCCCCGACCCGGACGAGATCAGCCTGGCTGCGGCCGGGTTGCGCCGGGCTGAGATCGCCCTCCAACAGGCACAGTGGGCCTATGATCAGGTAGCCTACGGGGCCGATGTGGGCGTCTCGCCCCAGGCGGCTCACCTGCAACAAGCCACGCTGGACTACGAGACAGCTCTGGCCAGCTATCACCTGGCCGTGCGCGGGCCCACCCAGGCCGAGCTGGCGGCGGCTCGAGCCCAACTGGCGCAAGCTGAGAGCAACCTGGCCCTGCTGCTGCAAGGAGCCAGCCAGGCCGAGCTGGCCGAGGCCGAGGCGGAGATCCATCGGGCTCAGGCGCAACTGGAGCTGGTCCAGGCCGGCGCCCGCCCCCAGGCCATCGTCGCGGCCGAGGCGGATGTGGCGGCTGCCCAGGCCACCCTGGCCCAGGCGCGGGCCGCCCTGGCTCAGACCGAGCTACGGGCTCCCTTCGCCGGCAGCGTGGCTGGCCTGGATGCCAGGCCCGGGGAACAGGTCACCCCCGGCACACCCGTCCTGCAGTTAGCGGACTTCTCCGCCTGGCAGATCGAAACCGACGACCTGACTGAGTTGAGCGTGGTGGAGATCAGCCAGGGAGCTGCAGTGACTATCACCCTGGACGCCATCCCTGAGCTGGAGCTGCCGGGCCAGGTGCTGCGCGTCAAGGCCATCGGCGAGAACAAGCAGGGCGACATCACCTACACGGTGCTCATCCAGCCCGACCGGCAAGATCCGCGCCTGCGCTGGAATATGACCACCGCCGTCTTCATCCAGCCCACCTCAGCCGACCAGAGGGCAGCCGGTGCCGCCCAGGCACGCACCGACCTGGATGGTCGTTCCGAATAAGACGCGAGATGGGACAGGAGGTTAGCCAAATGCAGTTCTCACTTATTACCAGACACGGATTGACCCTGCGCGCCCTGGTCACGGCCCTGCTGCTGGCCCTGTTAGTGGTGGCCGGCATGCTCTTTGCCCCCGACGCAGCCGCCCAGGGTCCGCAGGGCACCCTGGTCCTGCAGACGGTCAGCGGGGGCCCCATCTACGCGGTCGAGGCAGGCGGCCTGGGGCAGACCCGGCTGCGCTACCTGACCACCGGCATGGACCCCGCCCTCTCACCCGACGGACAGCAGGTGGCCTTCACCCGCTGGGAGGACACCCAACACGGCGCCCCCGGCAGCCTGTGGGTGATCAACCTGGATGGCACGGGCGAACGCATGCTCTTAAGTGACATCAGCCAACCCAAATCACCGGTCTGGTCGCCGGATGGCAGCCAGATTGCCATCAGTATGCAACATGGGGGCCGGCTGACGCCCGAGGGTAAATGTGGCAAGGACCTGCCCTCTGAGCCGCTGGTGGCCGATGAAGATGGCGACTACTTCAGGGCGGTTTACGAGAAAGAGAATGGGGTGATCGTCGATTTCAAGATCTGCTACACGCTGCTGCCCCACCCCTTCTGGGGCCTGCGGGTGGTGCAGGTGGCCAGCGGAGACTTTGAAGACCTGCCGGGGGACCTGTTCTCCTACGCGCCCACCTGGGACCCGGCCAACGACTGGCGCCTGGTCTACGATGGCGAGATGGGCCTGGTCAACCTGGATCTCAATCAGGGCACGACCTGGGCCTTGACGGACGACGTCCGCGACCACGGGCCGGTTTTCTCCCCGGACGGCAGCAGGATCGCCGTCAGCTACTGGCAGCACGACCATTGGGAGATCCACACCCTGAATGCGGATGGGAGCGGGCGCGCCCGGCTGACCCAGACACCTCTGCAAGTCATCGTGGAGCAGCGGATTAGGGACGAACCGGAACGCTCCTGGAACAACGTCGCCCCCGCCTGGTCGCCGGATGGGTCGCAGATCGCCTTTCTGACCGATCGAACCGGTGGATGGCAAGTCTGGCTTATGGCTGCCGACGGAAGCAATCAACGCCCGCTCTTCCCGGACGAGGTGCAGGCTCAGCTCAACTTACAGTACCACAGCGTGGACGAGCGCGTGATCTCCTGGCAGTGAGCCCTACAGCCTTTATGCGAGACCAAGCAGGCGGCTTATCTGGAGAATGCGGTCGCGTAACCGTTACAGATCTTGACAACCAAGATCGGTAATGTCACTTCGACCGCAGGGAGAAATCCTTCAGAACGTTGCTTGCAAGCTACCCTGTTGGGGGGACCTGACGGCTCGAAGTCCGTCAGGTCCCCTTGGACTTTGGGGCACTCAAGTGTGCCCCTGGTGCTTTGTGCTGTTGCAGAAATATGGTATAATGCGTTGGCTCGGGTAAGACCGATGCTTTTGTATTATCCCTGCTTGCGGAATCTGCAAAAGGATTAAGGGCATGTTCGCCTCAAACCTCGAAATCTCCCCAGCCAGGCAGCATGCCTGTCATTTTGGACAGGGCTATTGGTCTTCCCGTTTAATTCGTTCCTAAAGGTAAGGAGATCCGAACTCGCGTGTTTAACCCATTCAATGCCCTACTGGGCATCTTTTCACTCGATGTCGGTATCGATCTGGGTACAGCCAACACCCTGGTCCACGTACGCGGAAAAGGCATCGTGATCAACGAGCCCTCAGTGGTGGCTATCGAAAAGCGCTCCAGGCGACCTCTGGCTATTGGTATCGAGGCCAAGGAGATGGTAGGGCGTACACCGGCCAACATCGTCGCCGTCCGCCCGCTGCGAGACGGCGTGATCTCAGAATTCGAGATCACTGAGGCTATGATACGCCATTTCATTAAGAAGGTCCACGAACAGTCTCTCTTCCCCATCCCCAAACCACGGGTTGTCATCGGTATTCCCAGTGGCGTGACCGAAGTAGAAAAGAGAGCTGTGCACGATGCGTCTATCGCTGCTGGCGCTCGTGAGGCTTACCTCATCGAAGAACCCATGGCAGCTGCTATTGGCTCCGGCCTGCCAGTCACCGAGCCGCTGGGCAGTATGGTGATTGACATCGGAGGCGGCACGACCGAGATGGCCGTGTTCTCGCTAGAAGGCATTGTCGTCAGTCGTTCTATCCGAGTCGCTGGCGACGAAATGGATGAAGCCATCATCCAGTACGCGCGCCAAAAATACAACCTGCTCATTGGCCAGCGTATGGCCGAGCGGGCCAAGATCACCGTCGGTTCGGCCTATCCCCTGCCCGAGGAGCAGACCATCACCCTACGTGGTCGTAACCTGGTCACCGGCTTGCCTGAAGCAGTCGAGGTATCCAGTGTAGAGATTCGCGAAGCGCTCAGAGACTCGGTAAGTATCATCATCGATACCGTCCGCAGCGCCCTTGACGAGACGCCGCCTGAATTGATCGCTGACCTGATGGAAAACGGCATCGCCCTGGCTGGCGGAGGTGCTTTGCTGCAAGGCCTGGCCGAACGACTGTCCGAAGAAACCCGTATGCGCGTCTACGTGGCCGATGATCCCCTGACCTGCGTAGCCCGGGGTGCGGGGCTAGTGGTTGAAAGCCTGGATAGATACGGCCGGGTGCTGGCCAGCCTGCAACGAGGTAGCACCAACCACCGCATCTGATCCCTAATGTAAGTGTGCATACCCGCAATGTACAAACGGCCCTGGTCGTTTTTGTGCGTTGCGGTTTTTCTGTAGCCGTGATGAACGATGAGTGAACCAAGAACTCGCTGGCTGGCGGTCGGCGTGGTAGGAGCCTTGCTCTTACTGGGGCTAGCTCTGGGCCAGCTAGGCTACCTACAACCTGCGCGAAACGCCACTCGGGCCTTACTGGTACCATTTCAAGCGGGGCTGACCACCATTGGAACAGACATCAGCAACCTGGTACGCAGTGCCCGCGACTTGCGATTCCTCCGTCAGCATAATGCGGAATTGCAGGCAGAGGTCAACCGTCTCTCAGTGGAGAATGCTCGCCTCACTGAGGTGGAACGCGAGAACGAAAGGCTGCGCCAACTTCTCAACTTTACCCGCAGCAACCCCTGGTATGACTACAAAGCGGCTGCCGTCGTTGGTCAAAGAATTGGGGAAGACCCCAGCAATCTGCTCTTTTCCATCTTCGTCGACGTGGGTGCCCGTGACGGTGTGGCCATAGATATGCCAGTCATCACCGATCGGGGATTGGTAGGGCGGGTGGTGGCCGTTGGCCCAAATGTAGCCGGGGTGCTACTGCTTATCGATCCAGCCAGCGCAGTGAACGCACGCGTACAAAACTCGCGCGTCACAGGCATCGTGCGCGGCAACATTGATGGCGGGCTAGTAATGGAACGCATCCCCCAAGGCGAAACGATCAGCCCCGGTGACATCGTGCTGACCTCCGGACTAGGCGGAAACTTTCCGGATAAACTGGTCATCGGCCAAATCACCGAAGTCTTGCAACGCGACTCCGATCTATTCCAAAGCGCACGCGTTCGCCCTACCGTGGATTTTGGCAAGCTGGAGGAGGTCATGGTCATCGTCACCTTCGCAACCAATTTTGAGGGCGAGCTACAATCACCCTTAGGGGAGGAAGGTACAGATTAGCGACTACCTGGGACTGGCGCTGCTGCTGGGACTGGCGTTGCTGCAATCTAGCATCGGCCCGTTCCTGACGATCGCTGGCGTTCACCCTGACTTGGTACTGATCGCTGTCATCGGTTGGACGCTTTTGCGCGGATCGAGAGAAGGTGTACTATGGGCTACCATAGGTGGACTTGCCCTGGACCTGCTCTCAAGCGGCCCCTTTGGGGTCATGACCATCGCCCTGGTTGTCACCAGTCTGATGAGCAGACTGGGATACGGGCGCGTCTTTGGCAGCTACCTGACCATTCCTCTGGCACTCACCTTTCCGCTTAGCCTGGTTTATTACCTGACTTGCACTTTGCTTCTCAGCGTTCTCAACGCACCTCTTACATTTATACCCGCTCTGACTAATACTATTTTGCCCGCTTCGGTGCTCAACATGGCGGGGATGCTCATCCTCTTTCCCCCCCTGCGCCTGCTACACCGCCGAACCGGCCGTGAAGAGATTGGCTGGTGAGACAGGGCACCAATTCCCGATTCAGGTTTTTATGATATAATGATGATGGAGTTGCTTTGAGCAATGGAAATGGCCCAAGAGATTCAGGTGATCCCTCCTCATACCACTCGAGTCGTCGAGCTGAAAATACCCAGTGAGCTGGGCTACGAGCGTGTCGCCCGGGAGGCAGCTGCTACTGTGGCCCGTCGCTTGGGGTATTCGCCGGAGCGCATCGAAGAGTTGAAAACCGCGGTCGGCGAAGCGTGCATTAATGCCATCCAGCACGGGAGCAGGTCTGACGCCCGAATGAAGGTCGTCGTGGTGTTGACGGCTAACGAAACCAAGTTAGATATTCTGGTGAAGGACCCAGGCGCTGGTGTCTCTCCCCCCAGCGAGGTGATAGCCCCTGACATTCAAGCCCAGGTCGAAGGCCGTGGTCAAAAAGTAGGACTCGGGCTGTGGCTCATCCGCCAGATGGTGGACGAAGCTTACTTTGTTGAGAACGGCGAGAGTGGGGAGAATCAATTTCGGATGACCATCTATCGAATGACTGCCGACAAAGGCGCCTCCCGTCAGAACACATCCCGGCCAGTGGTTGACCCAGAAGGCAGCGACGGATGATTGATGATATCCAGGTGACAGTTCGCTTTGAGAAAGGTGCCACGATCATAGACATGGCAGGTGATGTAACCACTTTCGCCGAAGAGGCGATTAACAAAGCATATCAAGATGCCTCTTCCAATGGCGCTCACAACATCGTCTTCAACTTCAGAGAAAATGATTACATCAATAGTGCGGGGATTGCCATACTGATCGGTATCGTAACCGAAGCCCGTAAGCGAGACCAGCGGCTACTGATGGCTGGCCTCAGCGGTCACTTTCAGAAGATTTTCCGCATGATAGGCCTTACGCAATACGCCACGCTTTACCCTACCCTGGAAGACGCGCTGGCTACGCTTGGCGCAGCATACTAACCAGCATTATGTCCTCTTGCCCTTGAGGGGCTTTCTGTCTTCATAACCTCGCGCAACACTTCGGTGGCATAGCTCCCTGGCGGCAGGCAAAAGCTAAGTATCGCCCCATCATCCCAAGCGATCTGAACGTCAGTCACAGGAACACGCAATGGTCGGCGCGCGCCCTTCAGCCTGACCCCTGGCAAGCGAAACTCAGCCGGGGAGAGACCTACTTCCTCCAGCAGCTCCCGTTCTTGTTGACCAGGTCCACCCTCCGCCAGCAGCACCTTTGGGCCAAATAGAGGTCCCGAAGGGCTGATCTCGAGGCGATCAGCACGTGGCTGTTCAGCGACCGGATCCCTCACTAAGAAGGCTGCCCCACTGGCGTGGATGAAGGCCACGTCCCCCTCTTCAAGTCGGTCCAGCGTACGGATACGCTGTGCCAGCAAACGGTTAAATAGGTATGACTGGTAGGCCGACATAAATAAGCGACGCAACTTCTTATCAAGGACGCGCAAGGCTTGCCGAGCATCATGCCTGTTTCTCACCATGGCAGCCAGCATTCGCCGTTCTTCTGATAGGGACGATGGCCATCGGGCCAGCGCAGCCCTGTAATCGCCAGCATCAAAAGCCTCTCGGGCTGCATACACTTCAGAATTGTCCCCGGACTGGGGATGCCCCAGGTACTCACGCGCAAAGACGTCCGCATCACCACGCAGCAGGGCCCGGCCCAGCAAGTGCGTATTCTCGCGCGAGCCAAAGCGCTGCTCTCCAAAATAGTTGGGCACGCCGCGCCGCTGGAGTTCGTTCAGCACCACCTGGGCTACCGATCGCGCATCTTCACCCACATCGCGCACCCTGATGGTGAACAGATTGCCTGCCAGGTGTCCCATCTTCAGCTTGTTGCGATGCTGGCTAACCCACAAGATCTTAATCCCTGGCAGATCGAGAGCTTCTACCCGCCCCGGATCCACCCCATCGATCGAGATCATTTGGCGTGTCACCGCATGTGCATCTTTCAAGCCAGCGTATCCAATGTCCTTGCTCGACACCCTTACTCCCTGAGCGATGGCGCTTATGGCTTGGTAGGTGCTAAGCCCACGCTTCTCCAGGCCAACGTAAACGTGCTGTCCTTCACCACAGGGCTGGTAAAGTGGTATCTCCTCGACAATGAAATCCTCTGGCACAACTTTGATGCGGCCCCCGATGCCAGGATAGCTATCCGTCAGAAAGGGTAAAGGTTCCACCTTCCTCCCCCTTTTGGGGGTTAAGGGCCAGTTGCTGGACCCCTAACCTGTTTCTAATGAAACGTTTGCATGTCTCTAATGCAATTCTAAGACAAGGCATCTACAATCGAGACCAGAACAGTTCTGGCGAGGCTGGGAAAATGCCAATCTACGAATATCGGTGTGCCGTCTGTGGGTTCAAATTCGAGCGGATGTCCAACATTGGGGATAACACAACGGCTACTTGTCCTAACGGGCATAGCAACACGCGACGGGTGTTCAGCGCACCCGGCATTGTTTTCAAAGGGTCTGGCTTTTACGTGACCGATAACCGATCCAATGGCGTCTCAAATCACTCCAGCGATTGACAAGTACTTATTCAAAAAGACGAGCAATCTCATCTCGCGCAAACGTTGGTAGGGGATGCGCACCACGTGGTCCAATCAGTCTACACCCCTGGTTTTTCTCCACGGCTCGCCCCAGAAGCGCGGCCTGAATCCCGTCACCTTTCAATGCTCCTAGAATAGCCTCTGTCTCCGCTGGGGGACAGGCAATCAGCAAAGCCCCAGAGGCAATCACCCCCAGGGGATCGAGGCCAAATCGGGCGCACAACACCGCCGTCTCTGGGAAGATAGGGATGGCTGCTTCATTGATTTCCAGACCCACTCCGGCTGCCTGAGACATCTCCCACAGGCCGGTTGCCAATCCTCCCTCAGTCGGGTCGTGCATTGCGTGGACCGTCCCAGCCTTCTGGGCAACCTGGGCGTCGCGTACCACGCTGATTCCGGGGTTGTGCAAGAAACCTTGACACCGCTCCAGATACTCCGCACTCAGGACTGCCTCCAGATCACCTTGCTTTTCACGAGCGATGATGGCCGTTCCTTCCACCGCCACTCCCTTAGTTACGATGATATCGTCTCCAACGCGCACACCAGCGGTTGCCACGAAACGGTCAGGCGCCACTTCACCCAGCATATGTCCTATTACAACCGGTCGGCCGAGCCCATAGGTGATCTCCGTGTGACCGCCTACCAGTGTCACATCCAGCTGATCACATACCTCGGCCATCTGCTCGAAGATGGTCGCCACCAAGTTAGCATCGGTCTTACCTTCGGGCAAGAGTAGGGTTGCCAGGAACCAGCGTGGCACAGCCCCGGCACATGCCACGTCATTGGCATTGACGTTGACCGCATACCAGCCAATTTCGTCAGTCGCGAAGGTGATAGGGTCAGTCTTGGCTACCAGGTAGCGATCTCCCATATCAATCACTGCCACGTCTTCACCCAGCCGGGCACCGACGATGAGGCGCGGGTCGGGGCGCACGTGCTTGTCCAACAGGCGAACCAACTGCTCGGCAGGTAACTTGCCAATGGGGATACAGTCTTTTATGTCTCACCTCCAGAGGGGATTCTTTCACCAAGGGGGATTTTACCACACAGGACTCGCTACACACAAACAAAGGACCTCCCCCTATTCGGAAGAGGCCCCCTGTCGCGCCGTAGCGTTCTACCGGATAACCGGAGGTGACGCTACGGCGCACGGACTGCTACTACAATGGTCCACTAGCATCACCTCCTTGTCCTAGGATAGCAAGATCAGGTAAGAGAGGTGAGTATTCTCTTGACAGGCGTATTATCTCACAAAATTCGCCCCCTGTCAATACCCAATTGGATTATCTTAGTCCTATATGCCATTTAGGTCAGGCGAGCAGGGAGGAAGGAAGTCGCTAACCCCAACGGTGCAAGGCCAACCAACACGAAAAGCAATACTTCTGCGCTCCACCGTAACTATGCTCTCATCTATGGGTTATGGTACAATGGGCCGACTTTGCCCCTGAGGGAGCCTTTCGCAGCTATTTTCAAACATGAGGGACGGCATTCAAATGTTCATCGGCCAAAAACCCAAGCAGCAGATCCTCGAAGATTACTCTCGTTACGTGAATCCCGGGCGCGTGTCTGTCTTCAAACAGATGGGGCTTGACTTTGTGCCAGGCCGACGCGAAGGCGTGTGGCTTTGGGATATAGATGGTCGTCGCAAACTGCTTAACTGCCGCTGTTCTGGGGGCGTTTTCAACCTGGGCCACCGCCCACCCCTGCTGGTCAAAGCCTTGAAGACGGCATTGGACGAGATTGATATAGGCGATCATATGCTGCTGGACGAAATGCGGGCCGAACTGGGCAGGCGTCTGGCCCAACTCACACCCGGAGACATTCAGTATTCCACTTTCTCACCCGGCGGCGCTGAGGCGATTGACGTGGCCATCAAGCTGGCCAGAGGCTACACCCAGCGACCAGGTGTCATCTCAGTGAAGGGAGGCTACCACGGCCACACCGGATTTGCCCTGGCGACAGGCGAAGACTCTTTCCGGAACAAGTTTGGACCCATGCCGCCGGGTTTCAGCAAGGTCCCCTTCGGCGACGCCGAGGCGCTAGCAGCAGCAGTGAACAAGGAGACAGCGGCGGTCATCGTGGAAACCATACCGGCCACGAGCGGCATGCTCTTCCCGCCTGACGACTACTACCCCCGTGTGCGTCAGATCTGCGATGCCTGGCATACACAATTCATCGTTGACGAGGTCCAATCAGGGCTGGGGCGGACTGGCCGCATGTGGGCCATCGAAGAGTGGGATGTAGTGCCCGACATTCTGGTTAGCGGCAAGGGGCTCAGCGGCGCACTTTATCCTATGTCAGCCACCTGTCATCGGCCCCACCTGGACGCCTTTTTTCAGGCCAACCCCTTCATCCACCTCTCCTCCTTTGGTGGGGCGGCGTTGGGCTGCGTGACTGCCCTGGCTATGCTCGACCAGATTACTGAACCGGGCTTTATGGAGCATGTCCAGGCCATGGGAAATCGCTTTGAGGATGGCTTCGCCGAGTTGCGTTCACGCTATGAGATCGTCGCTGGTTGGCGCCAGCGGGGGCTGATGATCGGCTTCGAATTGGTGGATGCTCGCATGGGACCCGCCATGTCCATCGCCCTAGCTCAGAACGGCGTGCTGGCCGTGTTTGCAAATCATCGGCCCAGCACCATCCAGATTATGCCTCCTCTCATCATTCAGCCTGGCGAAGTAGACTTTGTGCTAGAAGCACTGGATCGTTCGTTGGATTTCCTCACGGCGCATCCCGGAATGCTAGAATTGATTCCCGATGTGGGGGTTGTGTAGGAATCACATGGCTAGGTGTTCCTGACTGGGCGCGGGAGAGTTGAATGCAGAATGAGCCGTTTGTCTTGCGATTTGACCAGGTGGGCCAAGATGACAGGCAGCTGGTGGGTAGCAAGGGATTACACTTGGCCGAGATGGCCCAGGCTGGCCTGGCGGTACTGCCTGGCTTTTGCGTGACAACGGGCGCCTATCGTGCCTTTTTATCATACAACGGACTCATGACAGCGGTTGAGGCATGCGACAGGGCGGCCGTGCGGGATCGCATCACGGCGGCTGAGTTCCCCGAGACTGTAGCCCATGCCATCCTCAAGGCCTATCAGGAGCTTGACGGCCCAGTGGCTGTCCGCTCTTCGGCCACCGCGGAGGATAGCCAAGATGCCTCCTTTGCGGGTCAATACGACACTTTCCTCAACGTAACCAACGCCCAGGCGGTACTGGATAGGGTGCGCTCCTGCTGGGCGGGACTTTGGAGCGAACGTGCCCTGGCCTATATGCAGGAGCAAGGTCTCGACCCATTCCAGGCTGATATGGGCGTGGTGGTGCAGCGCCAGGGACGAGCCCAAGCGGCTGGCGTCCTCTTCACGCTCAACCCGTTAACCGGACACGAAGAAGAGATGGTAATTGAAGCCGCTTGGGGATTGGGCGAGGCGGTTGTCTCAGGTCGAGTGACGCCCGATCGTTACGTAGTCAATGCCCATGACCGCCGGGTATTGACCCGCGACATCGCCAACCAAGCCATCGTTTTAGTAGCCAGCCAAGATGGGGGGGTGCAAGAAGAGGTCCTGCCGCCCGAAACCCAGGGCTGCCCCGTTCTCAGCGACCAACAACTGCTGGCCCTAACAGAGCTTGGCTATCAGGTGCAAACCATCTACGGGTATCCACAAGATATCGAGTGGGCGCTTATAGATGGGACCTTCGCCCTGCTACAAACACGCCCGATGACCTCATTCAGCTTCGACCCCAGCCTGGGTCAATGGACCTCAGGTAACTACCGGGAGGTGCTGCCAGGTTTTGCCAGCCCGCTTTCCATATCGCTGAGCCTGGAACATGACTACGGACGAGCACTCAGCGAGTTCTTTCGTGAGATCAAAATGGGCGAAGCCCCATCTGGCACGGTATGGGGAAAGCCATTCTTCGGGCGAGCTTACTGGAACGTAGGCGTCGTCAAACAATTCGCCGCCCTAGTCCCCGGCTTTAAGGAGCGCGTCTTCGATCAAACGGTTGGGATTGAGCCCACCTACGAGGGAGACGGTCTGACTACTCCCTGGTCACCCCGAAACATCCTGCGCGGGTTGCCCATCCTGTTCGCTCTCAACGACCAATTCAAAAACGCTTGGCTCAAAGGACGTGCCTACCGGGATCGCTTTTTGAACCAGGTTGAGCCAGCCCTGGCGAACGTGGACCCAGCCTCGCTGTCGGATGAGGAACTAGCTAATTACTGCAAGCTGATGGCTAAGGTGCATTGGGAAGCGAACGGCACGGCTATCACGGTTAGCCTCCTTTCAACCCAGGCTCAAGACGACTTTGAACCGATGGTCCGTCGCCTGAACGCTACCCTGCCGCCCGCTCAGCGCATCGTGGAAGGAGATTTGATCACCGGGCTGAGCGATGTGCGCACTGCTCAGCCCACGCTTGAGCTGTGGCAACTGGCTCGTGCCGCCCTGGATGACCCCCATGTAGCAGTTTCGGTGACCGAAGGCGACCCGGACAACATCCTCCAACACCTGCAGGCTACCGAGGCCGGCCACGCCTTTGGGTTGCAGCTGCAGAACTACCTGGAGCGGTATCATTATATGGCTCCTACAGACGAAGACCTCAGCCTGCCCCGCTGGGATGAAGATCCCAGCTTTGTGCTTTCGACTTTGCAGGCTTATGCTCGTGCTGATGAATCGGTGGACCCAGCACGCCAATTAGAGACTCAGCGGCAGGTGCGTCGGACAGCTGAGCGACGTGTGTTGGAGACTCTATCGCGGAGTTGGCGGCGGCTGTGGCCGTTTGGCCGGCGTTCTTTCATCAAACAATTGCGCCTGGTTCGGCGTTACGTTTGGTGGCGAGAGGAGACACGCGTCATCGCTTCACGCGCCTTTTATCAATGTCGGCGTTTCTACAAGGAGCTTGGTGGTCGTTTGGCAACCAGTGGCATCCTCGAAAAGCCGGATCACATCTTTCTATTGCGCTGGCCAGCCATCCAGGCTTTTCTCGACAGGAAAGCATCCGCCGAGAGCCTGCGCAATCAGGTACAAAGCTACCTACGCCTGAAAGTCTGCTACCGAACCTTTGAGCCACCCAGCGTCATCGGCCTGGGGGCAAGCATTCGCAAGCTGGTCATCCAGCCCGGCCAACGGGTTTTTGAGGGCATTCCATGCAGCAGCGGGCGAGCAGAAGGCCCAGCCTGCGTGGTAGAGACGCTGGCCGAAGCCCGCGCCTTACAGCGGGGCCAGATCCTGATCGCTCGCTACACCAGCCCCGGCTGGACACCTATCTTCAACCTCGCGGGGGGTATCGTTATTGAGGAGGGAGGGCTGCTCTCTCACGGAGCTGTGGTGGCCCGGGAGTATGGCATACCCGCCGTGCTGCGCATCGAAGGAGCGACCAAAATCTTCCACACCGGCCAGAGGCTGTGCATTGACGGTAGCGCTGGAACGGTGGAGATTGTCTGATAATTTGGTTAGCAGTGCTGACAATCTTCACCGGATACGTCCCAGGCTTTAGGGCATCGGGACAAACCTGGGGGGATAAGCCTCTGTGCTTTTCCAGTTTTTGGGGAGGCCCCGTCTTAACCAGTCCAGCCCTGGCTGACAGCGTCAATGTGGCGCGCTTGGGCTGGCATACAAGAAGACATCCCACTATTGACCATTAGGCAAGGATGTGCTATTATTATTGGAAATTTTACAATTAACGTCCAATAAGGATGCTTTGCAGTCGCTTTTGTCAGCAGTTGGATGTTGATACGGGCTTTATGTAAAGCAGAGGAGGGTGTTATGGAAATTACACGTCAGGCAGATTACGCAATTCGTTCTATGATACATCTAGCAGAGTTGCCCATGAATGGCCGGGTATCAACCGCCTCCATTTCGGAGGCGCAAGGCATCCCCCTGCCGTTTCTCACAAAAGTCATCTCCCGCCTGGCAACAGCCGGCCTGGTGACTACCAGTCGAGGGATGGGGGGCGGCGTGTCGCTGGCCCGCCGGCCTGAAGAAGTCACGCTGCTGCAAGTGGTCGAGGCGGTGGATGGGCCGATTCTGCTTAACCACTGTCTGCTGCGCTCAGGCGCCTGCGAGCGTGAGTCTTTTTGTGCGGCCCACGACGTGTGGAGTGAGATTCAGGAGCGTTTTGTCAGTGAATTAAGTGCCGTGACGATGCAGGATCTGGCTCTGCGTCAAGCCCGGAAAGCAGCTGGTGAGCCAGCCCATAGTGAGTAGGCATACTGCAGCGAGAGTCTACCAGGGCTACTGTGTGCTGAACTGAAATCGTTGTCGAAAGCGTCGTAGCAAGCGTAGTACAGGCGCTCCTAAGAGCAAAAGTAGCAACAGGTTGCCAATAGCACGACCAGCATCCCACCACAGGGAGGTAGTCAGATAATACAGACCGTAGCGCACCACCGTCTGCAGCAGACCGATGCCTGGCTGCCAGGTGGTGCTCAGCTCACCCGCAGACTGGCCCCCGCCTGGGAGCACCAGAAAAGGCCAAAACCAAAGATTCATCACCAATCCAAAGATAAAACTACATAGAGTGCCCCAGGCTGCTAGCATTAGCACTTCCAAACGGCTATGGCCGGAGAGGTGAGGCAGCCAACCCGAAACCAACCCCATCCAGCCCGCGGCGAACATCTGAAAGGGCAGCCAGGGGCCCATTCCACTGGTGATGATCCCCGATACTAACATCGACAGCGCTCCTATCAAAAAACCAAAGTCGGCCCCAAAAGCATAACCACACAAGATAGGCAAGAAGAACATTGCGCTGAAGCCAGCCGGCCCGGGAACCAAGCGCAATGTAGCATTAATGCCCACCATCACGCCCAATACCGCTACCACCCGAGCATCCATTCGGCGCGTCTCCAGGTTAGCGACGATCACCACCAGACACAGCCCCAGCAGTAAAATGAAGATGAGCGGGGCGTCGCCTGCGTGGGCCATACCCGCCATTTCGCTTTGGCTTGCAGCGGGCGTAAAAAACGGATAAAGGAAAGCCCAGACTCCCAACCCACTAGCCAGCGCCAGGATGAGCGTCGAAAGGAATTCAGACTTCGTCATGCATCAATCCCCGAGCCCACCCAGGACATCCTCCACCGTCAAAAAACGGTCGTCGCGTAGCAGCTTGTTGATTTGGGAGGCGAAGATCATCGACTCAGTCATGACCTCACGCACCGGTCCATCCACCACTAACTGCCCCTCGCCCAGGATCACCACCCGGTCAGCACAGCCCGCGACCAACTCCACATCATGCGTAGCCATCACCACCGTCACTCCTCCGGCACGCAAGTCGTTGAGAAGGGCAGTCAATTGCTCTTTATTCACATAGTCCAAGCCACGTGTTGGCTCGTCTAACAACAAGAGCTCTGGCCTGGCGACCAGAATGGCAGCCAAGGCCGCTCGCTGCCGCTCGCCAGCGCTCAAGTCACGGGGATAGGCTCTGGCCAAACCGGTGAGTTTGAGACGATCCAGCAAGGGACCTGTGTCAGTAGTTGGCATTTGATGCGCGCGGCAGGTAAAGGCCAGCTCCTCGGCCAGTGTCTCGTTGAACAGCAGCCGGCCTGGATTTTGAGGCACAAAGCCCACCCGCCGAGTCACCTCGGTCAGAGAGGCCTCACGCATGTCGTGATCCAAGATGCGAATTTTACCCCGTTGGGGCCGCAGCAACCCCACCATATTCTTGAGCAACGTGCTCTTGCCCGACCCATTGCGTCCCATCAAGGCCACCAGTTCACCCCGCTGCACTTCTAAGCTCACTCCCCTCAGCGCTTCAGTTCCATTGTAACGATACCACACCCCATCAGCGATAATAACGGGCGGAGAAAGGGCCTCTGGCCGGCCAGAAGAGTCTCTGTCCTTTGGCAACCCAGATTTGACGGTAATCGGGTGCTCCTGGTCTATGGAGCGAAGCAAGTCAGTGGCAAAGGGGCGCCCATCTTTGATAGTCAGCGGCAAGGGTTGCCAGTCGAGCGCCCGACCTAACCGTACCACGGGGGGGGCAAGTGCCGCCTCCGCCAGCACCTGGCGCGGGTCGCCCACGATGAGCGGTTGGCCTCGCCCCGGCAGATAACACACTTTATCAGCATATTGCGCCACCCGCTCCAACCGATGCTCAGAGATGACTATGGTCAGCCCCAAATCCTCGTTCAGCTTCTGCAAGGTAGTCAGTACTTCCTCGGCTGCCTGGGGGTCGAGCTGGGATGTGGGCTCATCAAGCACCAGCAGGCTGGGATGCAACGTCAGCACACTTCCGATGGCAACTCGCTGGCGCTCACCACCTGAAAGAGTGTCGACCCGCCGCTGGCGCAGATGGGCAATAGAAAGCTGATCCAGCACCTCCTCCACCCGCTTGCGCATGGTAATCTGCGAGAGATTGTGATTCTCCATAGCAAAAGCCAGTTCGTCTTCCACCCGTTGGGTGACAAACTGCGCTTCCGGGTCCTGAAAAACGAATCCCACCACGTCGCTCATGCCCCGCGGCCCAAAGGCTACCGGGTCACGCCCGGCCACGCTCACTTCACCTCGAAGCGTCCCCCCGTGAAAATGAGGAACTAGCCCATTCAAACAGCGCAGGAGTGTGCTTTTGCCTGAGCCTGACGGCCCCACTACCAGCAGAAATTCACCGGCCGATACGCTGAGGGAAGCAGAGCGCAAAGCAGGGAGTGTCTGGTTGGGATAATGATAGGTAACGCTTTTTAGTTCAATCATGAGCGAGTTCTCCAAGGGGTTCCCCAGTCAGGCGGTTGGCCAGGGCCGGCATGGTTAGTAGTAACAGGGGCAGCCCGATCCAGGCGTTGAAGTCGGGCCAGTTCAGGCGCGGATAAGGGTAAAAGGCAAAGACAGACCGATCCGTGAGCCAGATCGCCATAATCAGCAGGCAAACAACGACCGAGGCGCCAGCTACCAGCAGGTCTCGCCTGCGCCACAAATCGCGTCGATAGCGACTTCGCTGCACGCCTTGGCCCACCATCCACAGAGCGACCACCAGCGTCCCGCTACCAATCAGCATCGTCGCCCCCCCAATGGCCCGGTTAGGGAAGTAACTTAGAGCGAAAGCCCCGCTGGCAAGAATGACCAGGGCCAGAGCAATGACACTTTTGAGCAGGAGATCTGGCGACGGAGTATGTGCACCAGCCGTTCCTGAGGAGGCTGGCGATGGCTGGCCACCAAAACCGCGCGCGTCCATCGACTCGGCCAGGGTGATGCTGCGCTCCAGGCCTTCCGCCAGGAGTGCGATGAAGAGGGGAGGTAAGTCACGTATAACCCGGAAACGATGGCCACGCAAAGCCTGTGCCTCACGGATTTCACGCTGCGCAATGACCATTTGGGGCACAAAGGTGATTCCAATAGAAGCCACAATGGCCGACTGGTAAAGAAAGCGCGGGATGCTGCGTAAGAGCTGGTAATGGTCCACCAGCGTGTTGAAAGTGGCAAAAGTAATGAGCACCCCCATCAAGGCCAGCCCAGTAGTCAAGCCGTAGACGACGCTTTCCAGGGTGACCGGCCCGCCAATCTGTATTAGCACCGGTTGACTTGCCAGGATCGCCAGGCTCCAATGCAATTTGGGGAGCGTAATTAACAAAGTATCGCCAGCACTGACGAACAGCAAATTGAAAGCCATGCTGAATAAGACCAGTACCAACCCCAGGCGAAGAAAGCTCTTCCATCCTTCGGCAGTTGGCGAGCTGTGGCCCAGGGCGAGGTAATTGACAGCCACAGCCAGAATGGCGACCAACAAATAAAAGGGATTCTTGGTGAGCACAACAGGCATCAGGGCAGCCAGCAGCCATAGGCTCCAGGTTATTGGGTGATACATCATAGGTGCCCCCTCTTTATGGACGCCTGCTGATCAAGACATAGGCCAGACCCAAAAGTACAATCCCCAGCCCTGACAGTCCAGCCGCCAACCAAACAAAGGTTGGCGGACCAGCCTTAGCAGAAGGACCGGCAGAGGGTGTTGGTAGCGAGGTAGCTGCGGAAGTCCCGGTTGGGAGCGAGATCTGGGGCGTAGGAGACGGGCTTTGTGCCTCAAGCTCAGCCCCTGCAAACGTTGGGGTGATCAAGGAAGAGGTCGATCTCTGCCTGACGCAACACTTCCAGTCCCGTCGCCCCCACCCCTTCCAATTCCACGCATTGGCTGAAGGTGGAGCCGTCCTCAAAGTGGACACATAGCCCTACCTGGAAGGGACCATCGGCGGATGCCGAAACCAGGCTTAGCCCACTCCAGACAGCTAGGAGCACGCCCATCGCCAGACCAAGGCGATAGGCGATAACCGCATAGCCCACACCTCACCCCCGGCTGACCTTCCTGTTTGCTTCTACCCCAAAAAGAAACCCCTGCCTTCTGGCGTCGGGGGTAATCTATCGCGCATGCTCTTACCCCCTTTCCACGAAGGTTGTACAGAGCAATGGCAGAGGTGGGTATTCTGGCTTGGTCAGGTATCCGAAGTCAAGAAGCTTTCTCCTCGACAATGATCCTGTCTACTGACCTCACAGTTGCGGGACAGCGCCGGATTTCCCTTCCCCAGGCAAAGGATCCGGGGCACCGGTCTTCCCCCACGCTCACCAGAGCGCACGCCACCCGCCTTCGGGCGGCTGGCGCGCCGCTGCCAGTGCATATTGCCTACCTGCTTGAGGGTATGTTACCATGCATAACGGTGCGCGTCAACTGGAACTGCCTTCAGATTAAGCTGGCCCGTAGCTGATTTGACAAAGCACACCCTACACATTATATTCGCAAATAGGATATCTATGAACTATGGGGGGCGTCCCAGCTCTTGAGGAAATCGTGACAAACCTGGGGGATGCGCCCTGAACTAGGCTCCTGACCACAGGCTCAGATGTAGATCCGGGCAGGATCACTTACATTGAATAGCCTGCCCCATCACAATGGCAATGACACGCCCGTGGCTGCGCCATTAGGGCTGCATCCGGCTGATTCCCGAGCAGGGACTTCGATAGAGCACAAAGAGGAAGCAGCTTATGAATTATTTTGACTTGACAGACAAGAAGGCCCTAGTGACGGGAGGCAGTCGAGGCTTAGGTCGCGCAATGGCCGAGGCTCTACTTGAGGCGGGTGCTGAGGTTGCTATTCTAGGCAGTAGTGAGAACGTATTCACTACCGCTAAACAGATGGGGAACACGCTTGCTATCCGGGCCGATCTCTCCGAGCGCAGTCAATTGCAGCGGGCGTTTGAGGAGTGCACCGAAACATTGGGAACCCTGGACATACTTATCGTTAGCCATGGCATTCAGCGACGTCACCCCGCTGAAGATTTCCCAATCGAAGATTGGGATCATGTATTGGAAGTCAACCTCACTTCGATGTTCTTGTTAAACCAGCTGGCAGGGCGGGTGATGCTGGCAAAGGGTAAAGGGAAGATCATCAACATCGCTTCGCTGCTCAGTTTCTTTGGGGGAATCACCATACCGGCTTATGCTGCCGCCAAAGGAGGTGTGACGCAGCTAACCAAAGCCTTTTCGAATGAGTGGGCAGGCCGAGGGGTAAACATTAATGCCATCGTACCTGGCTACATGGCCACTGAGATGAACGAAGCCCTGATTGCCGACCCCAAGCGGAATCAGATGATCCTAGCCCGCATCCCTGCAGGACGTTGGGGTAAACCAGAAGATATGAAGGGAGTGGCAATCTTCCTAGCCTCTGACGCATCAGACTACATCACCGGCGCTGTTATCCCTGTCGACGGCGGATGGCTCGGACGCTAGGCGATTAGGAATATTTGCTTCTGTCCCCTCCCCTTGAGGCTGGGAAAACTTCGGTCTACACATTACACCGAGGTGCTAATTCATTGAGACATCTGGTACAGCACTGCATGATGTCATCTCAAGGCAAAAAATCGCCTCTGTAACGTGGCGCACGTGGGATTGCTGGCATTTTTGTGGACCATCTACAACCGAAGTAAACAGTAATAAAATGATGAGCGTAGATGGCGGATATCCGATATCAGATAACATAACACTCGATCTCAGATGTGCTGTGGAGGTTCTGCAAGAGTACCAGAGAAATGCGGATGCGGCGCGCTTGGCCTCGTTGACCGACAGATAAATGGAAGAGGCCCACCAACTAGCAGGACTCTAATCACCTAAGCTACGTGACATTCTTTCTGAGGGGGTATCTCAAATGCGTGGGAGAGAGCTTCGACAAGCACTGACTGCTGGTCAATGCGTGTATGGCACCTGTGTGGTAGGGTATGGCCAGCCCAAGTGGCCAAAGCACTTCGCCGATCTAGGTCTGGATTTTGTGTTTATCGACACCGAGCATACGCCGCAAAACCGTGAAACGGTGGCCTGGGCGGCCCAGGCCTACGCTGCGCACGGAGTCGCTCCTCTCTTGCGCATTCCTGAAGCGTCACCAACTCTTGCTGCGATGGGGCTGGACTTGGGTGCCCATGGCATCATTGTACCGTACCTAGAGACTGTTGACCAGGTCAAGCGCCTGGTGGGCGCCGTAAAATATCGCCCCCTCAAGGGTGCCGCTCTGCAGGCCGTTCTTGATCAGGGCAAATTCCCAAGCGATGAGACAGGTGTTTATCTCAAAGACTACAATCCAGACGCTGTGCTGGTTATCATGATAGAGAGCCCGGCCGGGGTAGAAAATCTACCGGATATGTTGGCTGTGGGTGGGGTAGACGCGGTTCTTATCGGGCCTCATGATTTCTCAGTATCCCATGGTGTGCCGAGTCAATTCGACCATTCAACCTTCAACCAGGCGATCAAGAGTGTGATTGAAACCTGTCGAGAGCACGACACCGGCGTCGGCATTCACAGTATTAACGGTGACGTCAAACAGCAATTGTGCTGGGCAGAATGGGGTTGTAATTTCTTTGTGCATGGCTCTGATACCTTCTTCATTACAAACGGGCTCAACCTGGGATTGCGCCAACTCAAAGTATCTTTGGAAAGCACCATTCCCGATAGACCCGAGTCGAAGACAGAAGATGCAGGCCATATCGTCTAAGGACATGCCTGATGCCTGAATTCACGCTTCCCGATCAAGCGAGGCTTTACTACGACGACATCGGCAATGGCTCACCCCTGCTATTGCTGCATGGTGGATTAGGCCGCTATGTGGATTGGTTTCACTCACAAATTGAGACCTTTTCCTCTCATCGCCTCATCATCCCCGACCGGCGCGGCTACGGGCGCAGCACGCCCCTGGACCATCTGCCTGTCGACTATCATGTGCGCAACGCTGATGACATGCTGATGCTGCTGGACAGTCTATCAGTCGCGGATCCCATCCTATGGGGGCACTCTGATGGGGCCATTATAGCCGCCTGGATGGCCATCAAATACCCCCGTCGAGTACAAGCCCTGATCCTGGAAGGAACACATCTGTGGCGTCGCAAGACAGACTCTTTGGAGACTTTCGAGTTTGGGGTAAGCGAACCTGAAGGCTTCCTCCCCGAGCGAGCCATTCAACGTCTGCAAGAGGGGCACGGCAAGAACTGGAACCAGGTAGTGGCCAACTGGGGAAATGTTTGGCTGAGATTAAACGAGATGGACGGCAACCTGTACGACGGGCGGCTGCCCGAGATCCAGACGCCTACTCTGGTGATGCACGGCATCCACGACCCACACTCCAGCGTTACAGAGATTAAAACCTTGACCGCCCAAATCCCGGATGCGCAATTGTACCTCTTTCAGGAGGGTGGGCACAGCCCCCACAGCGAGCGCGCCAACCGTGACGAATGTAACCAGCTGGTGCGAGAGTTCATCTGCCAGCATAACACACGGTAGCCAGAATAGGAGGGAGGCTCAATCTGCCTCTCCACAATTGGTCATTGAGTTACGCTTCTGGCATGCATAGCGCCAAGTGCAATCGCCGCATTAAAAAACAGGCCATCTCCATAGGTTAGCAGGGAGATGGCCTGTCATTCGGTCTTTGGCTTGGGATCCTAGGCTTGCGCCCGGGGTTCCCGCGTGCACTTTTACACCGGAATATGGTTCGGGCTCACCGCGCGTTCGCGTCGACCTGCCCATTGGGCTAAGAGCGGGTAAGGGGATTCGAACCCCTGACATTCAGCTTGGGAAGCTGACGTTCTACCACTGAACTATACCCGCATACCGGCAGGCAAGGGATTAACTGACTGGGCTCAGAAATTATATCATAGCCGCAAACCCAAGGCAAATTGATCATTTGCTCAACCACAATTGACAAAGCAAAATGCCAGTGTTAGAATAGTTGCGACTGGCAGCCAGTCAACTGGGTGCCACTGTTTTTGGGCCGTTAGCTCAGTCGGTAGAGCACCTGCCTTTTAAGCAGGGTGTCGTGCGTTCGAGTCGCACACGGCCCATTTTTCTGTCTGAGATTTCTGATTTACCTGAGGTTTAGACTAATGCGCTTCCATTTTGAAATACTGTTTCCACATTCTCGCGTGAGCGGGCTCAAGCGCCTGCGCGACAAGGAATGGCAATCACTGGCCGAGCGTATAGCCGCCCTGCCGGAGACTCACCCGGATGCCCTCGGCTTCTCATACATGATGATTAAGCTTTGCGACTGCTTGAATTGCGATTTGAGCAGCTATAAGGCATCCCTAGGTTGCAGCACATGCTCTCAACGTACAATCGCTGCCATACGTGGCAGCGACGAAATGTTACTCAAGCAATTCCAAAAAGCCAGACAAGAAGTGCTGGCATATTTGAACAGCATTGGCGCTGGCGAACAGATGGCGGCATAATGCGGGTACAAGAATATCCTCCCCGGCCAACGGGTGGGCTGGCTACTACTGGGTGGATTTTTTCTCAGGGAGAGCCAGCCCAATCGTCTCTTTGGGACTGATAATCACATTTTCAATCTTCGGGCCCTTCATCCGATTTATCTGAAAGTGCAAATTCTTGAAGGTGTAGCCGTCGCCAACCTGGGGCACACGCCCCATGCGCTGCAGAAGAAAGCCTGCCAGCGTTTCATACTCATCGTGTTCGGGAATAGCCCACCCTATCATCTCGTTCACCTCATCCACTCGCAACTGCGCATCGACCTGGTAGCTTCCGTCAGGTAGCTTGCGGATGGGTACTATGCCCTTGAATAGCTCATCGCTCATGCGTCCCACGATCTCTTCCACCAACTGCTCCATGGTCACCACGCCAGCAATCCCCCCGTATTCATCAATCACGAGGGCCATTTGAGTCTGCTCGGCTCGCATTCTGTCCAGTAGGTCCGCCACCCGGTTCGTCTCCGGCACTTCCAAGGTGGGGTGGGCCAGCCTTTCCACTGGCTGATCGAGGCATGCAGGATCACTGGCGATGCAGCGCAGCACTTCCTTGACCGAGACAATGCCAACGATATCATCCAGGTTTTCCCTGTAGACGGGAAAACGGGCATGACTGTGCGCCTCAAAAACCTTCAACAGCTCGCGCAGACTGGCAGTATGTTCAATACCGACTATCTCAGGGCGGGGTACCATCACCTCATAAGCCCGTCGCTCGGCAAACTCAAAGACGCGGCGGGCCATATTAGCCTGATCGGCTTCCAGCACGCCGCCCGCCAACGAGTCGCGGACCAAAGCCTGAATCTCCGCTGCTGTGTACAAAGTCCGATGACCCTCCAGGGGCTGCTGCCTGATCAGGCGCAGAGTTCGATCAGTCAGCCAGTCAAGCAAAGAGACAAAGGGGCCAGCCATCTTAATGAAGAGATTCATTGGCCAGACCAACGCAATGGACGCCTGCTCTGCGTGGCGGATGGCAACCGTTTTGGGGACTTGCTCCCCCAAGACGGTGTGTAATACGGTGATCGAGCCCAGAGAGACGACAGTTCCCAGAGCCCCCACCAGTCCCGGCAACCAAACGCCGACCGCCGGGATCAGGTGCACCCCACTCTCCAGGTAGGGCTCCACCAGCATTGATACAAACCGCTCACCCAGCGCGCCAATGGCCAGGCTGGCGACGGTGATCCCCACCTGGGAGGCAGCGATGATCCGGTCCGGGTCGCTCAGCAAACCACTGAGCGCCCGGCCCGCCCCCTTGTTACCCTGGGCCGCCATCTGCTCCAGGCGGGCGCGACGTTCCCCAACGCTGACCACGGCAAACTCGACAGCGACGAAGAACCCGTTAGCAGCGACGAGGGCAACAATCGCAAACAATCTCACAAATATCGCGATTGTGGTAAATCTGTCCAATTGTCTCAGCTCCTTCCTTCTGGCCCTCTGCTCCGCTACACCGTATTTGGCAAATCCAGAAACTTGATATCGGCCTCCAGGCAGCTGCCAAGCACATCCCCCAAAGCCTGTATCCCAATACGCTCAGTGTAATAGTGACCGGCCGCGACGAAACTGATGCCCGCTTCTCGAAATAGCTCCCGGCTCCACTCTCGGGGCTCACCGGTGATGAAAAGGTCAACCTGGCGCTGGGTCAACCATTCCATTTGGCTGGGCCTGGGTGCTCCCGACCCACTGACCGCAACGATCACCCGCACCCGGTTCGGGCCGAAGGGATATTGCACACCCTCTTGCGAGAAGAGAGTTGCGCAGCGGGCCAGCAGCTCGTCTCGATCATCCCCAGCCTCAATCTCACCCAGCCAGCCCCAGCCGTCTGGTGGGTAGGGCTCGACCAGGTGGCCACCCAGCGCCTTGATGATCTGGGCATTGTTGCCGACCTCCGGGTGGCTATCTAACAAGTAATGGTAACCGATCAGGGACAAATCGTGATCCCACAGGTAACGCAAACGACGACTGAAGATACGATCAAAGTGAATCCCAGCCGGCATGTTAAGGGAATGATGCACAAGAAGCGCATCAGCATCCAGGGCGAGTGCCTCCTCAAAGAAACCCAGGCTGGCACTGACGCCAGTGACAATCGTGTTCACCTGTGCGCGCCCTCGCACCTGGAGTCCGTTTGCCATATTCTGGTCTATTCTGGCCGCGATTTCCGCGCTGCCCATGTACGCCCCGAGAAAGGCCATAAGTTCGTCAAGTAGAATCATGAAGGCCCCCTTTTTGTGGTATTCAGCAGCTTTATTCTACCACGGGGACCTGGCTGAAACAAGCTAAAAAGAAAGACGAAGGAGGGCAACTCCTGCTTCGTCTTTCTGTCTCTATTATTCTTTGCCTGAGTGTGTGACTACGCCACTCTCACCCCACGGCTCTCAATCCAATCGGCGACCCGCCAATATCGGAACGGCCGACCAGCATACACCTCGAAAGCGCCATACAGACCATAAACCAGACTGGCAAAGGGTAAGGCTGCCAGAGTAACTGGCAAGGCAATGGTCAACACCAACACCAGCGGGAGTAACAAAAAGCCGATCAAAACCACCAATAACAGGGCGGTCACGACCCAGACAGGTATGAGAGTGATCACGCCCGTCACCAGAAGCCCAATCCAAAGCACCAGCGAGGCCAGTTGAAAGACAGTCGCCTGCATCGCGTGATAGGCCACAAAGCGTGACCGATCACGGAAAGCCAGCCATATGGCCAGCGGGACCAATGCCGCCACGACGACTGCCAGTCCGCCAGTCGAGAGACCCAGGGCAAAAGTCAACAGTACACTGGCATGTGCCAGGGCCGACCAGGTTCGCTCGCTGGCGACCGGAATTGCCCCCGTAGTTGTCAGCGACGCCTCACTGGGCTGCGCGATTTCACCCTCAACCATACTCTCAACTTCAGTCTCCTCGATAGCCCCTGCACCGCCCTTAACCTCGATCCCGGCCTTGATCTCATCCCTCAAGTCTTTCTCTTCGTCGCTCATCTCAAATCCCCTTTCATGGTACTGATCATGTGCCACTGATTTCACCATACTCTACGACTTTCAGACCACAAAGTTGCAGCCTGTGGGCCATACTTTTCAGATCAATCGAGTGTTGACAACCCTCCGAGTCTTACGTAGAATACAGGTGGACCCAGTGCGCTCCGGGTTGGAAGGAGGCCCGCTATGATAAACGTCACCTGTTTCAAATGCCGTCGCCGCTTTGACCTGGACCCTGTGTTCGTCGGGGCGGAACTACGTAAGCTCAAGATCAAGAACCCTCGCCACTACCAGGCCATCTGTCCGGCATGCCACGCAACGAATAAGGTGTCTGTAGGAGAAATGCAGGACGAATTGGAGGCCATGGCCGACGAAATCGAGGCACTGGCGCAAGCACAGGCCAAGGCTGCCGAAGAAGCCCGTAAGCGGGCTCGGGCCGCTGCAAAAGAGAAAAAGAGCGAAAAAGAGAAGAAATCCGCCCGGAGCAAGAAGTAGCAAGAATTGAGACTTGACAAAGGACATTTTATATTGTATAATTATATCGTAAAAATACGATGTATCAAGGATAAGTCGTATGTCCATTGCTCAGGGGCAGGTACCTGCACAAAAGCAAGGCGCGGGCGGACCCGAAGAAGACCTGGTAGAAATCATGCCAGTAAGCTGGGAGACAGGCATTTCCCCCGCTGCCTGCTGCACATTAGACATTTCTGGGACCGAGCAACAAAGACTGGTAGCCATGTTCAAAGCCTTGGGAAACCCTACTCGCTTTGAGATCATGAAGTATCTGGTTACGCATCCTGGCTGTATCACCGGGGACATTGTGGACTTCTTACCCTTGGCTCAGGCGACTGTCTCGCAGCATCTCAAGGTGCTACGCGAGGCCGGTTGGATCACTGGAGAGATCGAAGGCCCCGCCACCTGTTATCACCTAAACGAGGAGAGCATCGCCTGGTTCAATAAAAAGGTGCATGACATATTCTGATGAGCTTTACCAGCCCGCCACTCCACCCGCAACCCGTGGAAAGTAACTGATGGAGGCAACACAGGATAGAGTGTGGAGCAAGCAAATAAGTGCTAGAAGTGTATTTTTTATCACATGCCATCGTAAAAATACGATAAATTGGGAGCTAGAAATATGAATATGTTCGACCCAATCCTGGAAATTGCCAGTTTTATTGCCAGCGCTTTCGGGCAAATCTGGCCATACCTATTGATTACCATCCCCTTGGCGGTTGGCGTGCGATTATCCGGCGCATCGAAGTATATTAGCCGCGCATTTCAGGCACAGCCGGTAGTTGCCATTCTCCTAGCGACGGCGGTCGGCGCCTTCAGCCCGTTCTGTTCGTGCGGCGTCATCCCTGTAATCGCAGCGCTGCTCATTGGTGGCGTACCGCTGGCGCCGGTCATGTCCTTCTGGCTTGCCTCTCCTTCGATGGACCCGGAGATCTTTTTCCTGAGCGTGGCCACGATCGGTTGGGAGTTGGCAGTTTGGCGGCTAGGGGCCACCTTTGTTCTCAGCCTGAGTGGGGGTTTCATCACCCACCTCATTGTGCAGCGTGGCTGGCTGGGTCACAATTTTCTGCGGGAGCAACCGGCAATTTCGTCACAAAACGCCTGGGCGATCCTGAAAAAGGGTTGGCACAGACTAAAAGAGGGCCTGACCGTTACGCCAGCCCTCGGATTTGCTGCTGGTGGCCTAGCTCAAACGTCAGGTGTGGCCTGCTGCACCCTGGCGCCCGAGCTCAGTCGACCGGGCCCTGCACCCACCTCAGGCTGTGGCACCTCAGGAGAAAGCAGCTGCAAGGCCACGCCCATCTCTTTCAAACGCCGCCTGCTCAGCGAAGCGTGGAGCGCTACCGCTATGGTCACCAAGTTTATGCTGCTGGCCTTCTTCCTGGAAGCGTTGATCGAGTTGTATGTGCCTTCTGAGTGGATTGTTCGCCTACTTGGGCCTGCCAACCCATGGGCCATCGTCACAGCGGCTTTAATTGGCGTACCCGTCTATACCAGCAATCTGACTGCGCTGGCTATGGTGGGAGGTCTCTTGGCCCAAGGCATGAACCCGGCTGCAGCACTGGCCTTCCTTATCGCCGGTCCCACCACCACAATCCCGGCCATGGCAGCGGTTTGGGGATTGACCTCACGTCGGGTGTTTGTGCTATACATTGCTTTTGCGCTGGTCGGGGCAGTCGCCTTGGGATATCTCTACGCTTTTGCGCTCACTTATTGACCGCCACGACTCCCTCGCTTACCAGCCGGTCGATCTTCGCATCGTCGTAGCCAATTAAGTCCCTCAAGATGGGGCGAGTGTGCTCCCCAAGTTGCGGGGCTGAGGCAGTGGGTATTTCAGGCACAGTGGACAGGTGGATCGGGCTGCGGGCATATTGGCGCGGGCCAGCAACCGGATCGTCTACCGTCACCAACATCTGGCGGGCAGCTATGTGAGAATCGCTGAAGATGTCTTGGGCGGTGTAGACTGGGCCGGAGGGCACACCATGCTCTTCCAAAAGGGCCACTGCCTGAGCGCGAGTCTTGTCTACCAGCCAGTTCTCAATGAGCGGCCGAATGAAGTCAGCGTTGGCGGCGCGGGCTGTTCCGTCTGAGGTGCGGGGGTCATCTGCCAAGTCTTTGCGGCCCATCGCCTCGCACAGTCGACCCCACTGGATATCGTCTGGCACGTTGAGGGCCAGGTAACCATCCTTGCACCGAAACGCGTCTCGAGGGTACAAATGTTTCAGCTTTCCCCGCTCGGGGGACTCGCCAGTATAAGAGTAAAGGGTCACCATTCGTTCGTTCAGGGCCAGCATGTTGTCAAGCATGGCACTGTCTACAAACTGTCCCTGGCCGGTGCGTTCCCGCATGAAGAGAGCTAACATGACCCCATAGGCGGTCACCAGCCCTGAGTAAACGTCAGCCAGGCCATAGATGGTCCACGAAGGAGGTTTGTCGGCAAAACCGACCAGATTCATAATCCCGCTCATGGCCTCAGCCACGATATCGAAGGCGGGTCGCTGGGCGTAAGGGCCGGTGTAGCCCTCCAGGCGCCCGAAGCCAGAGATGGCAGCATAAATCAGGCGGGGATTGACCTTCCTTAGCTCCTGGTAACCGAGTCCCATTTTGTCCACGGCCCCGGGGCGTAGATTCTCGACCACTACATCAGAACATTTAGCCAGGTCCTTCAGAATCTGGCGACCAACTTCTGAGCGCAGGTTGAGGGCCAGACTCTTCTTGTTGCGGTTATAACCAATGAACCCCCCGGCCACGCGCTGTCCCTCCTGGTTGGTAGCATAGGGCGGGATAGAGCGACGCGGGTCGCCCTGTCCCGGGCGTTCGATCTTGATCACTTCAGCGCCAGCGTCAGCCAGAAGCATGGTGCAGTAGGGGGCACTCATATATTGTTCCAGGCCGATAACCCGGATACCAGTCAGGGGACGTTGCATCATCTTGAGTCTCCAATCTCTGGTCCAACCTGTTTCTCAGTGCACATCTGGTAGCCAGTGCCTGGGGATGCGTTGGCAAGACACAGGAATAGCCCTATCCACATCTGGCCCCAGGCTCTAATCTAGCCATTCCACAATCGTGGAAGCCCCCATGCCTACGCCCACACAAAGGGTGGCCAGCCCGTAATAAGGGCGTTTCTCCTGGGGAGCGCGCCGTCTCATTTCGTGCAAAAGCGTGGTCAGGATGCGGGCACCCGAGCAACCGGTGGGGTGACCCAAGGCGATGGCGCCGCCGTTGACATTCGTGATTTCATGGCGCATGCCCAACTTGCGCATGACACCCAGGGTTTGAGCTGCGAAGGCTTCATTCAACTCGATGAGGCCCATGTCATCCAGAGCCAGTCCCAATCGCTCGAGGAGTTTTTTAGTAGCGGGGACCGGGCCATAGCCCATCACACCAGGATCCACACCAGCTACGGCCGAGCCAATCCAGCGTGCCATTGGTTTCAGCCCCAGTTCCCGCGCCTTGTTGGCACTCATCAAGAGTAATGCAGCGGCCCCGTCGTTAATGCCACTGGAGTTACCAGCCGTCACCGTTCCCCCCTTGCGAAAGGCCGGCTTCAAGCGGGCCAGAGACTCCAGGCTGGTATCGAGCACATATCGGCCATCTACCACTTTATACCGGGGATGCTCGTCGGTGTCCACGAGTTTAGGTGGGCCTTTGCGTTGTGGTACCTCAATAGGCGCGATTTCATCCTTGAAGGCCCCGGCATTGATAGCCGCTACTGCCCGCCGATGGCTTTCCAAAGCGAAGGCATCCTGATCTTCACGGGAGATCTGCATCTCCTCAGCAATATTCTCGGCTGTTTCGCCCAGGCTAATTATGGGGTACTTTGCGTCCAACCTGGAATTGTTATAACGCCACCCGACCGTAGTATCCCAGATTTGGGGATGGCCAACCGGTTGAGGTCGCTCCGGTTTGGGCAAAGACCAGGGTGCCCGACTCATGCTCTCTATCCCAGCGCCGATGAAGATATCTGCCTCGCCAACAATAATGGATTTTGCCGCTAAGTTCACCGCCTCCAGGCCTGACGAGCAGTTGCGGTTCACGGTAATACCGCTCACCTGCACAGGGAAGCCGGCCAGCAGGGCTGCCATGCGGGCCACGTCGCGGTTATCCTCACCGGCCTGGTTGCCGCAGCCGGCATAGACATCTTCGACCATGGCCGGGTCCACGCCTGCGCGCTGCATCAGGGCTTTGAGAATATCGGCCAGCAGGTCATCAGGGCGCACACTCGACAGCCCTCCGTTGTGCCTGCCAATGGGTGACCTTACAGCGTCAACGATGACCACTTCTGTCATAGAACAAACCTCGCTTATTCGAATGTATTGTGGTGCGTCTCTTCAGAGTCTTCGGTAGCGGTGTCCGATAGGTATGGTAGTGTTTCGGCCGATTCTACCCCACGGGATGAGGCACCCCCAGGGCTCTTGTACATTATGTTCTGTGCTTGACGCAGCGTCAAAAACTTGTGGTCCACTCCTTCAAACGTGGGCCTCCGCCCGTCGCGTTCCAAATCGGCCACGAAGTCGGCGAAACGACTGGTCGCCACACGCAAGCGGGGATGATATGCTTGAATGAAATGTTCAGGGTCAGGGTTCTCTTGGAATGCCTCGACCAGGGCAGCCGATTTTTCGTCGGTGCCCGCGTCCAGGTAGCTGGAAGAAAGTCGCAGGCATAGGTCCTCGGGAGAGCTACCAAAGCCGGCCCCAGGCAAGGTAGCTAATTCATACTTCTCTAACAGATACGCTGCCAGGTCATGGCAGGTGTATACGTCTCGTTCAGCCAATGCCTTTTGCCACTTTTTGAAGGATGGAAAGACATAAAATGCACCCTTGGGCTCGACACAGGGAATACCCGCCTCAACCAACCCAGCGTACAAGTAACGGGTACGTATGCTATGCATACGCGTGCACAAGTCCACAAATTGGTCCACGTCCGGATCGTTGCTATAGGCGACGATGGCTGCATATTGCACGGGAGCTGTCACGCAAGACCAGATGCTGCCCGCAATGGTTCGTATCGCCCGTTGTAGAGCCTCGCCAGACCGACCAAGAGGCAAAATCGCCAGCCCAAATCGCCACCCCCCCAGCGACAAATGCTTGCTCAACCCCCCCAGTACTACCGTCCCTTCAGGGTAATATTGAGCGATGGACACATGAGAAGTCTGCCCATAGGTAATCAGGGCATAGATCTCATCACTCAAAACCATAAGCTCCTGCTCACGAGCGAAATCAGCCAACGCCTGCACTTTGTGGTGTGGCAACATTGTGCCGGTGGGGTTGTGGGGGCTATTGAGAATAAGGACTTCGGGGTTGCCCCACTCCTCTTTATCTTCCTCCATCTTCTGGCGGAGAACATCAACTTCCAGGTGGTAGTCATGTTCGGGCCGCATAGGAACCCAGAGGACCGGCTTGCCCAGCAAGTGTGCCTGCGGCGCATAGCTTACCCACGACGGTTGTGGTAGGATGATTTCCTCTCCCAGTGATAAGAGCAACGCATACAGCAAAGACTTGCTGCCCGGGCCAATTACCACCTGGCTGGGAGAAATGGCCATTTGAAACTTGCGTTGGTAAAACTGGGCGATCGTCTCACGCAGTTTCTGGATGCCATGGGCCGGAAGGTAGCTGCGCTGGTGCACATTAGCCCGAAGTGCATCCGCAATCTTGGGGTGGACCGGGAATCTCGACTCACCAAATCCCAGATGGTAAACCTCTCGACCCGCCTCCCACATCTGATGCACTTGCTCATTCAGGGAGAGGGTGGTTGATGCATTCAATCCTCGCAGGCCAGCCCGCGAAAAACGAAACGGCCTAAATCGATCAGGCATAGTTGCACCTCACAGTCCCAGTTGATACCTGCTCATGGATTGTTCCTGTATTGGCTTCCTCACTCAGGGCAGCTGCCATTACTTCGAACTGTTTGGGTTGTAGCATCCCAATCGTAGGAGAATTTAGGGAGAGTAGAGAGTTATGAGGGTCGTTTCCCCAATCAATCATGGGTTCCAAGGTGCCGGTAATGTTCACGCGGGAAAAGAGGCGATCAATAGCTTTCATCTTTCCCTTCGGACCCTTTGGGCGTGTCTCAACTCGGGGAGGATTGCGGAGGCTGTTGCGGGTACACGGCTGATACTCGTCACTCCTTGACGCTGCGGTGGACATATTAATAGCCCCCTGCTCCTTGTGCAAACACCGGGTGACAGTGCGGAGCGTAAGCATACCCGAAGATGAACCTAATGTCAAATAAAACGGGATTGGGGGGTCTCTAGCGGGGCTTGGTAGGCGCAAAATGCATTACGTTAGGCCTTACATTCTAATGCAATTCCACCGGTTCAAGAGCCATGCAGGGGACTTGATATGATGTATGGATATAACTAAACTGTGGACAAATATCCCGGGTCAGGCCCAGAACGCTTTCTTTAGATCCTTGGGGTCAGTAAACTCTTGGACCGGTCCTTCAAATTTGTTACGGCCCACCTCTAACACGTAGACGTAGTCGGCTATACTCAGCGCCTGGCGGATTTCCTGGTCTACTAGAATGATGGTGATGCCGTCGCGATCCCGCAACCCTGTCAGAAGCCGGTAGATCTCTTGCGACAGGAGTTTGGCCAGACCAGCAGTTGGCTCATCTACCAACATTACTGTGGGATCAGTCATCAGGGTTCGGGCCACTTCGACCATACGTTGCTGCCCGCCGGAGAGGTTGCCGGCCGATGATTTACGACGCTCCCTGAGGACAGGAAAACGCTCGTAGTTCTCCTCCATCTTGCGTTTAATGCGCCCTTTATCATTTCTGAATGTATAGGCGCCCATCTCCAAGTTCTCTTCAATGCTCATCCAACGGAAGATGCCGGGATGTTGCGGAATATAGGCCAGCCCCAACTCAATCAACTCATAGGTAGGCATGCCGGTCACATCTCGACCCTCCAGCCATACCTGACCTCCGTTCGGCTTCAGAAAACCATAAATGGCCTTAAACAGAGTGGATTTACCTACGCCGTTGGCCCCTAGCACGGTGGTGATTTTGGCTCGCTGCGCTTTGATGTCAACCCCTTTTAGAATGTTCAGGTCTTTGTAGTAGCCTACTCGGAGACCTTTTACTTCCAAGGCGATAGAGGCGAGATCTGGTCGGTCGCTACCTGTACCGATTGTAGTTTGTTGTGGCGCGGTTACATCGGCCATTGACTAGGCTCCTCCTTCCGTCCCTATTCTTCCTCACCTAGGTAAGCCTCTACGACGAGCGGGTCGTGGCGCACCTCCTTTGGGTCCCCATCGGCAATCAGCTCCCCAAAGTTAAGCACCAACAGCCGCTTGCTGAGGGTGAAGATGGTATCCATGTCGTGGCTGATGATGATGAAGGCTTTGCCCTGGGCGTTGACAGTGATGATATACTCGTAAATCTTCTCCATCAACTTGGGGTGAACCCCGGCAAATGGCTCATCTAGAATGATGACGTCTGGATCCAGCATAAGTAGGCGCCCCAGCTCCAATAGCTTTTGCTGGCCGCCGGATAGGCTACGACCATAATCGTTGGCCAGGTGTTCAAAGGTAAGGAACTCCAGTACCTCCCAGGCCCTCCTTTCCAAGGCTTTACGACCTGCGGTGGGGTGCAACGCCATGGCCGGCACGAGCAGGTTCTCCATGACTGTCATACGGCGGAAAGCACGCGTTACCTGGAAAGTTCTCCCCAATCCGGCCCGGGCTACCTGGTAGGGTGGCAGCGTATCGATGCGATGACCACCCAGATACACGGTGCCACTGGAGGGTTTGTAGACGCCATCCATAATGTTGGTCAGGGTGGTTTTGCCTGCGCCGTTGGGTCCGATCAGCCCGATCAACTCCGGCCCGCGCACCTTGAACGTTACCCCCGCCAGAGCCTGAAGCCCGCCAAAATTCTTATAGACTTTGTTTACGTCCAATTTGATCATAGACGTTCCCCTTACTCCATCTCTTCTGCCATCGCCACCCGTCTGGAAACCGCCTCTTCAGCCCAGCCAACCCTGGTCAGGCGTTGGATAATGGGATGAATCAGGCCATTATTCCAAAAACGGAGTGTCAGCATGAGCAGCAGGCCGAAGAAGACCAACCGCCAGGTAGTCATTTCTACCACAATCGGGCCGATAGTGAAGCTAGTGCGCAGAAGCTCCAGGGCAAACTCGATGATGATAGCTCCGATGGCCGCCCCAATCAAGCTTTCCAGGCCGCCGATAACGGCCATAGCGATCACCAGACTCATCTGCATAATCAAGAGGATGTTGGGCGTGATGACAGTAATGTAATGGGCCTGGACGGCGCCAGCTGCGGCGGCGATCATGCTGGTGACGACGAAGACCAGCACTTTGTAGCGCACGATGTGCACCCCCAAGGCGGCAGCCGCCTCCTCATCCTCCCGGATGGAGCGAATGAAGAGACCAAATCGCGATGCGGCCAGCCAATACATCACAGCCATCGAAACCAGGAACAGGGCCAGCATCACGTAGTAAGGCGGAACTTTATTGACGGAGCTGAAGTAGTAGCCGAATAGATGGACCCCTTTGGGGAACAGGGGCGCCAACTCCAGCCCGTTAGGCCCCTGGGTGATGTCTATCTCGGCGTTTAGGGCAGTACGCAAGATCTCCGAGAACCCAATAGTGAACAGAGCCAGGTAGGTGCGCCGCAGGCGTAAGACCAACAGGCCGATCAAAAAACCAAAGATCCCCCCCATAATAATGCCCAGTACAATCCCCGGCATGGCTGGCAACTGGTAGATCAGGGTGCCTACCGGCATATGCGCTTTGCCCAACTCCAGACAGTTCTGGCCAGTGACGGTCCCCCGCTCGGGTATGGCGTTAAGAAAAACCAGCCATGTGTTACCCAACGGTATCTCCGAGCAGATTCCGGTGGGGGCGGTGGACAGACGTATGAATTTGCCAAAGATGCCAGCGGTGTAGGCACCGATGGCCATAAATGCCATGTGGCCGAAGGAGAACTGTCCAGCGTAGCCGGCCAGCAACGACCAACTCGAGGCCAAGATAGCGTAGAAGAAAGCAACAATGGCAATGTGCATCCAGTAGGGGTAAGGCTCCAGCACCACTCCGAAGGCGATCAAGGCCAACACGGATGCAGCGACCAGGCCCAGCGACAGCCACTTACGGTTCATAGCTCCCTCCCAAAAAGGCCGGTTGGCTTGAGCAACAGGACCAGAGTCAGGATGAGCATACCATAAGCCGGGATGTAGGACGCCGCCCGTTGTGGGTCAGGTACACAGCCAGCGCCAATGGCTTCCACAATGCCCACGAACAGTCCGCCAATGAAGGCGCCGGGCAAGGAACCCATCCCGCCCAGCACGATGATGACGAAGGAGCGAGCCGAAGCGGGGATGCCTACCCAGGGCACCCAGGAAAAGACCTGCACCAGCGAAGCGCCGGACAGGCCAGCCAGCATGGTCCCCAGACCAAAGGCCAGGGTGTTCATGGTATTGGGGTTGATGCCGGCCACCGCCGCCGCCTGGCGGTCCTGGCTGACGGCACGTAACGCCTTGCCGATCCAGGTGCGGTACAAAAACCACATCAAGGCTCCCAGTAGGACCACGGCGATGATGGCCGCCGTGAACCGAGAAGTAGAGATAGAGATAAAATCAAATAACTGAATACTGGACACCGTCACTTTCAGCAGAGCCGGGTTTTCGGTCGAAGGTAAGTTGATGGCAGGATACTCAACGAAGCGGGCCACCTTTTTGGGGTTGGCGCCGACCAAAGCCAGGGTCAGGTATTGCAGGAAGAAGGCCAGGCCGAAGGTGACCAGGATGGCGTATTCGCCCGGGCGTTCCACCTGCCCTGTGTTCATAGCTCGCAAGAAGAGCCGCTCGAAGATGATGCCTATCACAAACGTCAACAGAGCCGCCCCCAGCACGCCCACCAGGGGATGCAGGCCGGGGAACCAGATCGTAGTAAGATAGTAGACGGCCATGCCGCCTATCATATAGAATTCGCCGTGGGCAAAACTGACGACACCCAGGATGGAGAAGATAAGCGTCAGTCCCAGGGCCATCAGTCCGTATATGATGCCGATAACCAGACCATTGACGAGCTGGGTGGCGACGAAGCCGCCACGGGTGACGCATAGATTATCCGGGTCGGCGGCAGCGAAGGCACCAGCGAAGATGACCACAATCACCACCGCGGGGATAACCACCCACTTCCAGTCCAGCTCAGGCGTAAGGTACCAGAGGGGGATTAAAAAAAACGGCCCGCCAGCGGCGCCCGTGGCTGCCCCTGCCAAACCGGCCTGCGACACATCCAAGTCCTTACGTCCATAGATGCGGGGCGTCACTACGGCGCCGATGGTGCCCCAGCAAAGGATCCACAAGAGGGCGAGCAAAAAGTACGAGGCATTCTCCATAAGACCACCCTCCACATAAGCCAGAAGCTAGGGCAGCCCCGGCCCTCGGCCGGGGCTGCCCGACAAAACACTAGACGACCCTAAGGCAAAACAGGATCGGCTGTCTTGTAGGTGGCGGGGAAGACGGTAGCTGCGTCCGCATCCGCCTGACCGACCTCTGTGTACTGACGGATGGTGATGGCCGGATCGGGGAACTGGTGCCACCACATAGCATCCATATCATCCGGTACAGGGTTTTGGGTGCCATAGGGGAAGGTAATGGTACCCAGCGCCCCGTCGTAGCTGATGTTTTCCAGGGCGCTAATGATAGCGCCGGGATCGGTAGACCCAGCCTCGTTGATGGCCTGGGCCATAATCTTCAGCGAGTCATAAGCCTCCATAGCGTAGGACTCGGCGCTTTCTTTGCCGGTCTTTTCGACGTACCTGGCTTCAAAGGCGGTGGTAGCCTCAGTGAACTTCTGCTTGGGCAAGCCGATACGGCGATAGAAGCACAGGTTGCCGTCGGGCACGTTGGCCCAGTAGGCATCGCTGTCGGCGGCCACCTGGTTGCAGACCATGGGCACATCCTGCGGGCCGATGCCGCCTTCTGCCGCCTGCTGCTGGAAGTTGTAAGAGGTTTCACCGGTGCTCAACACCCAGATCAAGTCTGGATTCTCCGCCTTGACGCGCTCGACGATACCGGAGAAGTCCTGGGTACCCAGATCGGCGAAGAAGGAGACGGCCGCAATTCCCTTTTCGGCCAGGAAAGCTTCCGTGTCGGCCGCCGCTGGGATACCATAACCGGTGTTCTCGCTCATGATGACCACTTTCTCGATTCCCGGCAGCGAGGCGACGAACTCAGCATCGACTGAGGAAACCACCGGGGAGAGAGGCGCGATGCGGAACACCTCCGGGTACTGAACCCGCGTGATATCCGCGCTCCATGTCTCGGCGAAGACGGTGGGCACACCGTTAGCGTGGGCCACTTCCTTGGCCGTCAGGCCCACCGCGCTGTGATACTCTCCCACCACGCCGACCACCTGTTCCTGGTTGATGAGGCGCACCATGGCGGCGGTGCCGCGCTCGGGCAGACCTTCGGTGTCCACCAGGACCAACTCAACCGGCTTGCCAAGCACGCCGCCAGCCGCGTTGATCTCCTCTACCGCGATCTCAAAGGCAGCCGTCATAGCTGCGCCACCGGTCACCGAGCCAGGTGCCGACAAAGGAGCCAGGGCCCCTATCTTAACGGTGTCACCAGTCGCACCCACGGTGGTCGTCTGTCCAGCGAAGTAGGCCTGCGCCTCTTCCGAACTGGGGATGTAGATCTTCCAGCCCACCTCGATCTCGTCTGAGTTGCTGATCCTGGCATAGCTGGAATCCGCGGAATTCTTCTGGTTGGTGTAGTAGGTAATGGCCGGATAGGCCAGCACGTCACCCAAGAACTTATCAGCCAGATTGCTCAGCCAATCATCAGCAACCACGACGTAGTCTTGGCCGCCATCCTGTGGCGGGGGAGCAGCAGCCACGACCGGCACTGCCACCAACAACATGGTTGCAATCAAAAACAGGTTCAACAGCTTCTTCATTTGAGACACTCCTCCTATTAGGTGTTCTTCTTTGATAAGGTGAAGTCAGTACGGGTACGTTTCTTGGGTCGTCTAGGCATCCCCCCTTTCTGATGAGGAATCTCTCGGAAAGTCAGGCAACACTACAGCTAATTTGGAAATCAACGAATTCTTGCGCCTCAATCTAACATTCGTTGCATTCTAAATTCGTTGTTGTGTTCTGCCACACGCACTTTCCAAGAAGACTCATGATAGCACGCGGCTGATAGGCGACGACTGGTGCCTGGGAATTTCTGTCCGCTATTTTGCGCACCGAAACCCGATATCATCGTTGGCAGTGATATTCGGATCGCCGCCGTTACGATTGGTGCTCAGCACAAAATCGGCCACATCGAACCAGCCACCACCACGAATACCGCGAAAATCGGGGCTGTAATGGCTATCCTGATAATCACTGCCCGGGTAGGCAATATAGGGCGAGTCCACCCATTCCTTGACGTTGCCGGCCATGTCAAACAGCTCGTAGCCATTAGGTGGATAGCTACCCACGGCGGTTGTCCCCCGCAGGCCACTGTCTTTGCCATTTACCAGACTAGGATCGTATTCATCGCCCCAGGGATAGAGATAGCCATCAGGTCCGCGCGCTGCTTTCTCCCACTCAAATTCAGTCGGCAGCCGCTTGCCAGCCCATTCACAAAATGCTTGAGCATCTTCAAAGGTCACAAACACCACCGGGTGATTGTCTTTGCCTTCGGCGTAGCCTGAGCGCCAATTCTGCGGGCTTCCTTCCTGCTCGCGGAACGTCACAAAACCCGTGGCAT
>CP070811.1:3774224-3781128 GCA_020343875.1 Anaerolineales bacterium | reverse complement strand
GCTTGAAAAAGAAGGGATGTGAAGAAGCATGAACAAATGGTGGCAGATTAGCAGGTACACCATCCTGCTGGCAGCCGGTTTGTCCTTTTTGCTGTCAGTATATCTGTGGTTCACCGGCTCCCAAGAGCAAGGCATATTCGTCGGCCTCTGGGTGCCATCAATCCTCTCATTTGGCGTCTTTGTGCTTGGTGGTAGGAGTCAGAAATGAGTGACACCACACTTTTTATCTTCGGCTTGGTGGCGACCATCTTCACGCTCGGGCCATTGGCCATCGCTGCATTTCTTGAAATGCGTGATTAGATTCATCGAACTGGACTTGAAGGCCTATTCCGGGGCTTCCAGGGACGACTTTGGCGACCTTGGCCACGTCTCCGGCTGCATAGCGTATGGCGCCCTTATGGCCTGACGGGCCCGATCAAGAAACGGCTGGTTCGCGCGCTCTGCTCGCCAGCCAGCCTTTGACGGAGACAGCTTATGGATAAGCGGATCTCTGGTTGGCTGCGCAGGCTATCCACAGGCTGGATGACCCTGGCGGCGCTGCTCATCTTTCTGCTCTTCTCCATCCTGGTGCTGCCCCAGCAGGCCACCAGGGCAGAGCAAGCCACCGGCAGCCCAGATTCGCCGGATACGTCTTTCTTCTATTCGGCCAGCGATCTGTACCGTATGGCTGAGGCATATGGCCAGCAGGGGCGGCAGGCCTATGTGAGGGCACGTTTCACCTTTGACCTGGTCTGGCCGCTGGTGTACACTCTGTTCTTGGCCACCGCCATCAGCTGGATACTGGGCAGGACGTTCGGTCCGGACAGCCCCTGGCAGCGCGCCAACCTGGCCCCGCTGCTGGGTGCCCTGTTCGACTATCTGGAGAATCTATCTACTTCCCTGGTCATGTTACGCTACCCGGCTCAGACGGCCGTGGTGGACAGGCTGGCGCCCCTGTTCACGGCGTTGAAGTGGAGCTTGATTGGAGCAAGTTTTGCCCTGCTGTTCGGCGGAATCGGGGCTGCGATTTGGCGCTGGATCAAGCACACAGTCCGGGCCAGGGCCTCCGGCCCGGGTGGGCCAGACACCAGCAGGTAGCTTCCCCCTCCCGCCGTGACAGACCATGGCCGGCATCGTGCCGTTAGGCGGCGCGGCCATACCCGTCAACTGCGCCTTCCGCCTAAGATTTCTGGCCGCTACTGAGTCGGCGCAAGAGAAACCAAGAAGCCACGCCGAGGCACATCATGAGCAACAAGCGGGCGTCAGTTTGGATCCTGGGCGATCAATTGCTGGCGCGACATCCGGCCTTGCTGGCTGCTGAGCAGGACTACCCCCAGAGGAACCTGCGAGTGGCCCTGATTGAGAGTGCAGCCCGCTCGCGGCGGCTGTCCTACCAGCGTAAGAAACTGGTGTTGCTCTTTAGCGCCATGCGACACTATGCGGCAGATCTGCGCGACCGCGGCTACGATGTTGACTACATCCAGGCGCCCACCTTCCTGGCCGGTCTTCGCAAGCACGCAGCCGCCTGGCAACCCGGTCGCTTGTTGGCGATGCAGGCCAGCCAATGGCACGGGCGAACCTTGCAGCAGACGCGGCTGGCCGATGCACTGGGGCTGCCGACGACCCTCTTGCCCAATACCCAATTCCTGACCGAGCAGTTTAACCCGTATCCCAGCGCCGAGCCCGGCAAACGGATCACGATGGAGCATTTTTACCGGCGGATGCGGCGTCACTTCAACATCTTGATGACCTCCCATGGTGAGCCGGTCGGCGGCCAGTGGAACTATGATGCCGAAAACCGCAGACCGTTGCCCCGGGATGCGCGTCCCCCAGGCATACCGGTCTTCCATCCAGATCATATCACGCGAGAGGTCATGGCCGAGGTGGAAGCCACCGGCCACGGTGTGGGTACGGTCGACGGCTTTGGCCTGGCCGTGACCCGCCGACAGGCGCTGAGAACCCTGGACGACTTTTTGGCGAACCGGCTGGCCGACTTTGGACCGTATGAGGACGCCATGAGTAGCCAGCACCCGACCCTGTATCACTCACTCCTGTCGCCATACCTGAACATCGGCCTGTTGGAGCCGCTGGAGCTGATCGAGGCAGTTGAACAGGCATACCACCGCGGTCGGGCGCCCATTAACTCAGCGGAGGGGTTTGTGCGGCAGGTTCTCGGCTGGCGAGAGTACATGTATTGGCAGTACTGGCGGCTGATGCCGGGCTTGATGGAAGCCAATGCCTGGGATGCGCCACGCCCTTTGCCACAGTTCTTCTGGCACGCACAAACGCACATGAACTGCCTGGGCCACGCCATACGTGAAGCCATCCAGACCGGTTATAACCACCACATCCAGCGCCTGATGCTGCTGTGCAACTTCTGCCTGCTGGCTGGCATCCATCCCGCGGCGGTTCATGACTGGTTCCTGACCTTGTACGTGGATGCCTACGAGTGGGTAATGGCGCCCAACGTCATGGGAATGGGACTGAACGCCGACGGGGGTCTGATTGCCACCAAGCCCTACATCGCTTCGGCTAACTATATCAACAAGATGAGCGATTACTGCCGGGGCTGTAGCTACAATCACCAGCAACGCACCGGTGAAGCGGCCTGCCCGTTCAATTTCCTGTATTGGAACTTCCTCATGGAGCACGAGTCTGCCCTGCGGGCCAATCCCCGGCTGGGCCGCAACGTGCTGGGCCTTCGTTACCTGGACGATGACGAGCGCACCGCGGTACGTCGCCAGGCCCTTTCTTTTTTGGACAAGTTGGATTATTGTGAGGAGTAGCCCTATCGAGCGTCGGGTGTGTGGCTGCCGGGACATGCTGTCTCCACTAGAGTTGCGACCATGTTTCTGATAGGGGCCGATTCCAAAAGGGGGAAGAACCATGCAAGATGAACCCATGCTGGGACCTGAATTCAACCCACCATTGACCGACGAGGTCTCCGATCAAAGCGCGGCTGAATGCATCCACGCCCTGGTGTCAGAGGAACCCTTTGCTGTGCTGTGCACCCAGGGTGAAGGGCAACCCTATGGTTCAGTGGTGGCCTTTGCCTTTGACCAGGGCCTGAGTTCATTCGTGTTCGCTACGCCAAAGGCCACCAGGAAGTTCCGCCTGCTCTCCCACTGCGACCGGGTGGCCCTGGTCATAGACAATCGGGGCAAATATCCCCATGATATGATGAAGGTCGGCGCCGTCACCATAACGGGCAAGGCCCATCAGATAGAGCCGGGCCCACAGTTTGAGGAATGGGCCGGGTTGCTGACGGCGCGCCACCCCTATCTCAAGTCGTTTATCGAGTCTCCGTCAACCGCTTTGTTCCGGGTCGAGGCCATACGGTTCCTGCACGTCACTCGTTTCCAGGAGGTGCGCCAGTGGATCCCGGCGTCAAGTGGGTAGTCCCGCTCAAAGAGGCGGTGGATTGTCAGGAGGGCTCGATCGGCGGCAAAGCGGCCAAGCTAGCCCAGCTGGCCCAAGCCGGATTCCGTACGCCCCCCGGCTTTTTGGTCACAACCCAGGCCTACGAGTATTTTGTGGAGAAGCAAGACCTGGTCCAACTGATCCACATGGAACTGGGCCGCAAGCCGTTTGCGTCCATGCGCTGGGAGGAGATCTGGGACGTGGCCTTGCGTATCCGCTCCGCCTTCCTGGCAAGCCCTGTGCCAGCCGAACTGGCCCAGGCCATTGGGGCTGCCGTCGAAAAGCTGGGGCCTTCCAAACCGCTGGCTGTCCGGTCCTCTGCGCCTGGAGAAGACTCGGCCCACCGCTCATTTGCCGGCTTGCACGAATCGGTCGTCGGTGTGGTCGGTATAGCAGCCGTGCTGGATGCGGTGCGCGTGGTGTGGGCCTCCCTTTGGTCCGATGCAGCCCTGCTCTACCGGCAGGAACTGGCCTTGGACCCGGGCCTCAGCCGCATGGCGGTGGTGATCCAGGAGATGATTGACGAAGACCGCTCCGGGGTGGCCTTTGGGCGCGACCCAAGGCAGCCGGACCGCGAGCGGGCCATCGTGGAGGCCGTGCCAGGCCCCTGCGGTGACCTGGTGGACGGCCTGGTCGATCCCGACCGCTGGATCCTGGATCGCGGCTCCGGAAGGATTATCGAGTGGCGGGCCGGCCAGCGCGAGGGAGAGCAGGCAGAGGGGCCCATCCTGGAGAGTAGGGACCTGTCCAATCTGCACCAGGTGCTCCTGCAGGTCGAATCGCTCTTTGACTGGCCGGCCGACACCGAGTGGACCGGGCGTGGCGAACGGTTCACCCTGCTGCAAGCCCGGCCCATTACCACCGCAATCTCGGAGGACGGTGACCAGCGCGGCTGGTACCTGTCGCTGCGACCCAGTATGCGGCGCTTGAGCGGACTGGCCCAGCGTGTGACCGGGCAACTCATTCCCGAACTGGAGGAGCTGGGCAACCGCTTTTCACTGCAAGCCATTCAAGAGCTGGCCGACTGGGAGCTGGCTGATGCCATCCAGGAGCGACACGCCGCCCTCGAAAAATGGCAGCGCATCTACATTGAAGACTTTATCCCCTTTGCCCACGGCGTGCGCCAGCTGGGGATGTATTACAATGACGTGGTCAAGCCAGACGATCCCTACCAGTTCGTACAGCTGCTGCGGGGGCAGCAAATGGTCGCTTCCCGGCGCAACCGCGCCCTGCAAGAGCTGGCAGAGCAGGTAAGAGAGGACCAGGCCCTCCGCGAAGGACTCCTGCAAGTCGTCGATCAAGGGTGGCAAGACGCGATACGCACGCTGCAGGCCATCCCGGGCAGCCAAGCCTTGGTGGGGGCCCTGGCCAACCTACAAGCCGAATTCATGGATGTGGCCTACGCCGGCGAACGTCTTTCGGACCGGCCTGATCTTCTACTGCAAACCATTCTTGAAATGGCCAAACGGCCCAGGCCTGCCCAGCCGCAGGTTGCAGACGCGGGAGCAGCAGCCCCTATGGTCCAGGCGCTGGAGCAACGCCTTCTGGAAGCGGTCGGCCCGGAACGGCGTGAAGAGGCGATGGAAGTGCTGAAGATCGGCCGGCTGAGCTGGCGGTTGCGCGACGACGACAATTTGCTGGTCGGCCGGCTGGAAAGCCAGCTGCTGCGTGCTTTGGAGCTGGCGGCCGGTCGCCTGCGCGCAGCGGGTCGTCTGCAGGCGGGTGGGCAGCTCAGCCTCACGGCCGCGCTGGCGCTGGCCGAGGCGTTGCGCGATGCCTCACGCGCGCCTGTGATCCTGCCCCAGGCCCCCGCCGAGGCAGCTACCGCCCACGGCGCTGTGGGCGAGAGCCCGCGCCAGCTGATCGGACAGCCCGCAGCCCCCGGCCTGGCCACGGGCCAGGTGCGAAGGGTACGTGATACGCAGGACCTGGGCCGCTTCCGGGCCGGAGAAGTGCTGGTGTGCGATGCCATCCAACCGACCATGACCCACCTGGTTCCACTGGCCTGCGCCATCGTCGAGCGGCGTGGCGGCATGCTCATCCATGGAGCCATCATCGCCCGCGAGCTGGGCATCCCCTGCGTCAACGGCATCTCCAACGCGGTTGAGCTCCTGGAGGCAGGTCAAATCGTGACCGTGGACGGCTACCTGGGCATCGTAACCGTAGGTGCGCCGGAGTTCGATCTGGAGCTGTGACCTGACCGTCGCTGGGCCGGTTTTTGCCCTGAGCCGGTCTGTGAACCTTTGCTCCGAGCGTGCCTGTGAAGCTTTGCTCCGAGCGGGTCTGTGAACCTTTGCTCTGAGCGGGTGTGGCACCCGCGACCTGCGAGCATTCAGCTGGCTCTTGCTCCGAGCGGGTCTGTGAACCTTTGCTCTGAGCGGGTGTGGCACCCGCGACTTTCGGCCATATCCGGCCTGGTTTCGCCCCAGCCGGGGGTCGCAGACCCCCTGCGAGCATTCAGCTGGCTCTTGCTCCAAGCGGGTCTGTGAACCTTTGCTCTGAGCGGGTGTGGCACCCGCGACTTCCGGCCATAGCAGGCCTGGTTTCGCCCAGAACGGGGGTCGCAGACCCCCAGTGAGCATTAGGCACGTACCAAGCTGGACCACATATCAAACGAGGTGACTCTATGTATCACTATCCCCAGGCCCTAATTGTCGAATTGGAGGAGCGCGCACGTCAATTGCGGCTCGACAGCGTGGAGATGATCCACCGCCGGGGCTCCGGCCATCCGGGAGGCGCTCTTTCGGCGGCCGAGATTATGGCTGCCCTTTTTTTCCACAAGCTGCGGCTGGACCCCAAGAGGCCGGACTGGCCGGAGCGGGACCGTTTCATTCTCAGCAAAGGACACGCCTCGGCTATTCTGTACGCGGCGTTAGCCCGGCGTGGGTTCTTCCCCCAGGAAGATCTACAGGCGTGGGGCAAGTTGGAATGCCACTTGCAGGGGCACCCAGACCGGCTGAAGACGCCTGGGGTGGAGATGACCACCGGCATTTTGGGACACGGGGTGGCCATCGGCGCCGGGCTGGCGCTGGTGGCGCGTTTGAATGCCATGGACTACCGGGTGTACGTGCTGCTGGGGGACGGCGAGTGCCAGGGCGGGATCGTGTGGGAGGGGGCTATGGCGGCTGCCAAGTACCGCCTGTCGAACCTGACCGCTATGGTTGACTACAACGACGTGCAGCTGGATGGCCCCGTGCACCAGATAATGCCCCTGGAGCCGTTGGCCGACAAGTGGCGTGCCTGCAACTGGCAGGTGCTGGAGATCAACGGCCACAACCTGCGCCAGGTGTTGGAGGCGCTGGATATGGCCGGAGAGACCCACCATCGCCCAACGGTGATCTTGGCCCACACGACCAAGGGCAAAGGGGTGTCGTATATGGAGAACCAGGCAGAATGGCACGGAATCGCACCCAGCGACGAGCAGCTCAGGCAGGCGGTGACCGAATTGACCGAGGAGGTGGCCTAGCATGGCAGGCATGTCGATGCGAGAGGGGTACGCAAGAGC
>CP070811.1:3771132-3774124 GCA_020343875.1 Anaerolineales bacterium | reverse complement strand
CAGCCCCCAAATGGAGAACACGTAGCCGGCCGGCACAAAGTACACCTGGAATCGGTCTGAGATTTCACCAGTGGTCTGCCCGTTGAGCGGGAGCGCGTTGGCCAGCCCGTTCATCACGATAGTGGCCACAACCGCCAGGACGTTGGCCAGTTGTCTAAGCAGGTCTTTTTTCATAGTCTTTCTCCTTTCGCTGCGACAACCCCTAACAAAACACCCCTCGCGATGCTGCTGAGGGGTGTTCCCAGTTTCATTCCTGAGGAATGAAGGTGAGGGCTTCGCCGTCCGATGTGAAGATTTGCAGTTGCCTATCTGTCAACCGGAATGTTTGGGCATCCCCTACCAAGCTCAGGAACGTTTGCTCCTGCTCCAGGATGCCCTCTGGCTCCGGGCAGGCCATCAGCGTCACCGCCATCTTGTCCAGCTTGATCTTGTCGCGGCGCACCTGGTACGATCCACCATACGAGTTGCAGCCGGCCGAACCGCGCATCTGCCCACCCTCAAAGGTGGCCGTGATAGTGGTGCCGGGAATCGGATTCGATCTACCGTATGCCGTCAGCAACCATGATGTGCCATCCAGAGGATCACCGGCGTCTGAGTCAGCCCTGTCACAAGCTGCCAGCCAGAGCAAGACCATGCCGCCGGCCAATGTGACCATGGCCGCATAGGTGATCTTCATCAGGTGGAGTCCTTTACCTGGCTACGCACTGCGTCTGGGGGCTGATCTATGGCCCGGAGCTGCATGCCTGTGAGTCTCAATCAGTTCCCGTGTAGATCATGGCCTGGTAGGCGTCCTGGACGGTCTCAATCTGCCAGGCCAGTTCCAGGGGAATGTCGATGCCTTTGTCATCCAGCCGCAGCATGGCGTCTACCATGCGCACCGAGTGAACGTGCAGGTCGGTGAAGAAACATGCCTCGGGCACGATCTTCTCTTCTTCCAGTTTTAGCTCGCTGGCCAGGATGCGCTTGAAATCGTCAAAGGAGAGAGCAGTCGGTCGACTTCCATTTGGCATGGTTGCTTACCTCCACTAGGCACTATCCAAGAATGCCATCATTGAGATATAACCCGCAACCAGCCGATTCGTCACGCTGAATTGGAGCGAATTTCGGTCGCTGGCTTTTCTACGGCTGCCAGTGCGGCCAGAAATCATTCCTCCAGCTGGCGGGCGGCTCCTGGGCTGGTACTGGCTGGCTGCTGCCATCAGGCGCCATGCTGTGCCAGCTGCCTGACCCGCTCTGGGTGGTGGCTAGATAATAGATGACCTGGCCGTCCGGGGTCCACACTACGTCGTCCGCGCTTTCCTCCGGGCCGACTCCGGCCAGCCGGGTGGGGGCACTGCCATCCCGATTGACGATCCAGATCTGCGTGTTCCAGGGGAAGTGTGAAATGCATCCGGCCGGGTTGACCAGGAAAGCGATGCGCTGGCTGTCGGGCGACCAGGCGGGCCGGGTCGAGCAGCCTCCGCCCGCCACCAGGATTTGTGCGCCGGAGCCGTCAGGCGATATCCGGGCCAGATCACCGTTGGAGTGGTAGGCGATGGAAGTGCCATCCGGCGACCAGGCGGGCATGACGTTGTTGCGCTGGTCCCGGGTCAGCTGGGTGAGCCCCGAGCCGTCAACGCTCACGATGTACAGGGCGTTGGGCCCGTGAGCGTTCGGATCGCCTTCGGAGTTGCCTACTACCACCACCTGCTGCCCGTCCGGCGACCAGGCCCCCATGCGGAAATAGAGGCCGGAGCTATTGTCCAGGGGCGCTGGCCTGGCATATCCCCGCTGGATGCACACCAGAGGGGGTGTTTCACAGTCAAAAAGCCGATAGCCCGCTTCGCTGATGCGCGCCTGACCCCCCTGGATAAGGACCCGGATGGTGTTCGCCGGGTCGTTGGCCGAACACTCGAGGCCCGCTCCGGGCGCGCCTTCCGGCGCGACGCTGAAGGCATCCAAGTTCAGGAAATAGGCACCGTCCTGCAGGCTTTCCAATGCCTGGCCAAAATCGCTTGGGCCTAGATCCCGGCCGCGCAAGGGGATCAGGTGCGTGGTCTCCGACAAGGGCCGGTCAGAATTGTTCCAGCCGTACACCATTCCCCCTCCTTCCTGGTTGAGCGTGATTTGATAAAAGCCCAGGCTGGGGGACCTGCCCGGGTCGAAGGCACCTGGGATGACAGGCGCCGGGTCCCAGGTGAGCCGGATGCCGGCCTCGACCACTTCGGCCCTGGCGTTGGCGGGCGGATCCGGTTCGTAACCGCCCAGGAAGACGTCGCTGGCCACCGCGCCTGGAATCGGTTCGCCCTCAGCGTCGAGGGCGGTAAAGATATACGTCCCTCCGGCCTGGGGCAGCCCCTGAATGGTTCTCAAAAACCTGTGTTCCTGCCCATACAGGTCGCCGTAGGCTGGCAGAACCATGCTCTCTCCGCTGGGCGTTTCCACCCGCATCTGGGCCACGTCCTGGCCCTGGGCGCGAGCTTCCAGGATGGTCCACCCGGGGTCGCGCGAAGCAGGGTCGCCAGCCGGGCCCGTCAGCGCGCAATACACATCAACTCCCATATCAACCTTGGGCGGGGTAGGGGTGGGAGCGGGCGTGGGCGTGGGAGGCGCCAACTCGGGCATCTCGCCCTCGGTGGCCCACAGAGCACGCTCCTGGTCACTCATGGGTTCCGGCTCGGCGGGGGGCTGGTTCTCTTGGACGCTGGCTTGCTGGCCGGCAGCCACCGTCACACTCTGGCCCTGGGCGGTCAGGGCCACCTCTCCGGTGGCCACCGAAACCAGGGTGGTCCGGTCGGGGGCCACCTGGATGCTGAAATCGGTATCCCGCACCGCCGCCACCGCACTGGCCGTCTCCACCGTGAAGGCATGGGGTTGGCCGGGCGCCAGGTGCGCCCACAGCCGGCCTTCCTCCAGAGAGAGCGTCGTTTTCAATATGCCCCGCCGGGTGGTGCATTCCTTGACGGTGAAAATGCTCTGGGCCGAAATACGCACCACGCCTTCCAGCAATTCC
>CP070811.1:3738001-3771032 GCA_020343875.1 Anaerolineales bacterium | reverse complement strand
ATTAGCGGCTGAATCTCCGCTCGCGCTCGACGGCCAACATGCGCTTGATGAGCGGGTAGACCTGCCGCGCCAGGCGGTCCAGGTCAGGTTTCCCCCCCTCAGCCGCTTGGCTTGGGACTGTTTCCACTTCCCCCTCTAATCTCTGCACCACCTCTACCCGACGGGGGGGCGGGGCCAGGTCCATAGAGATGGCCAATGCCTCTCGCTGAAGCATGTCCCCTGCCGACAGCCGGGGTGCCGGCGGTAGAGGCTGCCCATCGCTGCGGGCCGGGGCGACACCGGCCTCACCCTCACCCCCGAGGCGAACCTGGGGGAGACGCAGCACGGGCATGGGCGTCGAGGGCCTGATTTGGCTCACGGGAGGCGGCTTGCGCAGATCCTGGGGCGTCTCGACGTGCTCCTCCTCCGGCTCAAGCCCCCTGGCCGGGCGCAGCGGCTCTATCAGCGGCAAATGCGCCCGCGCCTGGGCCCGGGCCAGGACTTCCCTTTCTAAACCAAGCGGGAGTTGGGGTTCCACCTCAGCCGCTGGTGCTTCAGAGGTAGGCAATGCGGCCTCTGGCTCCGACTCCGGCAGTGGGGGCTCTGGAGGCGGCTGGGTCTCTTTCACCACCTGCGGTGGCACTCTGGCCTCTCGCTGGACAAGCGGCAGGTCAGGCGCTTCGGGCCTGGCCTCACGGGCAGGCGGCGCTTCGGGCTGGGGAGGCGGCAGGTCAGGCGCTTCCGGCTTGATCTCCACCTCGGGCGGGACCGCTCGCTGGACAAGCGGCAGGTCAGGCGCTTCCGGCCTGGCCTCACGGGCAGGCGGCGCTGCGGGCGCCTCAGGCGGGGTCTCCCGCTGGACAAGCGGCAGGTCAGGCGCTTCCGGCTTGATCTCCGCCACAGGCGGCGCTGCGGACACCTCGGGCGGGGCCTCCCGCTGGACAAGCGGCAGGTCAGGCGCTTCCGGCTTGACCTCCGCCACAGGCGGGGCTTCCGGCTGGACCGGCGGCAGGCCGGGCGCTTCCGGCTTGACTTCCGCCACAGGCGGCGCTGCGGGCGCCTCAGGCGCGGCCTCCCGCTGGGCAGGCGGCAGGTCAGGCACTTCCGGCTTGACCTCACGGGCAGGCGGCGCTGCGGGCACCTCAGGCGGCGCCTCCCGCTGGACCGGCGGCAGGTCAGGCGCTTCCGGCTTGACCTCCGCCACAGGCGGCGCTGCGGGTACCTCAGGCGGGGCCTCTCGCTGGACTGGCGGCAGGTCAGGCGCTGCGGGCCTGGCCTCACGAGCAGGCGGCAGGCCGGGCGCTTCCGGCTTGAGCTCCTGGGCAGGCGGCGCTGCGGGCGCCTCAGGCGCGGCCTCCCGCTGGACCGGCGGCAGGTCGGGCGCTTCGGGCCTGGCCTCACGGGCAGGCGGCGCTGCGGGCGCCTGTGGCGGGACCTCCCGCTGGACAAGCGGCCGGCCGGGCACTTCCGGTTTGGCCTCCGCCACAGGCGGCGCTGCGGGCACCTCAGGCGGGGCTTCCCGCTGGATAGGTGGCAGGCCCGCCTCAATTTCCGGTTTGAGCTCGGTCACAGGCGGCGTTGCGGGCCCCTCAGGTGCGGCTTTCCGCTGGACGGCCGGCGGCCGTTCAGTTTCCGCCGCCGGTGACGGTTCCGCAGCGCGTGGTGGGGGGGGCAGGGCGTCCGGGGACGTCTCTTCTGCCAGGCCCGCCTCAATTTCTGGCCCGCCCTCCACCGTGGCCATATCGGCCATCTTCATCTTAGTGGCGGGCGTTATTTCCTCAACCCGGGACATTGGCCGGATATTCCGGCGCTGGCGCACCTGTTTCGGTGCTTGAATCGACGGCCTGTCTGGCGGAGCTGTTCGAGGCTGGGCCGGCGATTGTTGCACAGCCGCTGGCGGGGGCGGCGGAGAGGGTGCCGGGCGGGCTTCTGGCCAAGCACCGCGCCTCCCTAAAACCATACCCACCTGTCCAGCGGGGGCCAGTGGTAACGCGCTCTCTTCCCCCGGCTCCTGGGCTGATTGGACGTGGTACTTGTCGGCGATAGGCCGGTGGCGCTCGACGATTTCACCCGCAAAGTATTCGAAGGTCGCTGGCGCGACGGAGCCGACGTCCGGCTGCCACACCCGGCTACTGCCGGTTCTATGGCGCTCCGCCCGCTGGACCAAGGCCCGGGTATGCGACTCCGACAACGCGGTCGGGCGGGCCTGGCGCACCCCGCTGGCTGCCTGGACGGCCTGCTCAGGCAATAATGCCCGCTGCACCCAGGGTGATAGGACCGCTCCGGGCCAGCGGGCCCGCGCCGTCAGCGCCTGGGCCAAATCATTCAGTTGAGCCTGGTCATCATGGCGTGATGGTTTCGGCTCCGGCTGGGGGGCTGCCTGGTCCATTGCCTCAATCACCCAGTTTCAGCCCGTGGTGGGCGATCACCAGAGTCTCGATGGCAACCTGATTGGTCTCGGTGTTCAATTGAGGACCTTCCCACTTGATGGGAAAGCCTTCGATGACGCTCCAACGCTTCAGCACGTCGCCCTCGACGTTGCGCAACAGAATTGAAAAATTGACTCTTTTCACCTTCCCATCGTACAACCCAACCTGGTACCAGTCCCACAGATCGGCAGATTGGGTGATGCCATGCTTGAGCGTAATGTCGGAGTACTTACTGCGACCGGGCAGGACATGCAGCCGGTCGTTGACGCCACCTTCCTCGACCTTCTTGACATCGCGCTCTACCGTCAGGCCGCTGCACTCTTTAAACTCAGCCACGACGATACTCTCGATTTCAACCCAAAACTTGTAGACCGAAGCTGGGCTGGGCTCATCCGAGGCTTTGGTAACAAATTGCTGTTGCACTGTATACACTCCTTAGCGACGTTGATGCCGCCCCAGGCGCTCGCGCTCCAAGCGTGCTTCCTCTATGAGCAGTTTGTAGATTTTTTCGGCCAGGGCCCTCAGATCCACCTGGCCCCCGGCCGGCGGGCGAGTCTCCTGGGCGCCGTCCGTTGAGGCAGTGGTCTCAGTGGTGCTGGACAACATAGGAACTACCTCTCGGGCATCTGATTCAACCTGCGATTGATTTTGGCCACCTCTTCCACCCACCGCTGCCGTTCGCCGTGCTCAAGGTCCAAGATGTCGTCGCGCGGCCAGTGAAAATGATATGCCAGATAGGCTACCTCCTCGTGCAGGCGGTCGAGAGGGTAGCCTACGACCCCCCCAGTTCGACCAAATCTACCTCGTGCTTGGCGCTACATTCGGGGCAGGTCACCGTCACCCGGCTGGTGCCTTGTTCGTTGATTTGGCGGTAAAATGCCTGCAGGTAGGCCAAGTCGGCGGCAAAAAGATTCTCAATCACCCCGGTAGTGACCTGGGACAAGCTACCGAGGCGCACGATCACCCGCGACAGCAGGATGATGACCAGGTAGGCCTGGTTGGAGCGCACTCGCAGGTCACGCAGGGGGGCAATTTCATCCAGCGCCGTGGCCAGGCGCATGACTCCCTGGCGATGCAGGTTGCCATCGCCATCAATGTATCCCCGAGGCAGATTGAATTCAAATTCGGTTTGCAGGCTCATGTCTCTCCATCGTCACTTTCAATGGATGTATGAATAGGCCAATATGAACTGGCAATTAATGCCGAAACTGGCGACGGCCGGACCCCCTGCCCTACCCTCCCCTTTGGGAGCAGGCAGGGGGTCAGCGCTCGCCGTTCTTACACCAGCGTGCCGCTTATGTCTCGCGGTACATCCCCTCATGCACGATGGTCACTTCTTCAATGCCAATTTCGTTGCTATCCGATTTGAGACTGGGACCACTGACCTTGGAGGGCCAGGCGTTGGCAAAGTGCCACTTGGCAACCGGGGCGTACGTGCGGTCCAACATAGTAATGGAGATGTTCTTGCGAGCCGCCTTCACGTCGCCCTTGAGGCAGTCATCCCGCCATTTCCAAATCTGCAGATCGGAAGTAATCCCACGCTTGAGGCTGACATCCTGCCACTTCAGGCGGCCAGGGAGTTTGCGGACGATTTCATGGCCCTGCTTGTCGACGACCTTGTGTTCGACGATCTCATGCTCAGAACCAATGCCGCTGCACTCGGTAAAGTAACCGGCTATGGCCCCCTCCAGCTCAAGCATAAAATTAAACCCAAGCAGGGGATCTTCAGTGAGCGAATCTTCTCTGTTAGATAGGTAAGGATTACTCGGCATCGTACATTACCTCCTGATAAACTATGGCTGATTTTCCTGGAGATGAGCCCTGGCTCATGTACCTGGTCCAGCCCACTGGCTGATGCGGAAGATGACGAACTCGGCTGGCTTGACCGGGCACATGCCGATTTCGACGATCATGCGGCCCATGTCGCGTATGGCCGGTGGGTTGAGTTCCTCATCGCACTTGACGTAGAAAGCTTCAGCCGCACTCCCTCCAAACAGGGCGCCGTCACTCCAGACCGTGCTCAAAAAGGCCGAGACGTCGCGCCGCACTCGGGCCCACAGGAACTGATCGTTCGGCTCAAAAACCACCCACTGGGTGCCGTTCTCGATGGACTTCTCCACGTAGTTGAAGAGCCGGCGCACGTTGATGTAGCGCCAGGCGGGATCGCTGGACAGGGTGCGCGCGCCCCAAACCCGGATGCCGCGGCCGGGGAAGGCCCGGATGCAGTTGACGCCGTTGGGGTTCAGGACATCCTGCTCGCCCTTGGTGGTGTTGTAGGCCAGGCCCACGGCGCCGCGCACGATCTCATTGGCGGGGGCCTTGTGCACGCCGCGCGTGTTGTCGCTGCGGGCCCAAATACCGGCAATGTGACCTGAGGGGGGCAGGTTGATGGATCGATTGAGGATGGGGTCGTCCACCTGAATCCAGGGATAGTACAGGGCGGCGTAGGTGGAATCGTAGCCGGCCGTGTCCATACGCCACTTGTTGATCTCCGCTGGCAGCATGTTGGGCGGCGAGTCCAGGATAGCCACCCGGTCTCCCAGTCGCTCGCAGTGGGCGATCATCATGGTCTGCACCGCCTTGACCATGTCCAGGTTCAGATCCTCGCCGGGCGCGGTGCTCATCAAGTCCGGCACACACACCATGGTGACTTCCTCGAGGGCTTCCAGCCCTTCCACCCCGGTCCGCTCAGTCACCTCGCCCCGGAAATCCTGGGAGGTAGGTGCTGCCAGTTGCTTGGGCTCCAGGCTCAGGGATTGCTCCTGGGTGGACGGCCACATCTTGTCCAGAGCACCGGCCTTTTCGGGCATCAAGAGATCAATCAACTGAGAAGCTTTGTTGTCCTTGTAGGCCACCTGGACTTTCTTGGTACCATCCTCTTCCTTCACCTCAACCAGGGTTACCTCAGGCAGTACCTCTTTGGCCTGCCAGGCGCCGGTGACTCCCTGGCGTTCAACGGTGATGGTAAAGGGTAGGTTGCCACCGGCAGCCGCAGCCGGCTTCCCTTCTTCCTCTTTCTTGGCACCCGCTTTGGCCGGAGGGGCCGGCTCCTCAGGCGTATCGATCTTGACCCGCAAGCGCAGGCCGTCGTAACCAGCCTGCTTGGCCCTGGCGATCAGGTAGGGCTTCTTATCGCTGCCCAGCAGCGCCACCTGGGCCTTGCCTATGGTCTTGACGCTGACCACGTAGCAGCGGTTGCCGCCATTGTTGAAGTAGCCATACACCGCATGCGGCAGATAGGCCCCCTCCACGAAGCCGCCAAAGCGCTCAACATACTGGCTCCAGTTGGTGACCAACTGGGGCTTGTTGAGGACGTCCTCGACAACCGTCTCGCCATCTACCTGTCGCATCAAATCCGCTTTCTCACTGAAGCCCACGAAAGCGGCCATGGCTGTGCCGACTCCTTCGATCGGCTTGGGGCCGCGGTCTACTTCTTCTACATATACTCCTGGTGATAGATACTCAGGCATTACAAACCTCCTTATGGGTACATTACCTACTACGTGCACCTGCACTTACGTCGTCCCGCCAGGCGCCAGGGGCGTGCAGTGCAAGTCCTGCGTTGCATATGAGGCGTGTCACCAGACTTGTGATTGAGTTCTCATTCTCACCCCCTTCCATAGATCATTAACCCAAAATATGTCAGACATTTGTGCGCAACTTCACCCTGATTAGGCCATGGACGGAAGCCCGTTCTCCGTCGGCGGTTACAACCTTGAAGCGTATCCTACTCTCTTCCAACCACCCCCTTTCCAAAGCGCAAAACGTAATGCGTAAAAGCAATACGCACGCCTGCTTGCGGTTCACGTTTTACGTCTTACGCTTCACATCACACCTCAATGTCATAGTCCGGCGCCGGCACGGTGATCTTATAACGCTGTGGCTGGTCGCCATCGACTGTCACCTCCAGGGTGTAGTCACCGGCGCGGAGCCTGCCGATGCTAAACCGACCCTCATCCTGGATGGGTACTTCCAATCCCTGCTCAACCAGGGTCAGGTGCAACTCGTCCAACGGTTTAGAGGTGTGGATGGTCCCGCCGATGGTCCAGAAGGTCTCCGGCTTGTCCGGCTCATCCAGCTGCTCCAGCCAGGGTCGGCCTGCCTGGCCGAAGCGCAGCTCGCGGGTGCGCACCATGGGGCCCACGATGGGCTGGTACGGGTCGAGAGCCATGGTCACGATACACACAATCGCCGGGCGCATCTCGTTGTCCAGTACGTTCCACACGTCGGTGGGATTCTTGAGTTCGTCCTCTTGGGCCGCCATAATTGCGATAGGTGCCGGCTGTCTCTGCAAGCTCTCGGGCAGTAACTCAACCGGCAGCTCGGGGGTACGAAAGAGGGCCAACAGGGTGGCGGCCAGCAAGCGGTGCTCGTCCTCAGGATCATTGGCCCAGGCGGTGAGCATATAATGCAGGTCCACTCGCACCGGCTTGAGCCGCTTGGTCACGGTACCGTCGTCGTGGCGCTCCATGGTCCACGTGGGTCGCACCTGGCGCAGCTTGGCGTTCTCGCGCACATCGTACAGGAAGAGGTTCAAAGTAGGCCGGCTGAGCCGGGCCGACCATTCCCGGCCGGGTTGGTCGAACTTGATTTCCACTTCGTTGTTTTTGATGGGTATTTCGCGGATGAGTAACTTGCGCAATACCTCGTCTAAATCGTGAATCATGCGAAACGTACTCCTTGGTTACGAACAATAACCCAGCTACGGTCAGTTGTCAACCACACACTACTGAACCAATCAGTCAATCGTCCCGCTTTCGTCTTTGCGCTGGTTGTCTACCTGTTTGACGCCCGGAAACTTCAAGAGTTTATCCACAGTCAAGGAGCCACCCTTGCCCTTGCTGAACCGTTCCGTCCAGTTTTTGATCTTGCCTGCTTTCAAGCCTCCAGCAGCTCCCCTGTGAGTGTGTAGTACCCAGTTGGCTGTTTCGGTTGCCCAATATTCACTGCCAAATCCCGTTTTATCAAATGACGACTTGTAGGTTGCCGCCAACTCCATGGTTAATTCTTTGGGTATCTTATTTTGATAGGCCGCCATGACCACATCACTTGCACTCAACGCTGCAAAACTCTTAACATCATCATTCCGCTGCACGACATTGTCGTTTTGACCACCCACCGGCCCGACCGCCAGCTTGGCCTGAATCAGGCCCGTGACAGCCCGGTTGCCGACCACGCGCTGCAAGGTCTGGATATCGGCTGGGGCAGCCGACGCCGGGTTGGCGATGGCTCGCTGCAACATGAGTGGGTCTACTTGGTGCGATGGCGCAACCGCGCCCCATTGGATGGGCTTCGCCAGTTGACGCTGGTTAGTCAGCGTGCTGTACCGCGCCTTCTGCATGGTCTCTTTTTTCTGCCCTGTGCTCCGAGTCCGATTCACCATTAGTGATTGGCCTGCGGATGAGCCGCCCGCCAGCGATGGCCCGCCTGCCATCCTCGAAGATAGACGATACGCTGAATCAATACGTCACGTTTAGGGCTGGGAGGCATAGATGCCTGCAGCGCCTGCCGTACTGCATCCAGGTCGCCCCATGCCTCCTGCATGCCGGCCATGAAATCATTGACCCAGGCGTCTTGCTGGTTCGCGGGGATCATCTGAAATTGCGGGTCAGCAGCCCAGTACCCCATTAGCTGAGCCTTCATCCCGGCCCAGTTCCGGGCCCTGACGAACTGGATCCAAGGATTCTGCGACCACTGTTCGAAGGTAAGGTCAAATCCGAATCCGCGTTGAAGATTGTCGATCAAGTGCAAGGTTGGATTCGGCCGTTCGACTTTCCAGTTCTGGGGGCCAACCATGCCGATGATTCGGTCAAAGTTGGCCATAATGATGTCCAAAAGGCCTACGTAGCCGAGCGCCCTGCGGAATCCTGGATCCTGCAGCCAGGGCTCTTGGGCCTGGGGAACCGGCTGATCCCCCATCTCCCCCCCAGCGTGGGTCGATATATGCACGTCGGCTGCCTGCAGCAAAGTCGCCTTGAGCTGTCTCTTCTGAACTCGGGAAGGTTTGGGTTGCAGTTTTCCCAGCTTATTCACCATACCCGTTCGATCTTCCCTGGCTGCCTCCCGTACCTGGGGTGTGGAAATCCTCCATGTTTGCCCTGGGGGCATTCTGCCTGCCCGGATCTGAGCTGCACTAGCTACAAGGCTTGCCGCTGCCCGTGCTTCTGCCACGCTCTCGTTGGTCTTGACCCAGAGCCTGGTCCCTCCGCCGCCACTAAAGCCCAGCACATTGTCATGATCGGGGTGGTCCTGGCCTTTTACCCAGCTGATCTGTTGCGTATCCTTCCAATTGGTTGGCTCGAAATTGAGAGCTCTCTGGATTCTGAGGGTTGACACGTCGTTCGCGCGGGCCTGGGCCCCACTTTGCTGCACCACGTGGGTCAGTTCATGGGCCAGCAGCCGTTTGCCTGCGTCCGAGCCGGGGCTGTATTGCCCCGCGCTCAGGTAGATATCCTGGCCGTGGGTAAAGGCCTGGGCGCTTAGCCTCTGGCTCATTTGCGCAGCCTCACCGTCGGCATGGACCCGCACGTTGCTGAAGTCAGCCCCGAAGCGCGGCTCCATGAAGGCGCGCACATGGGCGGGCAAGGGCTGGCCGCCACCTTGGTGGGCGGCCAGGCGGGTCTGCAGGCCGGGGCTGGCCTGGAAGCTGCCATCAGCCCCCTGGCGCCGCTTCATCTGAACCTCTTCTTCCTCCTGCTGGCGCTGGACAAGGGGCGTAATCGAAGCCGCCAGCGGCAGTCCCCCCTTCCCAAGGCGGGCGGGCTTCATCTGGACTTCCTCTTCCTCGGCCTGACGTTGAGCAAGCTGTGATCCCTTACCAGCCTGCCCCACTGCAACCGGAGTGGACATGCCCATCACCTGCTGCGCCACCCGGTCGGCCTCCTGCTCATACTTGTCCCCCGCCGGGCCGACCTTAAGTTTAGCCTGAATCAGGCCGGTGACGGCCCGGTTGCCGTAGGCACGCTGCAAGGTCTGGATATCGGCTGGGGAAGCCGAGGCCGGGTTGGCGACGGCCCGCTGCAACACAAGCCGATCAGCTTGCGATGTCTGCGCTCTGGCCGCTGGTTTAGCCACATGCTTCTTACGAACTGTTTTGCGAATCTGGTTGGCGTTTGCTGTTTTGACAGACACCTCGTCCTCCTGTCACCAGTTCTTCATATCCATTCAATCGGCGACTGGGGTGAATGCCGGCTGAAAAAGCGCATGGCCCTGCAGGGCCAGCAGCAACTGCTGGTACGCCTGCCGGGTTGGCTCGACCCAGTTAGGCCAGCTGGCAATATGCTCAAAAGGCTTGAGCGAACAGCGCAGCGTCAATTCCAGAGCACGCAATAAGTCGAGCCGCATCCCTTCACGCGGCGGCTCCCCTTCACGGGCAAGGCGGCATTTATCAGGTGCTTCGGGCAGTCTGGACTCGATCTGCCAGCCAGGGCGCTGCGCCAGCTCGCGCAAGGGCGCCAGTGCGTACGTTTCGCCGGCAGCCACCGCCAGCGTCACGCGGTCCCACTCCAGAAACAGAACGTCTGCCAGCATTTGTGTCAATGCATCTCGCCCGGGATTGGATGTCACCCATCGCACCTGCACAAGCAGAGGATACCCCCAACCTTCGGGCCGGGTGACTTCCATTTCTTCGCCAGTCATTGGCAGAACATACAGGCCAGCTGGATATTCAGGATCTTTGCTCGTGTCGCGTTTATCCACTGCACGGTTCCTCTATACGATTCGAACTACACTTCACTCATGAAAAGAATGGTTTTGATGTTGCCTTTATAGGTTGTCTCTTTCTTCCAGTAAGACTCCGCCTTTGGCTTGACAGGAGCAGGCGTCCAATCTGGGATTGCTGGACCGCTGCCCAAGACCTGATCCGCGCGTTCGTCAACTCTGAACTGGACGCCGGGCGGGAAAAGCACCTCAGCTTCCCCCTTTCCAAAGTATGCGGTACCAGCCACGTCGAGTCCGCTCTTTTGCTGAATGACCGAAAGGACGTCGTGGCCTGCCCCGCCTTGGGAACATCCCTCTTGCCTTTGCGCCGAACTCTTGAAGGCAAAATCTGTGACCACCGCGCCCGGCTGGTGCGTCTCCAGAAAGCCTGGGAATATGCCATCATGGCGATACACTTCTTTCACTGGCGCTGGGGGCAACTTATGCAGTCCCGATACAGTCGCCTTGGCCCAGGCGATCTGTTCCTTCGTCATCCCAGATTTGGGTGCAAGAGCCTGGCGCAGAGCTGTATTGATCTCTTTATACAATTCAGACGTATACGCCTCGATAGCCAAGACCTCCACCGGATGCAACGCTTTGTAGTCTGCAATCGTGGCACGGGCTTTTTGTGCGGCCTGGCCCAGCGGGGTAGCGCCCCCGGTCTTTGCCGCTGTTGCCGGGTTCTCGAGATAGTCCTTGGCCGTCTGGAAAGCCTGTTGGTCAAGGGGAGCAGTGTCCGACAGTTTGAAGTGCGGATTGAATATCTGCTGCACTTCCGGCGCCAACGCGCCGATGTGGTACCGCATCAAGTATGTTTTGACGAGATTGAAAACAGCCTGGACAGTTGGATCGGCGGAGGTCTTGAGCTTGGTCAATGCGCTGTCGGCAGCAACGACGTCGCGGTTGGTCAATGCTGTGTGGGCGTTAAGCAAGAGTTGCAGGTCAGCTGGCGGAAACTTGCTCAGCAACTGCGGGGCGATGCCAACCGGAGCTAGCTCGGTCAGAGCTTTAGTGGACAAGTCTGCGGAGGGGGTCGTGGCCGTAGGGCCCGTGGGTCCAGTTGGCACCGGCGGCAGAGGCTTGTGCTTGGTGGGCACCGGGGGTAGCGGCTTGGTGGGTGCCACATGTTTGGGCGGTGGCATTGCACTACCCGTCGACGGCGTACTAGCAGGGACCGAGAGTGGAGCCATAATAGAACCATACTCGGCCTGTATCTCGCCCTGCAGCTTCACCAGACTCTGTTTCTTTAGTTGGTCATTCGGGTTCGAACTGCTACCATGCCGTGCGAGCCACTGGTCGACCAGATTGTCCAGTTGCGTGAGCAGGGTGATGGGGTGCTTAGGGTCAGCCCAATACGCCAAAAGGGTCCGCCGGATCTGGGCCCACGTGCTCTTTTTTCCAAATAAGCCAGCCATTTTGGCTTTAAAAGTCAGTTGTCCCTGGAGATCGCTTGGCTTGAAGGCGAGTATTCGTTGCAGCGTCCTCGGCGAACGGGCCTGCACAGCGCCGGACTGGCGGGATGCAGGTGCCCTACCCGTCTGTTGCACCACATGCGTCAGCTCATGGGCCAGCAGCCGTTTGCCTGCCTCGGAACCGGGTCTGTATTGCCCCGCGCTCATATAGATATCCTGGCCGTGGGTAAAGGCCTGGGCGCTCAGCCTCTGGCTCATTTGCACAGCTTCACTGTCCGTATGGACCCGCACGTTGCTGAAGTCTGCCCCGAAGCGCGGCTCCATGAAGGCGCGCACATGGGCGGGCAAGGGCTGGCCGCCACCTTGGTGGGCGGCCAGGCGGGTCTGCAGGCCGGGGCTGGCCTGGAAGCTGCCATCAGCCCCCTGGCGCCGCTTCATCTGAACCTCTTCTTCCTCCTGCTGGCGCTGGACAAGGGGCGTAATCGAAGCCACCAGCGGCAGTCCCCCCTTCCCAAGGCGGGCGGGCTTCATCTGGACTTCCTCTTCCTCAGCCTGACGTTGAGCAAGCTGTGATCCCTTACCAGCCTGCCCCACCGCAACCGGAGTGGGCATGCCCATCACCTGCTGCGCCACCCGGTCGGCCTCTTGTTCGTAGCGATCGCCCACCGGGCCGACGGTGAGTTTGGCCTGAATCAGGCCGGTAACGGCCCGGTTGCCGTAGGCACGCTGCAAGGCCAGGATGTCGGGCGGGCGGGCCCAGCCTGGGTCCAGTGCGGCTCGCTGCAAGACAAGTGAATCAGCTGGCAATGGCTGCGCGTCCGGCCCTCGTACGGCCGACCTGGTTGTCTGGCGCTTTTGCACTGCCTCATTTGTCCGGTTCGAATGACCCTTGCGACTGAACTGCATTTCCTGACCTGTCCGGTAATTTCCCATCCAGACGTGGCGCTTTGCTCCGGGCAATAATGTTCCGCCTTACGCCTATGCCTAGAACTCTTCCTCTGGAATCTCATCCTGGCGTTGAAGAGCCTGCATTTGCACTTCTTCCTCTTCTTCGGCCTGCATCTGCACTTCTTCCTCTTCTTCGGCCTGCATCTGTACTTCTTCTTCGTCTTCCTGACGCTGGGCCAGCCCGGCGGCGGGGGAAAGCGCCTTGGTCTGAATCGGCTCTTCCTCTTCTTCGGCCTGCATCTGCACTTCTTCTTCCTCCGCCTGACGCTGCACCTGGGCGGCGGTGCCGGGGGCGGCCTTGGATAGGGCATCCGCCTCCTGTTCAAAGGCGTCGCCGGCGGGGCGGACGGTCATGCTACTCCCGCTCCCGCTCACCCGGCCGGTGCCCTGCTGCACGACATGGCTCAGCTCGTGGGCGATCAGCTCCTGGCCGCCGCTGGAGCCGGGATCGTAGGCACCTTGCCTGAAGAAAATATCCTGGCCGGTGGTGAAGGCCTTGGCGCTGAGCTGTTGGTTCAGGGTATCTGACTCCGGGGAGTCGTGCACCCGCACATTGCTGAAATCATGCCCCATGCTGGCACCCATCTGCTTCTGAACCGTACTATCCAACGCTTGCCCGCCCCCCCGAGCCTGGTTGATGCGGCCGGCGGTCTCGTCATCGAGGTCGAAGCCTTGCCCGCCGGCCTGGCGCTGAAGCAGTCGCTGCACAGCCTGGTTGCCGACCAGCCTCTGGAGGCGCAATACCGAAGCAAAGCTAGGGGCCAGGCCAGCGGGGCGCTGTTTCTCCGGCGCTTTGTCCAATCGCTTGGGGTGGTTGACCTGCTGCCTTTCGTCTGAGGTCAATTCCTTGCTCATCTTCGCTCCTCCTTTGTTCCATCCTTGTATGGCCCTATTAGCCAGACGTTGTCGTAACCATTCAACCCCATCATGTCAAATCAAAAAACTAGCGGAGATCCATATCCGCCTCGTTCACCAGGCGCCCCATTTTCTGCAGCTCCCGACGGGTGCCGTGCAACAGGTGTGTCATGGTCACCCGCTGCCCGTCCGCCGCCGCCAGGTAGGCCGCGCTAACGATGATATTGCGGATATTGCCCCCCGCCAGCTTAAAGCGGCGCGCCAGCAAGTCGAAGTCGAGATCCGGCTCGCGCGGTACGTCGGGCGGGAAGAGCGTGTGCCAGATGCGCAGCCGGTCAGCCTGCTCAGGGAAGGGGAAGTCCACCGAGAAGTGAAGGCGACGGGTGAAGGCATCATCCAGGTTGGCGCGCAGGTTGGTGGCCAGGATGGTCACGCCGTCGTACATCTCCATACGCTGCAGCAGATAGCTGATCTCGATGTTGGCGTATCGGTCGTGGGCATCCTTCACCTCGGAACGCTTGCCAAAGATAGCATCGGCCTCATCGAAGAAGAGGATGGCGTTGCTACTTTGGGCTTCGTTGAAGATCTTCTCCAGGTTTTTCTCGGTCTCGCCGATATACTTGCTAACCACGGTGGACAGGTCAATCTTGTACAGGTCCAGGCCCAATTCCTGAGCGATGATCTCAGCGGCCATGGTCTTACCGGTGCCCGGGTCACCGGCGAAGAGGATGGGCACCCCGGCGCTGGCGACTAGCTTTCGCCCCACACCCCACTCCTCCAACACCAAGGGGCGCCCGCGCACGGTGGCCACGACCTCGCGCAGCAAGTCGAGTTGGTCGCCGGGCAGAATGATGTCCTGCCAGGCATAGCGAGGTTCAATCTTACGCGCCAGGCTGGACAGACGCGGGTTGGAGTGGACCCGGGCTGCCAATGAGAGGTCTCCGATCTGGAGCGGGGTGCCACGCTGGGCGGCTATGTCGCGCGCGGAGGCAACTGCGTCACGGATCTGGCCGCTGGTCAAGGTGAACTGGCCGGCCAGAGCTGTGAGGTTGAGGTCGAGCGTGGCCCCCTCTCGGTCCCCCCCAGAGGGGGGCAAACCTTTCGCCCCCTCACCTATTTGCAGATAATGCTGCCACAATGCCAGCCGCTGCGTGTAGGCAGGCACCGGAAACTCAATCCAGAACATAGGCGTATTGCGCTCAATCCCCATCGGCTGCCAGCCCCTCTCGCCAGCCACAATTGCCAGGTCGGGGTAGGCGCATAGCTCGGCCAGCATGTCGGGTGGTGGCGTGCCTCTCTCAGTCAGGCAAGCGTCCCAACCCAGCATGTAGGGGACGGCACCAGTCAGGCGTGCATCGCGCAGGGCCAACCGCAAGGCTTCCAAGGGGGCAGTCCCACCTGGAATCACACCGGCCAGGTCAACCCTCAGCAGCGGGCGCGCCCCTCGTGCTGCCAGCAGCCGGGCGGCCGCTTCCTGGCTCACCTGGTCAGGCCCATGAAAGACGGCGATAGGTGCTCCCAGCTCGGAGGCCGTGAGTTCTTCCAATAGATGCGCTTGGCTGGTATCGGTCCCCAGGAAGGAAAAAGTCTCCGCAGCCAACAGCCAATCGGTCTGGTTTTCCTCTGGCCATAGCAGCCTCGCGTGCGAGCCGAGGCTGGCGTGGGGCTGGTAGCGACCCAGCAACCAGGCCACGATGGCCTCATCCAGGGTTAGAGTCTGGCCCAGCAAGGGGGTCTCCCCAACTCCTGGCTCCGATGTGCGCTCCAGAAGATGGTAGCGGAACAAGGGAGCATCATCCGCAAAACGCAACAATTGCAGCAGGCGATCGGTGCCCGGCCCACACAACAGGTCAAGCACCAAGTTTACGCTAGGCCGTTTGCGGGTGGCATCATCTTGCAGATAACTATACAGCCGTTCGTAACGCAGATCAAGGGTGGGAGCCAGGCAGATCAGGAGGATGTCCAGGTCAAAGCGGTCCAGGTCAAAGGCAAGAGCCAGGTGAATCAGGCGGGGCACCACATCCTGGTCTTGTGCTGCCTGGATCAAGGCCTGGATGTGGCGAACAGCCTCAGCCTCGGCGCTGGCGAAGGCCTGCTCCTCCTCGGGAGGTAGGGCAACCGTCTGGCCCCAGCTGCCTGCGAAAGGTCTTGCCAGCAACGCATCAGCTTGAGTGTCCGAAATGTACAGCCCACGAAAGGACTCTGAGGGATCCTGGCCAGCCAGTTGCCAGCGCCGGACCTCACGCCGGAGGAGGCTATCAATCCGGGCCAACTCAGCCTGCAAATGCCTTAAGTTAAGGTCAACCCCGGTCGCAGCGATCGAGTCCTCCACGTCGATGACCTCACGTGACTTTCAAACCATGATCACCAGGTGCCCACTCAGGCCATGAAATAGGCAACCTCGGCCCGGTGGGCTGCCTGGTTCGCCTAGCCTATATAAACCCTGGCAGAGTGGGTGAGCGCCCGCGCGACGGTCGAGGTGGACTCATACGAACTGATGTAATTGTCACAAGGCCAAATAGAGCCCGAAGCGTCCCCGACATAGGAAGTTGGAGGCCACATACGCAACGCCACACCCGTGATTATTATATCCCAGAAGCCCGTAAAAGTCCATACGACTTTTGGGCTGGGGGGCCGATTTCACAATTAGCAAGTTATTCGATACAATTTATCTACATCCTAATTTTAGCACGACTTGCAGCAAAATCCAAGGGATCAGCAGCGATCTACCCAAGCATAGTCATAGAATCAGAGTGCCGTGCTCTCGCTCACCTGTAGGCGAAAGCACGGCGCATAAAACGGCCCAGATCCCCGGAGAACCAGCTATTCTTGTGAAGGTAACTGAAGACTGGCCAATTCCTTTGGGACACAGATTCACACAGGCTTTGCACACAGATTTCTAAATTATGATCTGTGTAGATCTGTGTTGATCTGTGTCTATTTTGAAAATCGCCAGTGTCCAGTAGGTAGGTGAGCAGGCTGCAAGAGGGCTATTATTCCACCGTCACGCTCTTGGCCAGGTTGCGCGGCTGGTCTATGTCACAACCCCGCCTGACCGCCAGGTAATAGGCCAACAATTGCATGGGCAACACGGCCAGGATAGGCGTAATGAGTGGGTGCGAGCGAGGGATGGTCAACACGTAGTCAGCCTTGTCTCGGACGACTTGATCCCCTTCGTGAGCCACGGCGATGACAATCCCCCCCCGGGCCTTGACTTGCTCTATCTGGCTAATCATCTTGTCGTACACATTGTCCTGTACGGCGATGGTGACTACCGGCATACTCTCATCGATCAGGGCAATGGGGCCATGCTTCATCTCGCCGGCGGGGTAGCCCTCGGCATGGATGTAGCTGATCTCCTTCAGCTTGAGGGCTCCCTCCAGGGCAATCGGGTAATTAATGCCCCGGCCCAGGAAAAGAAAATGCTCTCGATCATGAAAGTCGTGAGCCAGGGTCTCATAGTCATTGTATCCATCTTGGAGCACGCGCCCAGCCAGCTCGGGCAGTTCGGCCAGAGCCTGGGCCAGCGACCGGCTGTCCTGGTCAGCCAGCGTACCCCGTGCCTGCCCCAGATAGGCCCCTAACAAAAGCTGATCCACCAGCGACGCGCTGAAGGCCTTGGTGGAAGCCACGCCAATCTCTGGACCGGTGTGCATCAAGATCACCCCATCGCTGATACGTTGGGCCATACTGCCAATCACATTGACGATACTCACCAGCCGGGCACCCTTCTGGCGGGCTTCCTCCATGGCGGCCAATGTATCCACCGTCTCTCCAGATTGGGTGATGGCCAACACCAGGGTATGCTGGTCAACAATCGGATCCCGGTAGCGGAATTCGCTGCCGTAGTCTACCTCGACCGGCACCCGGGCCAGGGCTTCGATCATAAACTTGCCCACCAGACCAGAATAGGCTGACGTGCCACAGGCGACTGTCACCATCTCTTTGATCTGGCTCACCGCTTTGGGCGGCAAGTTCAACTCGTCAAGCGTCACCACCCCCGTTTCAAAGTCAATACGGCCGCGCAAGGTGTCCGTAATGGAGCGGGCCTGCTCATAGATTTCCTTTTGCATAAAGTGCCGGTAAGTGCCCTTGGCTGCGCTGATGGGATCCCAGGGGATTTCGGTGACCGATTTCTCCACCGCTTGCCCGTCGAGGCTGAAAAACTGGGGGCCGGTGGGAGTAATGACTGCCATCTGTCTGTCTTCGAGGAAGATCATGCGCCGGGTATGCTCCAAAATGGCGGGTATGTCGCTGGCCAGAAACATCTCTCCCTCACCCAGGCCCACCGTCACGCCGCCCGCGTTGCCCAAGCGAGCAGCCACCAGCGTATCGGGCTCGCGGCTGCTGAGCAACACGATGGCATGCGCCCCCTTGATCTGAGCAAACGCACGTCGGCCGGCCTCAGCCAAGCTGCATCCCTGGGCAACGTACTTTTCTACCAGATGGACGATGACCTCGGTGTCGGTCTCCGAGGAGAACACATGCCCTTCGGCCTGCAAGGCCTGGCGCAAGCTGAGGAAATTTTCAACGATACCGTTCTGGATCAACGTGATTTCGCCGGTGCAATCCGTGTGCGGATGAGCATTGCGTTGGCTGGGAGCGCCGTGGGTAGCCCAGCGCGTATGCCCGATGGCAATGTGCCCGTTGATAGGCTGATCGGCCAACAGGTGTTCCAGGTTACTCAACTTACCTTCGGCGCGACGAACGAGGATACGCCCGCCCCGAAGGGTGGCCACGCCTGCCGAATCGTATCCGCGATATTCCAGCCGCCTGAGGCCTTCAAACACGATGGTTGTAGCCTCACGCGGACCAACATAACCCACGATACCACACACAGTACGCCTCCTGACTACACACTTGCCGGCATCCCGCTCAAGGGTTATTGGTCTATCGTCTCTGGCCAGGAATCCTTTGGGATGCCGCCCAACTAGATCTCCGTGGTCAATGCTAGAACAGTTCTCACCCTTCAGGCTATTTTAGCACAGTTACCTTTGAAAGCTGTTGGAGATTTATAGGAAAATAGTTGGAACCGCGGCACAAAGAATCGGATTGGGGAAGACGCGGCTAGGGTGTCACGGTGACAGTAACGGGGACAGATGCTGTGATTGCAGCCGTGGCCGTGAGCCCGGCTGTGGCTGTGAAAGTAGGCGTGGGGGTGATGGTGGCTGGCCGGGTAGGTGTGGGTGTGGTCAGTTGGCCGACTCTAATCTCGATCTCGATGATGTCGGGCAGCACACTCTCTACCCGCAATCCTTCGGGCACCACCACGCTGGGTTTGACCTTATGCAGGCCCGGATCCATGCCAAAGAGATCAGCAATAACTGTCACGTCCCGGGCCGTCAATGACTGCAAGCGGGGGAGAGGGCCAGAGAGAATCACGTCTACCTGGGATGGGCTGGCAGAAGCTAATCGGGTCTCCCGCAAGCCTTGGAACGTCACCGGGCGCTGGACGGTGATCCCACCCTCGATGGCGGCCACATCAACCGTTACCAACACCCCCCCGGAATTACCATTTCCCTGAGTCTCTGCTTGCACTACCGAAATGCCAGGCGGCAAGTCGAGGGCCACCCGTTCGATGATGTCATCAGTAGCGTCGCTCACATCGACTTCAAAGGTTTCAACAAAGCCAGGGATATTGTTCAAGGTGGTGGGCCCACCAATCACTGTCACCGTGGATGGGTCCACGGAGATATTACTGACCCAGTAGCCTGAGGCTACTTCACCCGAGATAACCACGCTGACCGAAACGTCCCGATAGCCGAAGCGCTGGTCAATTGGCACACTGACGTGAACTTTGGGCGGCGTAATGGTTAGCCGGGTAAGCGCCTCGCCATCCAGATTGCGGGCGGTAAGGTCAACTGAACGTTCAACCCTCTCCTTGGCGCCCCGCAGATACATTTCGGCCCACACCTGATTGACCTGGTTCACCACAGAAGCTGGCCCACTGACAGTGGCTGTGATCGGATCCAGGACCGGCGGGCGGGCGATGTAACCCAAGGGGGCAGCATCCACTACTTCCACCCTGATTGGGAATTGACTTTGGACCAGGGACTCCAGGCGGACATTAACGCTGGTGGGCCGCTTTTGGATAACGTCAACCGAGCGATCCGACACCTCAATTTGAACGGGCACGTCGTGCAGGCCGGGCGTCAAGCCATTCAGGTCGATCCAGGCCCGAAATTTGTCCGGTGACAGTTCATCCCAACTTGACTGTGGAGCTCGCAGGCGCAACGTCACCCGATCGGGTACATCTCCAAAAATGACGGTTTCTGGGGGGAGGTTTTCAATTTCCAGGCTAATGGTTGACCGATAGTCCTCCTCAATGGGTGGATTCTCCTCTCTGACGGCCACAAACCAAACCATAACCGCCAGAACCACCGACAGGACTACCGTGCTTAAGCCTTGTAACATCCTACGTAGCACAACCAGACCTCATCATATTTTTAATCGCGTACCCCACAGCCTCCTATTTCAATCGCCCGAGCCAACCTGGCAAGGATACCCTGAACTCGGTACGATAGAAGGCGGTCAAGACTTTGGCCAAGCGTTTCTCGTCCATGCGGCGGATCATGCGCCCATTATGGGCGATGGAAATAATACCAGTCTCCTCAGAGACAATCACAGCAATGGCGTCACTTCCTTCTGTCACGCCCAAACCGGCCCGGTGTCGGGTGCCCAACTGTCGATCGGTGCCATTGGCCGTGCTGAGGGGGAGCACACAGCCCGCCGCCACGACTCGGTCTCGTCGGACGATAACCGCACCGTCATGGAGTGCGGTGTTGGGAAAAAAGAGGGTTAAGAGCAATTCCTGGGACACTTCAGCATTCAGGCGCACGCCGGTTTCAATGATGTCTTGCAAGCCAGTCTCGCGTTCCAGCACAATGAGCGCCCCGTGGCGGGCCAGCGCAAGCTGGCTGCAAGCTCGGGCAATGGTTTCAATGACCTGGCGCAAGACCGTCTCTTGGGAGCGCAAACCGAGAAAACCACCGGTGCCTCGCCCCAATCGCTCCAAGAGCCGGCGCAGCTCCGGCTGGAACACGACCGGGATGGCCACCAGCAGGGCTGGCAACGAATTGCGGATCAACCAGCTGAAAGCAGTTAGCTCGAAGATGCTGGTAGCAACAACCGTGATGACGACAATGGTAACCACGCCCCGCAACAGCTGAACTGCCTGAGTGCCCTGGACCAGTGTGAACAGACCATAGAAAATGATCGAGACGAGTAGGATGTCAACCACGCTCGTCCATTCGAGGCGCAACAGAATAGATGGAACATCGGCCAAGGTGCGTCTCCAGCTCCATAAATCAGCATGTCAGATAAATCAACACTCCAGCGTGGCCACTCGAAGGACGCCTGCCGGTGCGTGCTAGGTAAGCGGGCCCAACGGCACAGGCACAAGTGTCAGGCGCATCAGCAAGGCCGACTTGTCAGCTACAGACTACCGCCCTTTATCTGCGAGAATAGGCGACGATATCCCTCTATGTCGTCAGGTCCCAGGTTAATGATAGTCTGAATGGTTTGGGCAGCCTCTTCACGGAGGCCTGCCTCCAATTGCATTTCGCCCAGGGCATCGTACTCGGCGATGGCCTGCTTGGCCATCCCCTGCTGTGCGTACGTAGCGGCCAATCTGGCCCGCAGCCCCATCTCCTCTGGTCGCGTCTGTACAATTTCCCGAAGCGAATCCAGGATCTTTCGCTCTTTGCCCGCCTTGCGGTAGATACCTAGCAAGGTATCGAGTGCCTGCAACGCTTTGCTGCTCTGGCCTTGCTTAAAATAGAGATCGACCAGTGCCAGTTGCGCCCGTTCGTCATGGGGGGCTACAGACACAATGGACTCGTAGGCTGCGGCGGCTTGCGCCCAATCAACACGCTGGTTGTATATATCACCCATGCGGTGCAAGATGCCCACTTTCCAGCTGTTTTCTTTGGCGGAGCTGGGAGCCAAACGCAAAGCCTCGAGGTATTTTTCCAGCGCCTGGTCTACCTGAGCCAACTGATAGTGGACATCGGCCAGGACTAAGTATTGCTCAAGGGCCTGGTCGGCTTCACCCCGCATAATGAGCAGGTCAATCAGCTTGGTCCGAACCTTGACATCCATTTGGGCCAGCTGGAGCACCTTTTGGTAGATGTCGATCGTCTGTTCAGACTCGCCCCGCATCTGGTAGACCTCAGCGACGGCCAAATACTTGGTAATGGCTTCTGGAGTATGTTCCTGTTGCAGGAAGATATCCGCCAGCCGAACGTGTAGGGGTAGATAGCTGGGCACTTTTTGGATAGCTCGGAAACATTCTTCGGCTGCGGTCCTCAGCATGTTGCGGCGCATATACTCGCCCGTCAGGGCCATAGCGGTGACGATCACCTCGGTTTCAGGTGTCTCAAGGTACTCACCCAAGGCCATCAGCTCACTGCCGCCCGAGAGGCTATCCATCAGGCGACGGGCCTCATACGCCTTTTGCTGCCAATTCAATTTGGAGAAGAATTCCATCACGGTCCGGATGAAGATGTTCGCTGGTTCAGTGTTGCCCTTAGCAATATAGCTGTCGCTCAGTTGCTGATAGATGGCATTTAGCTTCTGGGCCTGTTCGGGTTGAATGGTTTCCAGGTCAACTGCTTTCACAACCTCCACAAAATGCTCCAAGCACCGATCCGTCTTGCCGGCTTTCTGGTACGTCAGGCCCAGGGCATAGTGAGAGCCCAGCGCATAGTCTTCGTCGCGCATGGAACGACGGAACGCTTCAATCGCTTCGTCGTAACGCATCCGCTCATAATAAATCATGCCCAGGTTGAAGGAGATGGCCATACGCGTCAGCCCGCTTTTGAGGGCTTTGAGGTAGCTGTGGATGGCATCATCCAACAGCCCACGAGTTTGCTGGTCTATACCCTGGCCAATCACAGCTACCGTGGTCAGATCAGGACCATGCTCCTCCCCGACTTCAAAGAGCATATCCGCCAACTCTTGTAAGGCACGTCGCTGGGCCCGCTCTGCTGGAGTCCGGCCGTCGGCCTCTTCCTCGGCCAGGCTTTCCAAGCTAAAGATATCTTCACCTGTGGGCTTTTCGCGAACCGGTGTGGACACTGGTTCATCCCAGAAGCCCAGGCCAGCGGCCGCTGGCTGGCGACGGTCACCTTGCAGCGACTTTATCATGGCCTGCGCTTTGCTGTTGCCGGGGTCCAGGCGCAACGCTTCCTGGCAGTATTCGAAGGCCAAATCTTTATTACCCTGCCGATGGACGACCGAGGCCACGGTTGCATACTCCGCTGCCGCCTGCTCTGAACGGCCTAACTCTTCCAAGACCCCGGCCAAGCGCAGATAAACTTGAACCTGGTTGGAGGCCAGCCGAGAGGACTGTGTCCAGGCGTCGGCGGCTTCCTCTAGCTTGCCTTGCCGGGCAAAGACCTGGCCGACCCGGGCGTGGGTAGCGGCCGCATCTTCGAGTCTGCCCAGCCGCTCTTGCACATCAGCCAGGTGGTGCAGGGCATCGGTGTCCTCAGGCGCAAGCTGCACAGCCCGCTCAAATACCTTGAGGGCGACTTGCGGCTGTTTGAGTTCCACGAATACCCCGCCCAGCCCTACCGTTGCTGGCAAGTCCTGAGGAAACTCCATAAGGGCATGCTTGTAGGCCTCTATGGCGGCCTTCCAATCACGGTTCCAGCTATGATCGAAGGCGGCGCGCATGGCTTGCTCATAGTTATCACGATTGCCAGCCATCTAAGACCCTCTCCAAAGTGTCAAAGGTCAAGTGGTAATGCCCCACTCGCAACAGACGTCGAAAAGCCGACGGGCGCGGTGCTTGCAGGGAAAGCCTGCCACTCTTTGGGCCTCCTTCTAGAGGCCGTGATCCGCAGCTTAGTGTTGTTTATGACCCGGCCATCAATATGGCCAGGATGCCCTTCTGGGCGTGTAATCGATTCTCTGCCTGATCGAACAAAACTGATTGGGGGCCATCGGCCACTTCATGTGTGATCTCGTGTCCCCGGTGAGCGGGAAGACAGTGCATGACAATGGCCTCAGGCTGAGCATGCGCCAGCAAGTTGCTATTGACCTGGAAGGGCGGGAAGACGGCGTCCCGTTTGGCCGACTCTACCTCCTGCCCCATACTGGTCCAGGTATCCGTGTATACAACGTCGGCATGGGCTACGGCTTCCACTGGATCATGGGTCGTCACGACCTGGCTGCCGCTCTCTTGGGCGAACTGCCGGCCCGTGCTCAAAGCCTGGGGGGGCAAATCATAGCCGGGCGGGTTGCCCACGCTAAAGTGCATACCCAGCTTGGTAGCAGCAAAGAGCAACGAGACAGCTACGTTGTTACCATCACCCACGTAGGCCAACTTCAATCCTTTGAAGTCACCCTTCTTTTCCCAGATGGTGAGCAGGTCAGCCATGCCCTGACAGGGATGATTATAGTCACTTAAGCCATTTATGACAGGCACCCGCGAGTATTTGGCCAGCTGCAAAATGTGATCGTGGTCAAAGACACGCGCCATGATGCCATCCACGTAGCGGGACATAACCCGAGCCACGTCAGCTATGCTCTCCCGCTTGCCCAAGCCTATCTCGGCAGGAGAGAGATACAGGGCGTGCCCTCCCAGATGCAACATGGCCATATCGAAGGAAACCCGAGTGCGAAGCGAAGGCTTTTGGAAGATCATACCCAGCACCTTGCCTTTCAAGATGGGCTGGTTGCCTCCTTCAAGCCACTCCTCTTTCAACTGCTTAGCCCGGTTCAGTATCTCAAAGATGCCGGCCGGCGGCAGATCGGCAATGCTGACAAAATCTTTCATGAGTACCTCTCACCCCAGCGGTATCAGATTCTGGACCCAGTATACCACAACTATGTCAAATGAAAAAGCCACCGCCAGAAAAAGCAGGAAAATTAAACCGCCTGTGTGGGCGGCACAGGCGGTTGGGGGGGCCCAAGGTTTTTCTTATCGATGGATTGGAAGTATGCCTTGGGATCTTCTTAGGCCACGGCCCTCGTTAAAGGGAGGGGGGTCACTGGGTTTGGGCTCTTTTTTTTGGGCTCACTTGGGAGGAGAGTTATATTAAACATCGCCCCCTGCGTATAATTGTATGAACCGTGGCAATCATATTCTAGCACACATGCAAGCACTTTGCAGTAAACTTTGCGTAAAGACAGCGTAAATTTAACGTAAAGTCCCTTGCCTTGTTCAGCCGCAGCTCTATTCTGCCTCTTGCCGTTCTCGCTCGGCCTGGGCGATGACTTCAGCCTGCAAATGGGCTGGCACCTGCTCGTAATGAGAGAAGGTCAGGGTATAGATACCCCGCCCTTGGGTAAAGGAGCGCAGATCCGTAGCATAGCGCTGGATATCGGCCAACGGGGCCTGAGCATGGACGATGGCATTACCTCGCTCTTGATCAGTGCCTTGCACACGGCCCCGGCGCGTGGTCAGGTCCCCCATCACGTCACCCATAAACTCATCGGGCACCGTGATACTCATATTCATGATCGGCTCCAACAGGACAGGGTTGCCGTTCTTGAAAGCCTGTTTGAACACCTCGCGACCAGCGATTTGAAAGGCAATATCCTTAGAGTCAACCGGGTGCTCCTTGCCATCAAAGACCACAGCCTTCACGTCCACCACGGGATATCCCGCCAGGGGCCCGTTGCCCATGACTTGCCTGATGCCCTTCTGGATAGAAGGCTGGAAGGAGGAAGAAATGGCCCCTCCAAATACCTCCCACTCGAACTCATAACCCGCATCTCGAGACAAGGGTTCTACCCGCATGTGAACTTCAGCAAACTGGCCCGCGCCTCCGGTTTGTTTCTTGTGCCGGTACGAATCACTGCCAACTTTGGTGACTGTCTCCATATACGGCACTTTGGGTACCGACGTCTCCAGACCCAGGCCAAACTTTTGCTCCAGGCGGCGAATGGCGGTATCAACGTGCGCATCCCCCATACCTTCCAGAATCACCTGTCGGGTATTATCTTCGTTACGCCAGCGCAGGGTGGGGTCCTCCTCGACAATACGGGTCAGGCTGGGGCCCATTTTGGCCGAGTCGGCTTTGGTCTTGGGCGCAACGGCCACAGCAAAGAGAGGGGTAGGAAACTCAATACCAGGTAGAACGAGCGCATGTGACTTGTCACAAAGCGTATCGGCAGTTAGGGTCTCGCCTAGCTTGGCCACCACCCCCATATCGCCAGCTCGGACTTCGGTAACCGGGAGCTGTTCCTTGCCACGCGACAAGCTAATCTGGCCCAACCGCTCTTCGGACTGGGTGCGGCTGTTGAAGGCGTGCGTATTGGACTTGAGCGTGCCCGAGTAAACGCGAAAATAAGTCAGCTTGCCCACGTACGGATCGGCGGCTGTTTTGAAGACAAAAGCTGCCAGTGGACCAGATGCGTCAAAGTCAAGCGACTCTTCTCCAGAAGTAGCGGCGACGGTGGCAACCGTCTGGCTGGATGGACCGGGCAGATTGCGCACAATTATATGCAGCAGTGCCTGCACACCCACATTATGCGACGCTGAGCCACAGAGCACCGGAATGGTGGTACCGGCGGCAATACCAGCCGCCAACCCCCTGCCGATTTCGGCATTGGTTAGCTCTTCCCCGTCCAAATATTTCATAATCAGCTCATCGTCGCCCTCGGCCGCAGCCTCGACCAGTGCTGTGCGAGCCTCCTCGGCAGCTTCGACCAGGTCTTCCGGGACGGCGCCTGGTCCACGATCCTCACCGACGTAGGCTTTCATCTCGAGCAAGTCTACCACACCCTTGAAATTGGCCTGCTCCCCAATTGGCAGCTGGATGGGTACGAAATGGCCCTCGAACTTCTCGCGTAATGTGCCAAGGGTACGCTCGAAGTTAGCGTTATCCCGGTCCATCTTGTTGATAAATACCAGGCGCGGCAAATGCTGATTGTCGGCATGCTGCCAGGCCAGCTCGGTGCCAACCTCAACCCCCGCTACGGCATCCACCAACACAATACCCGCATCGGCCACTCGAATGGCACTGATAACCTCTCCCACAAAATCCAAGTAGCCAGGTGTATCAAGCACGTTGATCTTGTACTTGTCCCACTCGCAAGAGATCAACGAGAGATTCAATGAAATGTGGCGCCGAATCTCCTCTTCGTCGAAGTCTGAGACAGTGGTCCCCTCTTCCACTTTTCCCATGCGGTTGATAGCGCCTGTATTGAACAACATCGCTTCAGTCAGCGAAGTCTTGCCTGAGCTGCCGTGACCTAGGAGCACCACGTTGCGCAATTTGTCAGTCGAGTAGACAGTGGTCATCCATTCCTCCTTAAAGAACGTGCGAGACGTCGCGATATATGGCACACGTCAAGTGCATCAGTGTGACAGTTTATTCTAGTTGATTCAAGGGGGATTGTCAAAAGATCGCATCTCTAAGCGCTGGGGGGAATGCGTAACTCCTGGCCGGGGTGGATGCGACCGGGGTCGTCCAGCAGGTCACGATTGGCCTCAAAGATGGTCCGCCAGTAGCGGCGGTCGCCATAGGCTTTCAGGGAAATGCCCGTCAAGGTGTCGCCGGGCTGCACGATGTAAGTCTCAGGCGCTGCGGCCTGGGGAGCTACGGGTGGAACGAGCAAGAAGCGGCGTCCCTGAGCGGCCATTTCATCCAGCAGCTGTTTGGTGGCAGTCAGGCTGTCTCCAGCGACGCGCTCCACCAATCGTGTGCCTTGAGCGCGGAGCATGTCCAGGTGTGCATCACTCACGCCCTCCGGCCCACCCACCACCGTCACGTAAGGCCAGCGGCCCTCCACCGAATCGGCCGCGGTCGTAAAATCAGGGGCAAAGCGCCGGATGTAGGCCAGGGCCGCGTCCAGGTGACGGTCAAAGTCGGGCAAGACGAGCACGTGCTCACCCGGGCCCGGCTGCAGCTGTTCGGCGTCGGGTGGCACAGAGCCGAAGCGGGACACCCCGGGCGCCACCAGATAGTTGACGCCAGGCAGAACATCCCAGGCCACCTCTTGCCCGGCGGTGAACCGCTTGAGCTCCAGTCGTGCGTTGGCCTGTTGCCGGTAGAGCACCACCTCGCGCGATCGATCCCAGCCTGCGACCAGGTTTTCCGGTCCCAGCGCCAGATGTCCCTGGCCGGTCGCCTCCACGAACATTTCCTGACCGCTCCAGTGCACAAAGAGATGCGCCGGCCGGTCACCTGAACTCCGCCATACAAGGGCTTCGTCCTGGTAGGACCCGCCGCCGACCACCACGTGGGCAGGCAACGTATAGCGATAGGCCAGGCCGGTGCTGGCATCTCGGAGCAAGCGAATTGTGCTTCGAGTGGGCATGCCGCCCCAAACGTCAGACAGTCGCTTAAGCAGGTCATGCACCGGTTTGGGTTCATGCCCTACCCCAAATACGCCAGAGCTCGACTCCCAGGGATTGCGCTCGGCGTCGGTCACGTCGTTCAACACCCACTTGCAGCCCCCGGCCAATCCTTCTACCTGCAAACTACACAGCAAAGCGGCTTCGTAGAGGGCAGTCAGTGACGGAGCCACCGCCTGTGACAGCTCTTGGCTCGGGCTACTGGCATTCGAATAGCCAAATTCTCCCAGGATGATTGGATGATCAGGGAAGATACGCTGCAGGCCTTTCAGGTAACCCAGCGTATGCCGCACACCTGGAAGACTGCGGGTGCCAAAGTAATGGAGCTGTTGAAAATCAAGAGCACGATTGGCGGGCAGCCCGGCAAAGTGAGGCCAGTGCCAGCCTACAGTGACCAGGGTTCCGGGGTCAGCGGCGCGCAAGGGTTCCAGGCGAGCGGTCAGCCAAGCGGCGAGAGTAGCATCCATCACGTGGACAAAGTAACGCCAACGCGCGGAATCGGGCGAGGTCACGTAGCCAATTACGCCCCCGCCCCCCAGTTTGCTCCAGTCGGCCGCAGCCCGATCGAATTCCCCGAAAAGATGGAGGGCGTTGGCATAATAGTAGGCCAGGTCAGGAGATAGGTGGCTAGGAATACGGCCAGAACGTTGCATCTGCTCTGCTTCGCTCCGGCTCACGCGTTGCCCGTAGTGCTGGATGAGCGAGTCGGTCTGCACCGGAGCATGCATCCCCTCCGGATAGCGAGCGGCGACAAGGCTGTAGAAAACCGGCTTGTTTTCCAGATCATAAGCCAGCAAAATCGGTGAGTCCCGTAGGTGGTCGGCAACAAGAGCGTCCATCTCAGTGACGGAATTGAGTTCCAGGCCATGGGTGTCATTCAGCACCAGTAGGACAGCCAGGTTGGCGCGTTCAGCCTCGTCCAAGAACCGATCCAACTTTTCAAATTTGCCAGCCCGGAGATCCTCGACCAGCGGTTGCTGTACAAAGATTCGAATAGTGTTGAACCCACTGGCCCGAGCCTGGTGCAGGTCACGAGTAATAAGCTCCAGGTCAAAGAGAGAGTCTTCCCACATGCGCCAAGCGCGGTCGAAGTAGCCTATGTAATTCACGCCCAGCACGAAAAAAGGCTGCCCGTTCGGATCAAGCAAGTGCTGACGATTTTCGGCCACACTGAAAACTGTCATAACCCTCTCCGGCTGGAATGAACGCTACTCCGACGCAAATCCCACGCAGCGGCGGCGGGTCCATCAGCGGTTTCACGCCCGGCGACGGTCACGCAGCTAGCGTCGTTTTGTGCTATGCTCGACCTACAAGTCTTTAATGCTTTCATTATACACGATTTGCAGTCGGGGACGAAATTAAACCAGGCACATCCCATTTCGGGCGTAAGGTGCTCCAGCAAATTGCCCTGGGTAGGCTGGTGGCAGGCGGGATCTTCGTCAATACTTGATTGATAGAGCACGAGTAGGCAATTTGGCGGATGGTGGCAGGGCCGCGAATACGTCATGTGTTGTTCCCACTTGTAGCCAATAGCCCGATGTCAAACACGACCCGAAGCGATATAATAGAGGCACGAAACTGAGTAGAAAGGTTGTTTGCCATGAAGAAGATACGTGTCTTGAATCTGATTGTCAGAATTGGGCTGTTCGCCTTAATTCTGAGCGTGGGCACTATGGCCGCGCTGGTGACAGGAGAGGAACCAGGGTTGGCCCTGGCCGATCTATCTGGGGCCTCGGTTCAAGCCGTAGTCACGACTGCTCACGGCAACGTCGTATATGCGGGGCTGATTGGTGGCCCGCAACCGACCGGCATTTATCGCACCGATGACAACGGCCGCACCTGGCAGATCGTTAGCTCGGGGCCAGGGGTGGCGGTTAACGCACTAGCCGTACATCCCGCCAATGACAGCGTAGTCTACGCCGGCACCTCAGGCGGGCCGGCGGCCACCACCCATAGTCTATGGCGGAGCGTCAACGGCGGCCAGACCTGGCACAGCTTTACGCTAGACCTGCCCACAGACGCCTATGGCATGATTCCCACCGTCACCGCCCTGGCTGTGGATCCCGCTCAACCCAGGGTCCTGTATGTAGGAACGGATGGGCAGGGCGTATATCGCTTTGATGAAGGACGTAATAGCTACGAACTGATTGGCGGCGTCTCGCTGTACAACGCCCATGTCAACGGCCTGGTGATTGGCCCTGATAGCCGGGTGTACGCGCTGACCAACGATGGCCTCTTCTTCACGGATGGCTATGACTGGCAAAAGCTCGAGTCACTGCCTGAATTGGCGGTAAGCCTGGCCGTGGCCCCCAGCGACCCGCAAACACTTTACGCAGGAGGCGCCTCAACCGGTGCATTTCGGGCCACAGACGGCGGTCAGGCGTGGGAGCGGATCACCAATGGGCTAGAAATGGTCCCAGGGGCTGCTTTGCGTGTGACTGCGCTCTCGGTGGATGATCAGGACTCCAACCATGTGGTTGTAGCGACTGCTTACGGGGTAGGTAGTCGGATTGCTCGGGGAGCTGTCTACGAGAGCAACGACGCCGGGCTCACCTGGATCAAACTGGCCGAGGCTGATGGTGTGGTGATAAACCTTACCTTCAACCAAGGTATCGTTTATGCCGCCACGGCAAATGGCTTGTCCAGGTACGGGGAGCCGCGCACGACTGCACCGGCCATATCCTTACCCGACCTGCGCCCGCTAGCTGATCCCACCGGCGTGCAAATGCTCATCCTGGTTCTAACGATTGCCTTGTCGGGCCTGGCACTGGTGGGTCGCAGAGAGTGGAGACCAGGCCACCCTCAGGCTGCGGCGTAGATCAATTGTACTGTGTTGCTGTCCCAGTCGACATTCTTTCCTGGGCAGATGCGAGGTAGCACCATGAAAACTCTAAGATTAATCGGTTTGGGCATCGCTATCTGGGGACTGAGTTTGTTGTGGCCTCAAGTCAACCAGCTACTCACGCCACAGGTGATGACGTGGGTAGCCTTGGGGCTGAGCGCAGCTTTCCTGGCCTACACCTTGTCCCAGCGCCTAGACTACCCTCATCACAATAATAAGGCTGGTCAGGATCACTCCTCTCGCCCAACCATGCCAGTAGTTGCAACACGCTAGGCACTCCGATTTTCATTCGAAATGCAACGGGCCGGGTTATTGATACCCGGCTCGTTATTATTCGGCGCTGTACAGGCTGCGGGCAGACCATGGCATCGTCAGCGCCACTTTCTGCCCCTTGATCCGCTGCATCTCGCATTCCAGACTACAATCTCAGAATCGCCCTGGCAATGGTGAAGTAGATAAACAGCCCAGTGGCATCCACCAGAGTGCTCATCACCGGTCCAGAGACAACCGTAGGGTCAATACGCAGCCGGGCAGCCAGCAGCGGCAACAGTGAACCGATTCCATTGGCCCACAATACAATACCCAGAACAGAAGAGGCAACGGTCAGGGCCAACGCGGGATCCGGTTCCCAAGTGATCGCCCGCAAGTAGGCCACAAGGGCCATCCCTAATCCCAGAGCCAGGCCCACCCGCGCTTCGTGCCACCATACCCGCAATGCGTCAGCTCAATCTATGTCATTGGTAGCCAAGGCGCGGATGATTGTGGCGGTGGTCTGCGAGCCAGCATTACCCCCAGTGCCGATCAGTAGGGGCACGAAAATCGCCAACGAAACTGCCGCCTGCAATTCACTCTGGAAAAACCGCATCACTGAACCGGTCAGAGTGGCTGTGAAAAAGAGAAGCAGTAACCAGCCAACCCGCTTGCGGGCAACGGTGAACACACTAGTGTCCAGATAGGACCGACCTAATGGCTGCGCACCACCCAAGCGCTGGATGTCTTCCGTGGCCTCGTCTTCCAGGACATCCATAACATCGTCAATCGTGATTACGCCCAGCAAGATGTTTTCGGCATTCACCACCGGCAATGCCAGCAGGTCATAGCGAGTCATCAGCCGGGCACACTCCTCCTGGTCCGTGCCCGCCGGAGCAGAGATGACCTCGGTTTCCATAACCTCCGCAATAGGTGTGTCCGGCTCGGCGATGATGAGCTGGCGGAGATTAACCACGCCACACAGCCGCCCGCGGGCATCCACCACAAACAAATAATAGATTGTCTCAGCATCCGGCTGCCAGGCACGAATAGCCTGGATCGCTTCGCCTGCTGTCATACGCCGGCGCAGGGCCAAGAACTCCGAAGTCATCAGGCCGCCCGCGCTATCGTCAGCATGCAGTAGCAGGGGGCGAACTTCATCTGGCTCTTCCAGCCCGGCCAGATCCGCCTGTGCCTGTTCAGGATGAATATCACCTAACAGGTCGGCCGCCTCGTCCGGTTCCATTTCATCTACAATGCGGATGATGGCCTCGGTAGACAGAGCCGCTACCAGCTCGGCAGCTTCTTCTTCATCCAATTCCTCCAAGATGTCAGCCGAGTCGGCGGGATTCAGTTCGGGTAAGAGCGCGGCCTGGGCCTTGTCGTCCAACTCGGTAAAAAGGTCAGCTTGATCAGGAGGGCGTAGGGTTTCGATAATGCTCGCTGCGCCGGCCAGATCGTCACGTTCCAGAACAGAACGCAGTCGGACCAGGATGTCATCCAGGATGGGGGGTTCCATTGGAGCACCTCCGGGAGTAAGCTCCCCCGGAGGCGAGTATGCGGGGTAAACCTGCTTCCGGGGGGCTAGGCTATTTGTTTTTCGGCAAAAGAGCGGGACCTGTGTCCCACACTACGTGATGCAGCCTCGTCTTCCACTTCCGTCACCATTTTTCAATTGTAGCAAGCGGCATTTTAAGCCCAATCCCGCAGAATGTCAATAATTCATATCAAACCCTCATTTTGACATTACGCCCACATCACAGTAGAGTGTTGATAGACAATCCGCTATCTGCCGTATGAGGTATGAAGTCATTCGCCAACTGTTGAGACATTTCGGGACATTTCTTCCTTTCCCGAAGTACAAATTTGCGTTGCTAGCCTTGTTGCTGGTGGCTTGCGCTTCGCCTCACGGAACACCCAGACCCGAACCGCTGGTGGTCTCTGCCGCTTCGAACCTAATTCTGGCCTTCGACGAACTGGGCGCACGTTACCAGCAGGAGACAGGTACACCGGTGACCTTCAACTTTGCTGCCAGCGGCCAACTGGCCCAGCAAATTGACCAGGGCGCTCCGGTAGACCTGTTCGTGGCGGCGAATGTGGCTTTCGTGGAAGAGCTGGCAGCCAAAGGGCGCGTGCTGCCCGACTCAGTGCAGATCTATGCCCGGGGGCGCCTTATTCTGTGGAGGCGCGCCGATGCGGCGTTCACCGTTGAGAGGGTGGGTGATTTGCTCAAGCCAGAGATTCGGCGTCTGGCCATCGCCAACCCGGATCACGCGCCTTATGGTATGGCCGCCCGCCAAGCGCTACA
>CP070811.1:3718423-3737901 GCA_020343875.1 Anaerolineales bacterium | reverse complement strand
TCGGTGCCGTGGAGGCGGGCGAGGTAGAGACTCTGACTGTGCGGGGCGATTTGCTGGTTGCTACCAGTTCGGATGGTAGCAGTCTGGGTGCGCGAAAGGAATCCAACATCAGTGCGGTCGAGGCCTTGCAGATTCTGGGCGCTTCCCCCGAAGCATTGAAGGATCTACCCATAGTAGTCAAGGACCCCAATGTTGGCTTTGGCGGCTTCTTGCGCCTCTTTTTTGGCCTCGCGCCCATACTGGTTATTGGCTATGTCATCTTTCGGATGTCGCGGCAAATGCAGGGCGGCATGTTCAACATGCCAGGTCGCATGGGGCGTAGCAGCCCCCGCGTCGTGTCCGGCGCAGCCGAGAAAGATGAAAAGGCACAGCTTCCGGTGATTACATTCGACGACGTGGCTGGCGAGGAACAGGCCAAGCTGGAACTCCGGGAGGTGGTGGAGTTTCTGGAGGAAGCCGAGAAGTTCATCAAATTGGGGGCCCGCGTCCCTAAGGGGGTATTGATGGCCGGGCCGCCCGGTACGGGCAAGACGTTGATGGCCAAGGCCGTTGCCGGCGAAGCGGGCGTGCCCTTCTTCAGCATTTCGGGTTCCGAGTTCGTGGAGATGTTTGTGGGCGTAGGCGCCTCACGGGTGCGCGATCTTTTCAAGAGAGCCAGGGAGCAAGCGCCGGCTGTCATCTTCATCGATGAGATTGATGCGGTTGGCCGTCGGCGGGGTGTGGGCCTGGGGGGCGGCAACGACGAGCGCGAGCAAACGTTGAATCAGATTCTGGTTGAGATGGATGGTTTCAATACAGATACGAATGTGATTATCATAGCCGCTACCAACCGCCCGGACGTGCTGGACCCAGCCTTGCTGCGACCGGGGCGCTTCGACCGTAAGGTGGTGTTGGATCGACCTGACGTTCGTATGCGGGAAGCCATCCTGGAAATCCACACGCGGGGTATGCCACTGGGCGAGGATGTTCGTATCGCCGATCTGGCCAAGCTTACGCCCGGCTTTGTGGGCGCCGACTTGGAGAACCTGGCCAATGAAGCAGCCATTTTGGCTGCCCGCCGCAACATGAGCCAAATCGGCCAGCAAGAATTCCAGGACGCCATGGAACGTATTGTGGCCGGACCGGAGCGCAAGAGCAAGATTCTGGATGATCAGGAGCGCGAAGTGGTAGCTTACCACGAGGCCGGCCATGCGGTGGTGATGCACAATCTGGAGAACAGCGACCCGGTTCACAAAGTCAGCATCATCTCACGCGGAATGGCCTTGGGCTATACCATGCCGCTGCCTGAAAGCGACAAATATTTGCGCACCAAGGAAGCGTTTGAGGATGAGATTGTGGGGCTGTTGGGTGGCCGTGCAGCAGAGGAAATGGTTTTCGAACGGGTGACCACGGGGGCGTCCAACGACCTGGAGCGAGCTACTGGCCTGGCGCGGGCCATGGTTACCCGCTATGGGTTTTCGGAGACGCTTGGGCTGCGTACTTTTGGTGAAGAGCAAGGGAATCCGTACCTGGGTAACTTGGGTGAAACGCGCAATTATAGTGAAGAAATGGCTCAGGCTATCGATCAGGAAATCAGCCGTATTCTGACGTCGGCATACCAGAGGGCCAAGCAGATCGTCGGCAGGCAGCGTAGCCAGTTGGAGAATCTGGCCAGGACGTTGCTGGATGTGGAAACGGTTGATCGGCCTCAGTTTGAGGCACTTATGGCTTGAGTACATTAGTAGCTGAACAGAACATATCTGGCGCCTACAGAGACAAGAGTCGTTTCTGCAGGCGCCAGACTATTTTAGAGGGATAAAGAGGGGGTGACTCTCGGGGGCCAAACTGTGATATAATAATATCGATGGCATGCACAAGTGACCTGTTGGGGCAACCGTGGTTGCACAAGGAGGTGTGCCGTGGCAGTGATTACCATTTCACGACAGTTTGGCAGTGGCGGCAGGGAGATTGCGGCCCAGGTATGCGAGTTGTTGGGGTATCGGTATCTAGACAAACTGCTTATTATGCAGGTAGCGGCTGAAGCCGGCCTATCGGGTAAGGAGCTGGCCGAGTTCTCCGAGGAGCAGCCCCAGGTGAAGAGCTTCCTGGAGCGGCTGTTGCTTCCTGGGCCGCACGACGTGATTCGGGTTGCGGTACGCTCCCGGGACGTGAGTGGGGAAGAGACGCTAACTGTGAAGCACCTAGATGAGGCACGGTGCGCCAGCCTGGTGCGAAGCGCTATTCATACCGCTTATCAACAAGGAGATGTGGTAGTGGTAGGCCGAGGCGGGCAGGCCACTCTTCAGGAGATGGCAGGCGTACTCCACGTGCGCGTCGAGGCGCCTATGGGGACTCGCATTCTTCGCATACAGAAACGGGAAGCGGTCGACGCCGAAGCTGCGCGCCGGTTGGCGATTCAGCGAGACCAAGCCGCCGCTCAATACCTGAAGCGGCTGTTTGGGATCCAATGGGATGAACCCACTTTGTATCACATTCTGATCAACACCGGCAAGTGGGAGCTCGAGGCAGCCGCTCAAATCATCCTCAACGCCGCACGTCAATTGCCGGCTAAGGCGACGGGGTGAGAGAGGGTGTTGCAGCATAGATGTGAGAATCAGCTGGCTGGCAAGCTGGTGTTGACGAGACCTCACGACGGCAGGCGCTAGTCCATGGCTGGTGGTGTTCGAATCACATTTGTGGGCGGCGGCAGTGTCCAGTGGGGGCCGCCACTAATTGCCGATCTCATGCTCACCCAGCCCCTGGCAGGTGGGCGGCTGGTGTTGTACGACATAGACTATCCGGCTGCGGAACAAATGGTTCGGTTGGGCAGGCGAATCGCTTCCCAGACCCGCACCGGATGGGAAGTCGAGGTTCAGGACGATCTGGACCGGGCTTTGAAGGGGGCCGATTTTGTGCTGTTCTGTATCGCCCAGGGTGGGCTGGAAGCCTTTCGCCACGACCTGGAGATCCCTGCACGCTATGGCATCGCCCAACCGGTGGGAGATACGGTGGGACCGGGGGGTATCTCCCGGGCATTGCGGCACATCCCGGTCGCACTGGACGTCGCTCGCAGGATGGAAGCGTTGTGCCCTGGCGCCTGGTTCATCAACCTCACTAACCCTATGACGGTCATCACTCGGGCTGTCGAGCGTGAGACGCGCATCCGGGCCATCGGCCTGTGCCACGAATTGAGCCACAAACGCCTGGCGAATTTGCTTGAAGTGCCGCCGACCGCAATCAGATTCCAGGCAGCCGGCGTGAATCATCTTCCCTGGGTCCTGCGTATGCAGGTTAATGGCCAGGATGGCTTTGCGTTGTTACGCAATAGGCTGGAGGCACACGGGACGCATAGCGCTGCGCGCGATATGCCAGATAGGTCTGGTGTGGATACCGTTTTCACTGACCGAGCGGCCGTCAAGCTCTCGCTATTCCAACTCTATGGCTATCTACCCGGCGCGGGAGACCGCCACTTGGTCGAGTTCTTTCCCGCTTTTCTGTCCGCTCAGGGCGACTATGGGCGTGCCCACGGCGTGGAGCTGACCACCATTGAACATCGATATGAGTTGTTAGCGCAGCGGCGGCAGTGGGTGGCTCGCAGCATCGGCCAGCCAGAGCCGCTTGATCTTTTCTTGTCGGCTGAACAAGTGGCCGGCGTGGTTTCCGCTCTCGCAGCCGGGCAGCGAGGGCGGTTCATAGTCAACATCCCCAACCTGGGACAGGTGGATAACTTGCCGCGCCAGGTGGTGGTGGAATGCCAGGCTGACCTGGGAGCGGGCGGCGTAGAGCCCATCAGCGTAGGCGCTTTGCCATCCGGTGTCGTGCAGGTGCTGGCGGGCAGGGTATGGCAGCACGAGACCATCGTTGATGCTGCAGTACAAGGCGACCCAAACTTGGTGCTTCAAGCCTTGCTGGCCGACCCTATGGTTCATTCCTGGGAGACGGCACGCGCACTGCTGGACGCGTTCCTATCTGCCCACGCATCGCACCTGCCCCAGTTTTCGGGCAGAGATGGTTTGTGATCTTGTGGTTCAGGATGGACCCCCTAGGCGTGAAACCCAACCACCCACTGGGTGCGGCTCGGTCTTGCTGTTTGTCCTACTACAAGTCGTTTCCCCAACAAGCCTTCCAAGCGTGCTCCTGGGCCAAGGCCTTGTGGGAGCGACTGGAAGTACTGGTTACTATGGTGCCGCCGCATCCTGGCCGAGCCTAACCAGGTGGGTTCGACCTTGCGCGAGCCCAGGGGCACGGCTCGTGCAAAGTAGCCTGTACAAGGGCAAAGTTGCTCCCGGGTAACGCTTGAAACTGCTCCCGAGGGATGGACACATCCCGAGGTTGCACTTGCCCGTGCCTGCCGGCAGGATAGGTATGCCACACGACAAGTGTGGTATGGCCCAGGATGTGTCCACACCTGCACTGGCGTGCGGCGCAAGTGTCCTGGGCGAGCGAAAATAATGTGGTTTCGACTTTGCAACAGCCGTGGCAGGGCGTGGGGCTGGTTGACATTTACTTATTAATAGGGTAAGATTTATCTAATTATCCTAAGAGGTGAATGATGATAGATCGTAAGCGCATTGATACATATCGACTGCTTCCACTGGCCTTGGCCTTCGCATTCGTGGTCACCGCTTGTGGGCAGAGTGCGCCACCCACGGCGACCACAGCGCCCTCTCCGACGCCTGCGCCACCCACGGCGACCACAGCGCCCTCTCCGACGCCTGCGCCACCCACGGCTACCGCGACGCCGCCTCCCACAGCCGCGCCGACCTCAACGCCTTTGCCCGAGGTCGACCTGGACATAGACCTTCCAGAAGGGGACCCTGAACGCGGCAGAGTCCGCGCAATTCAGGTCCGTTGCGCCGGCTGCCACGTTCGGGGCGCACGTGGCCCTGACCTCATTGCGGAGCAAGGACTGCCACGCATGCTGGAGCGAGGTGAATTGCGCATTGCCGATCCTGCCTATGCAGGCACTGCAGCCACGAATCGGGAATACATCATCGAGTCAATACGTTTTCCCGAAGTCTACGTTGTTCCAGGAAACTGGGTTGAATCCATGCCTACAGACTATGGTGATCTCCTGACGGAGCAGGATCTGGCCGATATCTTGGCCTGGCTGGATACCTTTGAGTAGCGTCCGGGGCCAGGTCGGTATTAGAACTGCGATACCCGGCCACCTTTACAGAAACTGGAAGCAAGCGCCTCAGGAATGTGGCTCAATGGTCACGTCTTTCCACAGCCACCAACTGGTGGCAGAGATGGGATACTTCTTTACCCATGGCTTCATGAGCCATTCATCCCGGCTATAGGCCAGAGGAACGATCGCCGCGTCTTCGGCCAAGATTTTCTCCGCCTGCCGATAGAGTGCCATCCGCTTTCTCTGGTCTGGCAATCGACGGGCTTTTTCAACTAGTTGATCATAGACTTCGTTTTGCCAGCGGGTGAATCTCCGAATGGGATTCGCTCTCAAAAACGTGTCTGGATCAGGGTAATCAGCCACCCAGCCGGAGATGAACAAAGCAGGTGCTTCTTCGTTTAGCATACTATGAAATGCCGGCGCTTTCATGATTGTCCATTTGACCTCTACCCCCAGGTTTTCGCGCCATTGGTCTCGAAGATTGCGTGCTATACTCTTCCAACCACCTTCAGCAGTAAAACCCTCGACTATAGGAAAAGCCCGACCTTCTGGATACCCTGCTTCGGCTAAGAGTCGCTGAGCCATATCGGGTTGAAATGCCAGTCGAAGCCCAGGTGAGTGTCCGGGCATCCCTGCTGGGACAATCCCGCCCTTGGCCGGGAAATTGGCTCTCAAATCGACGAATTTGTCCAAATTCAGGGCCATGGCAAAGGCGAGACGTACCTGACCATTGTCAAAAGGGGGTTGACTTGTATCAAAACCCAGGTAAGTGGTTCGCAGGATTGGACTTGACATATATTCTGCTGCGTGTTGCTGCCGAGCGCCGCCTAACACGATTGCCCGAGGCTCGAGTCCCACGATATCCAGATGGTCAGCTTCATACATCTCCAACAATCTGGTCGATAACTCGGTATTGTCCTGCAGAAAAGTCAATGCCACTCGCTGTACGTTACCCTTGATCCGACCTTGGTAAGCCGGGTTGCGCGAGAGAACCATTAACTCACCCCGCTTCCAGGTTTCCAGTGAAAAAGGGCCATTGGTGACAATCTTCTCCGCCGCCGTCCAGGTCTGGCCGTGCGCCTCAAGGGCATGTCGAGGCACTGGAAATGCACCGCTCTGGGCCAGCAGGTGGAGAAAATAGCTGGTTGGTTCTTCCAGCTCCACCACCAACGTAACCTCATCAGGGGCAAAGACCTGGATGTGGCCAGAGTTAGATATTTGGCCCAGATGGAAAGCCTGTGCTCCTTTGACGTCGTACAGCAGATGGGCGTTCGGCGACTCGGTGGCCGGGTCAAGCACTCGCTTCCAGGCATATTCAAAGTCCGCTGCGGTCAGCGGTACCCCATCGCTCCAACGCATCTCTTGACCCAAATGGAAAACATATTTTCGCCCCGCCTCCAGAACTTCCCAACGTTGGGCCACTTCAGGCATCACCTCCATCTCCGAACTTTCGCTGACCAGCCCGCTAAAAAGTTGGGTAATGATGGCGTTATCAAACGTGAAAACCGACATGGCCGGGTCCAATGTTTGGGGTTCAAGCCAGGCCAACCGTAGCGGATGCGGTGCGAGAGACAGCGTAGCCGATTGCCCTTCCTCCGTTTTTTGCCACATGGCAAAGCCTTCTTCATAAGCTTGCCCAGCTTGTTCAAAATCGAAGGCATTGTGATAAGTCAAGCCCAGCCTCATCAGCGTCCGGGCGGCCCGTTCGTGGTCACTTGCCTCTCTCAGGAAGGCCAACACCTGCTGGTAGGAATCAATCGCTTCCCGGTGGGCGTACAGGGCACGAGCCTGGTCCCCCGCTTGCAGCAGATAGTGAATCGCCTTCTGTGCTTCTCCGGCCCGGGCAAAGTGCTGACCAAGAAGTGGGGCCAGTTCGTCCAGCTGGTCCGCATAAAGCCGCTCCAGGGTTTCGCCCACCTGCCGATGCAGCTTCTGTCGGTCTGCCAGCAGTAGCGACTCGTAAGCCACCTCCTGCACCAGGGCATGCCGGAACAGGTATTCCGGTTCCGGGTGGGATTGGGCCGGCCGGAGCAGGCCGTTGGATTCGAGGTAGGTCAGGTGTTGCTTGGCGGTCATTATCCTTCGGCGATGTTGGCTTTCGTCGAAGAAGCCGGGCCCGACATTTTGCTTGCCAACCAGCACATCATCCAGCACCCGCGCCGAGAATTGCCGGCCGATAACCGAGGCCACCCGCAAGGTGTGCTTGGCATCATCGGGCAGGCGATCAATGCGGGCTAAAAGCAAGCCGTGCAGGCTGTCAGGAATTTCCACGCTTTCGACTTCTTTTTGAATCACCCAGCGGCTGTCCTCCTGCGTAACCGCCTGGCGATCAATCAACATCCGGATGACCTCCTCCACAAAGAGAGGATTTCCTTCTGCCCGTTGGAGGATAAGGTTGCAGACGCGATCCGGCAACGCCTCAGTCTCCAATATGTTGGCCATCAACTGTTGGCTGTCAGCATCAGAGAGGGTACTCAGGTCGAGCTCGGCTAAGCTGGAGCCCATCTGCTGGCGGGCGGTGCTGACCAGCTCCCAGCCAGGCACATCCCGTTCCGGCCGGGCGGTCAAGCAGAACAGGATTGGCGCTTCGGATGTCAGCGGCAGCAACTTAATGATCAGGTCGGTTGAAGAGGGATCGGCCCAATGGATGTCTTCAAGAATCAAGCCGATCGGTTGGCGAGCGGCCAGTTTTTGAAGGAATTGGCGCAGGGCAGCCAGGTATTGGGCCTGCAATGCCTGCGGTTCAAGGGGCTTAACCCGGCCCTGGGCTTCCTCCGCAAGCTGCAGCGAGAGCAAATGCCCCAGGTAGGGATAAATGTCAAGCGCCGAGTCACCAAAGAGGTCGTCGGTCATAGCGTGCAGGGCGGCCCGCGTTTCTGCTTGGGCGGCGGCAGCGGGCACGTCAAGGAGGGCATGCAGCACGTCGATCAATAAATGGTAGGCCAGCCCCTGCCCGTAGGACAGACATTGGCCGGTGGCCCAGTGCAGGCTTGAGGAGGCAGCCGCCTGCCACTCGGTGATCAGCCGGGTCTTGCCCAGCCCCGCCTCGCCAACGATAACTGCCAATCGGCCGGAGCCGGCCTGAACCGCTTCGCTCACCTGCACCAGGGCAGCCAGCTCGGAGTCGCGGCCTACCATAGGGCTTGCCAATCCCACCAAACCTCGCAAGCGGCGGGTATGGGCTTTACCGGCCAGCAGTCTGTAGACCTGCACCGGCTCGGCCTTGCCCTTCACCTTGATGGGCTCCAGCGCTTCAAATTCAAACAGCCCCGTAGCCATGGCGTACGTGTCCGGCCCCACGTAGATTTCGCCTCGCTCCGAGGCCGATTCCAGCCGGGCAGCCAGGTTGACCGTATCGCCTATGACCGAATATTGCTGCCGCCCCTGTGAGCCAATACCCCCGGCCACCACCAGGCCAGTGTTGATGCCGGCGTGCATGCCCAGGTTGGTGCCGTGTTGGGCGTTGAAGTCTTCCAGGGCGTCCATCATCTCCAGGGCTGTCCGTAACGCCCGGACCGGGTCATCTTCGTGGGCCACCGGCGCGCCATACAGGACCATGATCTCGTCGCCAATGAACTTATCCACCACGCCGCCATATTTTTCGACCAGGGGCACCAACTGGTCAAAGCAGTTGTTGATCAAACGGCGCACCTGCTCCGGGTCCATCTTCTCTGACAAGGCGGTGAATCCGGATATGTCGGCAAACATGACGGTCACCACCCTCCGCTCTGCGGCCAGGTGGGTCGTGGTGTGAGCAACGCCAGCCCTGGCGGCGGGGGAAGGGGCACCCGGGGGCGCCGTAGGCGGATCAGCAGGCCCCACCGGCTGGCCGCAATTCATGCAAAATTTGGCCCCATCCGGGTTGGTCTGCCGGCAATTTGGACAATTAATCGGATGACCTCCTTCTTGCCCGCAGTGTCAAAGGAGCTGGTTGGGTAGATAGCCAATATAACGTCAATTGATTGCCTGAATTATTATACTGGGCAGGTCCTATTTATCCAAATAAGGCCCGAAATTGAGCCCTATTTTGCACCCTCAGATGAAGAGGCCTGACGGGGTTTACGAAAACCCGTCAGGCCTCTGGCCTCTGCACTAATCCCCAACAGCCCCCGGAAAAGCCAGGGTTACATATCGCCCGTGCCCGACTTACACTTCGTTATCATCCGCCACGCGCACAACCTGAATCTTCACACCGGCCAGGAGCCCTGCCGCCGCCCCAAGTGCCGCCAGCGGCGGTGTGAAGATGGTCAACACACTACCCAATGCCACCCCTGCGGTGAGAGGCGTTTCCATCAGCAGCTGCTCATCCGAGGTGCGGACTATCAGGCGGCGGACGTTGCCCTCATCGATCAGCCCTTTCACCCGCTTCTTCACTTGGCTGCCAGAAACTTGAATTTCTTGAACCCAACTTCGTCCTTCGTCCATCCGTATTCTCCTTCTATCCCATACTATGCGGGAAAGTCCATTTGCCCACCCAAGCCAGGGTCCTGGCTAGGTCCCTTGGGGCTCGAGCGGCACCACAATCCACATGATCAGGTAAGCAATGATCCCTGGGCCACCTGCCAGGGCAAACAGGACAAACAGCAGGCGTATCAGTGTCGGATCGGTATTTAGATACTTGGCCAGGCCACCACCAACTCCTCCCAGCATACGTTCATCCCGCGACCGATAAAGGCGTTTGATGTCATTCGACATGACGAAATCCTCCCTATCTATGTTGTTCCAGTTCACTTGTTGCGTGTCTGCCTTTCTATACGCAGAATCGGCCGCTGAGTTTCAGGCAGGGCTGTTTCAGGACAGGTTCACCCTTTTTGAGAAGAAAACTCCTGGGGTCAGCCTAATTCGCCACCCTGTACGAAAGCATCTCTCTGTAGAGACCATCCCTGCGGACTAGGGCTTCCCTACTCTCAGATGAAAGCCATGTGTAGAGCCCAGCCTCACCTGATGCAGGCCTCCCTTACTTGGCGGGCCAGGTGTCCATGACCTGTCTCAGAATGGCAAACTCACCCAGGTGGTAGGCGTTGTGGTCGGCCACCAGCAATATCTCACGAAAAATTGTATACCCCTCTGCGTGGGGGATGGTCGCCAAGAGATCGGTGCCCGGATCGGAAACCAAATATTGAACCGCTTCCAGATCCGCCCGAAAATCACGGATACTTGTCTCCCATCGAGCGGCATCGGCTTCCTCGTCTGAGGGCGGCCAATACCCCTCCGGCCAATTGGGGGAAACGTGATGTGGGTTACGGATAAATTCGAGAATGTCCCATTGGGCAATTCTGATGTGCTCGATGAGATGCCAGGGGGTATAGGGGACGTTGGGGGGCTTAGTGTTAGTATGCGCCATAGGGAACTCAGCCACAGCCTGGTCAAAACCTATGTGCGCATTTCCACCCCGCAATAGGGCTAGCAATTGCTCACGCATCACCGCATCAGCAGTCATGATTTATCCTCCCTTGGGCCTACAGAATCGGCAACAGCTCATTCGTACATGCTTCTACTTTTTCCTTTGACAAGAGGCCGCCTGGATGATATTATACCTCATCGTCAATCAGGTGACTAGGGTTCCGCTGGCAAGGCCTCGGGCCTGGACCGAGCGCCACATGTGTCATCAGCGGCGAGTACCTTAAGGGATAAAAGCCTGGTGGGGTTAGCCCAGTGTGCACGTTTGCGCGCGTCTAACCCTTTTTGATACCTGGGAGGTGAACAATAATCAAGAATCTCCCTCCGCATGTGCGCGCTATTCTCCAGGCCCTATTCGTCACAGTCCTATGGTCCACGTCCTGGGTGCTGATCAAGATCGGCCTCAGGGACATCCCAGCCCTACCCTTTGCCGGGCTTCGCTACACGCTGGCCTTCCTGTGCCTGCTCCCCTTCACCATCCGCCCACGCCTACTCGTCCAACTCCGTAGCCTATCCATCAGCGAATGGGCCCGACTGACCGCACTCGGCTTGTTGTTCTATGCCGTCACCCAGGGCGCCCAGTTTCTGAGCCTCTTCTATCTGCCTGCCGTCACCACCAGCTTACTGCTCAGCTTCACGACCATTCTTGTGGGCTTGCTAGGTATTTCCACGCTAGGGGAGCGGCCCACCCCCGTCCAGTGGGGTGGAACCGGCCTATACTTGATGGGAGTGCTGGTTTTCTTCTACCCCGTATCTCTGCCCGGTGCTGAACTCACCGGATTGACCATTGCCATTGTTGGCGTGTTGGCTAATGCCCTGTCTGCAATCCTGGGACGGCACCTCAATCGCAACCGCCAGCTTGAGCCGATAGCCGTTACAATCGTCAGCATGGGGATCGGCGCGCTGGTGCTGCTAATCAGCGGGGTGGCCGTGCAAGGTTTGCCCCGACTGACGCTGATGAACTGGGTGATCATCATGTGGCTGGCGGTGGTGAACAGCGCCTTTGCCTTCACCCTCTGGAACCGCACCCTGCGCACCCTCTCGGCTATGGAATCGAGCATCATCAACAATACCATGCTCTTCCAAATCGCGTTATTGGCCTGGGTCTTCCTCGCCGAAGGGCTAATTGGGCGACAGGTGATAGGCATGATCCTGGCAACCCTTGGCACCTTTGCCGTACAGATCCGCAAGCGTCAGTCCGGGTCACCCTCAACCTAAGTTCTGGGCTGAGCCTGGTTATTGCATCGCCTCGAGGTAAGACTCGTCCTTGTCAGGTCGTCAATAGAATAGCCCCACATAGCGGGGCGCTTCCCTCCTTCTTCTGGCAATGGGCCGGCTCGGGCATTCGAGCCGGCCCGTCTATTTCGCTGCCGGCATTTAACCAGCCAACCGCCCCCTGCCAAATCTCTGGGGCTTGCCAAACAGAACGAGTCGAAGGAGCAAATTTGTGGTATAATAATATGTATACTGGCAGCTGCGTACGCCTGGGTCAAGGCATCATCTGCTCTCCAGCTGATTGAACGCTGACAGAAGGAGAGGGTGTCAAGACGAGGAGGCATGGCCTTGGATTCGGACCATTCCCGGCAGCAAGTGGGCCGGAACTGGACTTTACGCAGGCGCAGGGTGCTGGTCTTGACTGCTACCCTGGTCTATGCGGTGACCTTTGTGCCGTTCTACGAAGCGCTGGGACAAGAGGTGACTGGTTTGTCAGTGTTGCCGGTGGCTGTGGCAGGCTGGTATTTCGGACTCCAAGCTGGGCTGGTCGCCGGTCTGCTCAGCCTGCCTGTGAACACGTTGCTTCTCAACCTGGCCGGAGAGTCAGGTTGGGGGGTGTTGGTTTCCTCAGGAGGTGTGCCGAGCTTCGCCGTTGCCGTGCTGATCGGTGCTATGGTCGGCCGACTACGTGATTTAGGCGAACAAATGAAGCAGGAACTCATCCAGCGCCGGCAGATGGAAGAAGCCCTGCGTCAGAGCGAAGCCAACAACCGCGCCCTGCTGGCTGAGACCCAAAAGCGCCTGCGAGAACAGACGGCTCTCCGAGAAGCGGGTACAGCTATTGCCTCCACGCTGGATCTGGACGAAATCCTGGCTGAGATCACCCAGAAGACGACGCAAATTGTGGGCGCCGATGGCTGCGCTATCTCAAGCTGGGACCAGCAAAATGGCACGATCGTAGCCCTGGCCGATTATGTATTACCTGAGATCAGGACCTCGAGCGATGATGGTCAGGATGGGTACAAAACCTATTCCCTATCTGATTACCCCGCGACTGAACAGGTCTTGCAGGAGCACACTCCCCTCATCGTCTACGTAGACGACCCGGCGGCCGACGAAGCTGAGAGAGCTTTGCTTAAGTCCTTCCGTTGGGGTGGCTTGCTGATGATGCCCTTGCTGTACAAAGAGCAGGCCATAGGCCTCATGGAAGTGTACGTGGCCGACAAGCGCCGCTATCAATTCACCGAAGACGACGTGACACTCTGCCGGGCTCTGGCCAGCCAAGTGGTGGTGGCTATTGAAAATGCCCGCCTCTACGAGGAGTCACGCCGACGCGCGGCCGATATGGTGGCCCTATATACCATCAGCCGCATGGCCAGCCGGTCGCTGATGCTCGAAGATGCTCTGTCCCAGGCCCTGGCGTCGGCCCTGGCACTGCTGGAGTTTGACGCCGGCATGGTCAGCCTGGTCGACCCGGCTGATGGGCGGCTGCATCTGGCGGTTGAGAAGGGCTTGCCATCGATTGTGTCACGTCGCCAACAGCGCAGCCAGTTGGTGGACACGCTGTGCACCTACGTCCACGAGCAGCGCAGCAGCCTGGTGGTCAGCGATCTCGAACGTGAGGCACCAATGGCCCTCAGGAAGATTACGGCCAAGATGCCAGGCATGGGTCTGCGCGCCTGCGCCTGCATCCCCCTGGTACATCAAGATCACTCGTTGGGTACTATGAGTCTGTTCGCACACCATCCCCGCGTCTTTTCAGCCAACGAGAGAACCTTTTTAGATGCGATTGGCCACCAGCTGGCTACGGCCGTGGCCAATGCTCAACTGTTCCAGACCATTGCTGGCGAACGTAGTCGCCTGAAGGCATTGATCGATTCCAGCCAGAGTGGGATTATTCTGATTGCCACGGATCTGCGTGTGTTGGTCACCAACCGCCCGGCGCTTGAGTTCTTGCGTCTGCCCGGCTCGGCTAAGGACTGGGCTGGGCAGCCACTCCATCAGGTCCTGGCTGCGCTACGACTGGAAGCACCAGCCGCAGTACGCTCCGCAATCTCCCAGATGCGCCGCATTGGAGATGGGGACGAGTCGCCTGCCGAAGGCGAGCTGTCGGTGCCGCCGCGCACCCTGCACTGGATGAGCCTTCCCGTGCAGGCGGATGCCACCCCCCTAGGTCGACTGGTGGTATTGCGGGATGTGACCGAAGAACGCCTGCTGGAACAAATGCGAGAAGACCTGACCCATGCCATGGTGCACGACCTGCGCAACCCGCTGACGGCCATTTATGGTGCTTTGGAACTCCTCAAGTATTTTGGCCAGAATCTGTCGGATGATCAGCTGGATACGGTGGAACTGGCTCGCAATAGCACTCAGAAGATGTTGAAGTTGGTCAACAACATCCTGGACGTGAGTCAGCTGGAGAGCAGGCGCATGCCGCTGCAACGCAGCCCCGTCTCGCTGGCCAATCTTATCGCCGAGGTGCTAAGTGCGCAGTCACCACTGGCCGCCGAAAAGGGCCTGCGCATGGAGACCGACGTGCCGCCCAACCTGCCCCCGGCATGGGCCGACGCTAGGTTGACAGAGCGAGTGCTGCAAAACTTGCTCGACAACGCCATTAAGTTCACGCCCAGAGATGGGCTGGTGAAGGTCACAGTGCGATTAGGGGATGAGAGACAGACCGGAGATGGAACCAGGCAACCCTCCGAAGTTCCGTATTTGGCCATCTCCATTGCAGATACCGGCCCCGGCATCCCTTCTGAATTGCAGAACCAGTTGTTCCAAAAATTCTTCACTGGTGGCCACCAAGAGAGCGAGAGTGGGGTGGGGCTGACCTTCTGCAAATTAGCGGTCGAGGCACATGGCGGAAAGATCTGGATTGAATCCGAAGGTCGCGGCCAGGAGAGCCAAGCAGGCCCAGGAACGACCTTCACCTTCACCCTGCCGGTGGCCATCACGGACTGACTTCTGGCAGAAGAACCTCCTATCCGCCTGGGGCGGCTGACCAGCTTGAACCGCTCCCTCGGACGGGTCCAAGCGTCTGCCCTTATCCGCTCCCTTTCTCTTGCCGGCGAACCTTTATCCGCCACACAGCAGCACCGCCCGCTATGTAGACCAGACCAGCCACTACGATCAAGAACTCTGGCTCGGCACATCCGCGGGCTAGCGCCGGCCATAACTGCCGCTGAGATCCAAGCAAAAGCTGGATGAGGGCGTAATTCTCCACCGCGTCCAGCAGGGCGGCCCCAAGCTGAGCCCAGGCCAGTAGCACGCCTAGCGCCGGCAGAAACTCAACCCGGCCCAGCAGACTCTGGGCCACCAACACACAAGCCAGGCCAATGCAGCCCGCGTAGGCGACCATGAAAAGGTAATCCAGGCCCAGGCTCAGGCCAGCGTAAACCTGACCCCCTTGACCCCATGTCTGGATCATACTCTGCGCCAGCCCAAGCTCTCCCGCCAGCTCGAACGAAACAATGCCGGATGGAGAAAGCTTGGTGCGCAGTGGCGCGTCCAGGGCTCTCAGCCCCGCCAAGACGACCAGGGTGAGGACCAACAGGCCTATGAAGGCCCGCTTCTATCGAAAAGGTGTCAGCCACTCAAAAGGATGTCGAGGCAACATGCTTCTTACTCACCGAGCATAGCTGTTCGGCCTACTTCTCTTGCCTCATACAGATCCTGGCAAGCGGTCTACAATAAAGCGGTGCGTCTTCTCCGCCACCTGCTGCCATTCAGCGTCCACGGTAACCACGTGGCCCGAATCATGCAAGATGAGCAATTCCTTATCCGACGAACCAGCCCGGTCGTAGACGAACCGGGCGCTGCCTGGGTGTATCGTCTGGTCGTCGGTGCTGTGGATGATAAGCAGCGGTGAGGTTACTCGGGGCAAAAGCCGCTTGACGTCCGAGGTGAGCTTCAAGAGCTCGTGAGCGGCCGGGATAGGATATGCATCGTAAGACCAGACCTGGGGCCTGCCCTGCGGGTCGTGGTAGCCACCATTCTTAGATTTGGGCACCTGAGGGATCAGATACTTGGCCAGCGGGATCAGGCAGCTAAGCGGGTTGCGGATGAAAATGGCCGTGGAATACAGGATCACGCCTGCTATCTCTGAATGGTGGGCGGCTAGATTGAGGGCCAGCAAGGCCCCCATCGACAGGCCGCCCACGAAGACAATATCACACCCACTCTGGAGCTGGGTCAGAGCTAACGTCGCGTGGTCGATCCACTCCGTCCATCGGCAACGGTTCATATCCTCCAGCCTGGTGCCGTGACCGGGCAGACGTGGCCCTGATACGGTCAAGCCGAACTGGTGCAGAGCATCACCCACCAGTCTCATCTCCGGCGGTGAGCCGGTGAAGCCGTGGATGAGCAAAACCCCGACCGGGCCACCCTCCAGAAAAAAGGGTGCAGGATCCACAAGTGAATTTTGGGCCAAATAATCACCCCTCCTCCGCAATGGGGGCCAGACGGGCGCCAGAGGCGCTTATCAAATCGCTGGCCTTGAGCTCCAGCCCCGCCATCGGGTCCCCGCTGCTGATATTCACCTTCTCACAGCAGGCAACCGCTTCATCGAAGATCACCGGTACGTGGTCAGGCAACCCCAATGGGGCGACAGCGCCTTGCATACAGCCAGTGATCGCTTCAATCTCCTCCCCGCTAGCGAAGGACAGCCGTCTCCAAGCCTGGGGCAGACAGGTTCGCACCGCCTTGGGATTGACCCGTGCATCGCCCAGGACGCACGCCATTACGTAGCGGCTGTCCCGATCGCGCAACAGAATCGACTTGACCATCTCTTCCTTGACTACACCCCGCTGCCTGGCCGCGGCCTCCACCGTGAAAACCGGTTCGCCATGGGGCAACAGGCGGTAGGGAATATGGTGAGCCTCCAGAATTTTGATGACCTTGGTTTGGGGGATACTCATAACCTATCCTCAAGTCCCATCAACTTATTCAATAGCTTGCGGCCCCGGCTTTTCATAGCCGGACTGCCGGTTTCGGTCAATTCCTCCAGGAGTGGAATGACCTGGCGCCGCAGGTCGGGGTCTCTTTCCCCCAGCTCCGCCAGAGCCTGCATCGAAAATGCCTTGACAATCTTACTTTTTTCCTCCAGATAAGCCAGCAGAATCTCCACGGCAGCCTGGCGCTCCTCAGGGCTGAGATCCAGGCGAGGTAACATCTGGGCTACATGCCAACGAACCTCAGGCTGTTGGCTCTTGGCCACCTGATGCATCAGCTTTGCCTTGAACGGCTGGAGGTATTCCGGGTGCTGTGCACTGACCTTTTCGATCGCATCGGCGGACCGCATGCGGATGACCGGGTCCTGGCTGAACATCCCCTCGAAAACAGCCCCAAACAGGGAGGGGTGGTCGAGTATATCGGCCACCACCTCGTCGACCCTGCCGATGGAGCGCCGGTCGCCACCTTCTAGCTTAAGAAGAATGTTACCCATATGCGGTCTTCATCTCCATCAGACGCGAACGAAGTGCTCGAGTCCCCACGCACGCAAGCGCAACAGCAGGAGGCCCATCAACGCCCACCAGCGGCACATCAAACCACAGATACAGGCAATTTTAGTCTTTGCCGCCTTCGTCCCGGATCACCACGCCGTTGTGAATCACCATGCGGACCTGCATGAGAGCGTGAATATCGGCCAGCGGATCGCCGTCCACAATCAGTACATCCGCAATCTTGCCGGCTTCCAGCGTTCCCAGCTCGTGGTCCAGGTTGCACACGGCAGCGGCATTCTTAGTTCCGGCTACGATGATCTGCATGGGCGTCATGCCGGCCTTTTGCATCAATTCTATCTCCGTGATGGGCATGCCCAGATCGAACACGGCGTTGTATCCGGCATAGTCCGTGCCCAGCGCCACCTGGCCCCCGGCCTCCACGAAGCGCCCCAAGTTGGAAACCGCCCGCCTTTCGAAATATCCAACCCGCCTCCACAACTCCAGGGTGGGCACCCAATACACGTCGCCTTCCAACATACCCTGAATGCGGTGGGCAGGCAGGAAATCAGTCACCATGTGGGCCATATCATCCACGCCCGCATCCAGAGCCCGCTTCAGATCCTGCGTGGTGGTTACATGGGCCGAGACCAGTCTGCCCCGCCGATGGGCGACTTCTACAATGGCGGCTGCTTCCTCTGCTGTGAGGACCGGTATATCGGTGTTGAAGATGGCCCCCGAGTCCAAGGCGATCTTGATCACATCAGCCCCAGCATCCAGTAGCTGGCCCGTCTTTGAGGCCGCATCTTCTGGTGAAGTGACGGTCAGCGCCTTCACACCCCAAGGATTGATAGGGTACCCATCCGGCACGGTCATCAAGGGGCCGGCAGCCACCAAGCGCGCATATTGGTTGTCTTTGAGGAACGCATCACGGCGATCAAAGAGATCCTCGGTTGGGTAAGCACCCAGGTCGCGCACAGTGGTCACCCCGCCTTGAGCCCACGCCGCCAGTTTCTGACCATCGAAGCCCTGATGCACGTGGGCGTTGATGAAACCCGGCAGCATCGTTGCGCCTTGGACGTCGATCACTCTGGCAGGCCCGGGTATGCCCACCTCGGACTCCTGCCCCACGGCTACGATGCGCCCGCCCTGAATCACCACCGCCGCATTGGGGAGAGGATCAGCGCCGGTACCGTCAATCAGGGTCCCATTCACTAGGGCCAGGGCCTGGTCGTCCTCCACCTCGAACACAGCCGTAGGCCGGATCATCTCCTCATCGCGAGGGGCGATGGCCGGCGTATCTTGGGGTATGGGCTCCGGGCTGGGCTTCGCCGTCGCAGTGGGGGCAGCCTCTTCAGTCGGTGGAACGGTCACTTCTGTCGTGGCAGTCACCCTAGCGGGCGCCAGGGACGGCGCTGATGTAACGGCAGCTATCCGAGTTGGTGCACCAGGCGACACTGGGCTGGGCGTCAGAACCGGACCACAGCCGACCATGGCCAGCATAAGAACTACCCCCAAGAGATGCCGCCGCGACGCAAGTATTGTCATGGCTTTCGCCCCGCTCTGCCTCGCAAGTACGCAAGCAATCTGTATTGGGTCGCTCCCACCTCCACTTCCGCGAAGCCGGCCTCGTCCATCATAGCGCCCAGTGCCTGGAGACTACTCTGCAGCATGCCTTGGCCCAAGAACCAGGTCGTCAGGCGCCGGAACCAGGGGCTGGCCGGCGGCTCGAAATCCACGGCCAGGAAATGCCCCCCCGGCTTCAAGACACGGTATATTTCCGCAAGGCCCTCGCCTTTCAGGTCGTGGGGCAGGTGGTGCAGCATCAGGCTACTCAGAACCAGGTCGAACGTTTCGTCGGGGAAAGGGATGTCCTCGATCAGACCCATCCGAAAATCAACGTCCAACCCCGCCCGAGCCGCTTTGTGGCAGGCTACCTCGACCATCTCCGGCGCAGCGTCAATGCCGTGTACCTCTCCATCGGGACCTACTCGCGAACTGGCCGCGATGGTGAGGCTGCCGGTGCCACAGCCCACATCCAGTACCTTATCCCCCTGCTTTACCCCGGCCAAGTCAAGAGTCATCTCCCGAACCATCTGCTCCTTACCCAAGAACAGCAGTCCGACGGCCGCATCATAGAAGCGAGCCCAATGTATAGTGCGGCCTCTGGTCTCAGGGCCGCGCTGGCTGCCTTGTGCTGGTCGCATCATTGGACACTCCATATCTTTACGGTGTGGTCATTGCTACCTGTGGCAACCCACTTCCCGTCGTGACTGAATTCCACGGCCAAAACCTGTCCTTCGTGAGGCATGCGG
>CP070811.1:3694706-3718323 GCA_020343875.1 Anaerolineales bacterium | reverse complement strand
TCGCCTGGCGTACGAAGCCCGGCGGCGGCCCCGTACTGATCAACCTCATCCACGATCTCGATAACTTGCGTTACATCTGTGGCGAGATCTGCAGCGTATATGCCATGACCAGCTCCGCCACTCGTGGACTCCCGGTCGAGGATAGCGCCAGCATCACCCTACAATTCGAGAGCGGGGCTTTGGGCTCGATTCTTGTCTCCGACACGGTGCCATCACCCTGGTCTTATGAACTGACCAGCGGCGAAAATCCCATCTATCCACAAAGGGACGAGAATTGTTACCATTTTTTCGGCACCCAAGGATCCCTGGCCTTCCCCAGTATGAGCCTGTGGCGCTACCCGGGCGGCCTGCAACTGGGCTGGTATCACCCGCTGGAAAAACGCCAGCACGACCTGGAACACGCCGATCCTCTGGTAGCACAGCTTGCTCACTTCTGCCGGGTTATCCGAGGCGAAGAAAGCCCGCTGGTTAGTGGATGGGACGGGCTCAAAACACTGACCACCACCTTGGCAGTGCTTGAGTCTGCGCGGCGCAACTCCCCTGTTTACCTGGACGTTTCAGACTGATGGCACTTTCTACCCCTTGCCGTCGATAAATCTTCCAGCCTGGGCCAGCGTCAGCAGGTAATTTGAGATGGGGTTTGTGCGGCGTGGCTTTTGACACAATCGGAAAGAATAACAATAGGCACATGGCTATTGAAATGGGAGCCGTAACTGTGGTAAAATGAAAATGACACAATCTTGCCTGGTTGTCAGAGTGAGAAATCCCTGAGAACCAATTTTGAAGGCAGCATATCAGTATCTGATGTGCTGCCCGGACGGCCGCGGAGGAAAGTTGGCGCAGATGAGCGGGCTACTATCCGCAGGCTTGCGAATGGTAGGGGCAGCCGGGCTGCTACTGGCACTGACTGGAAGGCCGGGGCTGTCCGTCGAGGCCATGTCCCCTGGCGCGCACGAATACCCGGTTTGTATTGATGACACTCCCTCAGCTATCACCTCCGTACTGGCTGAGCCGCCCCCTGAGCTGCCTTACCGCACCTACCTGCCTCTCATTTTGAGACAGAAGCCGCCTGATTTGCCGGCGTGTACCGTATACTGTGGCCTTATGCCGGAGGCCGATATCTACAGACCAGATGGCTACACCACGTACTTCGCCGACGAATTTGATTGCAACCAGCTGGTGGGCTACTGGACCGTGCAGGGGCAGATGACTCCAGCCAGCTACGCACCGCCAGATTCAGGTGTGGTGACGGTAGACAACGGCCGGCTGAGGGTGGCTGTGCCAGAGTCCGACGTCTCCTTTCCCTATTTGTATATGATCGACGACAGCGCCACCACATACGATGTGCCATACACCACCCAACGGGTAGACTGGATACCTGAGTTAGGCGATTTTCGTCTGGCGATGCGGGTTCGCTTTGAGGCCGAGGTGGTGGGTGAACACCGGATCTCTATATACGCTGACGGGCATGCCCCGGGCTGGGGAGGCCCCCTCTTTTACGTGGGCACCGATTACGGCAACACCGAGGAATGGCGTGGGCTCATCGTCGGGGCGGACCGGGGCAACAGCTTTGTGGACCTGGGCGATCATGGCTACAGCGACCCTTACACAGACTGGGTGGTCGTCAGCATCGATTACTTGAGTGACACGTTAACCCTGTCCCTGGACGCCACACCCATTATGACCCGCACGCTGAGTTCGTTCAAGGGCTACCCCCAGGCGGCAACACGACCCGACTCGCTGTATATAGGCTCGTTGGCGTTGTTGGAGTCGCCCACAGCCTGGACCGACCTGGAAGTGGACTGGATTCGAGTCTATGTGCCAGACTCGACCCCGCCAGCAGTGCATGGCATCCAGGATGCCCAGGTGGAGGCGCCACCAACGCCCACCGACCCGCCATCCCCATATTCCTCTGCCCTACCAGCCGGCCCCTTCGCGAACACCCCCTACTGGCAGGAAGACTTTGAAGGGTCGACGATGCCTGATTACTGGCAACTGAAACAGGACACTCCCCCATCAAACTCCTGGACGGTGGTGGAGAACAGCTACGCCGCCATCTTGAATGACGGTTTCAGCCCGGAGGTGCCCGTTTGGGTCATCTACGATGATATGTTGCCTGTCGACCTCTCGCCGGCATCAGCGCAGATGGGGGAGAGTCCGCTAGATTACTTACGTCGGCGGGGCGGCTCCCCTTTCTTCCTCGCACCAGGTCAAAGCAGCGTGCCAGAGCAATCTCCCCGCTTCGATTGGCGCCCTAACCAGGGCAACATACGCTTCGCCTGGCGGGGGCGTCAGACAGCCAATGGCTATGGTGTGGAGATCAGCAACGCCGGACATATCCCCTTCTTTACTGGGGCAATCTTCTACCTTCTGCAAGATACGACAAGCAACGAGGGCCAGGGCCAGTTCATCTACCCCGGTTGCCAGGAGCAATACTTCTGGCGCCTCGAACGTCTGCCCGACTACAGCATCCCACACGAAGACTGGACCCTGGTAACCGCAGACTACGTGAATGGCACGGTCCAGCTATACATCGACGGCCAAGAGATCGGCTGGTGGCCAGAGAGCGATTGCTCTCTCAACTGGTACTTAAAAGGAGAGAACGCCACATCGCCGGACGCGCTTTTCTTTGGTAACCCGGCGATGCTCCCGGCAGGCCCATGGAGCGAAGTGTATGTAGACTGGTTTGCCACCTTCCCTGGGCTTTAGGCTGAGATCCGGTTCCGTGACAGGGGTTGAGCAGAGTGAAACCGGGCAGGCGAATCAGGTGTTGGCTCAACTCCAAGCCACTTTGCTTTTAGGCGCCCGCTATTCGTGATAAACTGAGGATGAGAAAGGGAGAGAAGGAGAGAAGGCCACAAGGCTGAAACACCACATGCCAAACCGGAAAGCTACTGCTATCGCCTGCAGCAACATCGCCTTTATCAAGTACTGGGGGAACCGCGACGACGCGCTGCGTTTGCCGGCCAACCCATCACTTTCTTTGAACCTGGGCGATTTATACACGACGACCACGGTCGCCTTTGACAAGGGGCTGGAGAAGGACGAAGTCACCATCGACGACCGGCCAGCCGATGAGGCAACCCGGGCGCGGGTCTCGGGTCACCTGGACCTGGTACGCCAGAGAGCCGGACATCATACTGCCGGCCGGGTCGTGTCGCGTAACAATTTTCCGGCCGGAGCCGGGATCGCCTCCTCCGCATCGGGCTTCGCCGCGCTGACGGTGGCTGCCTGCGCCGCGGCGGGGCTGGAGCTGGCAGAGGCGGAGCTCTCGGCCCTGGCACGGCGGGGGTCGGGGTCGGCCAGCCGCTCGGTGCCAGGTGGGTACACGGAATGGGTGATGGGCAAGGGGAACGCTACCTCCTTTGCCCGCAGCGTGGCGCCGCCTGACCACTGGGGTCTGCGCGACGTCGTAGTCATTGTCAGCCGCGAGCACAAGGTGGTCGGCTCCAGCCGCGGGCATGGACTGGCAGTCGGCAGCCGACTGCATATGTCCCGGGTGGCGGCCGCACCCGCCATGCTGGCTGCCTGCAAACGAGCTTTACTGGCCCGGGATTTGGAGGCGATGGGTACCCTGATTGAGCAGGATGCGGTTATGATGCACGCAGTAATGATGACTTCCCGTCCCCCCCTCTACTACTGGTTACCAGCCACCATGGCGGTCATCAAGGCCGCCCAAGGCTGGCGGGCGGCTGGTTTGCCTGTCTACTTCACCATCGACGCCGGCCCCAACGTCCATCTCATCTGCGAAGCGGCGCGCGCAACCGAGGTGGAAACCCGCGCTCGCGGGCTGCCCGGCGTGCTGGATGTGTTGGTCAGCCGGCCAGGGGGCGCGGCGCGATTGGTGGAGGAACACCTGTTTTGAGAGACAACAGGAACGTTTAGTGGCCTGGCAAGTTGTAACGCCCAATATGCCAGGTGTTTTGTTTCCATGGATCAACCTCGAAGATTCCGCTGGTCTCCGCTGACGGTGGTTTTGTGTTCAGGGGTCATTGAGGTATACTTAGTAGTTGTGCAGAATGAATAAATGCTCAGCGCAGTCGGAATGCAAAGATGGACACCCCCAGTGACCTTCAAACGCGGCGGCAGCAAGCCACGCAAATCCTAGCCCTACTCCAAGAAGTTCTTCCCTCGGTCCTGGCTGAGTACCCGGTGGATATGGCCTATGTATACGGTTCGGTGGTACGTGGGACAGTTACACCATTCAGTGACGTAGATATCGCCCTGGTCCTCAGCGAAACGCCTTCCTCCTACCAGCGGTTGATGCTGGAGTTGGAAGTTCAGGCTGCGGTTGAGGACGCCAGCGGCCTGAAGAGGGTGGACGTGCGGGCCATCAACGTCGCGCCACTGCTGGTGCGGGGGAGAATCGTGCAGCAGGGTGTCCTGCTCTATGAACGGGAGCGGGCACAGCGCGTCGCCTTCGAAGTCCACACACGCAAGAGGTACTTCGACTTCGCGCCTGCGGCTCGCCGTCTGCGCGACGCCTTCCTCGACAAGACACGCCGGGAGGGTCTGCTACATGGTTGATCCTGAGGTGCTGGCCTCGCGCATCGGCAATCTGAAGAGCTGCCTGAGCAAACTGGTCATCTTGGCCGACCTCTCCCAAGAGGAGTTTCTGCAGGATTTTACCAAGGTGGAAAGCGCTAAGCATCTGCTACAGGTATGCATCGAATGCTGCCTGGACCTCGCCCACCACATCGTCGCGGATGAAGGATATCGAACCCCGGTCGACTACTACGATACCTTCGTCGTCTTGCACCAAGAGGGCATACTGCCTGAAGATTTCATGCCCACGCTGCGCAAGATGGTAAGCTTCCGCAACCGAGTGGTGCATTTGTACTGGGATATGGACGACGCGACGGTGTACCACATCCTTCAAGAGAATCTGAAAGACTTCGAGACCTACATTGGCTACGTCCTGGATTTCAGCCAACCTCAGTAGCCGAAACTGCCCCTTTCCGTTAGATTCACCTGACCACTGCCGGGGAGCTCCTGTGTCGTCAAAATAGCCAAGGAGGAGAAATGCCCGAGGAGCAAAGCTTCCACATGACCTCCGAAGAATTCCGCCGCTACGGACGAGCGATGGTGGATTGGATCGCCGATTACTACGAGCGGATCGAGTCGTTTCCAGTTCTATCGCAAGCGCAGCCCGGCCAGATCCGCGCCTCGCTGCCCGCGCAGCCGCCCCGCCAAGGTGAGGATTTCGAGACGATGCTACAGGACGTAGCAGAGTTGATTCTGCCGGGGGTCACCCACTGGCAGTCGCCCAATTTCTTCGCTTTCTTCCCGGCCAACGCCTCGGGGCCGGCCATCTTGGGGGAGCTGCTCTCGGCCGGCCTGGGAGTGCAGGGGATGTTGTGGGCCACCAGCCCGGCCTGCACCGAGCTGGAGACTCACGTACTGGACTGGCTGGTGGACATGCTAGACCTGCCAGCCAAGTTCAAATCTGATTCAGCCGGTGGGGGGGTGATCCAGGACACAGCGTCCAGCGCTTCCCTGTGTGCGCTGTTGGCAGGCCGCGAGAGAGCTACCAGTTACGCCAGCAACGAACGAGGCTGCGATGGGCGCCTGGTGGCCTATGCCTCCACTCAGACCCATTCCTCCGTAGAGAAGGCGGCCAAGATCGCCGGCATTGGCCGCCAGAACCTGAGAGCGATTGAGGTAGACGAACACTTTGCCATGAAGCCGGGTGCCCTGGCCCGTCAGATCCAAACTGACCGGGCGGCGGGCATGACCCCTTGCTTCGTGTGCGCCACGGTAGGCACAACCTCTTCCAACGCCATTGATCCCGTGGCGGAGATTGGGCACATCTGCCGCCAGGAAGGTCTCTGGCTGCACGTGGACGCGGCTATGTCCGGCACGGCCGCCCTGTGTCCCGAGTTCCGCCACATCCACGCCGGCCTGGAGCTGGCCGACAGCTACTGTTTCAACCCTCACAAATGGATGTTCACCAATTTTGACTGCGACTGTTTTTATGTCGCCGACCGGGCAGCGTTGATCCAGACCTTGAGTATCCTGCCCGAATATCTGCGCAACAAGGCCACCGAGTCGGGGGCAGTAATTGATTATCGGGACTGGCACATTCAGCTGGGAAGACGGTTCCGGGCCTTGAAGCTGTGGTTTGTCATCCGCCACTACGGGGTGGAGGGCTTGCGCCATCACGTGCGGCGTCACGTGGAGCTGGCTCAAAACTTCGCCAGGTGGGTCCAGCAGGCTGACGGCTTCGAGCTAGCCGCGCCGGCCCCTTTGAACCTGGTTTGCTTCCGGCACGTAGGGGGGGACGAGATCAATCGGCAACTGTTGGAACGACTGAACGCGAGCGGCAACCTGTATTTGACCCACACCTCCCTAGGGGGCCGATACACGCTTCGCCTGTGCGTCGGCCAGACGCATACACAGGCACGCCACGTGGAAGAGGCCTGGAAGCAGATTCAGGAGGCGGCCGCCGAGTTGGAATCTGGAATGCCAAAACACCTTGACAACTAACCAAGGCAGATCATTGCGAGAATGGCACGCTAGATTCTTGAGCTCAGGTTACTTCAGGCTCATTTCCGCAGATGTCCTAATTCCCCAACCTGGGTCGCCCGACTGCCGTGGCCGTGATCTCGGTGTCGAAGTACACGTCCTCATTTTGAAGACGAACAATATGATCCTCGCGCCGGGTCTGCACCTGGACGCCGACGGCGCCCGCCCGACGAGCCTGGGCCCCCGCCAGCATGCTGGCTTCCTCCAGGGCGTAGGCGGCCGCCTCTTCCAGGTCAGCGAAGTCATGGATACCGATGGGCAGGTGAACCCGGAAGCGCTCGTCCTCCAGCGGCTTGATGAGGGCACGTACCGTCTGCATCACACCCCCAGCCACCGCGCCAAGAGCGTTGGCGATTTCAGCGTGCTGAGGGATGTGTAGCCGGGTGTGCAAGCTTTCGGCCACGGCCGGATAATAGGTCCTCACCGGCGCGCCGATCGCGACCAGCGGACGGCGCAGGGTGAGGGCTACCTGTACCAGTGAGTCCTCTCCGTCATCGCCTGCCAGCGCCTGGTCGACGAAGAGACGCCGCAAAAGGTCGTCTCCCTTCAGATCCAGGCCGTAAGTCTCAGCCAGCGCAGCCGTTACCAACGCACGCCCCGACTGGATGGCTACCTGACCAATCACCTGGCGACAGAAATCTTCCACGTCTCGGCTTAGCTCCCAAGGGGGAGCAGACGCACGCCGGGCACACAGCTCGGCTCCCAGCCGAGCCGCCTCGATCGACCAGTCGTGATGGTATCCCAACACGTGGGCCGCATCAGTGGGCGTGAACGCGCTTATTACCACCAGCCCGCGCTCGACCAGCCGGGCCAGCGCCCGCCTTTGAAAATATGCCGTGCGGGAGTCGCGAAATAGGTCTGGGAGTGCTTGCGGTCCCGCCGCCAGCCTGTCCCAGATCTGCCCTTGTGTCTCCGTCAGACTGGCGCGCCCGGAGTCCAGAGAACGCTGGCGCAGCACAAACTGTCCATGATCGGGACCAGCCACAGGTGCGGCCAATTGGCGGCGCAGACTATCCAGGATCTCCGCATGCTGGTGGGCCAGTAAGCTGAGGGGGACCACCCGCTGCGGGCCGACGACCAATCCATGCGCCCCATTCAGGTGGATTTGGCCCACTCTTTCCAGGTGGACTTCGCCCACCCTGTCGAGGCGGACTTCGCTGTCGCCACCCAAGCCAAGCGTGTGAACTGCTACGGCTTCCACCATGGTCCGCCAGCCACCCACAGTGGCTCCATCCAGGTCCAACATAGGCCGCCCATTTCGCAGCAACGCAATATCCGTGGTGGTGCCTCCCATATCTACCACGAAAACGTCGTCCTCTCCAGACAGGTGCCGGGCGCCAACCACACTGGCCGCCGGCCCAGAAAGAATGGTCTCTACCGGCCGCTCCAGAGCCACCGCCGCGTCAATCAGTGAGCCATCTCCCTTGACCACCATCAGGGGGGCATGGATTTCCCGTTCGACCAGCATGTCCCGCACAGCCAGGATGAGTCCCTGCAACAAAGGGATGAGGCGAGCGTTCAGAGTAACCGTAAGGGCGCGGCGGGGCGCGTCCAGGTTGGAGGTCAGCTCGTGGCCACAGGTCACCGGTAGCTGGGTCAATTCGCGAGCCAGCCGGCGCACGGCCAGTTCGTGGCTCGGATTGCGCACCGCAAAGTAGCCCGACACTCCGAAGGCAGCCACACCCGGCGCGTGCGTTTGAATCGCATGCCGGGTGGCATCCAGATCCAGCGGCGCCTGCTCCTCGCCGGTCACCGTGTGCCCACCCTCGATGAAGATGACCGGGGCATCCCCCAAGGCTTGTCGCAACCCACTCCGATTGAGAGCGTCAGGCGGGTAGCCCAACAGCAACAGGCACACGGGGCTACCCTGTCCTTCGACGATGGCGTTGGTGGCCAGCGTGGTCGAAAGAGAGACCAGGCGGATGTCGGGGGGCGGAGTGGGCAGAACCGCCTCTACCGCGCCGCGGATGCCGATAGAAAGGTCATGTTTGGTCGTCAGCGCTTTGGCCGAACTGATGATGGTGTCAGTGCTGTCATCATAGAGCACGGCATCCGTGTAGGTGCCGCCGGTGTCAATACCAAGCAGAATTGCCATAGGATATCATAACCTAATCTTCAGAATTCTTTACGTGCAAAGGCGAGATTGGGAAATCGCAGGTGCTGCCTCGGCTCAATCCCAGCCAGCCTCGTCAGGAAAGAGATTGACGTACTTGACGCTGCGTCGCGGCTCGGCCATCATCTCAGCCACGGTGTCCCGCCAGACCGGGTAATGGTCTGTTTCTTTGTGCCGGCCCGCGTCCTCTGGCGTGCGGTAAACCTCGACCAGCACGAAGCGAGTCGGATCGTCCGACTGCTGGACCACGTCGAAGCGGGCTACACCAGGCTCCTGCAGGCTGTTGCGGGCATTCTCCAGCGTCGCCTGATGAAAGGCTTCTACAAATTCCGGTTTAACGTGTACGTGCACGTGAACGACGAGCATAGGTTGTATTCCCCTTCAGGTATGATTTTCCCCGTGCCGGTCATCATCACTTGTAAGACGGTTCAGCCAGTCAGGCACGCGCGCGTGGGGCAGGCTGTCGCCTCGGGGCAAGTATGGCTTCAGGTCGAGCACCGGTGTGCCATCGAATGCATCCAGCCCGCGCACGCGCACGCAACCCCCCTCGACCGCCAGCAGCTCGACAGGCGTCAAGCCAATCGGGTTGGGACGAGCCGGGCTGCGGGTGGCGAAGCGCCCCACCAGCGGCGCATCCGCTCGCCCCTTGGGGCGAGTGCGGAGCAACTTGGGCAAAGGCGACTGGCTGAGGTAAAAGATCACCCACAGGTGTGAGAAACCCTCGACGCCGTCCAGCGCGTCGACCCATTCAGGATCGATTACGATTTCCGATTCGATGTTTTCCCACCGAATTTCTCGCCCGCCCGAGAGGACACCGTTGCGCACGAAACCCACCGGGCGCAGAGTGAGTGCCATTCAAACCGCCTCCGAATCAAGCATCTCCCAAGTATATCTCTTGTGCGTCAAATTGCCAATCGGCGCTGATGCCTGGTTCCATCTCCAATCGGGGGTCTCCCTACTTGCCCTGGGCCGATCGAAAGGCCATGAAACTGATTTCCGAATTGGGGTTTGCTATCCACCGCCCGCCTGTCGTTGCCATCAATTGCCTGATTCTCGTGATTGATATAGGGACGAATCTGTGCTATACTTGGCCTATAAGAGAATCATCCTCGTAACGGCGAGGCACTGGAAGTCCCCTCCCCATCCGCCAGCGGGGACACTACCTCACCTCGCTTTAAGCGCCTTTTGAAGGAGCAGGTCACGACGTGGATCTGGCAGACATTTTTGCCAACATCTATCTGGAAGGCAGTCGGCGTCTCGAACTGAAGGCGGATCTTAACCGGCGGCCAACACCCAAGATATGAGTCCGCCAAAGACTCACCACGATGCGATCACCTGCCCGGGGCATATCCATCTCTGGGACAACTCTCCCGGCTAGATAGGCTCTCTGAAAGGACCAAAGTTCTATGGCAGAACGGTCGTCTTTACTTAGCAAAAGCACGTCCCTCTCAGCTGGCGTGATTGTCCTGTTGGGACTCTACCTGAGCAGCCTATACAGCTATCTGCTCTTCCATAGCCTGGCCGAAGTGTTCAGCATCGTGGTGGCCTCCGGGATTTTCATGGTCGCCTGGAACGCACGCCGTTTTCTCGACAACGATTATCTGCTGTTCATTGGCATTGCCTACCTGTTCGTGGCCAGCCTAGATCTGCTGCATACCCTTGCCTACCAGGGTATGAACGTATTCCCTGGATATGGTGCCAATTTGCCCACCCAGTTGTGGATCATCAGCCGTTACGTCGAAAGCTTCTCTCTTCTGATTGCGCCTCTTTTTCTACATCGCAAGCTAAAAACCCACCTAGCATTCTTGAGCTACGCCCTGGTCGTTCTGCTGTTATTGGGGTCCATTTTCTACTGGCAGATCTTCCCGGACTGCTATCTGGAAGGAACCGGGTTAACTCCCTTCAAGAAGATCAGTGAATATGTCATCTCGCTGATACTCATCGCCGCCGTCGCCGTGTTGCTCCAACACCGCAAGGAATTCGACCGGGGCGTTTTAGGATTGTTGATTTCAGCCATCATCTGCACGATTGGAGCTGAATTGGCCTTTACTCAGTACGGCAGTGTTTATGGCTTTTCCAACCTGCTAGGGCACTTCCTCAAGATCATTTCGTTCTACCTCATTTACAGAGCAATTATTGCGACAGGCCTGGTCAAGCCTTACAGCCTTATGTTTAGGAATTTGAAAGAAAGCGAGGCGGCACTCCGGCAATACACGCAGGAGCTGCAGTCCCGCAACGAGGAACTGGACGCCTTCGCTCACACCGCGGCGCACGATCTCAGAAGCCCCCTGGCCCTAATTATCGGGTCCGCCAGGCTGCTGGACACCGATTATGCCCCTAAGTTAGATCAGATAGTGAACGAACGTTTGCAGGTGATCGTGGAGACCGCCTTCAAGATGAGCAATATTATCGATGAGCTCCTGCTTCTGGCCGAGGTTCGCAAGGTAAAGAAGCAGGCCGTGCCCCTAGATATGGGAACCATCGTCGCCGAAGTCCGGCAGAGATTGTCTCATTTGATCGAAACTCACCGTGTAGAGATCAACGCGCCCGACGCCTGGCCGGTGGCGCTGGGATACGGCCCGTGGATTGAGCAGGTTTGGACCAACTATATCAGCAACGCCATCAAATATGGCGGCCAGCCACCTCTTCTGGAATTGGGAGCCAGCGAAGGGCAAGATGGTATGGTGCGCTTCTGGGTGCGTGACAACGGCCCTGGTCTCACACCAGAGGATCAGACCAGATTATTCACTCCCTTCACAAGACTAGACCAAGTCCGGGCCACCGGGCACGGGCTGGGCCTGTCGATTGCCAAACGCATCGTGGAGAAGCTGGACGGGGAGGTTGGAATAGAGAGTCAACCAGGCAAGGGGAGCCTGTTCTTCTTTACGCTGCCGGCTGAAAATCATTAGGGCGCATCCTGTGGCAGCCATCACCTGAGCGCACCCCCAATCACTCTGTCTGCTGGACCACATAGTACTGGGTGTCAAAGTGCCAGTCCGAGATGGCCTCCAGTTCTACCTCGAGGCGGGGGCGTAGGGGGTCAATTCGCTTGACCAGGTGGATATCCACCACCCGGTTGTCGTTGACCCCCAAAGGGTCCAGGATGGCGTCCTGCGCAATCTTGAGGCCACCGTCCAGGTCGCGTTTCAGGGGTGTTTCGAAGTAGAAGTCCAGGAAGAGACCTACGAAGCCTTGTTTCAAGGCCCGGATGAACTCGTCGCTGAGGGCATCGTCCGTCCGCAGACTACCCAACTTCTTACGCACCGCCCGCTTGAAAGCCCGATGCTCCTTGGACAGCACCCGCCGATTCCCTGCCCGGGTGTATTGGTTATTAACGCCGGGCGGCAGAGGAAGGGTGAAACGCACACGCTGGACTGTCACCAGCACCTCCTGGTAGACTACAATGTAACCAACCAGAGGCCTCCTATGGGGAAGCGTCTGGCGTCCCAGGCGTCATAGCATAACTCCGCAGGATTTGCATCGCAACTCAGCCCAGGCAACTACAGTTTAGCACATTTGTTCTTTTGAGGCAAGTTCTCTGGCCAAGCATCCAGGGAACCTGGTCCTATAGCATTCGATGCCAGCCAAGAGACAGAGGTTTGGGATCGGTGCGCTTGGGGTGCCGGTCAATGTATGGTACAATCTGCGCCTATGAGGCATCAAGGCGTCTATCGGTGGACCCTATTCGCGTTGCTCATAGTCATCGTGATCAGCCCCCTCCTCTACTGGTCAACCGGAATCGGCCAGTCGGCGGCCGGGCTGTCCGCGGAGATTTCTCACCAGCCTGACGGGACGCCAGTCAGCAGCCCCAAGGCGATGGCCTTACATCGCCTGTCGCTACCGATGCGGGTCGAGCGGCTGCTGATTTATCCCCTCTTGCTAATTTGCTTTCAACTCAGTGGTGGCTCGCTGGCGCTGCGGCGTTGGCTTGAGGAGCGCGCACAGCCTGGCCTGTCATCCCGACCGACACGGCTGATGGGTACGTGGGGGTGGGTGGGGCGGCTGGCGCCGCGCACTTGGCGCCAGCGAATGCCCGGGCGTGATCTGCGGGTGATCTTGCTCCTCGCCCTGGCCCTTCAAGTCGCCCTCTCGCTGCTTGAGTTCCCCCTGGACTTTTACAACGGCTTTGTCCTGGCTCACCAATTCGGCCTTTCTACCCAAACGTTGGTGGGCTGGGCTAGCGATTGGAGCAAAAATTCGCTCATTGCGTTGGTAATGAATGGCTTGGGCTGGGCCGGTTTGTACAGCCTGATGCGGCTCGTGCCCCACCGCTGGCCCATTCCCGCCGGGGCGCTGATGATGCTGCTGAGCGTCGTCTTGGTTCTGATCACCCCCGTGCTCATCACCCCTCTCTTTTACAAAGTCCAGCCGCTGGTCGACCCCGCGCTGCGAGCCCGCATCCTGACCCTGGCCGAGCGGGCCGGAATGGATGGTGACGAGGTATACGTGATCAACGCCAGCGCCAAAACGACGCGGGTGAACGCCTACTTCACTGGTCTAGGAGACGCGCGGCGCATTGTGCTCTACGATACGTTGTTGAGAGGCTACACGCCAGATCAGGTGGAGGTAGTGCTGGCTCACGAAATGGGGCACTGGTACTATCGACATGTGGCCGTGGGCTTATTGGGAGCAGGGGCAGCCAGCTGGATTGGCCTCTTTGGCTTGCGCTGGCTGTTAGGCCGCACATGGCGCCTGTTGGGGCTGAGCGGCCCCGCCGACCCGGCCGGCCTGCCTTACTTGATGGCTGCGGTGGCCATCGTAGCGGCCCTGGCGCTGCCCGTCCAAAACAGCCTTTCGCGCTACGGGGAGAGCCAGGCCGACCGCTTCTCCCTGGCTCTCAGCCAGAAGCCAGCAGCCTCCGTCGAGTTGCTGGAAAGACTGGCGGTCCACAATTTGTCAGTCGTAGATGCACCAGCCTGGGAGAGATTCATCTTTTACACCCACCCACCGATCGTGGAACGAATACGTATGGCAGAGAGGCATACAGAAACCAATTAACAATCGTACAAATTGCCGGTGCCGACTTGGCAACCCCAGAGAGGACCAATGGTTTTCACCCGAAGTGTTGGCCCAGCCATACTGGCCGCCTCAAATCACCCCACAGTGATTTGGGCCCCCTCACAACTATTCACCAGCCAATTATGTGTATGTCTCGACGAAAAAAACTGAGCTTTGACAACCCAAAAGACATAGTGCATAATCCAGGCAATCGATTGCCTCTTATCCCCAATTGAAAGATCAACCTGAGACATTGGGCGTTTTGCGGATGCACAGCGGCCCGTGGTTGTCCATGATTGTGCGTCGGGTGACTTACCTGTCGACCAGGTCCTCAGTGGCAATGAACAATATTTCACCCCTGATCGCGCCAATCAAGAACCCAACTGCCTCTAGGTCCAGGACTATGCCACCAACAACACGGATTGGGGGGAGAGTTGCCGTGCGATCACGACGAGTAAGTTAGGTGAGAAATGGTCACTTCACGCTACGCGGAATTAGTAGAGCCAGGCAAATTCGTCATCAAAGAAGAGAGGTTGACACACGCCGATGACGAGTTGCTGATACGTATCACTCATTGCGGGCTGTGCCAGTATGATGGCGTTTATTACAAAGGCATCATTGGCAACCCTCCCCTACGGTTGGGGCATGAGCCGGTGGGCATCGTGGAAGCAATTGGGCATAATGTGACCGGTTTCGAGGTAGGGGAGCGGGTCACCGGGCTATTTGCTTATCTCAAGGCGTTTGCAACTTATGGGGTTGCCCGGCCCGACCAATTGCTCAAGGTGCCGGCGCACGTTCCCTCAGAGCATGCACTGGCCGAGCCACTTAAGTGTATCGCCACCATTTTGCGAGCGGCGCCCCCCGAGTTTGGCGACCACGTGCTGGTGATGGGCAGTGGCTTCATGGGGTTGCTACTCATCGCAGGTCTGGTGGGCCGTGCCCCGGCCTCGTTGATCGCGGTTGACGTACGCCAGGAACGCCTGCACCTGGCCAAAGCCTTTGGGGCTACACACACCCTCAACGCAAAAGATCCTGACTTTCTGGAGCAAGTCAACCAAATTACGCAGGGTCACGGGACGGACGTAGTTTTTGAAATCACCAGCCACCCCGAGCCGGTCGAACTGGCGGCGAAGACTCTACGTCGTACCCGGGCCCGTTATGTTCTGGCAGGCTGGCATGGCGAACCTGGCACTTATACCCTGCGCAATTGGACAACAAAAGGCGCCATAATCTTGACGCCTCATCCTTCCTTCTCCCTGGACGAAATGGAAGATATGCGTCGAGGGCTAGATGGGGTGGCTCGTGGTGCATTCCCCATGGACCAAATTGTCACGCATCGCTTCCCGTTAGACGACATCCAGACGGCTTTCGAGACGATGCTCAGCGGCTGGGATGGTTATATCAAGGGAGTGGTCGTCCCCTAAAAGCATATGCTCAAAACGAGGTTCGTATTGCGGAGTTTTCGTAATTTTGGTTCTCAGCATCCCACGATGTAGAGAGTCGTTTGATCAAGGCAGAAACCCTGGTCGATGCGATCGATAGCGGCACCACAGAGGTCAATCACAACCCGCAGAAGGGCACGCATAGGAAGCACCGAAAATCACAGGTTGCCCAGATAGCCTTCTATCCTGTTCAGGCCCTCGACTATGTTCTCCATAGAGTTTGCATAGGAGAATCTAAGATATCCCTCGCCATTGTCCCCGAAGTCAATGCCAGGCGTAACGCCTACGTGAGCTTTCTCCAGGATGTCGAAGGCAAGCTGGTACGAATCGTTTGAGACGTGTTTCGCATTGGCAAAGACGTAAAAAGCCCCTGTCGGCTCCACTGTGATGCCCAGGCCGATCTCCCTGAGCCGTTTGATCATATACTGCCTGCGCTCATTATAGATGCTTTTCATACGTGCCACGTCGTCCCAGGCCTTTTCGAGGGCAGCAATGCCTGCAATCTGGGCCACGGAACCGGCACAGATGAAGAAATTCTGTTGCATCTTCTGGATGGGACGGGTGAACGACTTGGGCGCAATCAGGTAGCCAAGTCTAAGGCCTGTCATCGCGAATAGCTTCGAAAAACCGTTTAGAACGAAAGCATCCTCCGTAAACTCCAGGATGGAATGTTCTCTGCCCTCATAAACCAGGCCATGATAGATCTCGTCTGAAATGACGTAGGGTGAGAATTGAGCAATGGCCTGCATGCGGCTTTCTGACAGAAGATTGCCGGTCGGATTCGAAGGGGAGTTCGTCAATATGGCCCGGGTCCTGTTCGTGATCTTGCTCCCGATGGCCTCGGGCCGGTATTGAAAACCATCTTCCTCATACACCGGCACGCTCACCGGCACGCCTTGCACAAACTTAATGAAATTGGAGTAACATGCATAGCGTGGATCAGAAACGATCACCTCGTCACCCTTTTCCAGAAGGGCCGAAAACACAAGCAGCATAGCCGGTGAAGTTCCCGAGGTGACCACAACCTGATCAGGATGCACAGAAACGTTGTATGTCTTGAAGTAGTAGTGGCAAATGGCCTCCCTCAGTGCCGAGAGCCCCAGACTGTGGGTATAATGGGTGCGCCCTTCTTCCATAGCCTGGCAGATAGCATCTTTGACAGACTGCGGTACGTCAAAATCGGGCTCGCCGACCTCCAGATGGATTATGTCAATTCCCTGCTCCTCCATGCTGCGCGCCTTATCGAGGACATCCATAACGATGAAGGGTTTGATCTCCTGGGCTCGTTGCGTAATCATGTGGCACGCTCCTTGATTGGGTTGCTCCTGGGTGTGAAGTGTACGTGACGCTTTCAGAACGGCAGTAGTTCCCAACGGAACAAATACCAGTGCCTTGCCCTTACCCTTGCAGCGCTCGGCGCACGTTCTGGGGAGGATAAGGGATTTGTGTGGGGTGACACACGCAGCTCAGGGGCCAGGCACGGACCTGCGTGGCCTATGAGGGAGGGTAAAAACCCACTGGGGCTCCAATTTCCACGCCCGCTGTCTACTCGTCCTTCTGCGAGATACGAGCCAGCTCCTCTTCGCGCAGGGCGCGGTGTAGGACCTTGCCCGCCATAGACATCGGCAGCTCGTCGCGGAAATACACAGTCCGGGGTTCCTTGTAATGGGCCAGCCGCTCCCGGCAGAAGGCGCGGATCTCGGCGGCGGTCGCCGTCTGGCCCTGCTTCAGCACCACGTAGGCGGTCACCTTCTCACCCCGAACCTTGTCAGGCAGGCCGATAACGGCTGCTTCCAGCACCTTCGGGTGTTGATAAAGCACTTCCTCCACCTCGCGCGGGTAAACGTTGTAGCCCGCGGTCAGGATCATATCCTTCTTGCGACCCACGATGTAGAAGTAGCCATCTTCATCCATGGTGGCGATGTCACCGGTGTGTAGCCAGCCGTCTCTGAGCACCTGAGCCGTCTCCTCCGGCTGATTCCAGTAACCCGTCATGACCTGCGGCCCTTTGACCAACAATTCCCCCGCCTGGTCAATGGGTAACTCCTTTTCGCCGGTCTCCAGGTCCACGATTTTGGAATCAGTGCCTACGATGGGAATGCCAACGCTGCCATACTTACGCAAGCCACGCCTGGGATTGACATGAGTCACGGAGGATGCCTCGGTCATGCCATACGCTTCGGCGATGCGGGCGCCGGACCTTGCCTCAAACGACTCGATCACGTCCACAGGCATGGGCGCGCCGCCGCTGAAGCACATCTTGATCGAGCTCAGGTCCATCTGGTCAATGCCGGGATAAGAGTTGACAGCCACATACAGGGCGGGCACTCCCAAGAAGAAGGTCGGGTGCTGGCTGCGAATGGTGCTAACCAGGTCCTTGATATCCGGGCGAGGGAGCAAGATAAGCGTTGCCGCCAGGTGAACCCCCAGGTTCATCACACCGTTCATGCCGTAAACGTGGAAAAGGGGCAGAATGGCAATCGCCCGATCTGTCGCATCTTCATGACCCTGGAGCAGAAAGGCACGAATCTGTGCCACGCTGGCCACCAAATTGCGGTGAGTCAACATAGCTCCCTTGGGCAAGCCGGTGGTTCCACCAGTGAATTGCAGGCAAGCCAGGTCATCGGGCGATAGGTCGGGGGGTGGCATCGAGTCAGCTCCGTCCCGAACTAGCCTCTTGAACGCGATTACCTCATCACCAAAAGGAACTTCTACCGCGCTACCCTGACTTCGGGCACGGAAAGGAAAGAGGACATTCTTAGGAAAGGGCAAATAGTCTTGAACCCCGGTGACGATGATACGCTTCAGGGGGAGCTTATGGCGCAGGGGCTCAATGCGGGGCCAGCGTAAATCCAGCACAATCGCCGTCTCCACACCTGACTCACGCCACTGATGCTCCAGTTCTCGCTCCACATACAGAGGACTGGTCAGCACCGTGACAGCGCCCAGCGACAAGGTGGCGTAGTAGGCAATCACCATTTGCGGGCAATTGGGCAGCAAGATCGCCACCCGGTCACCCTTGCGCACGCCCATGGCGTGGAGCTGTCCAGCCAGATTATCCACCTGGGTCTTCAGCTGGCGATAGGTCAGACGACCTCCCAAGAACACGGTCGCCACCTGGGAAGGGAACCGCTGCGCAGCGTTGCCCAGGAACTCCGGCACGCTGATGGGCGGATATTCCAGCGTATTAGGTACGCCTTCGTCGTAGAACTTCAACCACGGACGGTTCATCGGTTAATAAGGTCCCTGCAGTGAACTCACGTCCGACTCTTCCAGCCATATGGCTGTCATAGGGCGGAACGTGCAGCTGGGGAAGCTTCATAGGGCGGTCGGTGCCCGCAGCTATACCCAAGTATAGCTTGCTTTGGGCAAGCCGTCAACCCTGAATTTGGAACTATTGGAGGCCCCGCGCCTTCCAGTGTCAAGGCTTGATTGACAAGCAACCTTGCCTCCCAGGGCGTTGGACTCTACCTCTCAACTCACCTTTGACAAAGAACTAGGGCAAATATACCCGCAGCATCGTCGCCGGCCCAAGCGCCCGCACTTCAAAATCCCCCAGGCCGGCTGGAACCAGGCAAAAGCGAATGCTGGCCAAGGTAACGGGCTCCCCTGCCCAGGCCAGTTCGGCTTTGCCCTGAACGGTGCCCCAGATCTCGAGGGTTTGACCATCTGTCCGACCGGTATAAACCGCTCCCGGCGACATGCTCACTTTTTCGACGACAAAATAGTCGGAGCGACTTATCTCATATCGCGCAACCCCATGCTGAGTGGCAATCCAACGGGGCTGATAGGCACCCGGCTCTACCTGCTGGAAGTTAATCACCTCCAAGGCCCGGTCGACGTGCAAGGGCCGGGGGCGACCATCCGCGCCCAACCGACCCCAGTCGTAAACGCGATAGGTTGTGTCGGAGTTTTGCTGAACTTCAGCGGCAACGATACCCTCCATCATGGCATGGACAGTGCCAGTTGGGAGGAAAACAGCCTGGCCAGCTTCGACTGGCAGATAGTGCAGGCATGTTTCGAGGGTCTCTTCGGCGATGGCCTGGCGGAAGAGCTCGGGCGTAACGCCCGGTCGAAGCCCAAATATAAGTTGCGCCCCGGGTCGAGCGTGCAAAATATACCACATCTCGGTCTTGCCCAACTCACCGTCTGCATGAACCAGAGCGTAGTCGTCGGGAGGATGTACCTGGACCGAGAGGCGCTTCTCTGCATCGAGCAGCTTGACCAGTAGAGGAAACTTGCCTCGTTCCAGAGCCCAGCCAGCGCGGCTGCCCACCAGGTCAGTCCCCAAGGCTGTCAGCACATCTGGCAACGAGTGACCACTCAATGGGCCGGCATCCACCAACGTAGCAGCATTAGGATGGCCCGAAATCTCCCAACTTTCGGCGATAGGGCCAGGTGGCAGCTGGCGGCCATACAAAGTTTCGAGATTGCGTCCGCCCCAAATATAATCACGTAGGGCAGGGGTGAAGGTTAGCGGATACAACATAGTAAACTGGCCTTTCGCAGGTTCAGCGCCAAGTATAACACAACCCACACCCCGCTGCAATGTGGTTAACATTGTGCCAGGTATGTCCCAGCTGAATCTTCCTTGACACGCACTCTGAAGTCCTGATATAATCCCGCCAGGATATGATCATTCACTTTCGCCCATGTGGCGCCTGGTTTGACCCCAGACGGGGGTCTCAGACCCCCTTTGAGCATTCTATTGGGCTTCTCTCACCCCACCACGGGTTGATGAGCTACCCGCGCAGTTGTCTTATAGAAATAGGTTTGGATTTTTGCTCTGAGCGGGATATGATCATTCACTTTCGCCCATTTGGCGCCTGGTCTGACCCCAGACGGGGCTCTCAGACCCCCCTTAAGCATTCTATTGGGCTTCTCTGATCCTACCACAGGTTAATGCTGGGCTACCCGCGCAGCTGTCCTGCAAAATCGGTTTTGAATTATGAAGTGGCTGCTGATCTTTCTAATGATGACAAGCCTGCTGCTGACTGCTTGTCGTAGCAGGCCAGTGCCTGGACAAGATACGCCCGGGCCAGCCAGCGGGGCGGACACACAAACCATACCGCCAATCAAGACACCGACACCAACCCCCATGGGTACTTGGAAGACGGTGATCAACGGCATGATTTACGACAGATTAACGGGGCCAGGTAAGCCGATCGTTGGAGCATGTATTAGCTATGATGTTCTCCACTCCCAATTTGCTGAGCTCCAAAAAGGTAGACCCAACACAGCTACGACCGACGAACGCGGTGAGTTTGGGCTGCCTGTGATTGTTCACGACACTGACAGCATCAGGATTCTGGTTGAGGCGCAGGGCTACCTACCCTATGAAGAAAGGCTGATTGGCATTGACCTGTCTGGAGGGAGAAGACTTGATATCGGACTAACCCCCTTGCTGTCCGCAACCGTCACTCCACCATGATTTCCACGGCAAGTCCGGTCCCCACTGTCTAGTGGCCCGGTCACCTGAATAGCCTCTATCCCTGGCCATGATCAAGAGACGTGCAGCAATAGACGGCCCAGTCCATCTGGTGAAACGTTCAATAACCTATATGTTGGCTGCGATGCTTTGACCGGCTATGCAATGGTGCTATAATGACACGCATGAGCAAATATCACAAGGAGATCACGTAGGAACTATGAGTCAATCCACTCTTGACTTCGTCGAGGCTCACCAAGCCGATAATCTGAACCACCTGATGCAACTACTGCGCATCCCAAGTGTCAGCACCGACCCCGAGCGCCGGGCCGACATGGAACGTACGGCCAACTGGCTGGCGACCCGTATGCGCGAGATTGGCCTCAGCCGGGCCCAGGTCCTTCCCACCGGCGGCCATCCGGTCGTCTACGGGGAATGGCTGGGTGCCGGCCCCCACAGGCCCACAGTGCTCATCTACGGTCACTACGACGTGCAACCCACCGACCCGGATGATGAATGGCTTTCGCCACCCTTTGAGCCGGTGGTGCGAGATGGCCATCTGTACGCGCGAGGCGCAGCCGACAACAAGGGCCAGCACTACGTGCACCTGGCCGCCGCTGAGGCTTTCTTCCGCGTCGATGGGGGGCCGCCTGTCAACCTCAAGTTTATGATCGAAGGGGAAGAAGAGATCGGCAGCCCAAACCTGGACTCGTTCATCAAACAACACGCCGACATGCTGGCCTGTGACACCGTCCTCATTTCCGATACCAGCATGCTAACCCCCACAACACCTGCCATCATCTACGGCCTGCGAGGAATGACGTATATGGAGATCACCGTGCGAGGCCCCAAGCAGGACCTCCACTCCGGGTCGTATGGCGGTGTGGCCCATAACCCCTTGCAGGTGGTTGTCGAGCTGCTGGCTGCTTTGCACGACGGCCAAGGCCGAGTGGCCATCCCCGGCTTCTACGACAGAGTCCGTCCTCTCAGCGAGGAGGAGAGGGCTGAGTACGGACGGGTCCCCTTTGACGAAGAGGCACTGCGCCAAGAAATAGGCGCTCCTGCACTCTGGTCGGGCGAATCAGGCTATACGCCGCGGGAACGGCTCGGGACTCGGCCTACCCTCGAAATCCACGGCATCCGGGGCGGCTTCGTCGGCCAGGGTCAGAAGACGGTCATCCCGGCCAAGGTGGTGGCCAAAGTGAGCATGCGCTTGGTGCCCGATCAAGACCCGGTGGAGATCGGCCGGCTTTTCGAACAGCGCATCCGCGAGTTGGCGCCCCCTACTGTCGAGGTCGAGGTCCGCGCGCTTTCCCATGCCGAGGCGGCCGTCATCGAGCGAGATACGCCCACGATGCAGGCGGCAGTAGGGGCATATAAGCAGGGCTTTGGCGGCGAGCCGGTCTTCTTGCGCTGTGGCGGGACTCTGCCGGTCGTGGCTATGCTGAATGAAATCCTGCAAGTGCCGGTGATCCTGATCGGCTTCGGCCTACCGGATGACAACGGGCACTCGCCTAACGAGAAGTTACGCCTGGACAGTTTCTATCGCGGCATCAAAACCTCGATTTTTTATATGCAGGCACTAGCTTCACAGGCATAAGGCGGCCAACCGCTCAGGGACCGGCAAGCCTGCCGACTCTTAGACGTCAGCGAAGCGAGAAAGGCGCAGATCGTCCAAGGGCATTGAAGGCTCTCCGTCCACCACCCATTCACAAAGCAGCCTTCCTACAATGGGAGCCAGGCAGAAACCGTGCCCGCTGAAGCCGGTTGCCAGCATGTATCCGTGGATCCCATCAACCGGCCCGATGATAGGCAGACGATCCGGCGTCATAGCCAGCGTGCCAGCCCAGGTACGCAGGAAGCTGCTATGTTCCAAAGCCGGAACTATCAATGCGCCACGGGCCAGATGCCTCAAGGCTTCGGACGGTACCAGCTTGTCAAAAGTACCCACGGAGGTGGCCACGCCGCCGATGTGGATATGTCCCTTACGAGCCGGCCTTAAGTAGACGCGTAGATCGTGAGACGAGACGAATTCTGTGAAAAGCGGGGGCATGGCCTGGGTAACACCGATGAAGTTTCGAGCAGGTGACACCGGTATATGGATGCCCAATTCCTGACTGAATTGGGGTGTCCATGCACCGCCAGTGTGGATCAACCGAGGTGTCTCGATCCTGAAGTCGTTGCCTCCCTCTCTGGCCAGAATGGCCACCACCTGCCCTGCCTGAACCTCCACCCCTACAACTTCGGTGTGTGTGAGCAGGGTGGCGCCGGCCTGCTTGGCTCCCCAGGCAAGGCCCCAAGTCGCCAGGATAGGGTTGGCGATGCCATCGGTAGCACAATACTTGGCCCCGATAAACATATCAGACAGATACGGAGCACGTCGTCGCAACTGTTCCCGATTCCACACTTCCACCTCTAGTCCGTCGGCCAGTTCCTCCTCCGCCTCGTTGGCCAGTTGGGCCATGCGTTCCTCATCGGCGGCCAGGCGAATGTTGCCACCCTGCACATACTCCATATCAAAGCCCAACTGGCTCTCCAGCCCTTGCCACAGCTTGATACTGGCCATAGCCAGGTGCCGTTCGCGCCGATCTCGACATTGAGCGCGCACACCTCCGGCGCTGCGCCCAGATGCTTCGGCACCGATAGAAGCCCTCTCCAACAGCACAGGTCGCAGGCCGCGTCTGGCCAGATAGTAAGCGATGGCACAGCCCACCAGGCCACCCCCCACAATCACTGCTGGAGCGCCCATGGTGCGCGATTGAGACATCATCAAGTAGTTTCCTCCCCTTTTAGCCTAGGACGGCTGATCCTCCACGACTGGCTGCAGCGCAGCCAGGGGTACAGGGAAAACGGGCGGTCGGGCCCGAAACTGTCCCACCTCAGCCCGTGCCTGGCCCGTTTCCTGAGCTACCAGGGCAGCTACCAGCGGGCCGCAGACGCGGCCCTGGCAGTTGCCCATCCCACAGCGGGTAAGGCTTTTGGTGGCGTCCAGGGTGTCGGCACCCTGCTGCGCGGCCTGGCCGATCTCCGCCCGGGTGACTCCCTCGCAACGACAGATGGTGGTGTCAGATTGAGCCAGCTCGTCCAGGCCAGGGCCAGGGGTGAATAACT
>CP070811.1:3601126-3694606 GCA_020343875.1 Anaerolineales bacterium | reverse complement strand
TACACGGTGACGCTGGTCGTGACCGACCATGATGGGTTGACCGGAGTGGCCACGCATACGATCCAGGTCGATGAGCCGGCTCCCATGAACATGCCTCCCACGGCGGTCATCTGCGGCCCGACGACGGTAGCCCTCAGTCAGACCGTTCAGTTCGATGGGAGTAGCTCCGTCGACGATGTTCAGATTGTCAGTTATGACTGGGATTTGGGGGATGGGACAATCGGAAGCGGGGTCGCGGTCACCCACATCTACACCCAGGCCGGACCCTACACGGTCACCCTGACCGTGACCGACCAGGGCGGTCTGACCGGTGAGACGACACACACCGTCCAGGCTGGCCTGCCACCGACGGCGGTCATTACCGGCCCGGTCAAGGTGGCTGTGAACCAGGCCATCTCCTTCAAGCGCATTGGCTCCAGGGGCGATGGAGCTTGGGAATATCACAAGATCGCCGCTCCCCGGTGCAACTTTTCAGGAAACCAACCCAGCCGTCGTGTCTGCGAGACTGGGTTGTGAAAGTGCCTGCAGATTTTAAGCTTGTGTTCTGGAATTTTTAAGCTAATCCTCTTGACACTTACCCCCTCTTTGATGTATCATCAAGCGACGCATATCCCCAAGGACTTGTGGACAGCTACTCATTCTCCACTATATGTAGTGCCGCCAACCATCTTCGGTCCACTGTTCTAAGCCGGGAGGCTCTACTTGGCACGCTACCCGTACATTGCCATTGAGGGTGTTATTGGCGTGGGTAAGACCACTCTTGCCCGCCTGGTACGTGATTCCTTCCAGGCAGAGCTGCTGCTGGAGGTGTTTGAGGAGAACCCGTTCCTATCTGACTTCTACGCCGACCGGGCCCGCTATGCCTTTCAGACTCAGATGTTCTTCCTCCTCAGCCGTTATCGACAACAACACCGCGTCATTGGGCCGACTTTGGCCCATTCATGCCTCATCAGTGACTATAGCTTTGCCAAAGACCGCCTCTTCGCACATTTGAATCTTGCCGGCGATGAGTTGGAAATGTACGAGCGCGTGCATAACGTGTTGGCCGAAAAGATTCCAATGCCTGACCTCGTCGTTTATCTGCGGGCCGATGTGGATACGCTGATGAACCGCATCGCCACCCGCGACCGCCCTTACGAGCGGGCTATGAGCCGCGATTATATCGCTGATTTGCGGCTTGCCTACGAGCGATTCTTTGCTGACTACCATGACGCGCCGGTGCTGGCTATTGACACCGATAGCCTGAACTGGGTCAGTGACTCTGAGGCGCTGGGTTACGTCACAGGCCAGGTGCGGGCAACGCTGGATGATGGTTTTGAGCAGCAGAGATTGCCGATATTCCCAACCGATTATCTGCAGAGCGCTGAAACCGTGGCGGAGGGGCTGCTCCCTGCGGGCCGCCGTCGGTTAGGCGACTTTCAACGCTGGCAGAAGGCTCTTGACCGCAGCGATGCTCTACTGAGTGACTTGTACTTTAACTACATGGGCCTGACGCAAGAGGTGGGCCAACTGGGAGCGGAGATGACCGCCATCTGGCGCCAACAGAAGGTGCTATATCAGCAGGCTGGTAACCAGCCCGAGGCCATGGAACAGGCAGTTTCCGAGTGCCTGCCGCATTTGCGGTCTGAACTGGCCGACTGCCTGAGTTATCTGCTAAAGCTGGCAAACAACGCAGGCATTGATCTGGAAACAGCCTTTCTGGAGAAGGTGAATCGGTAGCCAGTAGACAGGAGAGTGAGAAAGATGAAGAAACAGTTTATTGCCATCGCCGGAAACGTTGGGGTGGGCAAGAGCACGCTGACCGCTATGCTAGCCGAGAGATTGGGCTGGCAGCCATTCTACGAGGCGGTGGGCGATAATCCCTACCTGGCTGATTTCTACAAAGACATGCGACGTTGGAGTTTTCATTCCCAGATTTTCTTCCTGTCGCGCCGGCTGCGGCATCATCACCAGTTGCTGCGTAGTCCCAACTCGGTGGTGCAGGACCGCAGCGTGTATGAAGACGCCGAGGTTTTCGCGCGTAACCTTTATCGGCAGGGCCACATGGGCGATCGGGATTATCGCAGCTATCGGGAGTTGTACGAAGTGCTGGTGCTCTTCCTGCCTCCCCCCGATTTGGTGGTGTACCTCAAGGCCTCAGTGCCTACCTTGTTGGAGCGCATTCATAAGCGGGGCCGTGACTTTGAGCGCGACATCTCCCCCCTCTACTTGCAGCAGCTCAACGAACTGTATGATGCCTGGATCGAAGATTTCACCCTTTGCCCCGTCCTGACCATCAACGGCGACGACCTGGACTTTGTACGCTTCAACGGACACCTGGACATGATCAGCGACCAGTTATTGGAGAAGTTGGGCAGCCAAGTGCCCCACAAAGATTACGGGGAGACGTTGACTCTGCAGTAGCCTTGGCTGGAGCAAAAAAGCGGTCGGTTGAGCTGACCCCGGCTACCCTACTATCCGCCGGGCTTGTGGAAGATGATGACATATTCGTGTTTGAACACGTAGTATCCCCCGGCCAGCGCCCGGTAGCGCCATAGATTGCTGGCCTGCCCCTTGCCCCTTTCGTTGCCTTCGATGTTCTTGACTACGATCGCCTTCGTCTTAAAGCCTACTTGATTGAGTCGTTCCATGCACCAGAAGCCCAAAGGAACGAGCTCACCTTTTGCATACTTGTCGCCTATGACCAGCACCGCGAAACGACCAGGAGCCAGCAGGTGATAGCCGTGGCTGGCAACGGCCTCGAACATATCCAGGAAGGTCTCTATATCTGGGGCGTTGGAGAGGTCTTGGGCCTGATTGGAGAAGGGGATGATATCGTGGTACGGTGGGTGCAGCATCAGCAGGTGGGCATGGGTTTCACCCATGACCTTCAAGGCAGCCCGGACAGCGTCGGCGGTGGCCTGGGTAGTGCTGTCCCCCTGAATGAGGTGAACATCGCGTTCCAGCCGATCAGGGGGCACTTTGGCAGCCACGTGCGCCACCAGATCGGGCTTCAGCTCTACGCCGATACAGTGTCGGCCCAGGTTGAGTGCTTCGATAGCCGAAGTTCCGGAGCCCAGGAACATGTCCAATACGATCTCCCCCGCTTTGGTGTACCGGGTGAAGACTTGGGTGGCGATTTGAGGGATGAAGTTGCCGTGATAGTCCAGCTGATGGCCCTCGCCGCTGGCCCGGCTGGGGAAGTGCCACAGGCTGTCGGTCAGCACGTGATCGTAATCGCGCCAGTGGCTAAGGTCGATGTCGCTCCAGGGCTTAGTTTTTGAGGGACGGTCCATTTCGGTAGTCCTTTTTGAGACTTGATGCCTGACGGGTGGTTCTTTAGGCCAGCAGCCGGGTTATAACGCCGCACAACGACCGGCAAGCCACCCGGTTGAAAATGCGGCTTGTAGGTTATAACCGCCGGTGTCGGCGTCTACGTCCAGCACCTCACCCGCGAAGTAGAGACCTTCCACCAGCCGCGAGGCCATGGTGCGAGGGTCAACTTCACGGGTGTCCACGCCGCCGGCGGTAATGATTGCCTGCGTGAAAGGGCGATGTCCAGTCACTTGCAGCCGGAAATCTTTCAACCACGTGCGCAGCCGTTTACGTTCCTCGGCTGTGATCTGGTGTGCAACCTTGTCTGGGGAGATACCTGTCAAGTCTATGCAGACGGGAATCAGCTTTGCCGGCAGCAGCCCCTTGAGCAAGGTGCGAAACTGCTGCTTACCGTGCTCATCCAAGTCACGCAGAAGACGCGCATCTAGCTTGCATTCGTCGAGGGCCGGCTTTAGGTCAATAGAGATGGTTACTTTCTGGTCCAGGCGCAGCGCGTCCACAACTTGCCTGCTCAAGGAGAGGATGATTGGGCCAGACAGGCCAAAGTGCGTAAACAGCATTTCACCAAAAGCTTCGCCTTGCTTCGTCCCCGGCTGCAGCGTACCTGTACCCTCCGCGTCTGGGGCGGGCTGGGGACCGACCCACACCCGGGCAGTTACATTGCGCAGGCTCAAGCCCTGCAACCTGGCTGCCACCTGGCCGGCGGTCTCCAGGGGAACCAGCGCCGGTCGAATCGGGATGATGGTATGTCCTGCTGATTGGGCAAACCGGTATCCGTCCCCGCTTGATCCAGTGGCAGGGTAGGAGGCCCCACCTGTCGCAATGATAACTGCCTCTGCGCGGTAAACTTGCCCCGGTGGGCAAGATACCTCAACCCCAATCACTCGCCTATTCTCGATCAGCAACCGCTCCACCGGCGAGCCTGTCTTCAGGGTTACGCCACGCTTATCAACCCAATCCACCAGCGCGCTGACCACGTCTTGGGCCTGCCCTTCGACCGGAAAGATTCGTCCCCCTCGCTCGGCCAGCGTGTGTACCCCCAACTCTTCAAAAAAAGCCACCAGTTCGGAGGAAAAGAATCGGGCGAAAGCCTGACGCAGAAACTTCCCACTGTGTCCGAAATGTGAAATAAACTCAGGAATCGGGGCTATGTTGGTCAGGTTGCAGCGCCCTTTGCCTGTGATGCGCAGCTTACGCCCCGGGCGATCCATTTTTTCGAGAAGCAGTGTTTCGGCGCCCAGGCTGGCGGCCTGCCCGGCAGCCATCAGGCCGGCGGCGCCTCCTCCTATCACGATTACCTGACGCCTGGATACGGTTGCCTGAGTATCATCACTTGCCATGTGCCTGATCGTGATATCTTCGGTCATACCCTATTCAGGTCTAAGCGGCTCTAAGCCCAGCGGAACCTCGCTTCCAGCCCCTGGCAGCAGGCACAAGGGGAAAATGCCCTTTGCAGGATTCGGGTGGCTAGAATTGCACCTGGCCCCGCGCTCGCAATTCCAGCGGCCACAAACTGCGATAGATGAAGCTGTGCAAGGGGGTAGCCACGCCTGTCTCCTGCCCGATGCGTACCACTGCCCCATTTTGGGAGGCGAGTTCTGAGGGCCGTCCTTGTATAATATCCCGCTGCATTGAGGCGGTGCCGTCCGGCGGCAGCTTGTCCACAAAAGCCATCGTCTTGGTTACGATCTCGTCTGGCAGAGGGATGGCGCATTCCTGCGCCACGGCGAGCACCTCGTGCATGGCCCCTTCCAAGAGCTGGCGCGTTTCGGGTACGCTTCGTAATACGCCGGCCGGAGCCCGTGCCACAGCCCCCACCCCACTGAAGGAGGCGATAAACAGGAATTTCTCCCACATGGCGGCCTGAATATGGGAGGGGATTTCTACCGCCAGCCCCTTCGCGCGTGAAAAAGCCTGGCGCAGCCGTTCGACGCGTGGGGTAGAGCGGTTATCCAGTTCGCCAAATGCGAGGTAGGGTTCTATGCCCGCGTGGCGAATGTGGCCCGGCCCCACAAGGGAGCTGATGATTTTGCACAGGCCACCCAGTGCGTGTCGGCTGCCGAGCGCCTCGGCCAACTGGGTCGGCGCCTCCACCCCGTTTTGCAGCGGCACCACCATGGTGTCTGGCCCGATCAGTGGGCGCATAGCCTGGGCTGCCTGGGGCACTTGCCAGGCCTTGACTCCTACCAGGACCACATCTACGGCTCCCACCTGGGCAGGGTCGTCTGTTGCCTGGGCTGGCTGCACCACGAAGTCGCCCCGCAGGCTATCCACCCGCAAGCCGTGATCTCGTATCGCCTGCAGATGCTCCCCGCGAGCAATAAAGATGACTTCTTCTCCTGCCTGGGCCAGCCGCCCACCGAAGTAGCTGCCCACGGCACCGGCACCAAAGACTGCGATGCGCACAAGAACCTCCTCATGAAGAATTCCAGGATATTACCAAATGGCGACCATATGTCCAGGCCGGCCTTGGACAAGCGTCAGGCTTTGGCTGGAGGGCTGGATTTGGATCGACGGCCACGACCACGCATCAAGCCGCCCTGGATTGCGATTCCCAGGATAAGAAGGACAACGAACAGCAGCGCCGTAATCCGGGAGCCAAAATGGGTGGCCTCAACAATAAGGCTTGCCCCGGTGAAGGAGGACAGGATGATCAAGGCCCATTCGAAAAGGGCCGCCACCAGCACCACGCCGATGATGCCGCCAACCACGAAGGGTATCCAGGCCAGACGACCTGCCTCCCAGCCCACCATGTTCAGCAAATTAACGGCGATGTACCCACCTCCGATGAAACCGGCAATTCCGATGGCCACTCGCTGCACAAAGACGGCCAACAGCGCGCCCAGCAATCCGATCCCCAGGGCAATGACCACGATAAGCCAATCCGGTTGCCCCTGGATAAACCGATCGGCAAGAGCTGCACCGAGCACAAAGCCAACCCCACCCACAAACAGCCAGAACAGCTTGCGGCCCAGGATGAGTACGACAGCGCCTACAACAATTCTAAGTATGCCCATAACTTGCCCTCCTTGAGGTTGAGTTGGTCAGATAGACCCCAGAGCCAACCAGGATTGCCCCCACCAAAAGGGACAGGGTGATTGGCTCTCCCAGTATCAAGAAGGCAAGCACAGTCGCACTGATGGGCACGAAATTGATGAATATGCTTGCTTTCATGGGGCCAATCTTCTTGATGCCCTCATAGTACCAACGAAATCCCAACACTGATCCGAAAAGCGCCAGGTAGACAAAACCCAGCCAGCTTGACTCAGGGTAGTGGCTGAATTTTTGGGTTACCCCTTCCAAATAGGCAGGCACAAGTAGCGCAACTGTCCCGGCTACGGAGGAATACGATACCGAAATCAGGGGAGATAACTCCGCCAGGATGGCTTTGCCGATTAGGGAGTAGGCTACCCAGCTAAGAACACACCCAAAGATATACAATTCCCCCCAGCCCAGGCTTCCGTTCCAAATTTGGGTCAGATTCCCTGTGGTGATGACAATAATGGCGCCACTGACCGAGATGAAAATCCCCACCACCTTTATGAGACTCAGCCTCTCTTTGAACAGCAGGGAAGAAAGGGCGGAAATGAATATGGGATTGGTGGCAACGATGAGTGACGCTCGTCCAGCGGTAACAGTTTTAAGGCCGTTGAAAAAGAAAACGTTGTAGCCAAAGATACCCGTCATACCCAGCAGAATAATGGGAATGACCTGACTCTTCTTGATGCTGGGTAACTTACCTTCGAGTCTCCAGGTCAATACTAGAAGAAATATCGAAGCGATGAAGAATCTCGAGAAAGCGGCCGAAAAGGGCTCAACGTCTCTGGAAATGATTCGGCCGGCGATGAACGTCCCTCCCCAGAAAACGGCCATGAGTAGCAGCTTTACATAAATCATCATCTTGAGACTCGATGGGGTGCCAACGGCGAAAGTTATGCCGTGAAGATCGTTTTGCCCAGTCATCGTGCAGTATAGCACAAGGCTTATTACAGGCAAAGAGGCCTGCAGAGGTCAGGTTGGTAGGGCTATGCCAAGCCGTGGCGGCGAACTTGGCTGGCTCTATTTTGCGCTGAGTGGGTGTAGCCCCGGACTTCTGCCTCGGACGACATTTTACTGGGCTTTGCTAGGCCGACCTCACCTTCATGCCGAGCTACTTCTGCGGTCTGGATTGGCAGCTTTCCCGGGCGAATTGGGATGCCAGCGCAAGGCGGAGAAGGGGCTTCTTTTGTGTAGCTCGTGCAGTCACCTGCCGGTCGCTTCGTACTTGGCGGCCAGGTCACGCACATTTGATACTGTCTGCATGAGCGCCTCGCAACTCACGCGTGGCGAAATCGCTACCAGTCGTAGGACAGCCCTCTCATCAAGCCTTGTCAGAGAAAGCGAGCGTTTCCCCTCGGCCAATATTCTATCATATACGAATTGCTGCAAGCGATCCAGTTCTTCTTCTGGGAAATCCTGCGGAGTGATGCGGAAACAGAGAATACCTGTGTCAGGCTTGTGGCATAATTCGACGTCAGCCTGGCTCTTGAGGCGATCAGCTGCTTCTTGGATGGCCGCCAGGGGAGCGCCAAGTCTCTGCATCAACTTCACCATGCCCTGGTGACGCAGCGAAGCTACCAGAGACAGTGCCGAAAACGGGCGTGTGGACGGCGGCGATTTCAGTCCTGGGTTGGGTTCAGGCATCCCCTCGCGATTGAAATAGTCACTGTGCAAAGCCATACGTTGAAAGTCTTCCCTGCGGCGAACGAAGAGCACTGAGTTGGGGATGGGAACGCCGAGTTGCTTGTGCGGGTCCCAGGAGACTGAATCTGCCAGCTCTACGCCAGAGAATAAAGGCTTCCATCCAGGTAGCAGGCTGTAGGCCAACCCATACGCCCCATCAACATGGAGCCAGGCGCCCATTCTCTGGCTTGCCTTGGCGATGGGCAGAATCGGATCCACAGACCCGGTAGATGTCGTGCCAGCTGTGGCCAGGATGCAAAACACTTCTTTTGTGGCCTTCAACTCAGCTAGGGTTTCTTCCATGCGTTCTATGTCAATGCGTCGATTACGATCAACATCCAAGGTGACCAGACTCTGCTCGCCGAGGCCCAACATTCGAATGGCATGTCTTACGGAGAAATGTGCGTCGCGGGAAGTCAGGAGTACCAGACGAGTTGGGTCTGGAAAACCTGGCAACCCTCTCTCAGCAAAATCGAAGCCGCACATCTCGGCCTTGCGATGGAGCGCCAGGTATATAGCCTGCTGATTGGCATACGTGCCACAGTACATAAAGGTGGCATCCGCAGTCGCAGGCAGCTCGAAGAGTTGGCACAAGGCCTGGCAGCAGAGTTCTTCCAGCATGGCCCCACCCGGGGAGACCTGCCAGTTCGTGACTCCCTGGTTGTAGCTCAGAGCAATCCTGGCGCCGAATTCCGCTCCTGCTTCGGGGATCGTATTGAACATAGACTGAAATTCGGGTTGTTCGTAGCGCATCAGGTGGGGGAGCAGTCGCTCTTCCAGTAGTTCGTTCAAGGCTTCTAGGGACAGGCCCTCCTCTTGAAAAGCGATGAGCGGCTCCAGATCTGCTGCCACCTGTTGGGGAGACGCACCGGAATAGATACGGACTTCAGGGTTCTGCATGGTTCATCCAGATAGAGCTAATTGTGGCGCATGAACAGGCGCGATTTTCCTGTGGTCGGATCACCCGGCGGGTTCCTGCAAAGCGCGACTGGCCAGTGCAGACCAGGGGGCCTGGCAATTCACGGAGGCTAGATTGAAGCGCGCATGGACAAATCGAGCTGGCGATGAAGATAACGCCCCCTTCCTTTTTCAGCCAGGCAACGCTCTCCCTCAATGATAAGCTCCCCTCGAGAATAGACGCTTTTGATTTTGCCTGTTATCTCGATATCCTCATAGGCAGAGTAATCGGTCGCCATGTGCAGTGTGTTCTGGTTCATGGTCCATTTTGTGTGTGGGTCGAAAAGCACAATATCTGCGTCGGCACCGGGAGCCAGGCTGCCTTTTTGGGGAGCCAGGCCAAAGAGCAGCGCCGGTGTGCTTGAAATCACTTCGACGAATCTGGGCAGCGAGAGTCGCCCCTTGGCCACTCCTTCGGAATACAGCAGGTTGAGGCGGGGCTCAATACCCGGGATGCCGTTGGGCACCTTGTCAAAGCGGTCGGCGCCATAGAGCTTTGCCTCCCACAGATAGGCTGCGTCATCGGACGTAACCATCGAGATACGACCATCTCGTAAGGCCGCCCAAAGCCGATCCTGGTTGGGCTGATCTCTAAGGGGTGGGGAGCAGATCCATTTGATGCCGTCCTTGCGCTCCATCATTTGGTCGGTGAAGAGCAGATAATGGGTACAGGTTTCTGCGATGACATCTAGGCCCTCAGCTCGAGCTGCGCCAACCAGTTCGGCCCCATCAGCGCTTGCCATATGCACGATGAAAAGCCGCACACCTGTCTCGCGGGCTACCTGAATGCAGTCGCGGATGGCTTTGTTCTCGGATTCCAGGGGTCTGCTCCTGGCGTGGTAGATGGGCGCTGTGAAACCTGAGCGTATCAGTGCGGGAATCTTTTCTTCCAGAATCTGGTTGTCCTCAGCATGCATTAGCAGCATGCCTCCGGCATCTCGAAGCCGCTCCGAGATGCGCCGCAAATCCTCTAACTCCACCATGAGCCCTTCGTCGCGATAGGTCATATAGCACTTAAGGGATGGTGCCCCAGCTTCGACCATCAGCCGGATCTCGGCCAATGTCTCAGGCGTGGGCTGGGTGATAACGGGATGTACTCCCCAATCGACCAGCGCCTGGCCGTCCTCTTCTTCTCTTTTGTGCCTGAGGGTATCCATCAAGGACTCTCCAGGGCCCTGATTTGAGAAATCGATGATGCTGGTCACACCACCATAGGCAGCGGCCAGGGTACCCGTATAGTAATCGTGCACGCTGATCGTATTCATAAAGACGTCATTGAAATGGACATGCGGGTCGATTGCCCCCGGCAGCACCAGCAGACCCTCAGCGTCGACCTTGACATCCGCTTTGCAGCCGGACAGGTCGCCCAGCGCGGCAATGCGTTCACCCTGAATGAGAAGATCTTGTCGAGAGACAGTCTGTCCCAGAACGACCGTTCCCCCACTGATCAGAGTTGTGGTTGGTTTTGTCACGTGGCTTCTGCCTTGTTTAATATTGGGCCAGCATCAGAGCTGCCTGCAAGAGGACGTTTGCACCATTCACACAATCCTGCCACTCGGTGAACTCTCTGGATGAATGGCTGAAGCCATCCCGCGAGGGGACAAAGATCATGCCGGCGGGACATATTTGTGCCAGATACTGAGCATCATGACCGGCGCCCGACGAAAGAGGCATGTGTTTCAGGTCGAGCACCTGGCTGGCTTCTGCAAAGGCCTCTTGAACCCGCGTATTCATGCGGGCGGGCGGAGTCCTCACCAAAGGCTCTGTTTCTAGACCCAGCCCAAAGCGTCGCGCCTGGATAGCAGCTAGCTGCAACAAAGCAGCCTCCATTTCGTCCAGCTTGTGGTCCTCATCAGCTCGGAATTCCAGAGCCAGGGTTGCCGCTTGGGGGACGACGTTGAAGGCGCCTGGCTTGAACTCCATATGCCCCACGTTTACCACCTGGCCCGGGAACTCGTCCATGACCAGCTCTCTGGCGGACAGAGTGAAGGCGCTGGCGCCCAATGCGGCGTCCAGGCGGCGGTTCATAGGCATGGTTCCGGCGTGGTCTGCTCGTCCTATGAATCGTAGCTTGAAAGAGCGAATGCCGACCATGCCCGTCACGATACCAATCGGCACGCCCAGCTCAACCAAGCGTGTCCCCTGTTCGATATGAAGCTCCAGGTAACCCGCTACGGTGGCTGGGTCCCGACGGGCGGAAAAGAGCGAGGCCTGATTCATGCCTGCGCGGCGCAGGGCGGCATGGAAGGAGTCGTGACCCCCCCGGGGGGCCTGGATGTGTTCCGGTTTAAGAACGCCCGAACACGCCTGGCTGCCCAAGAAATCTACAAAGTATCCTTCTTCGTCCGTAAAATCAAGTGCTTCCAGGTGAGTGTTGAGCGAGACACCTTCCGTTTTGATCACCTGGAGGACCTCGAGGGCAGCCAACACGCCCAGAGCACCGTCAAAGCGCCCACCGTAGGGTACCGAGTCCAGGTGTGATCCAAGCAGAAGTGTCCGCCCCCCCTGCGGACCGCAACCAAGCAGGGCGGAATGGTTGCCAGCTTCGTCGACTCGGGTCTCCAGACCTATTTGCCCCGCAAGCTGAAGAAACCAGCGGCGAGCATCAAGGTGGGCCTGGCTGAGTGCCGGCCGATGTATGCCCCCATCGGCGGTTGCCCCAAAGCCAGCCAACGTCTCGAAGTTGGCACGGAAGCGATTGGCATCGATTCGGAGTGCTGTAAGTTCGGCCATGAAGACTCACCCCCGCACCTGCCCTTCGCCAAACACCACCCATTTGTAGGTAGTTAGCTCTTTGAGACCCATGGGGCCGCGGGCATGCAGGCGTTGAGTGCTGACGGCCACTTCAGCGCCCAGGCCGAACTGGCCGCCGTCGGTGAAGCGGGTGCTGGCATTTACGTATACGGCTGCTGAGTCGACCTCGTTGACAAAGCGCATGGCGTGACTGTAATTCTCGGTCAGGATGGCGTCGGAGTGATGGGTGCCATGCTGGTAGATGTGGTCCAGCGCTTCGTCCAGACCGTCGACCACTTTGACCGCCAGCACCAGTGACAGGAACTCGGTGTCGAAGTCGCCGGGGGAGGCCGAGCGCACCGCCGGGTGACCCATCAAAACCGTCAGGGCGCGCGGTTCGCAACGCAGCTCGACCCCGGCCCGGGCCAGATCGTCGGCGATTTCCGGCAAGAATGCCCTGGCCACGTCTTTGTGGATGAGCAGGGTGTCCAGGGCGTTGCATACCGTAGGGCGCTGCACCTTCGCGTTGTGGACGATGGGGACCACCTTTTCTGGATCGGCGCTTTGGTCCACGTAAATGTGGCAGATGCCTATGCCGCCCGTGATGACGGGGATGGTGGCGTTTTCCAGGGCAAACTTGTGAAGGCCAGCGCCTCCGCGGGGGATAATCATATCTATGTATTGATTGGCGGTCAACATCTCCTTGACCATGGCCCGGTCCTGGGATTGGATGAGCTGGACCGCTCCCTGAGGTACCCCGACTTTGTTGCAGGCTTCGGCGATAGCTTCGGCCAGCGCTCGGTTAGTGTTAAGAGCCTCCTTGCCGCCACGCAAAATGGCGACGTTGCCCGACTTGAGGCATAAGGCCGAAATGTCCACAGTGACGTTGGGCCGCGATTCGTAAATGACCCCCAGGACGCCCACTGGCACCCGCTGTTTGCCGATGCGCAGCCCGTTGGGCAGGATTCGTGTTTCGAAAGTCTCGCCGATGGGATCAGGCAGGGCCTCAACCGCCAGCACGTCCTTGGCTATACTTTCCAGTCGATGGACCGTCAACAGCAGCCTATCCAATAACGCTTCGTTGAGGCCAGCCTCTTGCCCGGCGTCAATGTCGTGGTCATTGGCGGTCAGAATCTCCGGCTCTCGTTCCATAATGGTATGGGCGATAGCTTTGAGGGCGTTGTTCTTGGTGCTGGTGTCGAGGGCTGCCAGTCGGCGGGCCGCCTGGCGGGCGCTCTTGCCTTTCTCCTTCAGTTCTGGAAACATGAGGCTCTTCTCCTCTCTTATGAAATCTGAATAATTTCACCCCTGATTTGGTTTCGGTCGACAATGAGAAGACCCAGCGTATGCTGGCCTCCATTGCCGCGGGTAGCGGACCCCGGGTTGATGATGAGTGTGCCCCGATAGGTTGCAATGTGTGCCTGGTGTGTGTGGCCGTAAATGATGCAGCCTACCTCTTCGCCCTGGAACTCGCTCAGCAGATACTGGTGCATGGCCTCGAAATCAATCGGCGCTGGCAACACACGCTGGGGGTCCGGCACGTGGTGGCCGTGGATCAGGCCGATTCGTTGCTCCTGGATTTCGATCACCATCTTGGATGTCAAGTTGCGCCGAACATCGGGCATATCCATGTTGCCTTGAATGGCGGTGACCGGCGCGATGGTTTCTAACTGGTGCAGCACGTCCAGAGTCACCAAGTCGCCGGCGTGCAAGATTAAGTCGACTCCCTGAAAGGCGTTCGTGATCGCCTGGGGCAAGACTCCCGAGGACAGATGTGTGTCACTGATAAGCCCGACTCTCATTTGCCAACCTCCGAATCTCTTACACCAAGACCATATCGTCACGGTGGATGACGGCGGGGCCGTACTGATAGCCCAAGATGGCTGGGATTTTGGAGGAGCGCTGGCCCTGTATGGCGATCAGGTCGTCGGCGTTGTAGTTGGTGATGCCCCGGGCGATTTCTCGCCCGTCCGGCCCCAACAGTTGTACCGTTTGGCCTCGCTCAAACTGGCCTCTAACGCTGATGACGCCTACCGCCAGCAGACTCTTGCCCTGTCGGACCAGGGCTTGAGCTGCGCCTTCGTCGACTCGAATGGCGCCCCGAGCTGGCTCGGCCAGGATCCAGCGCTTGCGACTCTCGACGTGGCTGACCGTGGCTGGAAAGCGAGTTCCCAGCATCTCGCCGCTGACCAGGCGGACCAGAACGTCGGGCTCGCTGCCAGAGGCGATGACCACGTGGGTGCCGGAGCGAGTGGCCAGTTTGGCAGCCTCGATTTTGGTCGCCATGCCCCCAGTGCCTACTCCCGAGCCGCTTCCCAGTGCGATGTGACGGATTGTATCATCAATCAGGGCAACCTCCGGGATGAGCTGAGCATCTGGATCCAGGCCCGGGTCGGCAGTATACAGGCCCGCTTGGTCGGTCAGGATGATCAGCCAATCCGCGTCCACCAGGTTGGCTACCAGAGCCGACAAATTGTCGTTGTCGCCTATCTTGATTTCTTCTATGGCCACAACATCGTTTTCGTTGATGATCGGAACAACCCGCAACTGGAGCAGCGAGAGTAACGTGTTTCGTGCGTTCAGATATCGCCCCCGGTCGGCCAGGTCAGCCCGGGTAAGCAGGGCCTGGGCAATGGGCGTGTCGTATAGGCCAAAGAATTGCTCATACAGGCCCATCAGCCGTACCTGGCCTGTGGCAGCCAGGGTTTGCTTGAAAGGGATGTCTCGACGACGCGGGGGCGGGCCCAGTATCTCGTGTCCGGCGAAGATGGCCGCTGACGACACCAATAGCATCTGGTTCTCTTGAGCTCGCAGGTGAGCTATCTGCTTCACCAACTCAAGCATGCGTGGGCGGCTGAGACGATTACCACCATCCGTGAGTGTGTGAGTGCCGAGTTTTACGACGATCCGCATGGCAAATACCAACTGGCAAGTATCAAATGGTAAGATTCAAATGACAAATAGTGGGAGGAAACCGATCCCAGGCTCAAGGTTTCAAGATGTCTCGGCGCCGTGCTTCTCGCAATGACCTGAACTGCCTGATTCCTGTCAGTTGATGTTTGTCATTTGCCACTTGATATCTGTATATGCTGGCCTGGGTGTTCGGTCGGGATTGAGTATCGAATACCAGCGCATGGGCTCGGCGGCAGGATACCACGGAGCGCTGCTGAAATCCAGGTTGAAAAGAAATAAGGCCTGGACCCACGGCCATTCGGCCCGTATCTTCTGATAGGCGCGCACCATATAGGTAGCTTGTTGGGCCTCGTCTACGGCAACGGCTTCGTGCTCTACCAGATTCCAGCTGGTGTGCAACACCCATCCAGCTTCTGTGATCCAGACCGGCGTCTGGGCGTCACCGTTAGCGATCATCACTTCCCGCTGCTGCTCGACCCGCGACAGGGATAGGCCCCATGGATCTTGGTAATCCGGGTCGTGACCGAAGGCATAAGGGTGGCTACCCAACGCATCGAAATAACCCCCTGCGCCTGCATCGTACATACCTTGTAAAAATGCCAGGTCGCCCATGGCAGTTGAAGAACCATCGCCCGTTGTCGCCAGCCCGCCACTGATAACCAGGGCATCCGAGTCCACGGCTTTCACTGCCTGGTAAGCTGCCTTGAGCAGCGCTGTGTATTCGGCCGGGTCTGGCTCCAGATACCCCCATTCGTAGTTTAGATTGGGTTCGTTCCAGATTTCATAGGCCGCCACCCGGCCTTTGTAGCGCGCGGCCAGCGCACCCATAAAATGTGCGAAGCCGGCTGTTTCATCGGGTGGGTGGCTTAAAAAGGTCCCTGGTGGCCTGGCCCAGGCCGGCGTGCCGTGCACGCGCATCAGGATGTGCACGCCGTAGCCCTCGAAGGCAGATAAGATGTTGTCAGGATCCACCCAGCGATATTGCCCAGGCTCCGGTTCCACTGTCTCCCAGTTTACATAACTCTTAGCCCAGCCAAGACCCAAGTCACGCACCAGGTAGGCTTTGCCCAGGTCGGCCATATTCACGCCGTACCTGAAGCCTTCCTCTGCCACGCCGGTCGGCAACGGGGCGGGCTGTGAGAGCTGGCCGGCCACGGGTGCAAAGGCCACCCCGGGCCGGATGGCCGGAAAATCATCCCAGGCCGGATTCTGGGTCAGGCGGAGCGGCGCCCCCCCAGCAAGAGGCAGGGCATAGATTTCGTGATTCCCGTCTTGCCAGGAGGTGAAAAGCAACCAGCCGTCGCCTCCTGCCGACTGCGGATCAGGCGCCCAGGTCAAGGATCCAATCCAGGCCGTCCCTTCCCATAATACCTGGATGGTCTCCGGCTCTGGGCCGACGATGTAAATCCCCGGCCGGTCTTCTTGGTCCCAACCCACGAAAGCGATGCGCCGGCCGTCGGGAGACCAGGCTGGAGCGGTACCCTTCACCGGCCAGGAGATGACGGGATACTCCTGACCGGCACACCCTTCGGAGGAGCCTGCGCAGCCCACGTTGATGACGTGAATTCCCTCGCTGCCGTTTCGCACGCTGGCAAAGGCGATCCGCGACCCATCAGGAGACCAGGCCGGCAGACGGTCCGCCTCGCTGTTGAAGGTCAATTGGATGGCTGCCTGGCGGTTTATTGCCTGCCCCTCCAACCAGGAGATAAACAGTTCAGGGTCTCCATCTCGTTCAGAGATGAAGGCAAGCGCCCGGCCATCAGGGGACCAGGCCGGCCAGTAATCCCAGGCTGGATGTTGGGTGATATTTTGCAAGTTGCGGCCGTCCGCACCCATGGTCCAGATTTCACTATCACCGCTGCGGTGGCTGGTAAAGGCGATCCGACAATTCCCCGTTGGTTCAGCGCAAGCTGGCGACCAGGCGGGGTCCCAGTCACCGGCTGGATGCTGGGTGAGGTTGATCAGTTCTCTACCAGGCGTGACCACAAAAATATCACCGGCGCCTGCCCGATCAGAGGCAAAGGCCATTTGCGACGCGCTGGAGGAAGGAGCTGTATCTTCAGCAACGTTCTCGGCCGACGGCACCGGTATGGTCTCGAATGGCGCTTGTGTCGCGCCGGGCTCTGCCTGGTCTGTAGGTGAGGCTCTGGCTGTAGAATCAGGCGTCGGCAGCGGCGAAGCGGCCTTGGGCGACAGGCCCGCGCAGGCGACAAGCCCTAGAACAAAGATGCTGGCAGCGATCCGGCAAGGAGTAATGCCAGCCTTGGATGATGTTGGCAGCTTAAGGGTCTCATGATCGTGCACGAAGTTAGTATAACATAAGTGGATGAGAGAGGCAATGGGATGAGGCATACAATACGGAAAACCGGCAGGTGGGTAACCCGCCTGCCGGTTGGAGGAGGAGAGTCTGGGGACGTCGTTGTCCCTTAACTGTCCGAAGTTGCACACCCAGCATAGCACAGGTGGCTATACTTGACTAGTACCACGTGTCACTCCTCAAAGATGACGTTCGTCACTAGTCCGGTTTTGACGGGTCAGCACTTGTCCGGTAAAATCGAAACGTCGCTAAGTGAGAGGTGCATTGATGGTTGCACCGGTGTTTCTTTGAACATGTTTTGAACATGTTGGGAGTGATTGATGAGCCAGGCTGTGCCCGCAGTAGAGCCAATCAGTGTGGATGAGGCGCTGGATTATATCTTGCGTCACATGGCCCCCCTCGGTAGTCACCTGATTCCGATCGTTGAGGCGCTGGATCGGGTGCTGGCTGAGGACATAGTTTCAACGGCTGACATTCCTCCCTTCGCCAATTCGGCCATGGATGGCTACGCGGTACGCTCCCAGGACGTGGTGAGTGCCGATCTCGAATCACCGGTGGTTTTGAGGGTGATCACTGAGGTGCCAGCCGGGGCTGTACCCCATCGTGCGGTGGAACCAGGCACCGCGGCCCGAATCATGACCGGTGCGCCTGTTCCGCCCGGCAGCGATGCGGTTGTCCCTTTTGAGTTGACCAGTGAAGGCCAAGATGGGGGCAGGCAAACAAGCAGTGAGGTGGCGGTCTATCGGCCCGTGGGGAGCGGTGACAACGTGCGCACAGCCGGGGAAGACATTCGGACAGGGCAAACGGTGCTTATAGCCGGCCGCGTTTTGCGCCCACCGGACATTGGCGTCCTGGCTGCCATGGGCCATCCACAGGTGAGGGTCGTCCGTCGCCCACGGGTGGCCATCCTGGCAACTGGGGATGAACTGGTGGATGTTGACCAGCCGATCACGCCGGGTAAAATTCGCAACTCCAACGAATATACTTCGATCGCTTTGGTAAAGCGCTATGGAGGCTTACCCGTCCCGCTGGGCATTGCCCGCGATACCGTGAAAGATCTAACCGGCAAGATTCGGGCTGGCCTGAGCCAGGACGTGCAGCTGTTCTTGACGTCGGCTGGCGTTTCGGTGGGTGATTTTGACGTAGTCAAGAACGTGCTGGATGCTGAAGGTGAAATGCATTTCTGGCAAGTGGCCATCAAGCCCGGCAAACCGCTTGCTTTTGGCAGCGTGGAGGGCGTGCCGCTGCTGGGGCTGCCCGGCAACCCGGTAGCAGCTATGGTCGCTTTTGAGGTCTTTGCCAGGCCGGCAATTCTCAAATTGGGGGGACACAAGAGTTGGCAGAAGCCGTCGGTGACCGCTGTCCTTGACGAGGACGTGCACAACAGCGGCCGACGACATTACATGCGAGCCCAAGTCCGCCGGGAAACGGACGGCTATCACGTGACGACGCGCGGAAGCGGTGTGCGTGTGCAGGGGTCTGGCATACTGTCGTCGCTGGTGTGGGCGGATGGGCTGGTGGTGGTGCCAGAAGAGGTTACTTTTATAGAAGCTGGCAGTAGCGTAGACGTGTGGATGCTGGACTGGCCCGAGTCTGTCTTCTGATTTGAGCAGGTTGGTGGGCGACCCCTAACTCGCGCTACCTCTCGCAACCATTGTCGTGCCCATCACAACTCAATCCGCTGCAGGCGCGGGTTGTGGGTGAGACCGGGTATGCGTCCCCGCTTGGCCACAGGCCGCCCCTCGATTTCCTTGATGTCGGCCGTAAAGTCAATGGGTGAGGCGCCAGAGATGGCACTACCTATGCCAAAGGCGTCTACCGGCGCCTTACGTTCGCGGAAAAGCTGAATGCGGGTCGGGTCTATTCCGCCGGAGACGACGATTTTTACGTGTCCGAAGCCCGCTTGATCGAGCCGGACACGGACTTCTTGTACCAGGTCGGGGGTCACACGGCCTCGCTCGCGGGGAGTGTCCAGACGTACACCCCACAGGCGGTCTCCCAACGCCCTGGCCACTCTTAGACTCTCCTCTGCCTCATCCATGAAGGTATCAACCAGCGCGATGCGTCTCACGTCGGAAGAAATGTGGCGGTCGAAAGCCTGGGTTGCCTTCACCGTGTCGCCCATAACCAGACAAAGGGCATGAGGGATGGTGCCGCTGGGCGTAATGCCGGCTAGCTCCGCGCCGGCGGTGGTAGCGCAGCCAACGCAGCCGCCTACGATAGCCGCGTACTCCATATAAGGTGCTACGCTGGGATGCACGTGCCGGGCCCCAAAACTGATAACTGGGATGTCGCCCGCTGCCAGCACGCAAGCCCGCGCCGCAGTCGCCCAGCCGCTTTCATGAGCCAGGATGCCCAGATATGCTGTCTCGTAGAGCACAAAGGAACGGTAAGGCGCGGTGATACGCAGGATCACCTCTTTGGATTGCATCAGTGTGCTCTCGTCCAGTGCCCATACTTCAGCATCTTGCGGCAACACCTGGCGCAGCAGGGTGATCACTTCTTTCATGCCGCACAGTATCCCATCGGCACTGGGAAAGAGTTCCATAGAGACGGTCGGGTTAAGGCCCTCTGTCTCCATAATGTGCTTGGTACGCATAAAATAAACGTCGGACGTCCGGCCCGACAGAATTGGATCGAGTGGATCAGCCATCGGACGCTCCTGAGGCACCCATCAAATCTTCGTCCCACCCATTTGCTGCTTGGTGCCCGGATCATAATTATACGTTACCAGCTCATGGGGGGCAAAGACAAGCGGCGCAGGCCGTTGGATATCTCGTGTTCAGTCTGGAGGGGTTGAGATTTGACAGCTAACGTGAGTTGTGGTATCTTAGCGCCTGTTGCGGTCAAAGCACCGTTTCTAAGTGGTACCCGTTAGTAGGGTATAGTAGTTCGTGCAGCACCCGGCATCACCCACAGATCGCCAGCAGCACCAACTGCTGGCATTTTTTGTATGGATGATTCAGCCTGAACTGCCCCACGTAACGGGGGACCGGAACAGCCACAATTGGTTAGAGATTCTTTGAGGAAGGAGGAATTCCCGGTGGAGCAAAAGACTGGCACAGTCAAGTGGTTCAGCCGCGCCAAGGGCTACGGCTTTATCACGCCTGACGACGGCGGCGACGATGTGTTTGTCCACTATACGGCCATCTCGGGGGAAGGTTTCCGCAACCTAGACCAGGATGAACGGGTGGAGTTCACCATCGAAAGCACTCCCAAAGGGCCGCAAGCCGCGAACGTCACGCACCTCTACCAGCCTGCCCAGGAAGAGGAGTAGCATTCCTCTTCGCTGGTGGATCCCGTTCCTGCCAGCAGGTGGCCCGACTGGTCCCCTTCTTCAGAAACGGGCTTTGATTTGTTAAGTTTGGATCTGGTCATCTGGTAACTCTCCTTGAGCAGGGTAGCTGGAGCCCGGTCGGTGTAGCCACGACCGGGCTTGGTCTTTGCCAGGAAGAACTGGAGCTCTGGCAAGGCCAGGGCTTGTGCAAAGTAGCTTGACAGTTCAGCCGCTGTGACGCGATTGGGAAATCGCGTGTTATTCCAGAGCTGCTCCTCCGCGACTTTGCACGAGCCGTGCTGGGAAGGCCGCAGGATTTGACAGGCACCTGTTCCACAGAGTATAATGTTTTGATGTAAGCTCCTTTTCAGGAAGGGAAATAACTTAGTGCTTGTCGGCCAATCACTTTGTATTTTGTTGGTAAATCTGGCGCGAGCTGATTGCAGGGTTACGAAGTTGTTTGTAGACAAGCATTTGGGAGACAGTTGCTAAATGCCTAAGCGAACCTATCAACCTAAGAAGCGGCGCCGGGCCCGTGTGCACGGTTTCCGGTCGCGTATGAAAACTCAAGGGGGGCGCAGTGTTCTTAAGGCGCGGCGCTTGAAAGGGCGACGTAGCTTGGCCACCCAGCCGCGCCATCCCAAGCGAATTAACTGGAACGCCGGTTAATTCCGCAGGCCGGCAGATCGAGCCAAGTAGTATGATTGATTTGCCGATTCGGAGATTGGGCAGCACTTGCACTCCGCGTCCGCGGTGCGGTGCCGGGAATGCAAGTGGTTGAGACTTGTGGGATGGAGCGCAAATATCGTTTGAGGCTCAACGCCGATTTTCAACGTGTCCGGAAGACGGGCCGATCGTGGGCCAATCAACTGATGGTTTTGTGCGCTCTCCCTAATAACCTGGAACACAGCCGCTTCGGCTTCGCCGCCAGCAAACGCATTGGCAAGGCAGTTGTGCGCAATCGTGTCAGGCGGCGCATGCGCGAAGCGGTTCGTCTGCGTCGTGCCTCTGTGGTTGAGGGCTGGGATATGATCTTCATTGCGCGCTCGGCCATCGCGGTTACGACCTATACCGAAATCGCTCGGGCCGCTGAAGATCTCTTGAGACGAGCCAACCTATTCAAATCTTTGAACAGTGAGAACGAGTCCAGGTGAAGTACATAGCGTTGGGACTTATTCGTGCATATCAGCGGTTCATTTCGCCGCTTTTCCCTCCTACCTGTCGGTTTGAACCAAGTTGCTCCCATTATGGGTACGAGGCCATCAGCAAGTATGGGATCTTGCGCGGAGGATGGCTGGCCACTAAGCGGATCAGCCGTTGCCATCCTTTTAATCCCGGGGGCTACGATCCGGTGCCCGAGCTACGTACCGGAGCTGACAGGTGACAGGTGGCAGATAGCCAACGGCAATGTCCCATCAGCTGATTGCCGTTGCCCATCAGCTATCAGCCATCAGCTGTGGGTAATATTTGGAGGTTGTTGACGAATGAATATTTGGCAGGCCTTTATCGGCCTCATCTCAGGATCATTGACCACCTTTGCGGATTTGATTGCTGGGTTGGGTGTTCCGCAGGCCTTCGGCCTGGCGATTATCCTCTTCACGCTGGTCATCAAATTGGTCACCCTGCCCCTCACCCTGCAACAACTGCGCGCCTCCAAGGCGATGCAGGAGATGCAGCCTGAGCTTCAGAAACTGCAAAAGAAGTACAAAGGTGACCGGGAGAAGATGTCTCAGGCCCAAATGCAGTTGTATAAGGAAGCCGGCGTCAATCCACTGGGGGGCTGTTTGCCCATGCTGGTCCAGTTTCCAGTATGGATTGCTCTCTATCGGGCTCTCTTTAATCTGGCTGAACAAGGTGTGCTCAATGAGGGCTTCTTATGGATTCCCAGTCTGGCTGAGCCTCGGGATTTGAGTTGGATATGGCCTTTGCCCACCACCCCTGAGGGCTGGGCGACGGCAGCGGCCTTTTTGGTGCTGCCTGTTCTCACCGTTGTCAGCCAGCTGATCGTCCAGCAGATGATGACGCCTGCCAATCCCGACCCGCAACAGGCCTCCATGAATCAGATGATGAAGTTTATGCCCTTAATGTTTGGCTTCTTTGCCATGCAGGTGCCTCAGGGTCTAGCGCTTTACTGGGTTACGTCAAACCTCTTCAGTCTGATTCAGCAATACTTCATTACCGGAGGGGGAGGGCTGAACCCGGCATCAGCTGTGGCCGGGGCGTCGGACAAACCGGCCATTGATACGTCTACTGCACCAGTCACCGAAACTTCTCCTGATACGAAAAGGACCCAGAAGCGTGGCAAGTCAAGCAAAAGGAAGCGTTGAAGTTTCCGCCAAGACAGTAGAGGAAGCCATCCAGCGTGGGCTGAGTGAGTTGGGCCTGACTCGCGACCAGGTTGAAATTGAAGTCGTCAATCCTGGTCGTGGTGGTGTGCTGGGCATCGGTGCCGAGGACGCTCAAGTGCGGGTCAGCGCTCTGCCTGTAGAGCCTTCGGTTGAGATGGAGTCTCCACGAGTTGAAGCAGAAGGTGAGCCGCCCGTTTCTCAACCAGAGCCGTTGGAAAGCGAGGGTGATGTTGCTAAAGTGGCGGCTGAACTCTTGCAGGGACTACTTGATCGTATGAAGGTTCGTGCTCGAGTGAAAGCGCGCATGGGAGACGATCTGGCTGAAGAGGGAGAAGAGCCAGTTCTGATCCTGGACGTCACCGGTGATGATCTGGGAATCCTCATTGGTCGGCGGGGAGAAACCCTGCGAGCTTTACAATACATGACCCGCCTGATGCTGAGCAAAAAACTGGAGCGGTGGGAAATGGTAATTGTCGATGTTGAGTCGTATCGAGTGCGGCGTAGGCGTTCGTTGCGCCAGCTTGCTGTCCGTATGGCCGAACGGGTCGCCTTCAGCCAGCAACGAGTGGTGTTGGAGGCTATGCCGGCCCACGAGCGGCGAATCATTCACATTGCGCTCCGCGATCATTCGCAGGTGGCCACTACAAGCATCGGGGAAGGGGACCGTCGTAAGGTCACAATCGTTCCCAAGTGAGCCCATGCCCGCTCAACGTGGTTCTGATAAGCCAGTCTCAGCCCCCCATGGGCGCGACTCTGCCGTGTCAGAATCCTAGGTGCAAGGGGCTCTTATCCCCATATCGAATAGGAAACTCACGTATGAGGGATCAGACAATCAGGGATCAGGGCAACGGGCCACCGCTCCTTAATGCCTGACCCCAAGATTTTCTGGTCCCTTATCCTTATACCTGGATCATACCTTTATTGGTCGCTATGACGATTCCTGATTACCTGGTTATCGGTCACATCACCAAAGACTTGGTTGCCGACGGCTTCACCATTGGGGGGACTGTTACTTATGCGGCTGTTACGGCTCGTAACTTAGGAAAACGAGCGGCCATTGTCACCAGTGCTGAAGCCGATCTGAGCTTGCCAGACGTTTTATCGGGCATTCAGGTGGTACGCGCGCCAGCCCAGGCCACCACCACCTTTCGTAATGTCTACGTAAATGGTACGCGCCAGCAGTATGTGAGTGCCTTGGCCAACCCGATCGGCCCTGATGCCATCCCGGCTGCCTGGCGGCAGGTCCCTTTGGTTCACTTCGGGCCCTTGGTGCGCGAAATAGACGAATCGCTGGTGCATTACTTCCCTGCTTCGCACGTGGTTGCCACGCCGCAGGGCTGGTTCCGCTCGTGGGACGAGACTGGGTATGTATCGTTAGGTGAGTGGCCTGGCGCTGAACGATTGCTGCCGCATCTGACCGCACTGGTCTTGAGCGACGAGGATGTGTGTGGCGATCCATCCTGCATTGAGCGACATGCTGCCTTGACCCACACACTGGTCGTTACCCACGGCCCGCGCGGAGCCACCGTGTATCACGCCGGTCAGGTCCGCCATTTTCCAACCCGACCGGCCAACGAGGTCGACCTGACGGGGGCCGGTGACGTTTTCGCCGCTGCCTTTCTCATCCGGCTGCGTGAAACGGCCCAATCGCCTGGGGGCGAAGATCCCTGGGAAGCAGCCCGTTTTGCCAACGTGGTTGGCTCCTTCTCTGTAGAAGGGCCAGGCACATCTGCAATCCCTACCCGGGAACAGGTGGAGACGTACCTGCAGCAAATGCGACAGGCATAAGACAGTACGCCAAAGTTTCTTCTTATCTGCCCAGGATTGTGCATCGTGGCTAAAGTCTACACCTTCGCCAATCAAAAGGGAGGTGTTGGCAAGACAACCTCCGTGGTCAACATCAGCGCTTTTCTGGCAGCGCAGGGATGCAGTGCCTTGGTGGTAGACGTGGACCCCCAGGCCAACGCTACCTCCAGCCTGGGACTGGAGGAACATTTGGCCGAGTCCCTCAAAAGTGGCGACGAGGCAACGGTCTATCACGCACTGATTGAGGGAGCCCCAGTTTCCCAAATTATCCAGACAACGCGACGCCCGCGGCTGCACTTGGTGCCTTCGTCGCCAGCCCTGGCCGGGGCTGAGGTCGAGTTGGTGGGAATGCTGGCCCGGGAAACGCTGTTGCGCAAGGCCCTGGCTCCTGTCTTGCGCCACTATGATTATGTGATGATTGATACGCCTCCCAGCCTGGGTTTGTTGACGGTCAATGCCCTGACCGCTGCTGATGGCGGCGTGATCATCCCTGTACAGTGCGAATACCTGGCCCTGGAAGGGCTGGGCCAGCTCTTGCGCACGGTCAATCTGGTGCGTGACAGCCTCAATCCGCGCCTCACTATCGCTGGCGTGGTGCTGACCATGTATGACACGCGCACCCGCCTGTCGCAGGAAGTGGCCGACGAAGTGCGCCGCTATTTTCCGAAACAAGTTTTTAAGACAGTTATCCCGCGTAACGTCCGGCTGAGCGAAGCTCCCAGCTTTGGTGAGACTATTCTCACCTATTCCCCTGGCTCGGCTGGCGCGTTGGCCTACGGCGCCCTGACCGACGAACTGCTGGGCAGACAGGTTTGATAAAGGCCGGACATAGAAGAGTGTTGGTTGCCTGCTGCTGGTTGTCATTCATCAGTAATATTCCGCCAATATGTGAGAGGTGATCGTGAGCAAACCGAGACGTACTCTGGGACGGGGACTCGATGCTCTGATTCCTGCAGCCGAGAGCAAGGCAGGCGCTGCCGAAATACCCATCGCCCATGTTTACCCCAACCCTCACCAACCGCGCCAGGCCATCAACGAAGACTCACTGGCGGAATTGGCTGCATCTATCCGGGAACACGGGGTGATTCAGCCGTTGGTAGTCACCCAGGTTGGCGACGAGTATCAGCTCATCGCTGGCGAACGCCGTTGGCGCGCCGCACAATTGGCTGGCCTGACTACCGTGCCAGCGATTGTCAAGGAGTCTTCGCCTCAGCAGATGCTTGAGCTGGCGTTGGTGGAGAACGTCCAACGCGCCGACTTGAATCCGCTCGAAGAGGCGGGCGCCTACAGGCAGCTCATGGACGAGTTTGGGTTGACTCAAGAAGAAGTCGCGGATCGGGTGGGCAAAAGCCGGGCCGCGGTTGCCAACACAGTGCGCCTGCTGCGCCTGCCTGACGATGTGAAAGAGGCCCTGGCTGCCGGTCGCATCAGCGAGGGACATGCCCGGGCGCTGCTCTCTCTGCCAACTGCCCGGCTGCAGCGTCAAGCCTTAGCTGCTATCGAGCGCGGCGGCCTCAATGTCCGCCAGACTGAGGAACTGGTGCGCCGGATTCAGGCCGATACCGACCAGGCCGCCCCAACCGAGGCGGCCCGCGAATCCTCCCTGCTCTCGCCTCAAGACCAGTACGCGGTGGAGCAGTTCCAGGCACGCCTGGGGACCAAGGTCAACTTGATGCGAGGTAAGAAGGGGGGGCGATTGGTGATTCATTTTTATTCGGAGGAGGAATTGCAGGCGATCTACGAAGCCATAATCGGCGAGGAATAGAGTTCCCGCCGAGACACGAAGGCACGAAGTCAGTCAGTGTGGTGATCTTCGTGCCTTTTTCGATTTCGTAGCTACGGAATTCTGGGCGTGTGCTTTTGCTGTAAAAAGTGTTTCGGTCTAGAATAAGACGATCTAGATAGGCAGAATAGACTGCGGAGGGCACTATGACAATTACCATAGCTGTGGCTGGCAAGGGGGGCACTGGAAAGACGACCGTGTCCGCCTTGGTTGTTGATCACCTGGCACGGTTGGGGGTGGGGGATATTCTGGCTGTTGACGCAGACCCCAGCACCAACCTGAATCTGGCGCTGGGGGTGGAAATCGGAGAAACCATCGGTGGCGAGCGGGAGGCCTTGTTGGAAGACATCCAGACAGGGCGCTATAACCTGGGACTTGAAAAACGGCAATATTTCCAGTTGAAGATTCACGAAGCCTTGGTCGAAGCGGATGCTTTTGATTTGCTGGCTATGGGCCGCCCAGAGGGCCCTGGCTGTTACTGCGCGCCCAACCACATCTTGCGCCAAAGTATTGACACCATTGCCAGTGCTTACGACTTGGTCATCGTGGACAACGAGGCGGGCCTGGAGCACATTAGCCGGCGCACGACCCAGGACGTAGACCTGATGTTGGTCATTTCAGATCCGACCGTACGCGGGCTCATAGCCGCTCAGCGAGTGTTTGAATTGGTCGCAGAACTGGGCACACGGGTGGGACAGGCGCATTTGCTCATCAACCGGGTGCCTGTGGACGATTCGGGCGAGCCCCGCCTTTCACCTGAACTGGCAGCCAAAGTCCAGGAACTGAGTTTGCCACTATTAGGTTTGCTCCCCCAGGATCCAGCCGTAGCGGAGCTGGATGCATTGGGCAAACCGCTGGCTGACCTGCCAGAGGATTCTCCAGTGCGCCAGCGGTTGGTGTCCCTGATCGGCCAGGTGCTGCCGGTGGCTGTGCCCGTTTGAGTGCCAGGAGATGACCCACGTCCTGATGCAGCGTGAGCTGGTGGTAGACCTGTCCAACGGTGATCACCAGGTTAACCCCATCACCGACCCACGTATTATTGGTCCGGTTGATTATGGTTGGGTGAAGTTCTGCGAGGCATCTGGCGACAGGGTCTCAGATAATCCTGGCGTGTTGACATGGGGTGGCGGACCGTTGGCTGGCTCGCGTATCCCAGGCACACGCCGGTTGGTCTTTTGCGGTTATTCGCCTCAGTGGGAGGGGTTCTACATTTCCAGCTTGGGGGGCGGGGCCTACATAATGCATCGGATTGGGGTGGATTTCGTGTGCATTGAAGGGCGAGCGCCCCAGGATTCGGTGCTCATTCTTAATCACCGGCAGGGCCAGATAAGTGTGCGGCTGGAACCGATAGATGCTGATGCCTTATGGGCTGGTTACGCGGGTGCCGAGGGGGAGTACCTGATTGGTTTCTATGCCCTCCAGCAAGCGGTGTTCGACCGCTACGGGGACGAATATGAAGAAGACTGGGTGCGGGTTTTCGCTGTTGGCCCGGCGGCGCGGCATACCTGTGCGGGGGTCATCGGTAGCAACCACGTACGCAAGGGGCGCATCACCTCGATCGACGATTGGGCTGGACGAGGTGGGCTGGGCAGCCAATTGCTTCAGCGCCACCGGATTGCGGCCTGCATCTTTGGCGGTGACTGGGAAGATCCCGACTTAAAGGATTCGAAGGAGATCGACGGTTACTTCCAGGAGCACTACGGTCAGCCCATGATCCAGGTTGATCTGGGCGCAACGGAGAAGTATCGCTACGTGCCTGGCTTCCGCACCGGTGGTACCTTTGGCGTGAATATGCACACCGCCGATGATAGGCTTTTCAGCTTCAACTATACCTCGGTCTACCAGAGCGATCAGGCTAGACTGGCCCAGCATAGCGCCTTTATCCTGGACCACTATTTGAAGCAGTTCAACCAGGAGATCATCGAACCTAAAAACTTCGCTCACTGTGGCGAACCTTGCTCTGTTGCCTGCAAGAAATACGATCGGGCCTATAAGAAGGATTACGAGCCTTATCAGGCCTTTGGCCCGCTGTGTGGGATCTTCGACCAGCGCGCAGCTGAAGAACTGAATCACTTTGTGGACGCCATGGGGCTGGATGCGATCCAGGCCGGCGGTACCGTGGCGTGGATCATGGAGTTGGTGCATGATGGCCTGATACCTCCGGCCGACTTCGGCCTGCCTCCGGCCGGCGAGATGCGTTTCGAGTTCGCTTCTGATCCGGAAGTCTTCGATCTTGAGATGGACTCCCGGCGTAATGCGGACTATGCCTTTCAAGTGGTATATATGATACTCTTCGATGAGCGAGGCGAGCTCTTCCGCCAGGGTATCCGTGCTGCCGGCAAAGCGCTTGACGCGCGCTACGGGCTGACCAGGCGGGGCCAGAGGACGTCAGACCGCGCGGTATTCACCGCTCACGGGCAGCAGGGCTGCATGACGCCTAATCAATATTGGGTGCCCGGCATGCTCAGCCCTATGCCGATGATGGGGAAATACTTTGTCTACTATGGCGTCGACTTCTTGCCGCCGCGTGAGTTGGGCCGCAAGTGCGTTGAGCGCATGGTGTATGAGTTGTTCAGTGAGAATAGCGGTGTCTGCCGTTTCCACCGCAAGTGGGCCGAGGCCATTGTGGATGAGATCATCTCCTGTCATTACGAGTTCCCGTTAGACTACAAGGCGCACCAGTTCGAGCTGGCGCGTCAGATCTATGCAGGCTACGGCAAGCAGGAGAACCCTTGGGAGAGTGAGCGGGCCATAGACATAGTAGGGCAGTATCTGGAGAAGTGGGACCGCTTTGGCCTGGACGACAGTGACCTGCGGGAGTGGGCGGCCCGTTTTCGCTCCCAACCGCGCAGCCTCGGGCAGGCCGAGGAAGAAGCCCCTGATAAGTGGGCGGCGGCCCATGCCTATTGGGAGGAGATACGCGCCGGCATTATCGAAGCCTTTGAAGCCGGACCCAATGCCATACCCGGAGTCGTGTCGCCATACCAGGCGGCCAAAATGGATGTGATGGAAAGGAAGTAGCCAGGACGGATGGGTGCATCCCAAGAATTGGGAAAGCACAAGCGGGCGTGGGGCGCTGCCCTCGTATCCCGCCCAGGTCTGTGCCGATTTCCCAAATCTGGGGCGCACCTGAACGGATTATGAGCAAATTAGGCTGGAGATGCAGCGATGGATAGCTTGTTTCAGGCCCTGGATGGGGCGGCTGACGGAGCATTTGCCATAGACGAAGACCAACGTATCGTCTATTGGAACCGTGCTGCGCAGGAGATCTTGGGATATACACCTGAAGAGGTGCTGGGCCGGGCGTGCCACGAAGTGCTGGCCGGGCGCGACGACGAGGGGCAGGTGATATGCCGTCACCACTGCTACGTGGCGTCCACTGCCTTCACCAGGAGCCCGGTGACCAGTTATGATACCTGTGCTCATACCAAGTCTGGTGAAACCCGTTGGATCAACGTCAGCATCCTGGCTTGCTCCACCTCCGATGATACGAACCTCTTGGTCGTCCACCTGTTTCGTGACGCCACACAACAGAAGCAGAGCGAGCAATTCACGCGTCAAGTGATGGACGCTGCTAGAGGGCTGCGGAGTGGCAGCTTTCCTCAGGCTGTTTCCTCTGGGCCGTCAAAGTCTCTGGCACAAGATCTGACAAATCGCGAACGGGAGGTGCTGTCCCTCCTGGCGCAAGGACTGAGCACTTCCGACATAGCTCAGTCTCTATCAATCAGTCCTTCGACCGTGCGCAACCACGTTCAAAACATCCTCTACAAGCTTCATGTTCATAGTCGGCTGGAAGCGGTATCCTACGCTTATGAACATGGACTTGTCTGATGTGAGCTTCCCATGTCCTATCCCAATCTACACTGCTTTGGATAGCCGCTAGAAAGATAGTGCACATGCACTAGTAAATATAGGCAATCTGCATCTTTTTCCCCGGCCAAATGTGGGGTATATTAGTGTGCGTAGCGCGCAAAACGCGCAAAACGCGCAAGAATTGCACACGCCACCTGCCAATGATGACGGGCAAGGCGTGTGTCTTTGTCGCCGAGGGGGAGCAAAAATGCCTATGAACATACTGAAAGATTCTGGTGCCCGTCTTCTAACGCGTGCCGAAGTGGCGGAGATTTTTCAGGTGTCTCCCAGCACGGTTGCGCGTTGGGCCGAGGCAGGCAAACTTCCTTCGGTCAAGACTTTGGGAGGACACCGTCGTTACGAAGCCAAAGCCGTGATGGCACTAGCTCAACAGCTGATTAAAAAGGAGACAGATATGGAAAACGCGCTTTTTGATGTTCCTTCGATGTATGCTGATCATCACGTGATCGCCGTGCGCCAGGCGCTGCTGGCGGTGCCGGGGGTGGAGGAAGTGTGGGCCAGCTCGGCTTGGCGGCAGGTTCAGGTGGCGTACGAACCGTCAGCTATCTCGGTTGACGACATCAACCGCATACTTGAACAGGCAGGGTATCAAGCGGGCAACGGGGCTATCTTCTCTTCGCCTTCCCCGCTGCCCAATGCCAAGGACCCGGCCTGGAATGCGCTTGGCGTTCGAGTGACCAAGACCAACCAGGTGGATTTGAAATTGAGTGGGGAATTCCGACGTTATTAGGGATAGTTGCCCGGTGAGAAAAGAAGGGCACTTACTATAGTAAAGGAGTACTTATTATGCCTAGAGCACGAACACCTGAGGAGCGTAGCGCAGACCCGGCTGCCATTCAGATGCTGAAGCTAGCCGAGGAATCTGGTTTGAGCACTGCCTTTAGCCGGGCCGATACCATGTCACCTTGCCCGATTGGGGCCGACGGCCTCTGCTGCAAGAACTGCTTTATGGGACCCTGCCGAGTGGTGAAAGAGGGCCAGGTTGGCGTGTGTGGTGCCACCGTAGAAACGATCGTGGCCCGCAACTTTGCCCGGGCCGTGGCTGCTGGCGCGGCGGCTCACTCCGACCACGGACGTGACATGGCCTTTACGCTCAAAGCGGCTGCCACCGTAAAAGGCTCCGATTACAAAGTGCGTGATCCTTACAAGCTGTACAGCATGGCCGAGACGCTGGGCGTTCCTGTGGACGGTCGCTCGGTGGAAGAAATCGCCTCTGACGTGGCTGACATTGCTATTGCCCAGTTCGGTCAGCAAACCGGTGAGGTTGCCTATATCAAGCGGGCTCCGGCCAAGCGACAGAAATTGTGGCGAGAATTGAACTACGTCCCGCGTGGCATTGATCGCGAAGTAGTGGATGTTTTGCACCGGACTCACATGGGTGATGACCAGGAGCCTGATCACATCTTGGATGCTGCTATCCGATGCGCCCTTTCAGATGGTTGGGCCGGGAGCATGCTGGCCACCGACATCTCGGATGTGCTCTTTGGCACCCCCAGCCCGCTGGTTGGGCAGGCAAACCTGGGCGTTCTCAAGCATGACGAAGTTAATATTGTTGTCCACGGCCACGAGCCTACTCTGAGCGAGATGATTCTGGCTGCCACTGGCGACCCGGAGTTGCTTGAGTATGCCAGCAGCAAGGGAGCCAAGGGCATCAACTTGGCTGGTATCTGCTGCACTTCCAACGAGACGCTGGTGCGCCAGGGGGTACCCAGCGCCGGCAACTTCTTGCACCAGGAGTTGGCTATCCTGACCGGCGCCGTCGAGGCTATGGTGGTGGACGTGCAGTGCATCATGCAGGCCCTGGTTCCGCTGTCCGAGAAGTTCCATACCGAGGTGATCACCACTTCTCCCAAGGTGAAAATCAGCGGCGCCACCCACATAGAGTTCGATGAGCACCATGCCATGCAAATCGCCAGGCAAATCGTGCGCCGGGCCATTGACAACTTCGCCAATCGGGGTGAGACCCATATCCCCGATGTCAGCTCTGATCTGGTGGCCGGCTTCTCTCACGAGTATGTAAATTATGCCCTGGGCGGTGTATTGAGAGGTTCTTTCCGGCCGCTCAACGATGCCATCGCCGCTGGACGTATCCGGGGGGTGGTTGCCAATATTGGCTGCAACAACCCGCGCGTGACTCAGGACTGGCAGCACCGATACCTGGTCACAGAGTTCCTCAAGAATGATGTGTTGGTGGTACAGACTGGCTGCGGCGCAATTGCCAGCGCCAAGGAAGGCTATCTACTGGGTGAGGCGGCCCTGGAATATGCAGGCCCTGGCTTGCGTGAGGTGTGCGAGGCTGTAGGTATGCCCCCCGTGCTGCATATGGGTTCCTGCGTGGATAACAGCCGTATCCTGACCGTGTTGAGCCAAATGGCCAGTGAAGGCGGCTTGGGTGACGACATCAGCGACATACCTGCGGTCGGCATGGCACCCGAGTGGATGAGTGAAAAGGCCATGGCGATTGCTACTTATGCGGCTGCTTCGGGCGCGTATGTGATTATGGGTACCACCAACCCGGTCAAAGGGAGCGAGGAAGTCAGCCGCCTCATCAGCGAAGGCTGGCGCGACAAGTTTGGCGGCCGCCTGGAGTTCATCACCGACCCCGATGAAATCTTGCAGAATACCCTGGCTCACATCGACGAGCGGCGTGAAGCTCTTAAGCTCCCCAAATACGACGCCAGCAAGTGGGGTAAGAGCGGCGACGCACGCATGCTGGAACTGGTAGAACTGCCCTTCGCCGAGCGACAGGCTGCCCTGTACGGTGAAATGGTCTAAACAAGGAGAGAAGCACAATGAGTCGATATATTGCTACGCGTGCCATCACTGGCGCGAACATGATTGTCAACGAGGCCGAGACGCTCCTGCAAAAGGCCATCGCCGAAAAGGGCAGCGAAACGCCGGTTGCGTTCCCCAATACGGCCTACTACATGCCCCTCATCTTGGGCCTGACCGGTCGGGAGGTAAGTACCTTGGGCGACCTGGTACCAGTGCTGGAGCAGGCCAGGTCTATGCTGCACCCGGTTCCGTCCAAGCAAAGGTGGACTCCCTACCTGGGAGAGACGCTTGACAGCGGGATCGCCACTCTGCTGGCCGAAGAGTCTATCGAGGCTGTTCGGTTTGTGCAGGGCCATCAGCCGGAGCGGTTTCCCGGATTTGAACTGGCCGGTGGCACCGCTTACCCGGCCCTGGGGAGCAATGGCGATGGGCATCTGAATGGCCCCATAGACGATATCCAGCTCCGCAGCTGGGGCATCCAGCTCGTGGATGGGCGCATGCCCGGCTTTGCCGCCATTGTGGGTTGCGCAAAGAGCAACGAAGTCGCTGTCAAGATTGTGCGCGAGTTACAACGCCGCAACATTTTGACTTTCCTGTGCGGCAATGTCAATGGGCGTTCCATTATCCACCAGTTGCAAGAAGAAGGGGTGGAGATGGGCTACGATACCTACATTGTTCCCTTTGGCACCGACACCGTGAGCGCCATTTACGCCCTGGGCTTTGCCACCCGTTCGGCTTTGACCTTTGGGGGTATGAAGGGTGGCCAATCTCGCGAAATCTTGCTGTATAACCGGGCGCGTGTTTTTGCCTTTGTGTTGGCCTTGGGCGAGGTGGACGATTTGAAATATGCCACCGCTGCCGGCGCCATTAGCTATGGCTTCCCGGTCATCGCTGATACCGTCATTCCTCAAATCCTGCCCACGGGCGTCACCAGCTACGAACATGTCATCTCCATGCCTTGGAACGAAATCCCGGGCGAGGACGATATGCAAAAGGCCGAGCGACTGGTGCAGAAGGCCATTGAAGTGCGGGGCGTCAAGGTGCAGGTGGCCGACGTGCCGGTACCGGTTCCCTATGGTTCGGCCTTCGAGGGTGAGGTTGTGCGCCGGGCTGATATGCGGGTGGAATTTGGGGGCAAAAATTCGCGTGCCTTCGAGTACCTGCGTATGGTCGAGATGGACGAAGTGGAAGATGGCAAGATCGAGGTTATTGGCCCTGACTTCGACGAAGCGGAGGCCGGCGGCGCAATGGACGTGGGCATCGTCATCGAGGTCGCAGGCCGCAAGATGCAGCTCGACTTTGAGCCTGTGCTGGAGCGCCAGGTGCACTATTTTATCAATGGCGCCTCGGGTATCCAGCACATCGGCCAGCGCGACATCGCCTGGATCCGTATCAGCAAGACAGCCGCTGAAAAGGGCTTCACCCTGCGGCACTTCGGAGATATTCTGCACGCCCGCTTCCACGCTGACTTCGGCAGCATTGTTGACAAAGTCCAGGTGAAAATCATCAGTGATCCTGAATTACATGCCGACTGGCTGGCTCAGGCACGGATTGCCTTCGACTACCGCAACCAGCGACTGGCCGATCTGACCGATGACCGAGTGGATGAGTTCTACTCGTGCACCCTCTGCCAGAGCTTTGCCCCCGATCACGTCTGCATTGTCTCCCCTGAGCGGTTGGGCCTGTGTGGCGCCTACAACTGGCTCGACTGCAAGGCCAGCTTCGAGATAAACCCGACTGGCCCCAACCAGCCCATCACCAAAGGCCGAGCGATTGACGAGCTGAAAGGCTATTGGGAGGGCACCAATCAGTATGCTGGGCAGGCCTCCCACGGCTCTGTTCAGGAAGTGACTATGTACTCCATCATGGAGAACCCCATGACCGCCTGCGGTTGCTTCGAGTGCATCGTCATGGTCGTACCTGAGGCCAATGGGGTCATGGTTGTCTCGCGAGAAGATCCCAGCATGACGCCGGCGGGCATGACCTTCAGCACCCTGGCTGGCATTGCAGGCGGCGGTTTGCAAAGCCCAGGCGTGATGGGTGTGGGCAAATTCTATCTCACCAGCCCCAAGTTCATCTCGGCCGATGGTGGGTTCAAGCGGGTGGTGTGGATGAGCAGCTTCCTCAAACAGAGCATGCCTGACGAGTTTACGACGGTGGCTGCACGTGAGGGCGATCCAGATCTTATCGATAAGATCGCCGATGAAACTGTATGCACTGACGTAGAAGAGTTGCTGGCCCATCTGGAGCGGGTCGGTCACCCCGCCCTGATGATGGACCCGATGTTCTAGCCAGTGCTGGGGAACTAGGTGACAGATCACAAGTAGCAGGCAGCAGCCAGCTGCCTGCTACTTGTGCCAAGAGGTAAGGAGAGTACGATGGGCCACAAGCTGGTCCGCGATGTAATGCACCGGGGTGTGATTACCTGTTGGGCTGATGAACGCGCTGGTGACATTGCCCGGCGTTTGCGTGAGTACGCTATCAATGCTATATTTGTTTTGGATGAGAGCGGGCGAGCTGAGGGGATTATCTCTCAAACCGACTTGGCCCGCGCTTACGTGCAGGGCGATTGGGTGTATCGTACCGCCGACGAAATCATGACTCCTGATGTCGTCACCATCAGCGGTGATATCCCCCTGAACGTCGCGGTTCAGATCATGCTTGATAAGCGTATCCATCGATTGCTTATCGTGCAGGGAGGACGAACCCCTAATCGGCCAGTCGGTGTGCTTTCGTTGAGTGACGTAGTGCGTGAGATGGCTGGCTCTACTGAGAAGCAGGGGAAGTGAGCTGGGTGACTACCAAACTGGTGCGTGATTTGATGCACATCGGAGTCATGACCTGCCAGGCCGATACGCTTCTTGTGGAAGCGGTGCGCACTCTACTCCGCGAAAGACTCGAATCACTCATTGTACTTGACGGCCACGGCCACGCTGTGGGCATGTTCAGCCGGCGCGAGGCCGTGGCTGTGTATGGTAGGTCAGGGGTAGATATGGATGAACTTATGAGCCTGACCGTGGCTGACGTGATGCGGTCCGACATCCCCGAAGTCCCTCCCGATATACCTGCCCCGGCTGCCGTCCAGATTATGCTCGATCGAGGGGTGCGTGAGATCTATTTGATGCACCACGCAGGCGGTATGAGCTGGCCGGCGGCTGTTTTGCGTTTTGCGGATGTGCTGAACTATCTGGCGGCCGAGTCCGAAGCTGATTTGGCTGACAAAGGGCATAGCGCGCCTCGCAAGTCGCCCATTGAAACATTTATGGAACGCTATTCAAACGCTACCAAAGATCACTCAGAGACCCATTCTTTATAACATTACTAAAGGAGGTTGTCGCAGATGCCAACCATCGAAGTCCCCAAAGAGAAGTGGAACGGTAAAGTCCGCGAGATCACTCTGGGCGCTACCGCCGCCGAAGGGGGGACCCGGGCCAAAACCGTCACGGTGGGGGGAGAGACTACGCTCCCGTTTCTCCATTTTGAGGGCGAGATTCCCCGCCCACCTGCCATCGCTATCGAAGTGCAGGATCGGAAGCCCGTCGACTGGTCGCCCGTATTGCTCGAGGCGTGGGGCGATGTCACCGAAGATGTTGCCGCCTGGACCAAAGCGGCGGCGGAGGCAGGCGCTGACGTTATTCTGCTCAAATTCTCACTGCACGACGAGCTAAGCCCTGACTATGCACGGCAAGTCTTACGCCATGTGCTGGATGCCACTGGTTTGCCCCTGATTGTCTTCGGGCCGGGCCAGGCCGACTTGGACAATGACGTTCTGGTGGCTGTAGCTGAGGAGGGAAAGGGTGAGAACTTCGTGCTAGGTGTGTGCGAGGACAAGAACTATCGCACCATCGTCGCCGCTGCGCTGGCCCACGGCCATTTAGTAAATGCCCGTACTGCTATGGACGTCAACCTGGCCAAGCAGCTCAACATTCTTATCAGCGACATGGGATTGCCCTTGGAACGTATCGTGATGGATCCGACTACTGGCGCCTTGGGTTACGGTATGGAGTATGGCTACAGCGTGATGGAGCGCCTGCGGCTGGCGGCCCTGCAAGGTGACGGCATGACCCAACAGCCCATGCTGGTTACCCCTGGCGAAGAGGCCTGGCGTGCCAAAGAGGCCCGCGCTGGCGAAGGTGTCCCCCAGGCCTGGGGCGATTGGGCTGAGCGGGCCATCAACTGGGAAACTCTGACTGCCAGCACTCTTGTTGAATCAGGGGCCGACATCGTGGTGCTGCGCCATCCCGAGTCGGTCAAGCGGGTGCGGGGGATGATTGACGTGTTGATGAGCAAATCAGGCGTAACAAGCTAAGACGCCAGGCGTTGTATGCAGCCACTCTTGTTACGCTTTACCCAATATGGTTCCCCGGAAGTGGACCAACGGGCAAGGCAATACGCAATAGCTATAATCACTGGAGGTAAATCATGGCTCTGTCTGGCCTTGAAATCTACAAACTTCTTCCTGGTAGTAGCAAGAATCCTGAGGTGAAGAAGCACGCTAATTGTAAGGAGTGTGGTTTTCCCACCTGCCTGGCCTTTGCTATGAAGCTGGGTCAGAAGCAGGCTGTGTTGGCTCAGTGTCCCTATGTAGAAGAGGAGTCGAAGGCCAAACTTGAGGCCTCGGCTGCACCCCCGATTCGGCTCATCACCATCTCGGCCAACGGGCGCAAACTGGAGGTAGGCAACGAGACCGTGCTCTTCCGACACGAAAAGACCTTCTATCATGAGCCGGGTCTATTTGTGCGTGTCAAAGACACCCAGGCTGACGCTGCCGAGGTGGCAAAAGCGGTCGGCGAATACATGGTGGACTATGTGGGTATGAATCTCACCATGAATGGTGTCGCTGTTGAAGCTGCTGGTGGTGATTTCGCAGCCACGGTGGCCGCAGTCAAATCTGCCTGCCCATTGCCCCTTGTCTTGTTGGTTGAGGATCCAGCCGCGGCTGAGGCCGGTTTAACAGCGGCCCAAGGCACTCAATCATTACTTTGGGCCGCTACCCCTGACAACTGGGAGGCCATGGCCAAGCTGGCGGCCCAATATAAGGTCCCGCTGGCGGTGCGTGCAGCTGGGGGTGACCTGGATGCGCTGGCAGCCTTGGCTGAGCAGGTTAAGGGGGCCGGGGTAGAAGATATCGTGCTTGACCCGGGTGTACGTGACTATGACAGTAGCCTGGCAGCCTTTACCCAACTGCGGCGCCTGGCCCTGAAGCATAACGAGCGTAATGTGGGCTATCCCATCATTGCCTTTGCGGGCGATGATCCGGTCTTGGCTGGTCAGCACATTGCCAAGTATGCCGGGTTCGTGGTTTTGGATCGCTTTAGCTCCGGCACCGTCTATCCGTTGCTAGTGATGCGAGCTAACATCTTTACGGATCCGCAAAAGCCCATTCAGGTGAAGCCTGGCATCTATGAGATTAACAACCCCAAGCCAGGCGATCCACTGATGGTCACCACCAATTTCTCCATCACCTACTTCTCGGTGGCGAATGAGATCGAGAGCAGCGGCATCCCAGGCTGGCTGCTGGTCGCTGACGCTGAAGGTATGAGTGTGCTAACCGCCTGGGCCGCCGGCAAGTTTGACGCCGAGCGGATTGCCAAGAGCGTGAAGACCACTGGTGTCGCGGAGAAACTGAGCCATCAGCGCATCGTCATCCCTGGCCACGTGGCAGTGCTGATGGGCGAATTGGAAGAGGAACTGCCGGGTTGGGAGATCAACGTTGGCCCGCGCGAGGCGGTGGACCTGCCCAATTTCCTCAAGATGCAGTGGGGATAGGCGCATAGCCAGGTGCTTGCTCCTCTCTGGCATCTTCTTGCTGCGGAGTGCCGGAGGTGAGTGGCCCTGCCGGGGAATAGTACTCGGAGGATAATCATCGCTGAGCACAGCGTACGTTTTGAGCCATCCGGCCAGACTGTTCAAGCTCGTACCGGAGCGCTTATTTCTGAGATAGCGCGCCAGGTGGGTCTTGACCTGAATATGCCCTGTGGCGGCCAGGGTCGCTGTGGCCGTTGTGCCGTTATTGTGCAAGATGGTGGGGCCGGCATCCGTCGCCGCTCCACGTTGCGCCTCACTTCCGAGGATCTGGTAGCTGGCTATGCCCTGGCTTGTCAGACGGTGCTGGAAGGGGATGTGGTTGTCACCGTTCCTGTGCAGGAGAAGATTGAGCGACGCCTGGTAACTGACAAGACGGCCACCCCAATAGTTTTGCCTTTCACCTACGACCCGCTCCAGCACCAGTCGGTGCGCCTGCTGCCGCTGACCCTTGATCCACCCAGTATGGTCGATCAGACCGATGACTGGTCACGCCTGAAACGAGCTATGGCCAGTGCGCCTTCGTCATCTCTTGGCCAATGGGATTCGGGCAATGGTACTTGGATGAAGCAAGAATCGGCTGCTGATGACGGCACCGGTGTCGTTGACCTGATGGCCGACCTGTCCACCCTGCGCCGGGTCGGGACCATGCTCCGCCAGCACAATTGGGCTGTCAATGCTGTCGTCGAGATAGACATCTGGGATCGTCCTGATGGGCCAGCGCGCTTGATTGACTTGCTGCCGCCCGGTCGCACCGAGCATCTGTGGGGCGCCGCTGTTGACATTGGCACCACCACCGTCAGCTTGTACCTGGTGGATTTGCTGACCGGCGAAGTAGCCACCAAGGCGGCTGAGTATAACGGTCAAATCAAGCGTGGTGAGGACGTCATTTCGCGCATTATCTATGCCAGCAAAAATGATGGTCTGGGAGAACTGCAATCCCTGGTCGTCGGCACTATCAACGAGCTGCTCGAGCGGGCAGCGCGACGGGCCAAGATCAGCCCGTCCGAGATCTACAAGATGGTGGTGGCTGGCAATAGCACCATGATACACTTGCTGTTGGGCTTGCCTCCTAGCTCGATTCGATTGGAGCCCTTTGTTACGACCATCAATCACCCACCTCCTGCCCTTGCCAGCGATTTAGGCATCAACATCTTTCCTCAGGCCAATGTGGACTGCTTGCCAGGTGTGGCCAGCTATGTGGGCGCCGACATCTCGGCCGGGGTCATCGGCTCACAAATGTGCGACAGCAGCGCTCTTACCCTCTTCCTGGATGTGGGCACCAACGGGGAGATGGTGTTGGGCGACTGCGACTGGTTGATCAGCTGTGCTTGCTCTGCCGGCCCTGCCTTTGAAGGGGCCGGGGTACGAGATGGTATGCGCGCCACTGTTGGCGCTATTGAGGAAGTGTGGATCAACGGCGAAACCTACGAGCCTACTTACCGGGTGATCTCCAATCCTAAGCTCGAAGCCCAGGGTCAGCCTACGCCATCCCGTGGCATTTGTGGCTCAGGGCTCATCTCGTTGCTTTCGGAAATGTTTATCACCGGCGTAATAGACAAAGCGGGCAACCTGAACTTCGATTTGGGTTCTTCCCGCATCCGCCGGGGCGAACATGGGCCTGAATATGTCGTCGCCTGGGCGGACCAGACGGAGCAGGGCCACGACATCGTGATCACCAAGGTGGATATTGACAATCTGATCCGGGCCAAGGGTGCCATCTATGCGGGGTTCACCGTTTTGGCCCAGAGCGTGGGCATTGACCTGAGCATGGTCGAGCGGGTGCTGATTGGAGGCTCTTTTGGCCAGTACATCAACATTGAGAAAGCGGTCCAGATTGGCTTGCTACCCGACCTACCCTGGGAGAAATTCCACTTCCTGGGCAATACTGCCTTGCAGGGTGCATTGCTGGCGCTTCTCAATCGGGAGTATCGTCAACAAATAGGCGAAGCGGCTCAAGGAATGACCTACCTGGAGCTCTCGGCCGACAACAGCTTCTATGAGGCTTTTACTTCGGCTCTTTTCCTACCCCACACCGAGTTGGCTCAGTTCCCCTCGGTGGCTGAGGTGTTGGCGGACCGAGATATGCAATCGGTTAGATGACACGAGTTCGGTCACAATGCATCCAGTGACTAGCTACCAAGGAGGGTAAATCAATGTACATCATCGGAGAAAACATTCACATCATCTCGCAAGCAGTCAAAGATGCCGTTGCCGCGCGCGACATCAGGTTCTTCCAGGACTTAGCAGTAAAGCAAGTTGAGGCCGGCGCCCATGTTCTGGATCTGAACATCGGGCCTCAGAAGAAGGCAGGCCATGAGATCATGCCTTGGCTGGTTAAGGGGGTCCAAGAAGTGGTGGATGTGCCTCTTTCTCTTGATACCACCAACCTGGCTGCAATTGAAGCAGGTCTTAAGGTGGCCAAGGCCCAGTGTATCATCAATTCCACCTCCGCTGAGGAGGAACGGCTGGAGAAGGTTCCGCCGTTGGCCAAGGAATACAATGCTAAACTGATAGCCCTCACTATGGGAAAAGGGGGCATCCCGGTTGGTGCTGAGGAGCGGGTGAACATCGCCTTGGAGAAGCTCATTCCCCGCGCCATGGAGCTCGATATCGCCATGGAAGACTTGCTCATAGATCCATTGGTCCTGACGGTGAGTGGTTGCCAGGAATACTGCCCTGAGTGTGTGGAGGCGGTGCGGATTCTCAAAGTCGCCGGCGACCCCCCACCCATGACCAACACCGGCCTGAGCAACGTATCTAATGCGGTACCTGGTGCTATGCGGCCCCTGATCAATCGCACGTATTGCGTGATGCTGATGGCTGCTGGCGTGGACTATGCCATCGCTGACCCACTGGATGTGCAACTCAAAGAGTTCCTGCGTATTGTGAACCAGAGGGATGATAGCACCGGCATCGGCAAGCTGCTTCTCGCCCTCTACGATAAGACCGCCGCTATGGACAGACTCACCATTGATGATGTGGATATGGATGATCCCGAGCAAGCGGACATCTTCAAGACGGTGCAGATTCTCTACAATGATATCATCTACACCGACTCTTATCTGCGGGTTTAGCCGTCAGCCATGACAGGGCTGCCTGGCTGGCAACTGATCTGACTTATGGCTGTTGACAAAGGAGGTCAACGATGCTCAAGGAAGAGAAGACTGTCAATGTTGAAGAGCTATTGGCCCAGGCCCAAAAGCCTTCGGCCGACGCTATGAAGCTGCATCCTTTTTACCGGGGTAAGGTCGAGACAGCGCTCAAGTGCACGGTACGCGATTTTAACGACTTTGCCATCTGGTATACGCCTGGAGTGGCCGCGCCTTGCCGTGCCATCGCCAAGGAACCGGAGAGGGTTTACGATTACACCAACAAGTGGAACACCGTGGCGGTTGTTAGCGACGGAACTCGGGTGCTGGGACTGGGCGACATTGGCCCCAAGGCTGGCCTGCCGGTTATGGAAGGCAAGGCGTTGCTCTACAAGTACCTGGGTGGTATCGACGGCGTGGCCATTATGCTCGACACCAAGGATCCAGACGAGATCATCAAGACCGTTCTGATGATCCAGCCTTCCTTCGGAGGAGTGAACCTGGAAGACTTGTCACAACCTAAGTGCTTCCGTATCCTGGACACTTTGCGAGAGAAGGCCGAAATCCCTGTCTGGCACGACGACCAGCAGGGTACGGCCACCGTCACCCTGGCTGGCTTGATCAATGCCCTCAAGGTGGTCGGCAAGAAGAAAGATGAGGTGCGGGTTAGCTTCATCGGCAGCGGCGCGTCCAACGTGGCTTGCTCCCGTCTCATCTTTGGCTGGGGTGTTGACCCGGCCAAGTGTATGATGGTGGATAGCAAGGGTATCCTGGGCAAGCACCGCAAAGACCTGGAGATGCGCAAAGCGGAATTCGTGGACAAATGGCGACTTTGTCGAACCACCAATGCTGAGGGGCGCACAGGCGGCATCCCCGAGGCAATGAAGGGTGCCGACGTGGTAATTGCCCTGTCGAGACCCGGCCCGGGCACCATTTTGCCTGAGTGGGTGGCGGGCATGAATAGAGATGCCATCCTTTTTGCCTGCGCCAATCCGGTTCCAGAAATCTGGCCTTGGGAAGCCAAGGCGGGGGGAGCGGCCGTCGTGGCTACTGGACGTTCGGACTTCCCCAACCAGGTCAACAATTCCCTTGGCTTTCCGGGCATCTTCCGGGGCACGCTGGATGTACGTGCCCGCACCATAACTGACGAAATGTGTTTTGCGGCAGCTGAGGCCCTGGCTAACCAGATTGGTGACCAGCTTGATGAGGAGCACATTTTGCCCTCGATGGACGACTGGGAAGTCTTCCCCCGCGAGGCGGCTGCTGTTGGGATGAAAGCTCAAGAGCAGGGCGTGGCCCAGCTTCAGATGAGCTACGACGATTTGCTCAATCACGCCAGGACCATCATCAAGCGCTCTCGCGATTTGACGAGTATGATGATGGATGGGGGCTTCATCGCTGAACCACCCAGCTAGGATCGACTTTATGGTCACCAGACTGGCAAAACCGGATAGGATGTGCTAACATTTGGAGGTGAAATGATGTACGATTTGATCGTCGTCGGAGGGGGGCCCGCAGGACTCACCGCAGCTATCTATGCCATCCGGAAACGGCTTAACGTCCTGCTTGTGTCGAAGGACTTGGGCGGCAAGACCAATTTTCGCCTGGAATTGCCTGGCGTGGAAGACTATCAGGTTGTCCGAGGGCTTGAAATCGTTGGCAAGTTTAGGGCTGAGCTGGAGTACCTTGACTTTGCCCGCCACATGGAACCGGTTGATCGTATCAGCCGGCACCAGGACGGATTCGCTGTGCATGCCAGGCGAGGCGGCGGACTCTTGGCTAAAGCCGTGGTCGTAGCCAGCGGCACCACCCACCAGCGCTTAAACGTGCCGGGTGAGAAAGAACTCTTGATGCGTGGGCTTTGCTACTCAGCTATTAGCTATGCCCCTCTCTTCATAGACAAGACGACCGCTGTCATTGGGGACGGCGACCTGGCGTTACGATCGGCGGCCGAACTGTCAACGGTGGCTGAACATGTCTATGTGGTGGGGCCGAGGGCTGGAGTCTTGGAGTCGACCCTGGGTAGAAAGCTGAAAGAAGCCGAAAACGTCACTATTTTGGAAGGCTACCGCGTTATCGAGATTCTGGGCGAGGACTACGCGGAACGTGTGGCCGTGCAAGGACCTGAAGGCCAGGAAGCAGAGGTTAGCGCTGACGGGACTTTCATCGAGATGGCCCTCATTCCCAACTCGGACATGGTAGCTGAGTTGGTTGACCTTGACACACAGGGTCGTATCAAGGTTGATGGGCGCAATCGTACCAGCGTCCCCGGCATCTTCGCTGCCGGTGATGTGACGGATACTTATGCTGAGCAAGTCTTGGTGGCAGCCGGCGAAGGCGCCAAGGCCGCCCTGAGTGCGTACGAGTATTTGCTGCCAACTCTGTAGCGTTGGAGTACTTGAAACGTTGGCGCTGGGTATGTTGATCGGATAGTAGACAGGGGTCGGGGGAAGGTTGACGTCTGGCCTTCCCCTTCTTCTGTCTGGTTCGAGAAGATAAATACACAAGGAGACTAGTAATGCCATTGTTTTCACCTAGACGTTATCAACCCCCATTTTATCCTGTCCGCCAGGAAGAGACGTGGCCGGCCCGGGCTTTTACCGCTTTTGAACGGTCTGTCAAGGGTTGGCTGTTTGGTTGTCGCATGTGTGGCAACTGTATTTTGCAGGAGACAGCCTTCGTCTGCCCCATGACCTGCCCTAAGGGATTACGCAATGGCCTGTGCGGAGGGGCCAGCCCCGATCATTGTGAGGTGGATCCGTCACGGCCCTGTACCTGGTATATGATCTACAATCGGGCCGAGCGAATGGGACGGCAGGACAAGCTGCTGGAGGTGAATGCCCCCATCGACGGCTCGCGAGCCGGCCGAGAAACGTGGCTGGAAATGATTAGATTCTGGCGCGAACGGGAGCAAGGGCCATACCCGTTGGACTTCTTCTTCAATCGGAAGAAGTTCAACCAGGATCGGGATCGTTTCTTCTATGAATTGCGCCAGCCCGATTGGTGGCAGGGAGATGCCCTCTACCACCCAGCGGTTTACCAAGAGCCAAACTCCCTTTTAGAGGCGAATCTGCGGTCAGGCATGTTCGTCACCACTGGCGAGATTGCACCACCCTTGGGGGCATCGGGAGATATCATTCTCAAGAAAGTAGGCTGGCTGAAAGAATATGTGGCGGCGGCTAACTTTACTGACAATGCGTCTGCCTCAGCTCGCATGAATAGTATGGCCTCTAGCAAGATTTGCCTAGAAGCGGGTCTGGAACCCGTGATGCAGCTCCAGGCGCGGGACCGGAGTCGCGTGGTGATCGAGTCAGATGCCATGGGGGCGGCAGGTCTGGGTGTTCGCAATATCCTTTGTTTGAGTGGGGATCATCATCGCTTTGGCCCGGCTCCGATGGCCAAGCCCGACCAGTTCGATATGGACGCCATCCAGGTGCTGTGGATGTTGCGCCGGATGCGCGACGACGGCAAATACCTGGATGGGCGTGATATCAAGCAACCCCCGCGCTTCTTCCTGGGCGCCGCTGCCTCGCCCTTCGGCGCGCCGCCTGAATACGAGGCCATCCGTGCCGAGAAGAAGGTCAACGCGGGTGCTCAGTTCATACAGACCCAGCCTGTGTTCGATTACGATCGCTTTACGGATTGGCTGGAAGCTTTGGATAAGCGACGCCTGTTGGATAAGGTGTATATCCTGGCCGGTCTCATCCCGCTCAAGAGTGCCCGGGCGGCCCACTTCATGGCCGAGGAAGTGCCGGGGGTGATGGTGCCTCCTGAAATTGTCACGCGCATGGATGAGGCAGGAGACAAGGAAGGGCAGCAAGAAGAAGGTGTGGCCATTGCCCTGGAGATGATTGAGAAGCTAAAGAACACCCCGGGCATCAACGGTATGCACGTCATGGCCGTGCACTGGGAGTCAATTGTGCCTCGGTTGGTGGAGGAGTCTGGAGTGCCCCGCCCGGTCGTCAGCAGCCTGTCAGAAGTTGATGACTTGGCTTGGGTGAGAGAGAAGCCGGTCGGCGTAACGGAAGCTGCCTGACAGAGGTTGCGCGTTCCCTGGCAGCAGAGAAATGCCTGCCGCAACACGAAACAGAAGAACGACGCATGACACGAGTTATAATCTTTGGGGACCTGCACGCCAACTGGGAAGCTTTGCTGGCTCTGCAACAGGCAGAGCGCCGCCCTGATGCGGTGCTCTGCCTGGGTGATATCGTGGGTTATGGCCCGGACCCCAAGCGTTGTTTAGATGCGGTCCGTGCCAGCGTCACGCATCTGATTGGTGGAGTGCACGACCGAGCCATGGGCAAAGATTCCCTAACCACTGATGCCACGAAGGACTTCAGTCGGGACGAAGATCTGTTGGAAGCCAGCTGGACACATACGCGCTCGATGTTGTCCGCCGAAGAGCGCACCTATCTGGCTTCCTTGCCCACGCAGTTGACCGTCGAGGTCGCGGGCACGCGCTTTCATCTCACGCGCCTTATGCCGGATGACCTAGAGAGTGAAAGCCGTGTGCTCGTCACTATGCCTCAAGCGCAGCTACGGGAACGTTTTGGCGACGTTGAAGCCGACATCATCCTGTTAGGTGGGACTCATGTGCCCGCACTGCGCCAGGTTGGTGATCGCCTTATCGTTTGCCCGGGCAGCTTGGGGCTGCCTCGCTATGGGGTGCCTGATCCGACCTTTGCGGCTTGGCAGGATGGACGCGTGCAGGTTCATCATCTGCACTATCATCCTCAGCATACCATTCGCAAGCTGTCGCTTTTGCCCTTGCCGCCGGAGTATGTGCTGCGTCTGCAATCGATTCTGCAGACGGGCGGTTTAGAGTAAAATCCTGGTCTCCAGCAGTGGGGATGCCCTGATAACATCTCAGGCGGGCTACCTTGAGGTGCGCTCACCAGACTCGGGCCCTTGAGTGGTAAGTTCAAGGTGTAAAGCACAAAGCGCGCCGCTGTAGTCTTTTTTATGTGTGCACTTTTCTATCTGGGCACGAGGGGGGCAGTACGTGCATACCAGAAGATTGGGCCCTACAGACCTTCATCTGTCTAGCATTGGATTGGGAACTTGGGCTCTTGGTGGTGTCTGGCAGTATGGGTGGGGACCTCAAGATGAGCAAGAGTCGGTGGCTGCCATTCGGCGAGCGCTGGAACTGGGGGTCAACTGGATAGACACTGCATCAGCCTATGGATTGGGCCGTTCAGAAGAAGTGGTGGGCCGGACAATTCAGGGCCTGGTGGAAAAACCTATCATTGCTACCAAGTGTGGGCGGGTTTGGAATGAGACAGGCAAGATCTTCGGGAATCTAAAGCGGGAGAGTATTCGGGCTGAGGCAGAGTCCAGCCTGACGCGCCTCAAGATCGATACGATTGATCTCTATCAGATTCACTGGCCGGATCCTGATGAGGACATCGAAGAGGCCTGGGAGGCAATGGTTGAGCTGGTCAAAGAGGGCAAAGCGCGGTACTTGGGCGTGTCTAATTTTAGCGTCGAACAGCTCAATCGTATCCAGCCCATTCATCCGGTCGCCTCAGTGCAACCTCCGTACAGCATGCTGGCCCGCGGCGTGGAAGCAGATCTGCTGGCTTATTGCGCAGCAAATAACATCGGCGTTATTCCCTACAGCCCTATGCAAAAGGGCCTGTTGACGGGAAAAATCACCCGGGAGCGCGTGCGCAATTTGCACGAAAGTGACCACCGGCGTAGAGATTCCAATTTTCGAGAACCCAGGTTGAGTGCAAACCTTGAACTGGTTGATGCCTTGCGTGTCGTTGCCGAAAGGAGAGGCAAGACACTGGCACAACTGGCCATTGCCTGGGTGTTGCGCTGCCCTGAAGTGACCGCGGCCATCGTGGGCGCCAGGCGCGCATCTCAGATCGAGGAAACAGTCGGTGTGGGTGAGTGGGTGCTCTCTCAAGAGGATACTGGGTTCATTGAAGCGCTGCTCGATGATCATCAACGAACCCTGAAGGGGAAAGACTAAATGTCAAAAATCGCAATTACCGGCAAGGGCGGGGTGGGTAAGACGACACTGGCGGCTTTGCTGGCCCATATTTATGCCGAAGCTGGAAATTCGGTCATTGCCATTGACGCGGATCCGGCTGCCAGCTTGGCCTATGCACTGGGTATGCCCGAAGATTTGGCGGCCCAGGTGGCGCCTGTTGCCGAGATGGAAGAGTTGATCTACGAACGCACTGGAGCCAAACCAGGCACTACCGGCGGGTTCTTCAAGCTCAACCCTCGCGTGGATGACATCCCTGACCGTTTCAGTGTGCTTCATCGCGGAGTGCGATTGCTGCAGTTGGGCACCATCAGCACCGGCGGGAGCGGCTGCATTTGCCCGGAAAGTGCTATGCTCAAAACGTTGGTGACCCACGTTATCCTTTACCGGGACGAAGTGATGATCTTAGACATGGAGGCCGGTGTCGAGCATCTAGGCCGGGCGACGGCCGGCGCTGTGGACGCCTTTCTGATTGTGGTAGAACCCGGGCGGCGCAGTCTGAGCACCGCGCAGACCATCCAAAGACTGGCCGCCGACATTGGCGTGGCCCGCTGCTATGCGGTGGGCAACAAGGTGCGCAATGAGGCCGATCGTGACTATATCCGCAGCAGCCTCCCCGGCCTGCCGGTGATTGGTTTTTTGTCGGCGAATCCCCGGGCGGTGGAGGCTGACATACGGGGTCAGGCCATCTTCGACGCTGTGCCGGAATTGGTGGATGAAGCACGTGAGATCGCTGCCGCCTTTGACCATGCCCTGGCTGGCTGACCCTTGGTGGCCTCTTACCTAAGAATTGGATAGTTTAGTGAGCGCGGGCAGGTCGGACAGACCTGCCCCTACTCATTTGACCGCCTGACCTTACCTGTGGTACAGTCCATCACAATACACTGAATCAGGAGGCTTTGTGTCTTGTCTCACCCACTTTACGTGGCTTTCATGTGGCATATGCATCAGCCTTACTACAAGGATTTCACCACGGGCGAATACGTCTTGCCCTGGGCACGGCTGCACGGAACCAAAGAATATGTCCATATGGCCGAAGTGCTGGCCCAATACCCCGCCGTCAAGGCGACATTTAACTTTGTGCCTTTTTTGGTGGAGCAGATTCAAGAGTACGCTCAGGGAGAGGCGGTTGACCGTGCGTTGGCCCTTAGCCGACAACAGACTTGGTCCGACGATGACAAGGCCTACCTGCTCTCTTTCTTCTTTAGTGTCAACTGGGATCGGGTCATCCGGCGCTACCCACGCTACCGCCAATTGCTGGAATTACGGCAGCACGCGCAGGGCGACCATCGGCTTCTGAGTCAAGGCTTTTACCGGGACTTGGTGGCGTGGTTCAACTTGGTCTGGCTGGATCACGTGGCGCTGGAGAACGACCTCGAATTGCGAGCCCTGGTCGAGAAGGGGCGGGATTTCACTCGTGAAGATGTTGACCTGATCCTGGCCAAGCAGCAGGATTACCTGGCATGTGTTATTCCCCTTTACAGCGCGTTACGTGATCGGGGCCAGATTGAGTTGACCACTTCGCCCTATTATCACCCGATTCTGCCTCTGCTTGTCGACTCAGGCTTGGCACATCGAGCCAGCGCCGGCCTGCCTCTACCGGCCACCTACTTCCGCCATGCTGAAGACGCAACCGAGCAAATGCGCCGGGCCGTGGAGGCGCACCATGCTTACTTTGGCCAGGCACCCCGCGGCGCCTGGCCGTCGGAGGGAGCCATTTGCGCCGAGGCATTGCCCATCTTAGCCCGCCACGGCATCCGTTGGTTTGCCACCGACGAGGCTATCCTGGCCCGTTCCATGGGGATTGGTATTGAGCGGGACGCCTATGGCCACGTTAATAACCCGCATGTACTTTACCAACCCTACACGGTGCCCACCAACTCCCACTCCCCAAATGGGCCCCTGGCAGCTATCTTCCGCGATCACACGCTGTCGGATCGAATCGGCTTTGTCTACCAGAGCATGCCTGGCCGAGAAGCGGCCGAGGATCTGATGCACCGGTTGCTTGTCATCCGCGAGCGGTTGAAGGGTTCAGATCAGCCTCACCTGGTCTCCATCATCCTCGATGGCGAGAATTGTTGGGAAAGTTACCCAGATTATGGCGATCCCTTCCTCCACCATCTCTACCGGCGGCTGACCGAGGAGAAAGAAATCCAGACCGTCACAGTCTCGGAATACCTGGAAGAGTTTCCGCCTCGGGAGACCATTCATCACCTCGCGACTGGCTCGTGGATCGGTGGCAACCTGGAGACGTGGATCGGCGAAGCTGAGCAGAATCGGGCCTGGGAGGTGTTGGGCCGGGTGCGGGACGAACTGGTTGCCTGGCAAAATGCCACCCCCGGTGCAGGATTCGACGTGTTGGAGGCGGCCTGGCGACAAATCTACATCGCTGAGGGGAGTGATTGGTTCTGGTGGTATTACAGCCGAAATGTCAGCGGGCAGGATCATCTCTTCGACCGGGCCTTCCGTGAGCATTTGGCGGATGTCTATTTTGCCATTGGTCGGCCAGCGCCTCCCTGGCTGAACAAACCCATCCAGGGCCTTACTGTTCGCCAAGACTACCGTGCTACCAGCAGTTATATTACGCCCCACCTGGCGGGAAGCGAAGAAGCCAGTCTGGAATGGACCGGTGCCGGTTTTCTGGAGCCTGCGGCTGCTGGCGGTGCTATGCAGCGGGCCGAGGCGGGTACGCTGCGCAGGCTCTATTTTGGCTACAACCCGACTCATCTCTATTTTCGGGTCGAGGCGTGGTCAGCCTTGGGTCCCTACGATGTAAGCCTTTTCCTGTGGGTCGAGCCGGATGGTGCTGAGCAACTGATGTTTCCAAGCCTGGAAAGTGAACCTCTTGCTACTCCCTTCGGTTCCAACTGGCGGGTGGACCTGTTGCCCGGCCTGGGTGCGGCCCTGAAGCTAGCCAGTGATCGGGGAAGCTGGCTGGAGTTGGAGGCGGCCATTTCAAGCGTAGCTGGTGAGAGAGTTTGGGAGCTTGCTTTGCCGATTGGCGCCCTCGGATTGCGTTTGGGGAATCAAGTGGGTGTAGCCATCGTATTGAGTCGCGATGGCCGTACGATCGAGTCTATCCCGCCTGATGCGCTGCACAACTTCAGGCTCATTGAGGTGACTTAGGGTGAAGGCGCTGCGTCTGGCCTTCAAGGGTCTCAGCATCCTGGTATGGCGCTTGCGTCACCACGGCCTGCGGGTCACATTCGCTTGGGCGTGGACCCGCCTTTATCTATGGACCGCGCGCCGGCCGGTGTTGCGCTATTGCCTGGTAACCCCTCAATTATGCGTAGGGGGGCAGATCAACGCGCGCGGCTGGCGCTGGCTGGCGGAGCAGGGTTTCACCGCTGACGTGAATATGCGCAGCGAGTTGGATGATACCAGCCTCGGCATTGAACCAGAAGCGTACTTGTGGCTTCCTACCCACGACGACCATGCTCCTACCCTCGAGCAGCTTGCCACTGGGGTTGCCTTCATCCGCCAGGCTATTGAAGGAGGCGCGAAAGTCTATGTGCACTGCGCCAGTGGCGTTGGGCGAGCCCCCACTATGGCAGCTGCCTATCTCATCAGCACTGGCCTGAGACCCGATCAGGCCTGGGCGCTCATCCGCAAAACCCGGCCCTTTGTTAAACCTACCCAGCCGCAATTGGCAGTGCTGGAGCAATTCGCGACGGACGAGGAATAGTCTCTATGCTACCCACCAAAATCGTTGTGATTGGCGCTGGTAGCGCCATCTTTGGACTTAACACCTTGGCCACCTTGATGGGTAGCCAACGCTTGCGCGGCAGCCAGTTGGCCCTGGTGGACCGAGACCGTGACGCGCTGGCACCTATGGGCGAGCTGGCCGGGAGACTCAACCGGGAGTGGCAGGCGCGCATGGACGTAACCACGCACACTCACCATGCCGATGCCCTCCAGGACGCTGAATTCGTGATACTTTCCATTGAGGTGCCGCCCCGCGAAGCGCTATGGCGATCGGATTTCGAAATCCCCCTGAAGTATGGGGTACGCCAGCCTTATGCAGAGAACGGAGGGCCGGGTGGTTTTGCCCATGCGGCGCGCAACATCGGCCCCGTGATGGAGATCGTGCGCGACATGGAGCAGGCTTGCCCCAATGCCTGGTTGCTGAACTTCACCAACCCCATGATCCGCATTTGCGATGCCGTCGCCCGCTACAGTGGTATTCGGGTGGTGGGCCTGTGCCATCAGATCAAGGCGGGTTACGCAATGGTGGGACTGGCGTTGGCTGATGAGCTGGATATTGACGTGCCAGCCGGCTTCACCAATACACATGCTTCTCCGTCCACGATTTCACCGCGCCGACACGTAGCCCGCCAGGCAATGGAGCGTATTGACATCAAAGCTGCCGGGGTGAATCACTTCACCTGGATGCTGGACGTGCGCGACAAACGAACAGGTGAAGACCTGTATCCTCTCTTTGCGGAGCGTTGGGCGGCCATGGACCCGGCCTTTGAGCCTCTTACCCGGCGCGTGTACCAGGCCTTCAACCAATTCCCCATCCCGGGTGATGAACACCTTTGTGAGTACTTGCCTTGGGTTAGCGATCCAGCCACCAGGCCTTGGGAAAAGTACGACATCAGTCTTTACGAGTGGGATCTATGGGGCGAGCTGCGCGAGCTGGGCCACGCTGAAATTGGCAAGATGGCCAGCGGACATAGGGATGTTGAGGCTCTTCGCGACGCTGACAGCGAGGGCGCACTGGAAATCATCGAGAACATCGCCGGAGCGGGAACACACTATCACCTGGCGCTGAATCTACCCAACCAGGGATACATTTCCAATCTGCCGGCCACGGCCATTGTAGAGGTTCCTGGACTGGTTACTGGGGCCGGAGTGCAAGGGGTGAGCGCAGGCTGCCTGCCGGAGCCTATCGCCGAGCTGTGTCGGCGTGAAATTGCTGTCGCCCGTCTGTGTGTGGATGCTGCTGTTGGTGGGGACCGCCAGGCCGCTTTGCAGTGTCTGCTATTGGACCCTGTGGTGACCGACCTGGACGTAGCGCAGCAAATACTGGATGACTATCTGCACACGTACCGCGAGCACTTGCCACAATTTTGGTCGTAGGCAGAACGCCCTACAGCTCACTGTGCGTCATGGGTATCTTGGTCTGTCAGAGTCCGGTTCAACAATAGGCGCAGGGTTTCGATAGCTGTTTCCTCGTCGTGTTGGTCTAATCCAATCTCGGCCAGTACCTGATCTTTGGCTCCGTTGAGCAGCATACTGCCCAATCTGGAACGGGCCAGATCACGCAGGTCCTCTCTTACCGGGCTCTCCACCCGGTGATCGTCCGCAATCTTGCCATCCCGCATGGTTAGGATACGCCGGGTGCGGCGCGCTACCTTGGGGTCATGGGTAACGATAAGAATGGTCGTGCCCTGGTTGCGATTGATGTGCTCCAGCAAGTCTACAATCTCGCCCCCGGCTTGGGTGTCGAGACTGCCGGTGGGCTCGTCGGCCAGGATGATGGCCGGATCGTTGGCCAGGGCGCGCGCGACGGCCACTCGTTGTCGCTGACCGCCCGAAAGCTGACTGGGAAGGTGACGCATCCGGTCTGGCAAGCCCACCAACTCCAGCAGGTGTTCAGAGCGTTCCCGCATCTCTCGTTCGCCGATACTCTGCCCGTGCATAGGCACCTCGACGTTTTCGCGAGCGGTTAGAGCTGGCAGCAGGTTATGCAGTTGGAAGACGAAACCTACCGTCCGCGCTCGGAACCGATCCACGTCCCTGATGGTTGCCAGATCTTCGCCATTGACGATGACCTGGCCGCCGGTGGGCTTGTCGAGCGCCCCGATCATGTTGAGCAGGGTGCTCTTGCCGCTGCCCGATGGCCCCATCACCGTCAAAAATTCACCTCTGAGAATGACCAAATCAACGCCATCCAGGGCATGAATCTCTGCCCCGTCGCCGTAGATCTTGATCAGGGCATGTGTCTCCACGACAATAGGTCGTTTGTTCATACTAGTCCACCGCGAAGTTCACGTAAGCGGTCATGCCCCATCGCAGCCGGGCATCAAACTCGTTGAACTGGATGATGGTGGTGTAGTTGACCCCCCCTTGTTCGCTGCTAGCCTTGGGGCTGATGTGCACCACCTGTCCCTTGAGCAGGGTATCAGGCAGGGCGTCGAAGGTGATGTCCACTTCCTGCCCAACAGCGATGCGCCCTACGTCTGTCTCGCGCAGGTCGGTGGTCTCCACCCGCATATGTGTCAGATCACCCAGCACAATCACCGCTTGGTCAGGCTGAACCGAATTCACTTGTTCGCCCAGCCGGACCAGCACTTCGCTCACCGTTCCATCGAAGGGGGCTGTCAATATGGCCTGGTCAAGTGCTGTGCGCGCCGACTCGAGATTGGCCTCGGCTTGGGCTACCCTCGCCACGGCGGCGGCAATTTCCTCAGGGGTAGCCCCATCCTGGAGCAGATCCAGGGCCGCTTGGGCCGAACCCACGCCCGCTTCCGCCTGGGCCAGGTTAGCTTCGGCCTGGGCCACAACGGCTTCGGCGGCTGCGATCTCTTCAGGCCTGGCCCCTTCTTGGAGCAAGTCCAGGGCTGCCTGTGCCGAGCCGACGCCCGCCTCTGCCTGAGCCAGGTTGGCCTGAGCTGCTGCCACCGTGGCCTGGCCCGCTTCGATCTCCTCCGGCCTGGCACCCTCGACCAACGCTTCGTAGTTGGCTCGGGCCACATCGTAGTCAAGGGTAGCCGATTCTAGGGCTAATGCCTGCGGCGTATTGCCAACGTCGCCGGCCCAGGAAATCTTGTTGTATTCCGCCTGGGCCTGGCGCAAAGCTGCTTCCGTCTTCATCAGGCTGGCTGCGGCTGCCTCAAGTTCTTCTGAACGGGCGCCAGCCAGCAGTCGCTTGAGTTCTGCCTGGGCTTGGTCCACCTGGGCTTTAGCCGTGTCGCGGGCGGCCTGAGCCGCTCGTACGGCTCCCTCCGCCTGGGAAATCTCGGCCGGTCGCGCACCGTTCACCAGGCGCTCGAGCTGTGCTTGAGCCTGGCCTACCTGGGCCTGAGCCGCCTCACGAACGGCCTGGGCCGAGCGTATGGCTTGTTCGGCCTGGGCGATCTCAGCTGGCCGGGCGCCGGCCTGCAAGCGGGCCAGGTCGGCCTCAGCCATGGCCAGACCTGCTTCGGCTGCCGCTACGGCGTCTTCCAGCTCTGCCGGGTCCAAGCGGGCCAGAACCGTCCCAGCCGCGACGGTCTCTCCTTCTGACACCAGCAACTCCACCACCCGACCGCTAATCGGAAAGCTCAGATTGGCCCATCTGGCAGGAATGATCTCGCCGGAAGCCCAGATAACAGTTTCGAAATCGTCCACTGGCGGTGGGGTGGGGCTGGGTGAACCCGATGGAGAGTAGAGTTGAGTATAACCGAAGTAGCCTACCACTGCCAGTAGTACGACTATGATGATGACAATAGTTCTACGTCGCATTGTAGGTTCTCCTCAAGTCGCCAGGAGGCGAACGATAACATCTCATATTGCTTATGCGCCAAATCTCCGGCAAATGGGCTCGTCGCTCGGTCCCGCCTGACAGCCGGGCTGCCCCTACTCGTAGCGCAGTGCCTCGACGGGGCGCAGGCGACTGGCGTGCCAGGCAGGATACAAACCTCCGGCGGCTCCCAAAAAGAGTGAGACAGCGATGGCCTGGGCGATAACCTGAGGGGTGTAGACTGCGCTCATGAACGAACCCACGCCAGGAATGGCCTGAAGCCCCCCCGTAAGTCCCATACCTACCAAGATGCCCAGTCCGGCTGCTATCAGGCTCAGCAGAAGGGACTCGGCCAGAATCATCCACAGCACACGCGATTGACGCCAGCCTAGGGCGCGCAAGGTACCGATCTCCCGCGTCCGCTCCATCACAGCCATCACCATGGTGTTGGTCACCACCACCCCGCCCACCAGGATGGCCAGAACGAACACGGCTCCCAGCATGGCTTTGGTATTCTGAATGTCGGCGCTTTTCTCAATAAAGGTGGCGGTGGTCGCAACCGACACGTCGCCGCCATAGCGCTCTTCAATTCGGGCCCGGACGGCCTCAACCTGGGTTGGGTCGCGCACCTTGATCTGAAGTATGCTCACCTGGCGTGGTTTTTCAAAAGCGATCTGGGCGTCATGCAGGGCCATCACGCCACCGCCTTCTTCGTAGCCTACGCCGGTTTCGTAGATGCCCGTGACGCGAAACACGCCACCCGGCAATCTGATCACGTCACCCACCTTCTTCTCCAGCGTGTCGGCAGCAGCCCGGCCCAACATGATCTCGCCCCGCCCTCGAATTCGCTCTCCTTCGACGGTGCGAAAGTGCTGGATCGCTCGTCCATTGGGGTCCATGCCAAAGACGAACAGGAAAGGTGCGTCTTTCCCCATGGAGAAGCCCCAAACGATGCCCGACACGTCCTGCACCTCTGGCATAGCTGCGATGGCGTACCCTATCCGTTCTTCAATCACCGAGTAGCCCATGTCCGCTACATTGGCCTGCTTGGCAATCAGCTCCGCGCCTCCTTGCGAGGTCATGTCGGTGAAACCCTGTATCACCCCCTCGGTGATAGCGCCCAGGGATACGATCAGCCCCACGCCGATGGCGATGCCGCCCATAGTCATCAGGCTGCGGGCGCGACGGCGCAGCAAGTTGCGGAAAGTCATGCCAAAGGCCTGGGCCCAAGAGGACTCATCTCTATCGCCAGTCCCACCGTCGTAGCGTAGCGCCTCGATAGGGTTCAGGCCAGCCGCGCGCCAGGCCGGGTAGAGGCCGGCCACCGTTCCCAGCACCAGCGCTACCGACATGCCCTGGATCAAGAGGGGGGTTCGCACGACGCCTGGCGCAAAACTGGACACCGCTGGCGTATGGTTGATCAGCCATACCAGGCCGAATCCGATACCCACACCCAACACCCCGCCCAGTGCGCTCAGCACCAAAGATTGGCTCATTATCAAACGCAACACGCGGCCCTTTCGCCACCCGACAGCTCTCAGCACACCAATTTCTCGCGTCTGCTCAAAGACGGACATCACCATGGTAATCATCATGCCCAGCCCGCCGATGAGCACGGCGATCAAGCCTATGCCCCAGGCCATGTATCGCATGGATTCAACCATTACCTGCTCGTCGCCCACGTCGGACGCCTTTGATACCGATAGGTCGTCGTACAGTTGCTCGATGCGAGCTTGTACCCCGTCCAATTGGGTGGGGTCGCGTACCTGTATTTCGAAGAAAGTCACCTGGCGTGGCTTCTTGAAGATGGCCTGAGCATCAGCCAGCGAGATGATGGCTCCACCATCTTCGAAACTCTGCCCTGTTTCGTAGATTCCCACAATCCGGAAAGAGGTTTCATACAGTTTGATGGTGTCGTCCACCGATAGTTTCAAATTGTCGGCCGCCTGCCGGCCCAGGATGATCTCCCGCTCGCGTGCCAAGGGCTGGCCTTCGATGATCTTGAAATGTTGGATGGCCACCGCCTCTGGGTCGTAGCCGCCGATAATGAAGTAAGGGATGCTTTCTAGGCTGACCATGTTGAAGATTACGCCCGACACGTTGCGCACGTCAGCCAGCTGCCTGATACGCTCGCCGACCTGCTCGTCCACTGTGCTCAACGTCAGGTCGCCGGCGTCAGATCTGGTCACCAGCAAGTCGGCGCCGCTGCCACCGGCAAAAGCGGCATAGCCTTCGGCAATGCCCTCGGCCATGGCGCCCAAGGCGATGACGGCCGCCACCCCGATGCCAATGCCCAGCATAGTCAATAGGCTACGTGCCTTGCGGCGCCACAAATTACGCAGAATCATAGTTCGCGCCCCATACTGGTCTCTTCGAGACTCTCTCTAACGATATCATATGGGGTCACTCCAATCATGACCCGAACCCGACATGTGACACCTTTATTCCATCCGCAGGTGACGAACTCAATGCTTTGTCAGGGTCCCCCTAGGTTGCATTTTCAACCCGCCATTTAGGCGGCACTCTGCAAGCCTACCCCACGATTAGGGCTTCTTGTTTGCTGCTATGCCGCGGCCCCAGGGAATCACACTGCCTGCAGACGGATTGTAATATATGTCACAATTTCTGGCAATGGAAAAATCTATGTACAGCACGTAACTCCTACAGGATACCCTTGTCTTCATTATATCAGATGGAGAACCAACGGGCATCGCACAAAAGATGCATTTGCCCTCCGCCAAAAGTATCGCCTTTCAATCAGCGTTTCTCCACGCTGATTGTATGCTCTCTACGACAAAGGTTGTATACGGCATTGCCTGGTTAGGAATATCCCTATCTCAGAGAGAGCCGCGAAAGATGGGGCCAGGCGGTGGGCTTGTTGTCCAGAAAGGGGCAGAGGCGAGGCGCGTGCCTCGCCTCTGAGATGTTTGTTTCTTGAAGAGGAGGTGTGCCTATGGCAGCGATCGGCCTTGTCAGATGGTCTCTGGCCCGCAGGCCGGTGCGCTTTGCTCAGTCCTCTCTGCTACCCAATTGCCTGTCAGCCATGATCAAAGACGGACCGTGATCGCCTATTGCCTTCATGAGCTCTACCACGTCGTTGGCGCTCTTTTCCTCTTCGACCTGCTCCGCGATGAACCACTGCAACTCTATTTGAGTGGGATAGTCATTTTCTTTGACTGCAAGTTCGTAAAGCTTGTTGATTAGGCCGGTTACTTTTTGCTCGTGTGCCAAGACTTGCTGGAAGATGTCCAGTGGCGACTCAAATTCGGCAGTCGGCTGATCAATTGCCTGAAGCACCACGCGAGCGCCTCGATCATTCATGTAGTCAAACAACTTCATCGCATGAGCCGTTTCTTCCTGGCTCTGAAGTCGCATCCAGCGGGCGGAACCTGGCAGGTTGTTCGCTTCGCAGTAAGCTGACATCGACAGATACAGGTAGGCAGAATAGAGCTCGTTCTTGATCTGTTCGTTGATCGCCTCTTGAAGTGTTTTGCTTAACATAGTTGATTTTCCTTTCCTTGATAAAAAGAGTCTGGTTACCTGGATCACGACGCGTTTCGAATGCTTAAAGCATAGCAAAGGTATCCTGGCTTGTCAATTTTCTTTGCCCGTGATTGTGAGCGAAACAAATCACAACCACAACTTCAACGGCAAGGGTGGCCATGGATAGAGAACTTCCCAGGCACCCGGTACCTGACAGGACCAGCCGGGCTGCCATTTTGAGTGATCTGACTTGCCGAATTGGGAGGTCGTCGTTATACTGTGACCTTGTGCGTTGGTCGTGATTCGGGCGCGAATGCAACTTGGAGAGGAGGGACAACCACATGTCTCGAGTTCTTGTCACAGGTTTGGGAGCAATCACACCCATTGGAAACGACGTTCCGACGTTTTGGAGGAATCTGACCAACGGCGTGTCTGGGGCAGGGGCCGTGTCCGCATTTGATGCCAGCGAGTTTCCCGTTCGCATTGCCTGTGAAGTGAAAGATTTCGATCCAGCCCAGTGGATGGACCGAAAAATGACCCGGCGAACTGCGCGTGGTACCCAGTTTGCGCTGGCCGCCACCAAGCAGGCTTTGGACGATGCTGGCCTGACGATTGACGCCGACAATCGCGACAACATTGGGGTGGTGATTGCTACTGGTGGCGGGGGGATCGGCTTGGTGGAAGAAGGGACGCATATCCTGATCGACAAAGGCCCACGTGCTGTCAGCCCTTTTCTGTTGCCTGGCCTGATGCCCAACGCTGTCTCATGCCTGGTCTCAATTGAGACGGGGGCAAGAGGGCCGATACTGACCTCAACCCTGGCCTGCGCCAGCGGCAACTATTCGGTGATCGAGGGTTATAATTTCTTGCAGCGGGGTGAGGCAGATGTGATCATCGTGGGGGGGGCCGAGTCGACCACCACGCCGCTGGGCTTCGCGGCGCTTGGCCGCATGGGCGCGCTTTCGTCGCGGAATGATGATCCACAGCACGCCAGTCGTCCCTTCGATGCAGATCGAGATGGCTTTGTGTATGGTGAAGGCGCAGCAATCATGATCTTGGAGACGGAGCAGCATGCCAGGGCGCGAGGAGTTGAGAAGGTCTACGCCGAGGTGTTAGGGGGACGACTGACTGGCGATGCCTTCCATATCACTGCGCCCGATCCGGAGGGTGACGGGGCAGTGCGGGCTATGAAAGGGGCTATGCAGAGTGCCGGGTTACAGCCCACCGATGTGAACGTGATCTTTGCTCACGGTACCAGCACCCCCCTAAACGACGTGACCGAGACAAGGGCAATCAAGCGGGCGTTTGGCGACTATGCCTATGACCTGGCGGTTACCGGCACTAAGTCTATGGTGGGGCATATGATGGGTGCGGCTGGGGCGGTTGCGGCGACAGCCGCCGCATTGACTCTATACGAGGGCATTATTCCGCCTACTATCAATCAAGAGAACCCGGACCCTGAGTGTGATCTGGACTATGTGCCCAACCAGGCGCGCCGCGCCGAGGTGAACGCGGCACTGGTGAATGCCTTTGGTTTCGGCGGCCAGAATGTGGTGCTGGCCATGAAACGGTATTCTAGCTGACTGCATTTGTCCGATATATCCCCTCGTGGTATAATCGCTGCGTTCTGCCAGTAAAGCTCTAAGTGCTTGGGTGGGATCAGGCCCCTGTAGGTCCGAATTCCGGCCCACGCCTGGCACTAGGGTGGAGCGCGCCCGGGATGCTGGAGAAGCATCGTCATGCGCCGATTTGTAGTCACTATGGGGCTGGTGTTTCAGGTAGGCGGCCTCATTGTGTGTTCGGTGCTGGGGGCGTTCTTTTTGGGGATGTGGCTCGATCGTCGCTTAGGATCTGCGCCGTGCTTGATGCTCGTGTTGGTGATAATTGGATTCGTTTTGGCGGTTTTCGGCGCTTATCGCGTGACGAAAAAGCTGAGTGAGTAAAGACAGGGAGGTCGCTACAGGGATGAAAACCAGGGACAAAGTAATTCTGGCTGTCGTCGTTACACTTGCCCTCCTGGTTGGTGGTAGCCTTTTATTGCGCTTTCACTTGCCGCCGGTGGTGGTCAGGGCCGAGCACCTGCCCGGCGTAGAACTCTTTGGCATTCAAATTACCAATGCCATTGTCACCGCACTCCTGGTGGATGTCATTTTGGTGGTCTTGGCCTTTTTGGGAACTCGAAAGATGAAACTTGTCCCCTCGGGCCTGCAGAACTTCCTGGAGTGGATCATTGAGGTGCTGTATGGCCTAACGGAGTCGGTGGCCGGCAGTAAGTGGACTCCGCGTTTCTTCATTGTGGTGGCCACGATTTTCTTTTACGTCTTAGTCTCGAACTGGTTTGGGTTGGTTCCTGGCCTGGCCGCCGTTGGCATCTGTGAGGAGCATCACGTGGAAGAAGAGGGCGAGCACGCCATGGTGCCTGGCTTGGCAGCGCCGCTTCTGGATCACCCCGAGGAAGAGGTCAGACCTCCTCTGGGTTGCCAGGCAGGCCAGGTGATTGTGCCTCTATTCCGCTCTCCCAGCACCGACCTGAATAATAACTTCGCCCTGGCCCTCGTTTCGGTCTTCATGACGCAGGTGTTTGGCGTATGGGCGCTGGGCGTAAACTACTTCTCCAAATTCCTAAACGTCAAGGGCATGTTACGCGCCTTTGGGCCGGATGACCATGGCCAGCGACGTGGCTGCGCAGGGATGCTGGGCGCTTTTATGTTCGGTGCCATTGACTTCTTCGTAGGCATCCTGGAGACAATCAGCGAGTTCGCCAAGATTATCTCGTTCTCCTTCCGTCTCTTTGGCAATATCTTCGCTGGAGAGGTGATGTTACTGGTGTTGGCCTCGCTGGTGCCGTTGGTGCTTACCATTCCCTTCCTGGGCTTGGAGGTCTTCGTCGGCCTGATCCAGGCATTTATCTTCTACATATTGACGTTGGCCTTTTTTACCATTGCCACCATTTCTCACGAGCACGGTGAGGAGCATCATTAGAATCGGCAAATTTCTTAATCTGCAAAGAATTTGTTAGTAAAATTTAAGGAGGCAAAGAACAAATGGATCCTGCAACCATGAAACTGTTGGCCGCTGGCCTGGCAATTGGCCTGGGAGCACTTGGCCCTGGGATAGGTATCGGCATTTTGGCCTGGGGTGCGTTACAGGCGATCGGCCGCAACCCCGAAGCATCGGGCCAGATCCAGACCAACATGTTTATCGGCATTGCCTTTGCTGAGGCTATCGCCATTTACGCGCTGGTGGTGGCGTTGATCCTCCTGTTCGTCGTATAACAATTCATCAAATTGCACCTTTTTGTTCTGAAAGGAGGGTCAGGTTTTGGATGCGTTAAGACCTTTGGGGATTGACCCCGCGCTCCTGGTAGCTTACCTGATTAACTTTGTTATCCTGCTCTTTTTGCTGCGTCTCTTTCTGTACCGGCCAGTTCTAAACATGCTGGCCGAGCGGCGGCAAAAGATCCAGGACTCGCTGGAACAGTCTGATAAAGTGCGCCAGGAAGCCGAGGTCCAGCGGGCTGAGTTTCAGCGCGAGCTGGAGGAAGCGCGCAAGACTTCGCAGGAGGCGGCCGCCCGCGCTGCCCAGGAAACTGAGAAGATGCGCGAGGCGATCTTGGCCGAGGCCCGCAAGGAAGCCGAGCAAATTCGGGCCCAGGCGCGCCAGCAACTTGAGGTAGAGCGTCAGCAGACGATGGCTGAATTGCAGCGCCAGGTGGTGGATGTGGCCGTGGAGCTCGCTCGCAAAGTGCTGGGCCGGACCGTAACGGTGGATGAGCAAGCCCAGCGGCAGCTTATTCAGCAGTTCTTGCAAGAGGCGGGAGATTTGTCGTGAGCGCAGCGAAGTACTCTAAGGGTGAGGAACTTGCCCAGACCTATGCCCAGGCTGCCTACCAACATACGACACAGGGATGGTTGAGCGGATTGAATGCCGTCCATGAGCGACTGGCGGCTGATGCGGGCTTGTTGGCTGATCTCGACAACATCGACGTTGGCTTTGAGGAACGTCAGGCACGGCTTGACGGGCTGCTGTCGTCCGACGTCCAGCCGGATGTGAGAAACTTCTTGTACCTGCTGCTCCGTGAAGGGCACCTCGGCCTGTTGGGCGATGTAATCGCTGATCTGACGCGCTTTTCCACCCGGGGACCGGAAGCGCAGATTGCGCGCATCACCAGTGCCGTGCCGCTCACCTCTGACGAGAAGGAGGCCTTCCGGCAGCGGGTTCACGCCCGGTTTGGCCCCGACGTAGACCTGGATTTTCGCGTGGACTCCTCTGCCCTGGGAGGAGCCATCGTACAGGTTGGCGACAAAATCATAGACGGAAGCGTTGCCGGCAAGCTCAACGCGTTGCACGAACGGCTGGCGGCGCTGCGCTGAAAGACTGGAGATTAGAGATTGGGGATTGGGGGTTGAGGATGGCATCGTCCTGCTCCCCACTCCATACTCTTTGACTCCAACTCTGAAGGAGTTAGTATATGGCCTTACGAGTTGAGGATATTACCGCAAGAATCAGACACGAAATCGAAGCCTTTGAGGCGCCGGTACAGACGGTGGATGTCGGCTATGTGCTGGAGGTGGGTGACGGGATCGCCCGCTTGAGCGGTCTGGCCGGCGTGATGGCCGGTGAGTTGTTAGAGTTCCCCGGCGGTGTGATGGGCATTGTCCTCAACCTGGAGGCGGACAATGTGGGCGTCGTCATCATGGGCGATTACACCGAGATTGAAGAAGGGGATATGGTACGCAGTACGGGCCGCATCGCCTCGGTGCCTGTGGGCGACGGCCTTATCGGTCGCGTGGTTAATGCTTTGGGGCAACCGATTGATGGCAAGGGCTCGATTCAATCTGACGTTTATCGCCCTATCGAACGCATTGCGCCTGGCGTTGTCTATCGACAGAATGTGGATACACCCGTGCAGACGGGTATCAAGCCTATCGACTCGATGATCCCTATTGGGCGGGGACAGCGTGAGCTGATCATTGGCGACCGCCAGACGGGCAAGACCGCCCTGGCCATTGATACCATCATCAATCAAAAAGGCAAAGATCTGATCTGCATCTATGTGGCCATCGGGCAGAAGTTGGCCCAGGTGGCCCAGGTAGTAGCCACATTGGAACGATACGACGCTATGGAACACACCATCGTGGTTGTGGCAGCGGCTTCTGATCCGGCAGCTCTGCAATACATTGCCCCTTATGCCGGGTGTGCCATCGGCGAAGACTTTATGGAGCGGGGCAAGGATGCACTGGTTGTCTACGATGACCTGAGTAAGCATGCTTGGGCCTATCGGCAGATCTCGCTGCTGCTGCGGCGGCCGCCTGGTCGTGAAGCCTATCCTGGCGACGTCTTTTACCTTCACTCGCGTCTATTGGAGCGGGCTGCCCGCATGCATGCTGACCAAGGAGGTGGCTCGCTGACCGCGCTGCCCATTATTGAGACCCAGGCCGGCGACGTGAGTGCCTATATCCCTACCAACGTCATCTCCATCACCGACGGGCAGATCTACCTGGAGAGCGATCTTTTCTATGCCGGTATTCGGCCAGCCGTGAATGTGGGTCTCTCGGTTTCACGGGTGGGTGGCGATGCACAAGTCAAGGCCATGCGGCAGGTAGCCGGCCGCCTGCGACTGGAGTTGGCATCGTTCCGAGAATTGGCCGCCTTTGCCCAGTTTGGATCCGACCTTGATAGGGCAACTCGGGCCCAACTCGAGCGAGGCCAGCGATTGACCGAATTGCTCAAACAGCCTCAGTATGAGCCGATGCCCCTTGATGAGCAGGTCATTGGTATCTATGCCGTCACCAATGGTTTGGCTGACGATGTGCCTGTGGATAAGATCAGAGACTTTGAAGCCGGGCTCCTCCAGTTTATGCGCACGGTCCATCCCGAAATTGGCCAGACGATTATGGCTGAGAAGGTGCTCACCGACCCCATCCGCGACGCGCTGAATGCAGCGATTGGGGAGTACAAGCAGACAGCCGGTTTCTAGTTTTCTTTGCTGACCGATTAAAGACGACGCTATGACAAACGTTCGTGAAATCAAGCGACGCATTAGAAGCGTCAAGAATATTGCCCAGGTTACCAAGGCTATGCAGATGGTAGCTGCCAGCAAGATGCGGCGGGCCCAGGAACAGGTACTCGCTACGCGGCCTTATTCGGCCAAGGCCTGGGAGGTGCTGACTCATCTGGCGGCCCAGCGCGGCAACCGCCAGGAGATGCACCCACTGTTGACTCGCCGTGATCCGATTCAGACGACCGGCATCCTGCTCATCACCTCCGACAAAGGGTTGTGTGGGGCCTATAACGGCAATGTGATCCGAACCGCCCTGCATTTTATGCGGGACTTGGGCCATCCGACCCGGCTCATCACTGTGGGGCGCCGGGGGCGAGAATTTATGATCCGGCATGGGGGTAACATTATCGCTGAGTTCTCAGATCTGCCTCCCCGTCCGTCCCTGCTGGACATCACCCCTATCGCGCACACGGCGATTGACGATTTTCTAAAGGGCGAGTTCGATGAGGTTTATCTGGTCTACACCGATTTCATCAACACGCTCACTCAGCAGCCCACCGTCAGGCGCTTGTTACCCATCACCCCCGGGCAGGCAGAGAGCTCGGTGATGCGCGAGTATATGTCCGACGCCCCTCTACATGCGACGGGTGAGTACATTTATGAGCCGGCCCCACAAGCGATTCTTGATGCGGTGTTGCCCCGATTCACCGAGTTGCAAATATACCAGGCCATTCTGGAGGCCTTGGCCAGTGAACACAGTGCTCGCATGGTAGCCATGCGCAACGCCACCGAGAATGCCAATGAGCTGATCGGTGATCTGACACTGAGCTTCTACCGTGCCCGCCAGGAAGCCATCACCAAGGAGATGCTTGATATTGCTGGCGGCGCTGAGGCGCTGGTGAGCGCCCGAGCGTGACAGCCTAGCTTTCACAGGGAGTGGAGTAACGTAATGGCAAAAGGAACTATAGGCCGAGTGGTGCAGATTACAGGCGCCGTTGTGGACGTCGCCTTCCCCCCGGGAGAATTGCCGGAGATTTACCATGCGCTGGAGGTACCCCGTGAGGATGGTAATGGAGCCGGTGCCGAGAGCTTGGTGCTAGAGGTTCAGCAGCACCTGGGCAACGAGTGGGTTCGTTGCGTTGCCATGGACAGCACCGAAGGCCTGCGGCGAGGCGTTCAGGCAATTGACACGGGTGGGCCTATTCTTGTCCCAGTCGGCCCCAACGCGTTGGGGCGTATGTTCAACGTGCTTGGACGCCCCATTGACAATGCGGGCCCGGTCGAGGCAGAGGAGTACTATCCCATCCATCGACCGGCGCCGCCCTTCGAAGAGCAAGTGACCGAGGCTGAGGTCTTTGAGACTGGCCTGAAAGTCATTGATTTGATTGCCCCATTTACTAAGGGCGGCAAGACCGGCGTCTTCGGTGGAGCGGGCGTTGGCAAGACCGTTATCATAATGGAACTCATTTACACCCTGGCCTCGGAGCATGGGGGTTTCTCCGTCTTTTCTGGCGTGGGCGAACGCACCCGCGAAGGGACACAGCTCTGGAATGAGATGAAAGAGTCGGGTGTCATGGACAAGACGGTGATGGTCTTTGGGCAGATGAACGAGCCGCCCGGGGTGCGCCTGCGGGTTGGCCTGGCCGGGTTGACCATGGCCGAGTACTTCCGTGATCAGGGGCGGGATGTGTTGCTCTTCATTGACAATATCTATCGCTTCGTCATGAGCGGCTCCGAGGTGTCCGCCCTGTTGGGGCGCATGCCCAGCGCGGTCGGCTACCAGCCGACCCTGGGCACCGAGATGGGTGAACTGCAGGAGCGTATCACCTCTACCCGGCGAGGGTCGATCACTTCTATGCAGGCCGTCTACGTGCCGGCTGATGACTACACCGATCCAGCACCGGTAACTACCTTCGCCCATCTGGACGCAACCATCTCGCTGGAGCGATCCATCGCCGAGCAGGCGATTTATCCGGCCGTGGACCCTCTGGCATCCACCAGCCGTATTCTTGATCCGCGTATTGTGGGCGAGGAGCACTACCAGGTTGCACGAGGCGTACAGCAGGTACTCCAGCGCTACAAGGACTTGCAAGACATCATCGCTATCTTGGGCATCGACGAACTCAGTGAGGATGATAAGCTGACCGTGGCTCGCGCCCGAAAGATTCAGCGTTTCTTCTCGCAGCCTATGTTCGTCGCTTCCCAGTTCACCGGGCGGGATGGCCGTTATGTGCCCATCCACGAGACGGTGCGTGGCTTCAAGATGATCCTGGATGGCGAATTGGACGACGTTCCCGAACAGGCCTTTTATATGATAGGCACTATCGACGAGGCTATTGAAGCCGGTCGACAGATGAGTGGATAGTCGCATTCGAGACTGAGGTTCAGCATGCCCCTGAAACTGGACATTGTGACGGTTGAGCGCCTGGTTTACTCCGAAGATGTGGACATGGTCATTGCGCCTGGCATCGAAGGGCAACTGGGGATTCTGCCTCGTCACGCGCCCTTGCTGACAGCTCTGACCTACGGCGAACTCCGCGTCAAGCGCGGGGGTGAAGAGGAAAGCTTCGCCATCGGCGGTGGGTTTATGGAGGTGCAGCCCGATCGGGTGACTGTGCTGGCCGACACCGCCGAGCGCGCTGAGGAGATTGACTTGGAACGGGCCCAGGCAGCTCGCCGCCGAGCCGAGGAGCATCTTGAGCGCCAGCTACAGAACAAGGTGGATTTTGCCCGGTCCGAGGCCGCCCTGCGGCGGTCGTTGATCCGTATCAAGTTAGGCGAAGCCCGCCGCAGACGAGGCGGTCGCCGGACCGAAACCCCAAAGCCAGGTGTGAGAACTCCATCGGAGTAACTCGGAGATAGAATGCTTGAAAAGAAGATCGGAATAGATCTGGGTACGGCCAACGTCTTGGTCTACGTCAAGGGGCATGGTATTGTGGTGCAAGAGCCCTCCATGGTCGCGATTTCTGTGAATGATAATAAGATCGTGGCTGTGGGGGAAGAGGCGCGCACAATGCTGGGCCGGGTGCCGGAAGCGATTGAGGTGTTGCACCCGCTGCGCGACGGTGTGATCGCCGACTACATTGTCACCGAAGCCATGCTGCGCTATTTTATTAATCGTATTGTGGGACGCTTCCGGCTTTTTCGCCCCATTGTGATGGTCAGTGTGCCGGTGGGGGTGACCAGCGTGGAAGAGCGGGCCGTGAAAGACGCCGCTCGCCAGGCCAGCGGGCGTGAAGCCTACGTGATCCCCGAACCACTGGCAGCCGCCATCGGTGCGGGTATGCCGATCGATACGCCGACGGGCAACATGGTGGTGGATGTTGGGGGCGGCACCAGCGAAGCAGCGGTAGTGGCAATGTATGGCATTGTGGTTTCGGGTTCGGTGCGGGTAGGCGGCGTCAAGTTCGACGAAGCCATTGCTTCCTTCATTCGGCGCAAATACAACCTGATCATTGGAGAGCAGACAGCCGAAGATGTCAAACTGAATATTGGCAGCGCGCTCCCGCTGGACGAGTCACTGGAGATGGAAGTGAAGGGCCGCGACCAGGTGGCCGGCCTGCCGCGTACTATCAAGATCACCTCCGACGAAGTCACCGAGGCCTTGTCCGAGCCCCTATCGTCGGTAGTGGGCGTGGTGAAGAGTGTGCTGGAGCAAACGCCGCCCGAACTGGCCTCAGACATCATTGATCGGGGCATGATCCTCACCGGAGGGGGGGCTTTGCTACGCAACATAGATCGCATGTTGACTCAGGAGACCGGCGTACCTTGTTACGTGACAGAAAACCCTATGGCCTGTGTGGCCCTGGGAGCTGGACGGGCACTCGACATTTACGAAGCCATCCAGCGGAGCATGGTGGCAGACTGACATTTCAAGCGCACAAAAAATACCGCGTTGAGTTGGCATAACTCGCGCGGTATTTTTATTCCCTGATAATATTTCGTAATTAAGACCCAGCCGGAGACTTCCTACACTCCAGGTTCACTTCAGGTAAAAAGTCATATGTTGTAAGCGGGCTGCTGGGTCAATGTCTTGCACTCGTACATTGTGAGGGACAGAGATATTGATGGGTGCGTAGTTCAAGATAGCCTGAATCCCTGAATCCACCAGCATATTGGCTACCTGCTGCGCGGCTGAGGAAGGGATGGCCATAATGGCTACCTTGATCTTTTTTTGGCGCACGATCGTGGCCAATTCGGCGATGCTCAACACTTCCTTGCCTGCCACCTGCTGCCCAATCTTGGCCGGATCGTTGTCAAACACGGCCACGATCTCGAATCCTTTGGGCGCAAACCCGCCGTAGTTGGCTAGTGCGTGACCCAGATCGCCATAGCCCACCAGCGCTACTGGCCACATGCGCTCGACTTGTAAGATGCGCTTGAGTTGGTCTCGCAGATAAGCGATTTCGTAGCCTGTGCCCTGCTTACCAAATTCCCCAAAGTGTGAAAAGTCTTTGCGAATTTGGGCCGAGCTGATGCCCAGCCTTTCGCTGAGCTCTTGTGACGAGGTGATTTCGCGCCCCTCTTCCCCCATAAATGTCAGGGCGCGCAAATAGATGGGCAGACGGCCAACCACAATATCGGGAGCTTGGTTCGAGTCCACGGCCTTGTCCTCCTTGGGCGCAACTTAACAGGCAAGCTTTTATGTATTGGGTTGCGGTCACAGCCTTTGTGAGGCAATACACACAACATCATACCACATTTTTTTCGTGGTTGCAAGCTTGACATAGCGTCTAATCTTCGTCTCGGGATGGTAGGTATCTGGTAGGCGTCGGGTTCCAGTCATGAATTGGGCCGGCAATTGTAGTATCATAGCAGGTGGATTGGAGATGAAATTCACAGCCTTTGACACCCGCCACAGTTGATGATATAGTTGGCGCTGTCGACTGCTGACCCGCGGGGCGGTTTTACCTTCCCAAATGATACTACCTGGGTCGCTCCCGCCGATTCTGAATGCTAAGTCGGAAATTTGAGCCGCCTCCGAGCGGACGGCTGAGTAGCCTAGCAATGTCACGTTTCGCTCTAGCCGGGTTTGTGTTAAGACCGTCGGTCACGGACTCGCTCGGAGCGTGAGGGAAGGTAAGCCACGTGGAACATGACATTGTCCAAGTGACCACCTGGATGGTGGTTGGCGTGGCTGGAGAAGCACGGATAATGCACTTCACATGCAACATTTGTCGTAGGCCTCATACTTTCGGTGTGGAGTAGGATAGCCCCAGGGCTGGTTCTTTTTGCGTATGACGAATCCACTTTTTGTCTGATGACAGCTAGACTTCTCTCTGGTATGCTGGGGACAGGCGTACCTTAGAAAAGGCATTGGAAACAGGAGGGGTGCGATGGCAGCGGTCGAGAGTCTGGCAAACAGCAAAACGCCACCATTGTGGCAACTTCTCTTTGGCATCATAGACAGGCCGACGGCCACGTTCAAGGCGGTGCTGGCGCAGCGCAAGTGGTGGATGTGGGCGGTGCCGCTCTTGGTGGTGCTTTTGTGCATGGCGGCTGTGACGGTGGTGCGCACACCGTACGACCTGGAGCTCACCCGCCAGGAGATGGAGCGTCAACTCGCCTCGATGCCCGCCGACCAGGCAGCAGCGGCCCGTGAGACGATGGCAACCTTTATGGCGCTGCCGTTCCGGCTGGCGATGGGGCTGATCACAGTCACCATTTTCCTGCTCATAGGGGTGGTGGGCCAGGCAGCGATTCTTTACTTCGGAGCCCTGGTGGCTGGGGGCGAAGTAAACTTTGGCTCGGTGTACACCGTGAGCGTCTGGACCCGCTTACCCCTGGTTTTCTACTTCTTGGTGCAGGCAGGGTTTATGCTGGTTGCCAAGCGGGCTATCAATGCTCCAGGGTTGTCTGCATTGGTGGCTACGGGCGATCTTTTGAAAGACGCTCGAAACCCTATGTTCCTGCTCTTGGGACGCTTGGACCCCTTCTGGCTGTGGCATTTGCTTTTGGTAGTTTTGGGTCTTTCGGTGGTGGCCCGCTTCAGCCGCCAGAAGTCGCTGGTGCTGACGGTTATTTATGCAGCCTTGTCTGTGGCCATTACGGTGATTCCAGGGCTGCTGGGGGCAGGATTGGCCGGGGGCTAGAACGCGAAACAATAATTCTGAGTTAGCGAACCCACACTGCGCACGCCTGCCCCATACCTGCAGGCCCCATTTGGGCAGGCCGCTTGGTGAACGCTGATTCAGGGGAGATATCCAAATGAAGCGTGTGGCTGTCATTGTATTGATCCTGGCCGTAGTTATCGGGGCAACTGTAGCTGGCTATCAATTCCTGAATCCTGAGCCCTACAGTATCACCGATGACCCTGACGTTGAAGTCATCCAAATCCGGCGTGACACGATCCTGGCCACCATCAATGCCGCTGGGCGTATTGAACCCGACGCCGAGGTGCAGGTAGCTTTCGAGCGCAATGGGGTGGTGGCCGAAGTGTTGGTCCAGCGCGGCCAATATGTGACAGCCGGGACGACCCTGGCCCGGCTGGAGACAGATAGCCTGGAATTGGCGGTCAAACGGGCTCGGGCCGACCTGGCCCGCGCTGAAGCACAACTTGGCCAACTCTTCCCATCGGTGTTGAATGAGGAGACAGCTTCAGCCCAGGCGGCGGTGGCAAGTGCTCAGGCCAATCTGGAAAGGGCGTCAGCTGGGCCTCGCGAGGACGAGTTGGTGTCGGCCCGCCTGGCTGTGGACAGCGCTCAGGCCAACCTGGAGCGGGTGCAGGACGGCCCCAGCGAGGATGACATCACCGTAGCCGCTGCTAGTCTGCGTCGGGCTCAGATTGCCCTCAAGCAGGCGCAGTGGGCCTACGACCAGGTGGCCTACAAGGGTGACATCGGTGCTATGCCTCAAGCATCACAGCTGGAGCAGGCCACTATAGATTACGAGACAGCGCTGGCCAACTACAATCTGGCGGTACGAGGCCCCACCCAAGCTGACATTGTCGCCGCCCAGTCGCAATTGGCGCAGGCCGAGAGCAGCCTGGCCCGGCTGCTCGAATCGCCCCTGGAAGCCGACGTAACAGCTGCCCGGTCGCAGTTAGCCCAGGCCCAGGCCAGCCTGGCCAAGCTGCTGGAAGGTCCCGACGAAGCCAGTGTTGCTGCAGCCCAGGCAGCGGTGGACGTGGCTGAGATTGGACTGGAGCAGGCCCAGCTTGACCTGGCGAAAGCCTCCCTGGTGGCCCCCATTGACGGAGTGGTGGCGCAGGTGAATGTCAAGGTAGGTGAGCGCCCACCGGGTGAGCTTGATATCGTCCTGACTGACATGTCTGCTTACCATATCCACGTAGAGGTGGACGAGATTGATATAGGTCGCATCGTGCGTGACCAGAGCGTGGTGGTTGCCATTGATGCCATCCCCGACGCCGACTTTACCGGCCACGTGGCGGACATCTCGCCAGGACCGATCCAAGGGGCTTCCAGCGGCATCGTGGCCTATGAGGTGACCATCGCCCTTGATAGCCACGACCCCCGCCTGCTGCCCGGTATGACCAGCGATGCTACTATTGAGACTGAGCGGCTGGAAAATGTCCTGCTGATCCCCAATCGGGCGGTTAGCATTGACCGGAGCAGTCGCGAGCCAGTTGCCTATGTCGAAAAGGTGGATGAAAGTGGCAACCCGGTACGTACGGACATCGAGCTGGGCTTGCGGGATGAAACCATGAGTCAGATTTTGAGCGGACTCGAAGAGGGAGACCAGATCATCATCAGGGGCCTGTCCAGGCAAGAGCAATTGCAGCGGGCCTTCCAAGGGGCAGAGTAAGTGGGTGACAAGGTACTCATTGAGGCCAGGGATATAACCAAAATCTACCAGATGGGCGATATGCAGGTGCATGCCTTGCGCGGAGCCACACTTGAGGTCCGGCTGGGGGAACTGGTGGCCATCATGGGGCCTTCCGGATCGGGTAAGTCCACGCTGATGAACATTCTGGGCTGCCTGGACCAGCCAAGCTCGGGGGAGTATTTCCTGGAAGGGGTAGAGATTGACCAGCTGGATGATAATCAGCTGGCCCAAATCCGGGGCAGGAAGATAGGCTTCGTGTTCCAGACTTTCAACCTGCTGTCTCGCACGACTGCCCTGAGTAACGTGGAGCTACCTCTTGTCTACAGCGGGATGGGCGGGCGCCAGCGCCGTAAGCGGGCGATGGACGCTCTGGACGCAGTCGGGCTGGCTGACAGGGTGCATCATCGCCCTAACGAACTCTCGGGTGGGCAGCAGCAGCGAGTGGCCATTGCCCGAGCCTTGATCAACGAGCCCTCGATCATCTTGGCCGACGAACCGACTGGTAACCTGGACTCCAAATCGGGCGCCGAGATCATGGCCATCTTCCAGCATTTGAACGAAGTTCGGGGTATTACCATCATTTTCGTCACCCACGAGCCCGAGATTGCCCAGCACACCCGGCGTATCGTGAGCCTCGCCGACGGACGTATCGTCGACGACCGCCCGGTACGCGAACCACGCATAGCCGGTGAGCGGGCATATGGGGTTCGCGTGCGTGACATCGTCAATCGTAAGGCAGCATCCGAGCAGGTAGAATAGATGCAGATTTTGGAAAGTGTTCGCATTGCCTTGCGCGCCTTGACCGCCAACAAGATGCGTTCTATCCTCACCATGTTGGGCATTGTCATCGGAGTGGGGGCGGTCATAGCTCTGTTGTCGGTAGGGCACGGGTTTGAACAGTACATCACCGAGCAATTTGAGGGCCTGGGGAGCAATCTGCTGTTTGTGATTTCGGGGCAGCTTGAAAGCGGCGGCCCGGGCAGCGCCCGGGCTAGCCGCCAGCGCTTTCAGCCTCTGACTATGGGAGATGCTGAGGCATTGGCTGATCCCTTCCAGATTTCGGATGTGGTGGCTGTGGCACCCGAATTTCAACGCTCAGGTAGGGTTGTGCGTGGCAAAGTGGATATGAGCACCTCGATCAGCGGCGTGACGCCGGAGTACGAGAGCGTACGCAACTTCAGGCCCGTATTGGGAGAGTTCATTGCCGCAGAGCACGTCAACGGGCGCTCGCGAGTGGCTGTGATAGGTGACACGGTTGCGGAGGAACTCTTCGACGAGTTTGAGTATCCCATCGGCCAGACCATCAAGCTCAACGACGTGCCCTTCAAGGTCATCGGTGTGCTGGAGGAAAAAGGGGGCGGCGGCGGCTTTGGCGACGCGGACAACTTGGTGATGATACCCATTAGTACGGCTCAGACACGCCTTTTCAGTGCCGGGGCGGTGCGAGGAGAACTGGTTATTTCGATCGTCTTCATTCAGGTTGTCAGCCAGGAGAAGATGGGGGATGTTGCCGATCGCATCACCGAGGTTCTCCGCGAGCGCCACCGCATCAGCTTTAAAGATGATGACGATTTCACGGTCGTCAATCAGGCCGACCTGATCCAGGTATTTGGACAGTTCACGGCCGTGTTCACCACCGTTCTGGGGGCGATCGCCGGCATTTCGTTGCTGGTGGGGGGCATCGGGATCATGAATATTATGTTGGTCTCGGTAACGGAGCGCACGCGTGAGATCGGCATTCGCAAGGCGGTAGGGGCAAAACGTAGCGACATCTTGCTTCAGTTCCTGATCGAAGCCATGGTGCTGTCTATGATTGGTGGCTTTGTGGGCATTACTCTTGGCTATGGGGCCTCGACGCTGCTGTCCGGTGTGCTTGAGTTGCAAACAGTGGTCACGGCGGGCGCAATTTTGTTGGCCACCAGCTTTTCGGCGGCGGTGGGACTCTTCTTTGGCATTTATCCGGCTACCCGGGCCGCTCGCCTCAATCCGATTGACGCGCTGCGGTACGAGTAACAAACAGTGACGACTGGTTGATACCCGCCCGTGAATTGCTCTCGATCGGTGCAACTTTTGTTCAGTCGGTGCGTATAGTCCTGTAGTGAGAGAAATTGTGAACATCAGCCTTTGGAGAGGGATTAAGATGAACGCAGGGTATTGGGAAACGGCTCCGAATATTCACTTGCTAAGCCTGAGCGGGGCGCTGAACGCCAGCCGGGCAGAAAGCGCTGTGCAGCTCTTTCGGGATGTGTCTGAGCGGGGGGTTCATAGTGTGGTGGTTAACTTGGAGGACGTGCCATTTATCGACAGTCGAGGGCTGGCCGCCTTGATAGCCGGCTATAGAATCTTCGGCAGCGATCCCCACAACTTTCAGTTGACCGGAATCCAGGATCAGCCCCGGTTGCTGTTCGAACTGACCGGGTTTGATCAGGTCTTTGAGTTTGTACCACATATTCCGGGATTGACGGGCTATCGATGGCCGGTTTTTGCACCGCGGCCGGTGGTCCCGGAAAATTTGGTAGCATAACCCTCACATTCAAAAAACTCGCCTTCTGATAACCTGGCATCCTGATGGCAAGCACTTGACCGAGCACAAAAAGGCAACCTGAGCCATTGGGGCTTGAACATAATAGACCCGTCGGGTTTCCAAACCCCACGGGTCTTCAGATTTTCAGATTCGCGACCGGCCACTGGCCCCTGATGATGATCGGCAGCCGAACATTCCAGCCTATAGGCTGCCGCTCCTCGCCTTGGCTAGGTACTGGCCAGGGCTGGCTCACCTCTCTGTCTTCCACCATTTCATCAGGATCGGCCCCACCAAAGGAATACCGAACAACCAGGGCACTGTTAGCGTATGCATGATCGTCCAGTAATTCCAATATTGGCTCAAGGGACCGGATTTGCCCCAGGGCAGGTCTCGCAGCCACCAGCGCCATACAACGAAGTAGTTGATGATGGATAGCTCGGCCGTGAGACCAAATAGGGTGGTACGCCAGAAGGCAGCTGGCGTCAGGTGCAGCGCTGCCAGCGGTACTAGCCACATCGGATACCATATGCGGAAGGTACGTCCCAACATCAGCTGGCTGAAATAGGCCAAGAATCCGGCCGTGACCAGGTTGAGTCTGCCCCGCCACAATTGCACCAGTAGGCCGGCGTAAAAGAGGAGAAATAGGGTGCGGCCAGTGGTGCGGGGCAGGGTTTCGGCCACCTGGCGAGGAATGATCTCGCGCAGCACCATGCGCAGGCCGGAAGCGATGGCGAAGCTGCGCCGGGTGGTCAGCATATCAAACACGCCTTTAAACACGTCTGGAAGCGGGCCGAGTGCAGAGTAGTACAGGGCTACCAGGGCCAGGCCGGTGAGAGCCGCGCCCAGCCCCTTGAGGATACGTCCTCGCCAGGTCGGTTCATCCCTTAATAGAAGCACCCCAAAGAGGGGAATGATCAGCACCGCAGTGACCTTCACCAGGGCTGCCAGCGTCAAGATGCTGGCAGCCCACCACCACCGTTTGCGCTGCCAGAGTACAATCCCCATCACCATCAAGGCCATGAGGAGCATGTCATTGTGGCCGTTGCCAGGTCCCTGCATCAAGATGAGTGGGTTCCAGGCGAAGAAGATGAGGGCGGCCAGCGAAGATTTGCCAGAGCCGTGCTTTAGGGCCTTTTCAGGTACCGCCAACCAGCCGATGAGAATGGCGCAAGCCAGGTAAGACAGCAGAACCAACAGCTTGAGGCTGATGGCGCCGGGAACCATCTCCGTAGCGCCCAGGCGCAAGGGGACCTGTACCAACATCTCCCACACTGGCCCATAGCCGGATACCCAGTGGCCGAATTCCCCGGCAAAGGCCAGATAGGGATCGCCAGGAAAATCGTTGGGGGGCGATAGCATAGGGCTTGCGCCGTAGATGGCCCAGATTCGCCCCCGAAGCACGTAGCGGAAAAGATCGTTAGCTGTGATGGGGTAGAGCCAGACCAGGGTGAAGCCAAAAAGCAGGCCAAAAGCCAGGACCAGGGGTTTAATTTGTTTTTGTATGGGGCGTGAGAGGTCTTGAGCTGTCTGCCAGGCCTTCCAGAGCAGGTAATAAAGTAGCAGCAAACCGGCCGTGTAGACGGGCGCGAACCAGCGGTAGCCGCGCATCAAGATCTCCAGATCGGCGGCCGGTCCTCCCTTCTGCGTGTTGGAGACCAGGGGTAGGGCGACAATGTATAGCAGGTAGATGACCTGCATAGCCAGGCCGATCAAGATCAGCCGGATCAGGTCTTTAGAAAGGCCCTCTTGGCTGCGTTCAGTATTGACACCTGGGCCGGGCTCGAGGAGGGCGGGAATGGCCTGCGGTTGCCTCATACGGCCAGTATACAACAGTTGAAACGGGGGGGCAATCCTTGCTGCTCAAGGACCTGCTCATCATTCGGGATGGCGTGGCCCACCAAAGCATCACGGCAGCAATGATGTGCCGATGAGCCTGCTTATGCTTCGCTGATGGGGCGCGTACAATGCGCAAGCCTGTGCTGCGCAGGGCCTCCCGGAGTTAAGGCAGCCAGCTCAGCCACCTGGTCTCCCAGTGGATTATATCCGCTGGGCAACCAGGTCGGCCACCTCAGCTGGCTGGCGGGCAACTTTGACACCGACCGCTTCAAAGGCTGCAATTTTCTCTTGGGCGGTCCCTTCGCCGCCTTCGATGATGGCGCCGGCGTGTCCCATACGCTTGCCAGGAGGCGCGGTGCGGCCAGCGATGAAGGCCGTGACCGGCTTGCTCATCTCGGTCGCAATGAACTGCGCGGCTCGCTCTTCTTCGCTGCCGCCAATTTCGCCGATGAGAACCACGTGGTCGGTCATGGGATCTGACTCAAAGAGCCGCAAAATGTCGATGAAGTTGGTGCCGATGATGGGGTCGCCGCCGATGCCCACGGCCGTGGACTGGCCCAGCCCCTGGTCGGTCAGGGCTTGCACCACCTCGTAGGTGAGAGTCCCGCTGCGCGAAACCAACCCTACCGGGCCGGGCTTGTGGATGTGCCCTGGCATAATGCCTACCTTGGCCGTGCCCGGCGAAATGACGCCTGGGCAATTGGGGCCGATGAGGCGGGCGTCGGTTTGATCGAGGAAATGGCGCAATCGCACCATGTCCAACACCGGGATACCCTCGGTGACACACACAATTAGCTCGATTCCTGCGTCTGCAGCTTCCATAATCGTATCAGGGGCGAAGGCAGCTGGCACGTAAATGATCGACGTATTGGCGCCAGTTGCGTTGACAGCTTCCTTAACAGTGTCGAAGACAGGCACAGTGTGGACCCAATCCCCTCCCTTACCTGGCGTCATGCCGGCCACTACCTGCGTGCCGTATTCAATCATCTGCTGGGTGTGAAATGCCCCTTCGCGGCCGGTGATGCCCTGCACCACCAGGCGGGTTTCTTTGCCTACCAAAATGGCCATGAAAACGTCTCCTCGAGATCTCTCAGTTTGTCTGAGCCATAGCGACGGCCCGCTCGGCGGCCTCAGCCAGCGACTTGGCCGTCGCCATTTGAGCCTCAGCCAGGATTCTTCGTCCTTCCTCTTCGTTGGTGCCGACCAGCCGGGCGACCATAGGCACGTCAGTGGGCACCTCTTTCAGGGCCTCCAAAATGCCGCGTGCCACCTCGTCACAGCGGGTGATGCCGCCGAAAATATTGAAAAGTACTGCCTTCACATTGGAGTCAGACAGGATAATACGCAGTGCAGCCGCCACCTTATCTGATTTGGCCCCGCCGCCGATGTCAAGAAAGTTGGCGGGTTCGGCGCCGTAGAGCTTGATGATGTCCATGGTGGCCATGGCCAGACCGGCGCCGTTGACCATGCAGCCAATTTCGCCATCGAGTTTTACGTAAGAAATGCCAGCATGTCGAGCTTGGCGCTCGGCCTCCGCCTCTTCCTGCACGTCCCGCAGTTCAGCCAAGTCCTTGTGGCGGAAGAGGGCATTATCGTCGAGGACGATTTTGCCATCCACGGCCAGCAGTTTGTCGTCACCAGTGACCACCAGCGGGTTGATCTCGGCCAGGCTGGCATCGGACTCCGTAAAAGCCTGGTAGAGACCCTTGGCGATGATGGTAAACTGGCGAATGGAAGCCCGCCGCATACCCAAATCAAAGGCCAGATTTCGAGCCTGATAGTCCATTAGTCCCGTCGCCGGGTCGATGATCAGCTTTGAGATCTTCTCGGGCGTGGCTTTGGCCACTTCCTCGATCTCTACCCCGCCTTCGGAGGAAGCCATCATCACTGGTTTGCGCCGGGCCCGGTCTATGGTAATGCCCAGGTAAATCTCTTCCCGGATGTCGGCGGCTTGGTCGATCAGCACTTTGTCCACCGTGAGGCCCTTGATCGTCATGCCCAGAATCTGGTCGGCCAATGCCTCAGCTTCATCTGCATCCTTGGCCAACTTGATGCCACCGGCCTTGCCTCGTCCACCCACCAGCACTTGGGATTTAACCACCACGCGTCCCCCCAAGCGCTGCGCGATCTGGCGTGCCTCAGCCGCAGACATTGCTACATCACCCTCTGGGATAGGTATGCCATACTTAGCAAAGATCCGCTTCGACTGGTATTCGTGTAGTTTCACCTGTCTCTCCTTGGTTGAGAAATCAAAACAGAATGCCAGCGCTCCTTCTCACTCCGTTGTAAATGGGCGCTGAACCGGCCTTGATTATACTATCCAGAGACGGGTTTTGCAATCCCAGCATAGATTTCGCGTCGCCAGCGACCCCAGGCGTGTAGCCTTGCGCCTGCCCGGGAGGGGGGCGGAGCACCGCAGGCTGCGAGAGGGCTACCCAACTCAAATGGCATGCTTTTGCTTGGCAGAAATGCTCATGCTATAATGCTGGGCGGGAAGGTGCCAGAGTGGACGATTGGGGCGGTCTCGAAAACCGCTGCGGGGCTTGCTCCGCCGTGGGTTCGAATCCCACCCTTCCCGCCTGCCCTCCGGGCGAGGGCCTGCCCTTGATGTGGCACGTGTTCCCCAGGCGGGGGCTTGGCCTATGGCGCGCTCGTGCCGCATAGGAGGGGAGTCAGGAGAGGTCGCATAGTCTGGTCTAGTGCGCACGATTGGAAATCGTGTAGGCGTAACAGCCTCGCGGGTTCGAATCCCGCCCTCTCCGCCTGGTCGTGCTAGATGGGGAGCTGGCGGTGCCCTGTACCCGCAATCCGCCACAGCGGGATCGAATTCCCCCTCGAGGGCTTAGAGCTTTCGTGACTGCTGGCATTAAGCGGTGTAGAAGGTTGGGTCCTGCGCGGCGGGAGCCTGCGAACCTGGTCAGGTCCGGAAGGAAGCAGCCATAAGCAGCCCCTCTCGGGTGCCGCAGGTCTACCTGGCCGGAGCTGGCTGATGCTGGTAAGACGAGAGACCCAGTTCGACAGGGGGTGCACGACCTCTTTATGGGATTATGCGGGGCGACCGGTGACGGCTCGTCCCGTTCGTCCTTGTTGGAGGCCTGATTGCCTTTCTCTTTCGTGGCCTTGATGCTCTTGGGCATTAACCTACCGCTGCGTCGCGTCGGCCGCCGTCTGTTGAGGCTGGCTGCCGGCTGCTGCTCGTCACGGCGTTCGACGAGCGGCTTGCTGACCCTATTGGCCTGGGCAGCTCTGATCGTGGGCTACCACATCACCGGCGTGCCGGTCACGCTGGTGGTGGATGAACAGCCTAGGACTTGGCGGACCCACCAGCATACCTTCGAAGGGCTGCTGCGTGAGGCTGACATTCGCTTGCAGCCCGAAGACCTGATTGACCCAGCACTCGACTCGAGACTGGCTGCTGGCAGTGTGGTTCAGGTTCGCCTGGCGCGCCCGGTGACCATTGAGGCCGATGGACGCAGCCTGGAGATACGCACTCAACTTCGGCGCGTGGCCGACATCCTGACCGAGGCAGGCGTTCACGTCAAGTCGCGCGACCAGGTGCTGGTTGATGGCCAGGCCTGGAATTTGGAGGCCGACCTGCCCCAGTCTGCCCTGGACGGCGGAAGTCGGCGTGGGCCAGGGCTGGCCAGCGCCTCCTACAGGCCCGTGCCGGTGCGCATCGTGTTGCGGCGTGCAATACCCGTCATCCTCACTGACGATTCGGTTCCGGTCACTTTTTATACCACCCAGGCCACCGTCGGCGAGGCTCTTCTGGCGCAAGGCATTCTTCTCTACTTGGGGGACCAGGTGACTCCCAGCCTGGGCAGCCGTATTTTGCCGGGCATGCGAGTTTACATCAAGCGTTCGATGCCGGTCACCATAGGCGTCGATGGGCGCATCTTGCGCACTCGCAGCCAGGCGCGCACAGTCGGCGACGTGCTGGCGCACCAGGGAGTTGCGCTGATAGGCAAGGATTACAGCCTGCCCCCCGCCAATACACCCATTGTCGAAGATATCAGTATTCGAGTGGTGCGAGTCCATGAAGCACTGGAGATTGAGCAGCAGCTCATTCCCTTTGAGACCAAATGGGTGCCTGACTCAGACATGCTCCTGGATAGGCAGCAATTGGAGCAACCCGGCGACTCTGGGGTGATCAAACGCCGCTACCGAGTCACTTACGAAGATGGGCAAGAGGTGGCTAACGTCTTGGAAGACGAATGGGTGGATCATCCACCCAGCGACAAGATCTTTGCCTACGGAACCCAAATCGCGGTCCATACCTTGGAAACCCCGGAGGGTGACTTTGAGTATTGGCGGCATTTCCGGGTGCTGGCCACTTCATATTCGGCAGCTACCTCGGGCAAGGACAAGGATCATCCGCGTTACGGCATCACTCGCACCGGGCTGCAGGCGGGCTACGGCATCATTGCTGTGGATCCCAAAGTCATTCCCCTTTGGAGCGAGGTGTACGTGCCCGGATATGGCAAGGCTCTGGCAGGCGATACGGGAGGCTCCATTCTGGGCCGACACGTCGACCTGGGCTTTGACGAGGATGAGCCTCCTCTCTGGTATCGCTGGGTGGACGTGTACATCGCCACCCCCGTGCCGCCAGCCGACCAGATTCGCTATGTCCTCCCCAATTGGCCGCAAGAGCCACGGCGTTAGAAAATGAACCTCCTTCCTCACGACGAAAAGTCTCCGGGTGTGCGGGAACTCCTGGACAAATACGACTTGCGCCCACGTAAGGGGCTGGGACAACATTTTCTGGCTGATCCCAATGTCCTACACAAGATTGTCGAGGCAGCCGATCTATCTACGCAGGGGGTCGTGCTGGAAATTGGGCCTGGCCTGGGCATGCTCACTCGCCAGTTGGCCCAGGCCGCCGGGTGCGTCGTTGCCGTAGAGCTGGATGAGGGGATGCTGGGTGTGCTGCGGGGTGAGTTGGCTCATCTGGCTAACCTGCACCTGGTTCAGGGCGACATTCTGCAGCTTGACCCGGCTACACTCATCCGAGACGCCCTGCCTTCAAACCTGCAATCTCCCTTGGAATACACGGTCGTCGCCAACTTGCCCTATTACATCACCTCGGCTGCCATCCGCCATTTGCTGGAAGCGGACTTGCCTCCTCGCCGATTGGTGCTGACCGTCCAGCGTGAGGTTGCCAAGCGCATCGTGGCTGGACCGGGCGATATGAGCCTGCTGGCGGTCAGTGTCCAGTATTATGGTCAGCCCCGCATTGTCGCCCGCATCCCAGCCGGTGCGTTTGTGCCGCCCCCTAAAGTCGACTCGGCCGTGGTCCGGATTGACACCTGCATACCCGGCCCGAGCGATGCGGAGACTTTCTTCCGGGTTGCCCGGGCTGGCTTCGGGCAAAAACGCAAGCAACTCAAGAACGCTTTGGCTGCCGGGTTGGGCCGATCTTCGTCTGATGTATCGGCTGCTATGGCACGAGCTGGGATCGATTCCCACCGGCGTGCCCAGACGCTTAGCCTGGCTGAATGGGTTAGCCTGGCCCGTGAGTTTGGCTCCCAGTCCAGGGTCAAAGACACATAGCCGGGAGGGGGTGTGCCCCAGGTTTGGGGACGCACCCTCGGGGTGGTTTGGGGGTGGTCAGCAGCCTGCCTTTCAGGTATAATCAGGTATGGGTGAGCCAGGGGTTTGGGTCAAACAGGCCTGACCGGCCAATTCGGATCGAATCGCCCTTGACATATCGAACAAATGTTCGTATAATAGAAGTATGCACACCATTGTTGTGCCCGACGCTCAACAGAAGATGCAACTGCTGGGCCGACTGGCCGGGCTGGAGTGCGACGGCCAGCCAACGCCCTCGGCAGGCAGGACTCAAGTCAAGCGTGACTTTCTGGCAGGGGCTGTCGTCCAGGTTCAGCGACCTGATGGCCCCATGACGGTTCTACGTACGCTGCAAACCAGCGCCTGCGAACGGAACTGTTATTACTGCCCCTTCCGGGCGGGGCGGACCAGCACTGTCCGCGTCAGCTTCAGCCCCGACGAGCTGGCGCGTGAATTCGACCGCATGCAGCGGGCCGGGGTTGTCCAGGGGCTGTTCCTGAGTAGCGGGAGTGTGGGGGGCGGGCACAACGCTATGGACCCCATGCTGGCCACCGTTGAACTGATCCGGCGCAGGTACGAGTATGGCGGATATATCCATTTGAAAATAATGCCCGGCGCCGAGCGGGCGCAGGTGGAGCAGGCGCTCTGCCTGGCTGATCGAGTATCCATCAACCTGGAGGGCGCCAACGCGCAGCGGCTGGCTTTCCTGGCCCCGCGTAAGGATTTTGAGGGGGAATTGCTGCCAGCTATGCACTGGGTCCGCGAGATTGCCGGGGCGCACAGCCCGCTGGCCAAAAGGCCCAGCATGACTACGCAGTTCGTGGTCGGCCCAGCGGGCGAGAGCGACCGGGAATTGTTGACGACCGTCAACCGACTATACCAGGAGGTGGGGCTGAGTCGTGCTTACTACTCCCGTTTTAATCCCGTGCCCGACACGCCGCTGGCCGATGCTGCCCCCGAACCCGCCCTGCGCGAACATCGGCTTTACCAGGCGGATTGGCTGCTGCGTTTCTATGGCTTCGCCTTAGATGATCTCCCCTTCGACCATGATGGCAGGCTGCCAGCCGAAGTAGATCCCAAGCTGGCCTGGGCGCACCGACATCTGGCTGGCCAGCCAGTGGAATTGAACCGGGCCAGTCGTAGGGAGTTACTGCGAGTACCGGGCATCGGCCCCCGTAGCGCGGAGGCCATCTTGCGCGCACGTCGCCAGGGCCGTTTGCGTGATCTGGCTGACCTGCGTGTGTTGGGAGCTGTGGCCAGCCGGGCTGCGCCTTTCGTTTTGCTGGATGGCTGCCGCCCGCCTCGCCAGCTTGGATTTTGGGATTGACATCGTGTCAGAAGCAGACTTACCGCTGGATCAGATCATACAGGGCGACTGTGTAGAAGTGCTCAACGGCCTGCCCGAGAATAGTATCGACCTCATCTTTGCCGACCCGCCTTATAACCTGCAACTTCAGCAAGAGCTATGGCGGCCCAATATGACCCGGGTGGATGCGGTAGACGACGAGTGGGATCAGTTTGCTGACTTCGCCGCTTATGACGCCTTCACGGAAGCCTGGCTGCGTGCTTGCCGCCGCGTGCTGAAGGAAACGGGTGCCATTTGGGTCATCGGCTCCTATCACAACATCTTTCGGGTGGGCAGACTGATGCAGGACATCGGCTTCTGGATCCTGAATGACGTGGTGTGGATCAAGACCAACCCCATGCCCAATTTCAGGGGAGTGCGCTTCACCAACGCGCACGAGACCTTGATCTGGGCCCAGAAGAAGCGCGGCGCTCGCTACACGTTCAACTATCAGGCTATGAAGCGCCTGCATAGCGACGCCAGCAAGGGCGGCGGTACGGGCAAGCAGATGCGCAGCGACTGGGAACTCCCCCTGTGCACGGGGGACGAGCGACTCAAGCTCAACGGGCAAAAAGCCCATGCCACTCAAAAACCTGAGGGACTGCTGTACCGGGTCATTCTGGCCAGCTCAAACCCGGGCGACGTGGTGCTAGACCCCTTCTTTGGTACGGGCACCACCGGGGCCGTCGCCAAAAAGTTGCACCGGCACTGGATTGGCATTGAGCGCGACGACACCTACCTGAGTCTGGCCAGCCAGCGGCTGGCCGCTGTTCAGCCGTCCCAGTTCAAGCAGGAGGTCTTTGTTTTCAAAAGCAAGCGCAGTCGGCCTCGAATTCCCTTCGGGGCGCTGCTGGAACGTAGCCTGCTCCGGCCGGGCCAGACTCTTTATTTTGGTCTCAAAGGGGAGGTCAAGGCCCAAGTCCTGGCCGACGGATCGCTGAAATGGGATAGTTTCGTTGGTTCGATACATCAAGTTGCGTCGCGCATCAAGAATGCGCCCTGCAACGGCTGGGAACATTGGTATTACGAGGACCCCCGCACTGGCCAGCGGCGGGTGATTGACGAACTGCGCGAGCGTATGCGGCAGGAGTCATCATGAGAACTCACATATCAAACTTGCTAGCTCGGGGACCCAATCAAACCACGGCCTTTTTGACAGACCCCGGTGTGGAGCCATTGGCTGAGATGCTAGTAGCTTTCGCCAACGCAGATGGGGGTACCATCTTGATTGGCATCACGCCGGAGGGAGATGTGACTGGAGACGTGCTGGGCGAAGACGTGGAGGCGGTTCTATTGCAGGCGTTGGGTTTGTGCCGCCCCCCGGTCGCCACTCAATGGGGACAGGCTGAGTTGCATGGAGGCACCGTGGTGCATATAAGCGTGGTTCGCAGCCCGGAGCTCCACAGCCTGGCTGATGGCCGGGTGCTCATCCGCCATGGTTCAGAGAATCGGCCGCTGGGAGGGGATGCCATCCGCCAGTTGGCTGCCACCAAGTCCAGCGCTGACTTCGAGGCTGAGCCGGTCAGCGGAGCGGGCCGCGCCGACCTGGACGATGCCATCATCGAGGAGCACCTGGAGAAGCGGGCTGAGCGTGGCCGGCGACCCGTCAGTGGCACGCTCGACGACTACTTGAGCAGCATCGGTGCGCTGACCTCAGAAGGTACCCCGACTGTCTCGGGCCTGCTTCTGTTCGGCAAGCGTCCGCAGGAGTTCTTATCCCAGAGCGGCCTTGTCTTTGTGCGCTTTTTGGGCACTGAACCGCGTGGCAAGGATGGATTGGCCGGCTATGGCCGGCGGGCCGAATTGGAGGGTCCACTGGCCCGCTTGCTGGAGTCAGCCTGGAATGTGGTTTGGGAGGAGATGCGAGTAGGGGCGGTGGTAGTCGGCCTGCGGCGTGAGGAGCAACCTGAATATCCCAGTTTTGCCGTGCGCGAGGCGTTGGTAAATGCCATAGCCCATCGGGACTATCGACTCTCTGGCCGGCGCGTTGAAATCCGAATGTTCGAAGACCGGCTGGAGGTGATCAGCCCCGGCGGCTTGCCTGGCTACATCACCGTGGATAACATTGTTGAAGAGCATTTTTCGCGCAACCCTCGTATCGTCGCCGGCCTCTTCCAATGGGGTTATATCGAGGAGTTGGGGCTGGGTATTGATCGCATGATCGAGGAAATGCTGCAGCGCGGTCACCCAGCTCCGGAGTTCCGGGCCACCCCCTATTCTTTCAGTGTCACCCTACGTAATGTACGCGAACATCGCCCGGCCCCTGCTTGGGAGCATAACATGAACGAACGCCAGATGCGGGCCCTGGCCCACGTGCGCGAGTTCGGTCGCATTACCAACCGTGACTACCAGGCTATTTGCCCCAACGTCACTTCAGAAACCTTGCGCCTTGATCTGTCCGACTTGGTCAGTAAAGGCTTGCTGCTCAAGGTAGGAGACAAGCGAGGCACATATTATATTTTGAAGTAGTTTTAGCTGAGACTCCCGGGTTTATCCCAAAATATCCCAACCTTATCCCAAGTTATCCCAACTTTATCCCAAAAACTTTCCCAAATCTATCCCAATTAAACCCAAATCAGCTGGCAGCTGGCTGATTTGGAGCGGAGATTACCCCAGTTATCTCAAAGTTCTCGGAGCGTTTCCGGTCAGGGATCAGTTGGAGGTGTGGATGCGATGGTTTTTGCCAGCGGTCGTCTGGCTGTTAGCTGGATGCACGCTTATGCTGCCTGGGCTGACGGGCGGTGGGAGCCGGGAGCTACGGCTGGCGGCGCACACACTCAGGGCTGACGATCGATCATTGATGTTGGCCAGGTCGGCGGGATTCGATACCCTGGTGCAGGTCTTCGCCTGGCGGGAGATTGAGCCGACCCGGGGCCAGTTTCATTGGGAAGTGACGGACCAGGTGGTAGCTGGGGCCGAGTACTATGGGCTGGACTTGGTCGTCCGACTCGACCAGCACCCAACCTGGGTGAGTGATGTGCAGCCACCGCTCAATGCTCCGCCTGACGCTCTGGGGGATTATCAGCATTTCGTGGAGCGAGTCGCGTGGCGCTATAGGGGGCGGATCCGGGCCTACATCATCTGGAACGAGCCCAACCTGGCGCTGGAATGGGGTGGCCACCCGCCCAGCCCGGACGCCTTCGCCCAGCTGCTTCGGGTTGGCTACCGGGCAGTAAAAGCCGGGGACCCCAAGGCGCTAGTCGTTGCTGCGGGTCTGGCGCCTACCAATGGTGACGGCGACCAGGCCATGGACGAACGAGCCTTCCTGCAAGGGTTGTACGACGCTGGTGCGGCTCCCTACTTTGACGTGCTGGGTGCCCATGCTTATGGCTTTGGCCTGCCACCTGATGCCCCGGCCAGCGCCAACCATGGCTTGGTCTTTCGCCGACTGGAGAGCCTGCGGGCCATTATGCTGGAAAATGGAGACGGGCATAAGCCGGTATGGATCACTGAGATGGGTTGGACGGTGGATTCGCCACCGAACCAGCCAGACATCGGCGTCAGCCTGGCCCAGCAGGCAGACTACCTGAGCGCTGCCCTGGGCCAAGTTCGGCGCGAGTGGCCATGGGTAGAATTGTTGGCGGTTTGGAATCTATCACAGCCAGAGCCGGGGGACCCGTTCGGGGGCTACAGCCTGATTGACCTGGCCGGTAAGCCACGCCCGGCGTATGAGGCCTGGCAGCAGGCGGCAGGGACACGCACAACAGGGCTTCGGGACACCGGACCACGGGCCCGGAGCGGATTCTTAGCAGGCAGCAGACAACCCGAGTGGGTGCAGGTACTGGCCGAGGACGCCGTGATCCATTTGGGCGACAGCGACCTGCCGTCGCCGTGGTGGCCGCTCTTGGCCGGACGCAAGCCCAGCCTGAAATGGACGGGCGGGTTTTACCTGGACGACCCAGGCAGCTCGGATTGGGTTTTGGTCCTGGAGTTGATGCAGCAAAACGAGGTGGGATCGAGTATCGCCGTCAATGGTGTGCCTCTGGCGCCTGATCTGCCACAGGGTGATTTTGCCCGCCGCTGGTTGACCGTGCGTCGTCGGGTACCGGTCTCGGCCTTACGCCCCGGCTACAACGAGTTGACGGTTACGGCCGCCCGCCTGGCGCCTGATTTGCAGCACGATGACTTTGCCTGGGATGATTTTCAGATCAGGAATGTTCGCCTGATGGCGGGGTGGCCTCAATGATGCGCGCTCGCGTGATGCGAATCAGATCAGGCACCGGGACGCGCAGGTTAATCCCCCGTTTGCCAGCGCTGATCAGCACGTGCGTTAATTCTGTGGCCGGCTGGTCGATGAACACGTCGAAGGGGCGATTGAGGAGCGCCAGCGCCGAAATGCCGCCCACTTGCAGGCCGGTCAGCCTCTCTGCCTCGTTGTGCCAGGCCATGCGCACCTTCTTCTCCCCAGCTGATCGGGCTACGCGCTTCAAGTCCAACTCCCGTTCGCCAGCGACCATGATGAGCATCGGTTTTCCCTGAGTGCGGAGGACCACCAACGTCTTGTAGACTTGGTGTGGGGGCAGCCCGACCGCCTCCGCCACGCCGACGGCCGAGTGGATGTCGGGCGAAAAGGTGAAGACCTGGTACGGGATCTGGCGCGCCTCGAGAGCGCGCATAGCGTTGGTTTTTTCTTGGGTCACAATTCAATGTAACTCCCAAAAGGCGGGAGCGGCGCGTGAGCGGTCAATTCAAATCTATGCTGCCAGGAAACATAAGGGCGCAAGGTGTGCAGGTTATACCTTGCGCCCGGGTCTTGAGTTTGGCTCTGATGAGTCGGGGTGGCCGGACTTGAACCGGCGACCTCTGCGTCCCAAACGCAGCGCGCTAGCCGACTGCGCCACACCCCGAACAGGCGATAGTATAGCCCAATCCGGCCTAAACATCAAATGATGGCAAGTGGACTCTTACTTGACCCAGTCGATGCGCTCCACCAACCAATCGACGTGCTCTTCACTCCAGTCAGCAACTTTGATCGCTTCTCCCCCCGTGGCTGGCATAATATATACACCCCAGGTGCCGCCTCGGTCCGAAACAAATGCAATATGACTCCCATCGGGGGACCAGGTAGGTAATCCGTCGTTCCCGGCTGAGGTGCTGAGGCGTGTCACCGTCCCACTCAGTACATGGGTGACGAAGATTTCCCAATCTCCGCGCCGAGTTGACATAAATGCTATCTGGCAATCGCTTCCGTTCGCATCCTCGGGGGTTGCTGTCCCAACTCCTTCGTCAGTAAGAGTAAGCACTCCTTCAGCGCACCCGGGCGACCAGGCTGGAGCCCGGTCGCTGTCGTCTTGCGTCAGGCGGGTGATAGGCCCTCCTTCGGCGCTGATCAGATAAAGGCCAGGGTTGTTGCCCTGGGCGTCAGTGCCCTGATAGGCGATCAACCTGCCATCCGGGGACCAGCTTGGCGTGCGGCCCTCAACCAAAGGCACGGCTTCTCCCTTGCCGTCGGCCCAGCCGATGTAGATTTGCCAGCGACGGTTGCCAGAGCGTTGGGAGGGGAAGACGAAACGCAGGTTATCGGGTGCCCAGTCGGGGGTGGCGTCTTCGCGGAAAGTGCTGACCCGGATGTCTTCGCCGCTTGCCACGTTAAACACGTGTAACCCTTCGCTTTCGGCTGCTTCGGCGTGATAGGCCAGCAACTGGCCATTGGGGCTGGTAGCCGGTTGGGTCGCGTTGTCGAGCATAACCACCGGGGCGCCACCTCCTGGCGTTGCTGCAGCGATTTCCCAGCGCTTGTCTTGCTCGTTGAATTTAGAGAAGAGAATCGAGCCTGCGGGGGAGAGAAGCGTTTGGGTGCTACCCATGGTGGCCGTCATGGCCTGTGTGTCGGTGATGGGGGCCGAGGGTATGACGGTCGGGCTGGGGGTGGGAGTGGGAGTGCGGCACAATTCGACCGCTTGCTCCCATTTGCGTTGAATGGCAGGACCCGGTTCTAACAAGGCAGCTTCCGCATACTGTAACTCGGCCAGGCACCACGCTTCCTCAGCCACCAGGTCGTCTCCGTAAGTCTCGTAAGCCTGGTAGAGTTGGCTGCCCACATCCAGGTAGTTGGGGGTGAGGGTGTAAAGCTGCTCCAGAAAGTCAACGGTGCTGGGCCAGTCAGCGCCCCAGGTTACCTGGGCGGACACGTACAGAGAAGCCAGATCAAGCTGGCGGCTGGCTTCGGGGTCGCCGGGGCGCTCGGCCAGCGCCTGCTCAAAAGCGTGCACCCCTTCATTTACCCGGCTGTCGCTCACCAACTGAATGCCCAGGTTGAACTGGGCTGTGTAGAGCAGGTCAGCCACCTGTTGGGATTGGAAATCAGGCGCCAGGTCGCGCAGTTGAGACAGTCGCTGGATGGCCTCTGTCCACTTCTCCTCACCAACCAGTGCCTCGGCCTCGGCCAACATAGCCGCGGTTGCCTCCTGCAGGGTGGCTGATGTGGGTGTAGGCTGAGCCAGTGCGGTGGTCTTGGCGTCGCGCAAGGCGTCACGCGCTTCACGGTGGGCTGGGTCCAGGCGCAGAGTGTGCTCAAACTCGGCGATGGCCAGTTCGTATTCACCGGCTTCCATATGCTCCAGGCCGCGTTGGAAGTGGACAGTTGCCTGCTGGCGCGTGAGCGCAGCCCGCTCCTGCAAGCCCTGATAAGTGGCCACGCCACCAATAGCCAGGAAGATGAGGACCACGCAGCTGAAGGCTAGCAGGCAACCAACCATGGCCCGCCGCAGGGACCTTCTTCTGGGGACGGCACCCGCTGGCAGGGCAGGTGACTCTGGCGTGGCGGCTGGCGCGCCTTCTCCAGCTATTGGCTGTGGTTTGCCACAGCTGGGGCAAAACGGCTGGTGAGTGGGAACGCTTGCCCCACAGTTATCGCAAATGGTCGTCATAGCGAAGTACCTGCAAGTGGAAGCGAAGTCTGGTAATCTGCCATCAGGACTCCGTCAGGCGTGATGAGCTGAATGCGAAGCGATGGGCTGCTACTCCCTGGGATGGGCGATTCTGCGGGTTGGCTGGGGTGCAAGTCCAGAGAGGTGCGAGAGAGTTCGACCCCGTCGGCTGATACTATCAGGATGGCCTCTTGTGATCGCGCGCCGAGAATGCGTAGGCTTGAGCCATGCAACAGGTTGAAGGCTACCTGCTCGTTGGCGAAGGTGAGCCCGCCCAGCCCGGCTAGAGGCCACCAGGTCTCGCGCCACTCGATAGCGTCACCCGGGGCAAGCTGGATGTCGTCTTCTGGCCAGAAGCCTGGGTTAGCGCCGCCCCACATTTCGAGGTACTGGCTGTTACCCTCGGTATAGCTGCGATCACCAAAGTTGAGCCCAAAGGCGAAGATCTTGTGACCAGGTATCTGGCCCGCCGACACGATCCGGCTGATACCCACATCCGCGCTCGGATTGTAGACTGCCATAAAACTGGCTTGCATATAAGGGGCGAAGAATCCCAAGTAATCGGACCACTGGTCGTAGCGACTCAAGTCCTGGTTGCCAGCCACCGGCCATGGCATAGGCGAACGCGGACCCGGCAGCTGCCAGCCTGTTTCACCCCGGCTATGGACAACCACCTGGTTCACCGGAACGATGATGCGGGTGTCGGGTACCACCGATGTGGCACCGGGGGCAAGGGCCGCGCTCAGCCAGAATTGCACGGGCATGGTATGATCGCTGCCGTTGATTAGCCGGGGCTGAATGGAGAAGGTCGCGCTGTATGCCGGCAGGATGACTCGCACCTCCGCGCGTACGCGTCCCGCTTGGGTGCTATCCTGCAAAGTGACCGTAACGTTTTGGGGAGTAGAGCTCACCTCGTAAGTCCAGGGCTGGCCCCACGCGTAGCCATGTTCTTGCACTGGAAATGCCCATTCCATACCCCCTACCGCCAGCCACCAGTTGTCTTCGATAGGAAGAAGTGGCCCGTAGCGGGATGGTTTGATGACGGGATTGTGGTAGAAGACTTCCTGGCCGGTAGATTTGAGTATCACACTGTAGAGACGTCCACCCAGCACAGGTAGAAAGGTGAGTCGCAGGAATGCGTTCTCGATCACCAGGGTTTGGTAGTTCCGGGGTGATGGGTTGGGCGCCGCTGCTTCATACGCTGCCCGTTCCAGATGCTGGACCGTCATTCCATACAGGGTGTCTTGTTCCGCTCGCAGAAAGTCGTGATACGGATAAGTCAGAAGCGTCACTTGTTCCGTGGAGACAGATATGTCAGACCTCGCCGTCGCAGGCGGTGTCGACGAAGACGTCGGTGTGGCCGATGGCTGAGGGGTTGGGGCGGGCGGATGATGGGTGGCCGTAGGCCGGATTGTCGGCGTAAGGCGCGGCACACCGGCCGTCGGGGTCGGCTCGGCCCTGTCAGCCTGGGTAGTAGAGGTTGAGTGCTCTTTTGGCGCGGCTGTTGGATGCGCCGATGTGGCGGTCAGGAAGTGTGCGGTTTGGGTCGGGTCGCCAGCAGGTAGGATTTCCGCTGGTGATGGAGAATCTGGGCGTGTTGATGTCTGTGGTGCGGAAGGTGTGGGGCTGGGCGGTGCCGGGACTAAGCCACAGGCGTTCAAAGTGCTCATCGCTCCCAGGGCCAGCGTCACGAATATGCGTCTCGTGTCCCAACTCCGGGCATGACGAGACCGCAAAGCAGCGGATCTACCGGTCATGACTCTCCGATTGGTGGTGATTGTTGATTCGCTGACTGGTTGACGCGCTGGTCCAAATCTTGGCCTGCCGATTGGTATCGCCCCTGCCAGGCATTGAGACGCACTTTCAGGACTTCTCGGAGCATATTATAGGTGTCCTGAATAGGTCTTACCTGGCTGCGATCCTCGTAGTACCAGTTGATGGGCACTTCAACGATCTGCATGCCCTGCCTGCGGGCAATGAACAGTATCTCGACATCGAAGCCCCATCCGTCGATGGTTTGAAGTGGGAAAAGCTGGCGAGCCGCTTCACGTTGGAAGCACTTGAAGCCCGCTTGAGTGTCCTGAATGCCATGGACTGCCAGCAGGCGCACAATCAGGTTGAAGATTCGCCCCATGAGGTGGCGATAGGCAGGCTCGTTGTACCGCCGGGCTCCCTCAATCTCCCGGGAGGCGATCGCCAGGTCGTACCCATCCAGAACTGGGGGCAAAAACTTGGTCACCTCTTCGATGGGCATCGAGAGATCGCTATCGCATAGAAACAGATACCGGCCGTGGGCTTGCATCATGCCGGCTCTTACCGCGTGCCCTTTGCCGCCGTGCTCTACTTGCCGCAGAGTGATGAACTCCGCCTCCTGTTGAAACTCCCTGACTACGTCCACGGTCCGGTCTGTGCTGCCGTCGTCCACGACGATGACTTCGATAGAATAATCCTGTTGCCGCACGAAATCGATTATTTTCGGCAGACTGTTGGGTAGTCGCTTTTCTTCGTTGTAGGCAGGCACTATGATGGACAGAAAGCACATCGCTGTGCTCTCTGGCGTTTGACCTGGCATAATCAGCACCTCGTTGGGGGCAGTTCTGTCAATCGCTCGGATTATAACAAACAAGCTCAGAATGAGCAAAGGCTAAATCCAGTTGAGAAGGGATAGGAGCAGAAAGAAGCCGATCAGCACCAGCGCCGAAGGAAGAGTCAGCAAGATCCCGTAGCGCATCATCTCGCTGCGGCTCATCACGCCAGTGCTGTAGATGAGCGCCATACGTGCTGACGCTGAGGGTAAGGAGTAGCCGAAAGTGGTGGCCAGGGTTGTGGGGAGGATCAAGAAGACCGGGTCCAGGCCTCTGGCCCGGCTAAGGTTGATGAGGATAGGCGTGAAAACGGCAGCGATGGT
>CP070811.1:3597318-3601026 GCA_020343875.1 Anaerolineales bacterium | reverse complement strand
GTGCAGATGCACCAAAGCCCCGCAGGATAGCATGCCAAGTATATGATGCTCTAGTATACCATAAATAATAGCAGAGGCAACACCTCACATGATCCTGTCAGGGCAAGCGTTTTTGACCCTGATCAAGGCAACCCATGCCCCACCACCCAGCCAGTGGCGATTACCAGTACCTGGGTACTGGATATTGTACGCCAAAACACTGCTGGGTGCAAGTGGGTTTTAAGCAGTGCAGTACGTCCCAGTTTTCAGGAGATCGGGACAAACCCGGGGAGGATACGGGGGGGGAATCCGCCCGCTCCTTCCTATGCTTTCCCAATCGTCCCTGATGTGGAACGAAAAAAGCCGCTCCTGTCTAGTTGAGACGGAAGCGGCTTCACCCCAACATCGGGGCGTCTGACGAAGTCTCCGGGGGCTTGCGTAGCCTATCCAGACAAAGACAGAGCGTTTACAAACGGCTCACAGCCCGGCTGAATGTCTAGCTCACCCCCGCCACGGCGGCCATCGGGCAAGTCGGCCGTCCAGGTCACGTGTCCCGGGTCCATGACGAACCAGACGTGCCCATTGGGTGGAATCTTTTGCGTTTGTGGCCCCAGATTGAAAGTCACCTCGCCATTCACGCTGCTGGCAACCAAGAAACAGGCCTTGCCTGGCGGGACGTCCGGCTGCCCAGGCCACCAACTGCTGGGAGGCGGCGGTGGCGACGTAGGCGTTGGGGGCGGCAGCGGCGTGGGCGTGGCTGGAACAGGAGTCGACGTCGGCTGGGGTGGCGGGGCAGCAGCCTGAACCGCCTCTGGCGACCAGACGAAGCTGTCCAACGACTCGAAAAGCCCCGCCTGCTGCTCCGGCCACAGGTCGATTGGCGAAGCCCAGACCGCGACGGCCACAGCAGCCTCAACCTCTTCCACCCATACCAGGCCATGGATATTCTCCTTCTCTGACTCTACCTCCAGGTAAAGCGCATGGACGCCAGGCTCGCCCAGTTGCCGGTCGAACTCGACAGCGTCCTCGCCGAACCCGGGCATGCCCGCTACAGAGTAATTGTCCGCGAACAACTGCCATTCATTGTCAGAAAAGGCGGCATCCAGGGAGTCAAAATAGATGTAGATGCCCCCCGATCCGTCTGAGTCGAAGAAGGTGTAACTGTAGCCCTCAGTCCCCTCCTCGATCTCATCGAAGTGGTCAGGATAGCTCAGGCTGAAAACACCAGTCGGGTCCTCAAAAGGCACCAGCGACACAGTGGGTGCTTCTTCCACCGTGAAATCGTAACGATCCACCTCCTCGTCATTCATAATCAGCAGCACCTGGTGGTCCCCCACCGGCCAACCTTCCTCGGGGACAAAAGAGAAGAAGAAGCCCACGTCAGAAGCATCCTCTTCGGCGGTGATACTGCGCGTGCCGGCTTCGTCGAGTTCACCATCCACGTACCACTCAGCCTGCAGCCAGGTGTACAAGCCAAGATCAGCCCGCCCCACAATGTAGACTTCCTCTTCAGGCGCAAAAGTGGTAGTTTCGTCAATTGGGTTATAATCTGAGTCAGCTCCCCGGGCCAAGGTTACCTCCAGGACCTGGGATGGAACAGCATCAGCTGGAGGCCCCACGTGGAAGGGGAAGCTGTCCAGGAACTCATCATCGTAGAATACGTCGGCCCTGTATGCCTCACTGATGGGGAAGGGTTCATCGTGAGTGAGCGTGTAGCCAACGTAGGTATCCTCGCCCACGGAGAATATCACCCCGCTGTTGACATCGGCCAGATCTGCATCCGCCTCAGCGATAGACTCATCACGCCAATAGAAACGCGCCGCCACCTCTCCTTCTTTGGGTCGGCCCGATAGGGTAAGTGACAGATACACCGTTTCATCCGGGGTAAACTCGTCGCCGGCATCCACAGGCCGCATCTCATCGTCCAGGCCGTGGGCGAAAGTAGCCGCCTTCAGCTCCAACGCAGAAGGCGGCATGGGGGTGTCAGTGGGTTCGGGCGTAGGGGTGTTGGCAGCCGCTTGCGTGGGGGTGTCGACGGGGGTTTCCTGTGGCGCATCAGTGGGCGTCACTGTCCCGATACCACAGGCCAGCATCCCTCCCAGCAAGAGAGCGATGACTGCAAGGTGAAGGAAGGCATAGTCTCTTCTCATGTTCCCAAGCTCCTTTCAATAGGATGAGGGAGTAAATATGGGGGGTTACCCCGTGAAACAGGTTGGCAATAGGGAAGGCTGGTTAAGTGGCCTTTGCACTGGTCAGCATGGTGCTAACCACGTACATGTGACATTCTATCACAGGTTGCGGGCAAATTCTATAGTACCTTGAAACTGATTTTGGGGGATGGTGCGCAGGCAATGCCCACTGCGATGGCCGCCCGGTTCGACCAGGCATGCTTGTGGTACCAGCGCAGGCAAGGCCCTCTCCGGTCAGGCTTATTGGGATGTGCTTAGATCGGCAAGCGCACGGTGAAGGTGCTGCCACCGCCTGGCACGCCGTCGCTAGCGACACTGACCTGGCCGCCGTGGGATTCGACTATGGCGCGCACGATGGCCAATCCCAGCCCAGCGCCGCCAGCACTCCGGCTGCGGGCAGGATCCGCACGATAGAAGCGGTCGAACACATGCGACAGATGTTCAGGGGGGATACCTTCGCCGGTGTCCTGAACCGCTAACCACACCCGGCCATACTCCCCGGCATCAAAGCCAGCCCGCAGGGAAATCGTTCCCCCGGCCGGGGTGTGGCGCAAGGCATTGGCCAACAGGTTGTGCAGCACCTGAACGATGCGGGCGGAGTCAGCCGGCACAGGCGGCAGATCGCCGGGGATTCGGGTGCTAAGGGTGACATCTTCCGCCTCGGCAACCGGGGCAAAGGTGGCCACCGTATCGGCGATCAGTTTGGCCAGGTCGATGGGTTGAAGGTTCAGCTCGAGCTGCCCGGCTTCGGCCTCGGCCAGCTCACGCAAATCATTGACCAGACGCCCCAACAAACGAGTCTGGTCGTACAACCGAGCTACTTCAGACTTGTCCAACGGATACACATCATCCAGAATGGCCCGCAGATTGCCCTGCAACACACTGAGAGGGGTACGCAGCTCGTGAGCCACGTCGGCCACCAGATTACGCCGTAAAGTCTCAGCCTGCTCCAGGCCGGCGGCCATCTCATTAAAAGCCTGAGCCACCTCCCGCACCTCGTCACTACCAGTTACCTGCACCCGGCGACTCAGATCGCGCGCGCCGATGGCTCGGGCCGCTTCGGCCACCCGGCTGAGGGGTGCAGTCAGGTTGCGGCTGGTCAGGACCCCAAACAAAATGCCAAAAAAGCCGCCCACCGCCGCCACCAGCCACAAAGTGCGGCTCAGCCAATCCAGGAAGAAACCCCCCGGGGGGCTGGGCGGCCTGCTGATACCCATCCTCACCGGCTCCACCCGCAGGTAGCCCACCAATTCTTCCTCTCCGGTGGCTGCCTGGGGCACCCATATCGGCAGGGCTTCCATTTGCTCGGCCTGGCTCAGCCGCCGGCCCACTCTATCGGCCCGGCTATGAAAAACAATTCGTCCTTCAGCGTCGGCTAAGGATAGAGCTAAGCGATCTCTTGGGCCGTGCAAGAGCGTGGACCCTGCCCCCGCCAGCAGCGGCTCAACCCCCTGCCAGCTGTGATACGTCTGATAATGACTGGATAGCTTGTCCACCAGGCCACCTGGGACTCGCAATTCGTTGCCCAAGAACCGTTGGC
>CP070811.1:3592959-3597218 GCA_020343875.1 Anaerolineales bacterium | reverse complement strand
TTTATCGTGGTCGAGCCGGGGCTGTCTGCCGATGGCTTCGTCGAAGTGACTCCGGTGGATGGCAGGCTAGAGCCGGGCCAGCTCGTGGTGGTCGGGTATAAGTGAGAATGATGACTTCGGGTGCAGATAAAACGTCCAGATATGTCCTTGAACTCAACCGGGTTAGCCGGCAATTTGGGAGCGAACCGGCTGTCCACGCACTGGTCGATGTGGATCTTCGCCTAGAGCCTGGCGAGTGGCTGGCGATTACCGGCCCGTCTGGCGCTGGAAAGTCAACCCTGCTTCACGTCATCGGCTGCCTGGACCGCCCAACCAGCGGCAGCTATTTCTTTGAAGGCATAGACACCGCGACGTTGAGCGACAAAAGGCGCGCCGGGCTACGCAGTCGACGCATCGGGTTTGTATTCCAATCCTTCCATTTGCTGCCCCACCGCTCTGTCCTGGAGAACGTGATGCTGGCGGAGGTATACCGTAATCAACCCCACCGTGGTCGGCGCGAGCGAGCGCTGGCGGCGATAGAGCGGGTCGGGCTCAGCCACCGCGCCGACTTCTTGCCGACCAAGCTGTCCGGCGGTGAGAAGCAACGAGTCGCCATAGCCCGCGCACTGGTTGGTTCTCCCAGCTTGCTGCTGTGTGATGAACCGACCGGAAACCTGGATTCCAAATCGTCCGCCGGAGTCTTAGATCTCTTTGAGGCGTTGAACCAGCAGGGTCTCACGCTAGTCATCGTCACTCACGACGAAAACATCGCCCAACGGGCTAGCCGCCGCGTGCACATCATTGACGGGAGATTGACAGAGGCTGCCAACGGAAAAAATAGGGGGACTTCGGCCCCAGGCCCAAGCGTGAATAGTAGCGCAATTTCACGGTCAGGCATCACCATCCGTGACCTCTTCGATGAAGCGATTGCGGGCATGTTCGCCAGGCCGGGGCGGATGATGCTGACCATGTTGGGCATTGTGATTGGGCTTACGGCCCTGGTGGCGACCTTAGGCCTGTCCCGCACAGCCAGCAACCGCATCATCACCCAATTCGATGAGCTGGCCGCGACTGAGATTGTGGTCACCGTGAAGCCTGGCACGGCAGCCACCCAACCTAGAGCCATTCCATGGGATGCACCGGCTCGTTTACTCCGATTGAACGGCGTTGTTGCCGCCGGAACGCTGAGCGCGGTTGAGGTGGGAGGTGCCCTGGTCAGTTCGTCACCTGTGAAAGACCCTCGCAGCCAGACCGATTTCAAGCTTTCGGTCCAGGCCGCCTCGCCGGGCTTGTTTACAGCAGTCAGAGCCAACCTGCAGGCTGGTCGGTTTCCGGACTTGGGACATTCTAATCGGGCGGAGCGGGTCGCTGTGCTCGGTCCAGGAGCCGCACTCCGGCTGGGTATTGTGGGTGTCGAGCAACTCCCGGCCATCACCATCGGCGACAACTTGTACCTGGTCATAGGTATCCTGCAAGATGTCGGTCGCCAGCCAGATCTACTTGGCTCAGTTATCATCCCCGAAGGTACCGCACGCCACGATTTCGGTTTGACCAGACCTGGGTCAGTAATCGTCGAGACTCAGATTGGCGCAACGTCGCTCATCGCCCAACAAATACCTTTGGCGCTGCGACCCGATAACCCAGCTGTTCTGAAAGTTGTATATCCCCCAGAGCCCCAGCGCGTGCGCGATGCAGTGCAGAGCGACCTGAATATCCTGTTTCTTATGCTGGGTGGCTTGTCCCTGGTTGTAGGTGCCATTGGCATCGGCAATATTACGCTCGTGTCAGTAATCGAGCGGATCGGCGAGATCGGCCTGCGCCGATCCATTGGTGCAACCCGTCGCCACATCGCCCTACAGTTCCTATTCGAAAGCACCTCTCTGGGTGTTATCGGGGGCATCCTGGGCGCCAGTCTTGGAATCCTGATCGTGGTGGCTGTCTCCGCCTATCAAGTTTGGACCCCGGTGCTGGACCCGGCAGCGCCCTTGCTCGCCCCACTGATCGGCGGGGCGATTGGTTTGGTGTCGGGCACGTATCCTGCTCTGCGCGCCGCCCATCTGGAACCCGTCGAGGCGTTTCGCAACTGAGCCCCAAGCTCATGCTCGACATTGGCTGAGTCAACACGCGAGAAGGAGATGTAAGCAATGGCTAAGAAAACTGTGATTGCTTTGAGACGTATCATCAGGGAAATCGTCGTTTTGCTGATCATTAGCGGCCTGGCCTATTTGACCTATCCTGGAATTGTGTCCTCGGCCCCGAGCTGGCTGCAAGCTTCCGGCGCGTCGACCGCAACAGTTGCATCATCCGCGCATCGCTCGCCGGCGGCCGATGAGGGCGTCACGCTGATCAGCACGCCCAGCCCGGCGAAGCTCGCTCGCGTCGCCGCCCAGGTGACCACTGCTACCCAGACCGCCACGATGGTCAACGCCGCGACCCCAGCCCCGCAAATTGAACAGACGCCGTTGACGGCTACACCCCACCTCACTCTGGCAAGCCAAGCAACGGCCGATTATCTGGACGCGCTGGCTACGGCAGATGCCTTTATCAAGAGCGTGGCTACCCCTACCCCATCCAGCTTGCGGACCGCGACCCCGGGCAGCCCTACGCCCACCAGGACCTTGACCCCCACCCCGGCCTCGATAACGCTTGTGGTTGTTACGCCAACGCCAACACCCAGAAATATAATCACCGTGGCTGCCCAGGCAGCCACCGCCACTGCCGTCGCAACAGCAATCGGTACTTACACCCCCGTGCCCTGGAACTGGGTTTTGCCTATTGTCATTACGCCCGAACCGGCTACGGCCGTCCCGGCTAATGCGGCCACAGCCGCCTTCCAGGCGGCCGAAGCCACGGCATTTGCCTTTGTCTACGGCACGCCAACCCCGGTGCCGGTCAACGTCTGGACGGCCACCCCTACCCCATTTATGAGGCCGGTAATCGGCGAGGTGGCTACACCCTGGGTGCCCCCAACGCCAACACCCACGCCGCTGCCCATCCCTCAGGAACTGGTGGGCAAGATTGTCTTTCTTTCCAACCGTTCAGGCGGCCCGCAGCCATTGAGCGAGCCCCTGGTATATGTAATTGACCCGGATGGCAGCCATCTTGCAGTGTTGACCGATTACACTTTCTACAATACGGCCCTGGCCCGGGACACCTACTCCGCCGACCAGCGCTATCGGGCCTTCGTCAAAGAGTCTGAGGGGACGCCCGCCATCTTCTACTTCGATTACCCTGATAATGTGGTGAAGCCAGTCACCTTCTTCGAGGTTGGCCGAGGAGCCTGGGACCCGGTCTGGTCGCCAACCCAAGAGCAACTTGCCTTTGTCTCAAACGCCAGCATGGATGACGAAATCTGGGTCGTCTATCGGGACGGCAGCGGCCTACAGCGCCTAACCAAAACCAATGAAGCCTATAACGCCCTTGAGATTGGCAAGGATAACTTCGTTCCCGAGCTGAACGGCCATCCCTCCTGGTCGCCGGATGGGTCGAAGATTGTCTTCTGGTCCAATCGGAATCGACGCCTGCAAATTTGGGTGATGGACGCTGACGGTAGTAATGCCTATACTCTCAGCACGACCCAATACGATGATTGGAATCCAATATGGATTAAGCATACAGACGTGGCTCGTGACCCGGTGTATGATATCGGGGAGATAATGCCCGATGTTGTGAACTGAGGCCTGGTAGCAGCGAGTATGTGGGGCTCGTGAGAGGTCAATCAGGGATCATCTTGTCCCACGCCATTTTATCTTTCCCATGTGAAACAGTATAATCTGTGTAGAAATCCGTCAACGGGATGTCTTGAATGCGCGTTTTAATCGTCGAGGACCAGTCCAACGTTTCAAACTATGTCAAACGGGCGTTAGAGGAACAGGGATATGCAGTAGATCTGGCGCGCACCGGGCCAGAGGCGTTGGATTGGGCTGAGGTCGTCGAATTTGATCTGATTGTGCTGGACATTATGCTGCCGGAGATGGATGGTATTAGCGTCTGCCGTCGCTTACGCAGCCAGGGTAATCAAGCTGCCATCCTGATGTTAACTGCTCGCGATACCGTGGATGACCGGGTGACCGGCCTGGATGCCGGAGCCGATGATTATCTGGTCAAACCCTTTGAACTGAAAGAACTGCTGGCCCGGCTTCGAGCACTGGCTCGTCGCCGCACTGCCAAGACTTCAACCCTGAGAGTTGCAAACCTCAGCCTGGATACCCGTACCCGCGTGGTGATGCGCAGCAATGCTCTCATCCCCTTGACTGCCAAAGAATACGCCGTACTGGAAT